>NZ_CAMYBV010000001.1 GCF_947254095.1 uncultured Mobiluncus sp.
GCAAACTGGACATCACCGCTTTTGCCCTCGCCGAAGTGACCGCGGATTTCCTCGCCTACCTGGACAAATGGCCCAACCTAGCCGAAGCGACCGAATTTCTGGTCATCGCGGCAACTCTGTTGGACATCAAAGCGGCGCGGCTCTTGCCGGGCATGGCTGACAGCGAGGAGGACCTGGAGCTGCTGGAAGCCCAGGACCTGCTGATTTCCCGGCTCATCCAGTATCAAACCTACAAAGAAGCCTCGAACTTTGTAGAGGCGCAGCTCCAGACATTTCAACTGGTGACGGGCCGGGTACCGGGCGATGAGCCGGCTTTGAAACACGTGTTGGCGGAACTGAAAACCCAGATAGATCCAGAGGAGTTAGCGCGACGCGCCGCCGGAACTCTCTACGCGGTTCCTCCCCAAGTTCTGGTCGCTCACCTGCATGATCCGCTCGTTTCGGTCTCTGAGCAGACCGCGGTGCTGACCGAGCGCCTGCAACGTGCCCGCACCCTCACGTTTAAAGAGCTCGTGGCGGACGCCAAAACCCTGCCGGTGGTCATTTCTCGGTTCTTGGCGCTGCTGGATATGTATCGCTCCGGGGTATTGAGTTTTACCCAGGAAAATCCATTGGGTAAGTTAGTTATTATCTGGGTCGGCTCCAGCGACAGCGAGCCCGCACCCCGCAATGAGGACGAATGGGAATGAGCGACAACCAAGACTTGTGGGCTTCCCTGGAAGCTATTTTGATGATTACCGAAGCGCCGGTGGGTGCGGACGTGTTGTCCGAAGCACTGCAAACCCCCGAAACGGAGGTGCTCGCGGCCCTGCAGGGGTTAGCGGCCGAGTATCGCGGCGAGGGTGGGGACGGAGCCCTGTTCAGCCGGCCACGCGGGTTTGAGCTGCGGGAAGTCGGCGGCGGGTGGCGCATCTACGTGGCACCGCAGTTTCAGACCTTGGTGCAGCGTTTCGTCACTCTGGGTTCCACCGGTCGGCTTTCACAAGCGGCGTTGGAAACGTTGGCGGTGGTCGCTTACAAACAGCCCTGTACCCGCGCCCAAGTCGCCGCCATTCGCGGGGTCAACGTGGATTCAGTAATGCGTAACCTAGCAGCGCGCGGGCTCATCGAGGAATGCGGCCAGACGAACCTCGGAGCTTTGCTGTACCGCACCACCGCGGCTTTCCTGGAACAGACCGGGTTGGACAGCCTGGAACAGTTGCCGCCCCTAGCGCCCTATATGCCTGCCAATCCTGACCTATCCGAGGTTTTGGCGTCGGAAACGGCCGATGTCCTGTGGGATGCGCAAACCCAACGCAGCGCGGACGACGACGATATGAATGAAACAGAAAGCAGTAACGATGACTGAGATAGAAACCGAAAACACTGTGAACAGTGACAATCCGCCCTTGCCCGAGTCGAAAACTGCACCCCACCCCCGCCCCGCAGCACCCAGCGAACCCGAGCGCCTCCAAAAGGTACTATCCCGCGCTGGGGTCGCCTCGCGGCGGGCCAGCGAGGACTTGATTGCGCAGGGCCGCGTCCAGATAAACGGCGAAACGGTGCGCGAAATGGGGGTAAAAGTCCAGCCCACGGACCGGATTACGGTGGACGGACAGCGGATACACACCGATACGGTCCTGCAGGTCTGGGCTTTTCACAAGCCCGTTGGCACGGTTTCTTCGATGCAGCCCGAGGACGATCGGCCCTGCATCGGGGACTGGGTGACGAAACTGCCAGAGCGGGTCTATAACGTGGGCCGCTTGGACGCCGCCACGGCGGGACTGCTGCTGTTGACCAACAACGGCGAGCTGGCTAACCGAATCATGCACCCGTCCTACGAAGTCCCGAAAACCTATGTCGCGGTGGTGCAAGGCCAGGTCAAGATGGGTTTGGGTAAGGTGTTGCGCCGTGGGGTCGAGCTGGAGGACGGCACGGTGAAAGTCGATAAATTCAAACTCATCGAAGTGCGCAAGGGCTCATCGATTGTGCAGCTGACCCTACATTCGGGCAAGAACCGCGTGGTGCGTCGCCTGCTCTCCGCAGTCGGACACCCGGTGTCTGCCTTGACCCGCACGGGAATCGCCAACCTGACTTTGGACGGCCTGAAAGAGGGCCAGTTCCGGCTGCTGCACGGCAACGAACTGGCCGCCCTACAAGAAATGGTGGGACTATGAGCGAGACCTTGCCGCAATCTGCCCCGCAGCCCTGTGCCACCGTGGTTGGCACGCGGGGTCCGGTGTTAATTATCGGCGCGGGTTTAATCGGAGGTTCTGTCGGTCTGGCGCTGTGCCGCGCGGGAGTGGACGTTTACCTGCGAGATGCGTCCCCGACAGCGATGGCTTTGGGCGAGAGCCTGGGAGCCGGACGGGTCTGGCGCGAGGGTCTTCCCGCGCCTTCTCTAGTGTTGGTCGCGACCCCTCCCGATGTGACTGCCGGTGTCGTGTTGGCGGCTTTGCGGGAGTTTCCCGCGGCTTTCGTATTTGACGTCAGTTCCGTGAAAGACGCGGTGGTGCACGAGGTCGTGGCGGGGGATTGTGCCGCGGCGCCGCGCTATTGCTCGGTACACCCCATGGCTGGCAAGGAAGTGAACGGAGTGGGAGCTGCCACCGCGGACTTATTCGCGGGTCGACCCTGGGTGGTGGTGGCGCATGAGACGACCCGCCCTGACGTGGTGTTGGCGGCGCGGACTTTAGGGACAGACCTGGGCGCGTTCTTGTTGACTTTGGATGCTGACGAGCACGACCGGGCAGTAGCGTTGGTTTCGCACGTGCCTCAGCTGGTGTCCTCCCTGATGGCGGGGCTGCTGGTGACGGCGCCTCCGGCTGCTTTGGAACTGTCTGGTGGCGGCTTGCGCGACGTAACCCGCATTGCGGCCTCGGATCCGCGGCTGTGGAACGCTATCTTGGCGGGCAACGAAACCGCGGTGCGCGAAATCCTGGTGGAATTGCAAGGTAACCTGCAGGCTCTCATCGCCGGACTGAGCCCGGATATTCCCTGCGACACCGGCGACCCGGACGGTAGTCCGACCGAAACAATCCCGCCCACCCGGCCTTGTGACCCCTCTGAGAATAGCGCGCGCACCGCCTGGAACTCTCCCGCGGTGGGCGCCATTAATACCGTGTTAGTGCGCGGAAACGAGGGCGTGGGGCGGATTCCCGGCAAGCACGGTGATGCCGCCTCGAAGTACGGGGTGGTGGCAGTGCTGGTCCCGGACGAGCCGGGTTTCCTGGGACGTTTGTTCAACGATGTGGGGTCAGCCGGCATGAATGTGGAGGATTTTCGCCTGGAACACTCGTTGGGACAAGCGCGCGGGCTGGCCTACCTGTATGTGACACCGGCTTCGGTAGAGCCGCTGATGGCATACCTGTCGCAACGGGGCTGGTCCCTAGCGGAGGTCTGAACCGGCAGAACGCTTATAGCGCCAGATTTTTTCGGCAAAACGGGTCATTACAAGCCCTTTTGCCTGTAAAATAGGCTTGCTTAGGGCGTTACCGGTTTCAATGTGGAATACTGGAGCCTTGCTAAATACCTGGAAAGTGTAGGGGAGTCATGGAATACGCGAACTATGAGGCATTGCGCGAAAAGATTTTGGGGCGCGGGGTGGTGGTCGCCATCGACGGCCCCAGTGGTTCGGGTAAATCCACCATTTCGCGCAACGTGGCGGCAGCCCTCGATTTGGGCTACCTCGATACGGGAGCGATGTATCGCGCCGCGGCTTGGGGGGTGGAGCACCGCGGGGCGGACCTCAACGATCCCGTAGCCATCGCGGCAGCGGTGCAGACCATGAAGTTCACCGTCAACGCGGTTCCCCACGCGCCCAGGATTTTTGTGGACGATATCGATGTCATGCACGTGATTCGTACGGATCACATCAACACCATCGTGTCCGCTGTCTCGAGCGTACCGGAGGTGCGTACCACGCTGATTGCGCTGCAGCGCGACATCATCGCCCAGGCCCGCGAATCCACCCGCGGTATCGTGGTGGAAGGTCGGGACATCACCACCGTGGTGGCTCCGGATGCACAAGTGCGGATTCTCTTGACTGCCAGTGCGGCGACGCGGGTTAGTCGGCGGGCTTTGGCCGATCAAGGTGACGTTCAGAGCGAAACCCTGGACCGAGAACGCGCCTTGGTGTTGGATCGCGATGCCCGCGATGCCAAAGTCACTTCTTTCCACGCGGCCGCCGATGGGGTGACCACGGTGGACTCCACCGATTTGAGCGTGTCGCAAACTTTAGATACGGTTATGCGTCTGATTGATCAGGCGACGAATTGAGGCTTGGCCCGGACTTTGGCCAGGCAATAACGCACGGGGGAATAATGACCGAAGAAACCACCGGAGACACCGGAGACGTGACGCTGTCTCAACAGCCCAATCAGATTGCGTCCAGCGATGAACTCCCTGACGTGGAATACGAAAACTTTGTCGATGATGGCACGTTAGACCCCGCGGACGCAGCGCGGGAAGCGATGCTGCGCGAGGGGCTGCAAGATTACGACTTGGAGCCGGAGGATTTGGATCTTCTGTCCGGAGACGTGACTCTGGACTCCGCCGGACTATCCGCCGCGCCAAACTGGCCCACCCTTGCCGTGGTGGGGCGCCCTAACGTCGGCAAATCCACCCTGGTGAACCGCATTTTGGGGCGCCGCGAAGCCGTGGTGCTGGACGAACCGGGAGTGACGCGAGACCGGGTCACTTATGATGCCCACTGGAACGGGCGCAATTTTCACCTGGTTGATACTGGCGGCTGGGACGTGGGGGTTTCCGGGCTTGACCGAGCGGTTGCAGACCAGGCCGAAATCGCGATTGACCTGGCGGACGCCGCATTGTTCGTGGTGGACGCGAACGTGGGGGCGACCGCTACCGATGAGCGTTTGATGAAGCTGCTGCGCCGTTCCGGCAAACCGGTGCTGCTGGTGGCCAACAAAGTCGACTCGGAGCGGCAAGAGGCCGATGCCGCTGCCTTATGGAACCTCGGCATGGGTCAGCCCTACCCGATTTCTGCCCTGCACGGGCGCGGGACCGGAGACTTGCTGGACGCCATTTTGCAGGTGTTACCCCAGGCCGGAGCCACACCGGTGACTCGTGCCGAAGACTCTACGCCGCGGGTCGCCCTTGTGGGCCGACCCAACGTGGGTAAGTCCTCGCTGCTCAACGCCCTGTCCGGGGCGGGACGAGCCGTGGTTTCAGAAGTACCCGGCACCACTCGCGATCCGGTAGACGAGGTCTTGGAGCTGGACGGGCAGCAGTGGGTTTTTGTAGACACCGCGGGGGTGCGTCGGCGGGTCAAACGCAGCGTGGGAGCGGATTACTACTCGGTGTTGCGCACCCAAGCCGCCATCGAAAACGCTGATGTGGCGCTGGTCTTGTTGGACGGTGGAGAACCTCTCACGGAACAAGACGTGCGGGTCGTGAACCAAGTCGTCGAGGCAGGCCGTGCCTTAGTGCTGGTGAACAACAAGTGGGATCTGGTGGACGAATACCGCCAGGGCGAGTTGAAATACGAACAAGAGGCGGATTTGGCGCACGTGTCTTGGGCGCCGAAGATTAACGTCTCGGCGAAGACCGGCTGGCACACGAACCGGATTGCCCGGGCATTGCGAGCGGCCTTGGAGGGTTGGACCATTCGGATCCCGACTTCGCGTTTGAACGCATTTTTGGGCGAGCTGGTAGCGGCTCACCCCCATCCGCTACGCGGCGGCAAACAGCCGCGTATCCTCTACGCCACCCAGGCGGGGGTGTGTCCGCCTCGTTTTGTCCTGTTCACCACCGGTTTCCTTGACCCGCAGTACCGGCGTTTCATCGAACACCGTCTGCGGGACACCTTTGGTTTCGTAGGTACCCCGGTGCGCATCGGGGTACGGGTGCGTGAAAAGCGGAAAGGCCGCTAGGATTTTCCGCGATTTTCCAACGATTTATTCATTTTTCAAGCGTCCCGGGCGGCAGCGTTTTTCCCTTCGGTTGCCAATAGGGTAAAGTATCTATGTTGCTTTTTGGGCAATCGGGCTGTGGCGCAGTTTGGTAGCGCACTTGACTGGGGGTCAAGGGGTCGCAGGTTCAAATCCTGTCAGCCCGACAGTTTGTTTAACGGGTGGCTCCTTTTTGAGCAGAGGCGGATTGGCACTGACGGTCCTGGCTTCTGGTTCGCTGAGAACGAAATTTTGGCTTCAATTTCGCCTTCAATAAATAATCTAAACAGTCTCTAGATTTTTGAACTATGTTCACGGAATGAATGCAAAATACCACCACCCGGTCGGCTATCACGGCGAGAGGCAATTGTCCCGAAACTCAGCTCAAATCTGAGGGTTAGCTGAGAAAATGCTTAAATTCGCCAAGCGTTCCTGAATGTCTGAGTTTTTTTAGTAAATCTCTTAGGAATCTGGTGGTGAGGAGCACGGCAATTTTCGGTGAATCTGGCGTGTCGCGCTCACCAGAGACGCCTAATCCCGATAAATGCCCTCTCACGTGGGATTTTGTTGCAAAACAGGGCTGTGTCTAAGTTCAAATGTGAATACAAAATTGATTTTAATGTCAGGTCAAATGACACCACTGTTCGCATCTCTAAAATGTGATATTCCTCACATAAATGAAAGATTCCTTACCGTCTGGAAACGTTTTAAATGTTGATAATTCAGCGATTTTTCCTGTCACCCAGCTTAAAACTTACTGAGATGAAAAATTTGACTTCAAATTGGGCGACCGGGAGGAGTAATCAATCGGCGTCATTGAGCCAAAATCGACTATACTTATAAGTACGGGTTGGCTGTAAGAAGGGTAACCGGAAGACAGCAACCGAAGAGCGATATACAGGGTATCGCTGGAGCATGGAGGTCTCCGATCATGAAAAATTCACATAAGCTTTACGCCGCAGGAGGCGGCTTACTTATAGCTGCGGTGATGGGCTTCGCTCCGTCTTTCGCGGACGATGGCACGCAGGCCGCATTAGGAGCGGATCCCGCCATAGAGGTGGCGGGCGCTACTGCTGCGGAAAATGACATTACTGTCGCTGGTACTGAGGAAGCTACGCAGGCGACTCAGGGTGAACCGGCTGCTTCTGAGGAAGCCACCGAGGAACCTGCCCCGGGTGCGGAACCCGCCGCGCAGGAAACCACGCCAGCCCCCGAAACCACCGAAACGGAAGTCTCTGAATCCGCAGAGGAACAGACTGCCGCTCCCGCCGAAGAGGGCATTGCTGCCCAGGCTGAGCCCGCCGAGGAAGCCGCTCCGGCTGAACCTCAGGCCGAGGAGGCTGCTACCGCCGCTGAGCCGGCAGAAGCTGCTGAACCTGCCCCGACGCAGGTCGTTCCTGTTACTTATGTAGTGCCTCACTACAGCGCCATGGCTCCCGTTTCCACTCCGGTCGCGGCTCCTGACCCCCAGGCTCCCGCCCCGTTGCTGACCATGGCAAAGACCGAAAACACTCCTCCGGCTGACCCTAACGGTCAATCCCAGGTTGTGTGGTTTGAGCTTCCGGAACCTGCCGGTCCGGCTTTGGTTCCTGGTCAGACCACCCCGTTGCTGAATGCGGCTGTTTCTGAGGCCCCGGCAGTCAACGCCAACGTGGTTCCCGCCACCGCTGTCCAGACTTCCGCCGTGCAGGCGGCTCCTGCTCAGCAGGCCCAAGTCAATCGGGCTCAGACCGTCTCCGAAGCTGGTTCCTTGAGCCGCTCCCTGGCTCGCACCGGCTCCGTTGCTCAGTATGCTGCTTTGCTCTCTGTCGCTGCCTTGATTGCCGGCGTCGGATTGCTGGCTGGCGCAGTCGCCACCACGCGTCGCCGCGCTAGCAAGGTTGAAAGGTAACTCGTTCAATCTGAATAACTAAAACCTCCACTGGTTGGATCCGCCGCGTGCGGGTCCAACTTGATTTAAGCCCTCAATGCGCCATCCCGCGCAGAGCCTATTTCGCGTAGATAGCTTCGATTTCTTTGGCGTATTTTTTAATGACCAGTTCTCGGCGGACCTTTAAGGACGGCGTCAACAGGCCGTTGTCCACGGTAAAGTCACCAATAATAACCCGCACTTTGCGGATAGATTCGGCCCTGGACACGCTGGCGGAGGCCCGCTGGGCGCCTTTCATCAGGGATTCTTGAACAGCGGGGTGAAGGGCGGCAGTCGCCGGATCCATAGGCGGAAGTTTGTGGTTAGCCAACCACGTGGGCAGCATCGCCCGGTCCAAAGTCACCAGAGCCGACACAAACGGCCTTTTGTCTCCGATGACGACCACGTTGGAAACCAAGGGGTGACCGCGGAACGAGTCCTCCAACGGAGCCGGAGAGACGTTCTTTCCTGAGGCCGTCACGATAAGTTCTTTCTTACGGCCGGTAATGCTGAGGAAACCGTTGTCGTCGATTTCCCCCAAGTCTCCACTGGAGAACCATCCGTCGGGGTCCAAAGCCTCGCGAGTTGCCTCGGGGTTGTTGCGGTAGCCGCGCATCACCAGGTCGGACCGGACAAAAATTTCCCCGCTACTGTCAAGTTTTATTTCCACTCCGGGCAGCGGGCGCCCCACGCTACCGATTCGGATATCGCCGGGAAGGTTGCCGGTAACCGGACCAGCGGTTTCTGTCAGACCCCAGCCCTCGATGACAGTCAAGCCCACTCCGCGGAAAAAATGCCCCAGACGCGCGCCTAGGGGAGCACCACCGCTGATGACCCAGCGGCAGTCCCCGCCCATCAGTTCCAGGAGTTTAGAAAACAGCAACTTGTCCGCAATCGCGTGGGAACGATGTAAACGGAATCCCACAAATTTGCGGTTTGGATCCTCTAAAGCTTCCGAATAGTGAATGGCCTGCGCCACCGCCCAGCTGAAAATCGTGTGTTTCAGGCCGCGACCGGCCTTGACCTGGGCAGCGGTATAAATTTTTTCCAAAACTCGAGGCACCACAATCATGCTGGTGGGACGGAAGGATTGTAGGTCGTTCAGCAGGTTTTTTACGTTGGGGACGCAGCCCAGCATGCCCCGCCCGGAGAGTACAGTGTAGGAACTGAAACGGGCAAACACGTGAGCCAGCGGTAAAAACAGCAGCATACGGGTCTTTTTGTTGTCGATGACTTCGGGCAGGCTGTCCCCAATCATCAAAGCCATATAGACGAAGTTGCGCTGGGTCAGCTCCACGCCTTTCGGTTTGCCGGTCGTTCCGGAGGTATAGACGATGGAAAGCAGCGAATCGAGATTGACTGCGGACAAACGTTCCCGAACTTCCTGTTTGCGAATGTTGGTTCCTTTGAGGCGAATCTGGTCTAGCGCCCCGTCCTGGAGAGCGGCCACCCCGCAATCCACAATCCGTCCGGTGGACTCAACCAAGCGAGTTTGAGTCGCGGTTTCGGTAATGACAAAACGCGCCCCAGTATCCTCCAAAATCCAGTCCACCTGGGCTGCTGAATCAGTTTCATAGATAGGAACCACAGTCAGACCAGCCGACTGGGCGGCGTAATCCAACAATATCCAATCGTAGGAGGTCCCGGCCATGATGCCGATGCAGTCCCCGGCCTCTAGCCCCATACCGATAAATCCGCGCGCCACATCGATGATCTGGTTAGCCATAGTGGAGGCGGTAATCTCTTCCCAGCCATCTCCGAAAGGCTGCGGTCGCATCATCACGACAGCCTGGGGAGTGCGCCGCGCGCGGGTGAAAAACAGCGCGGGTATGGAATCGTTGGGTTCTAGGCTGATTTGGGCGGGGGTGGCGTAATAATTTGTGGTCAACAGAGCCTCCTGAATCAATAGGTTTAACATACCGCAAAATAGGTCGAAAGATAGAACATAGTATTTGGCTCAACTGCGCCGAAATAGTGGACTTTGCGATTGTGGAGCCTCATAATGAAACCAGCAGAGCCGATGTATGGTTTATCAAATCGGCGGGCATACTTTCCTAGGGAAATCTGATTGAAAGGGGGAGCGTCCATGAGCATACCTGCGGTCGGCCCCTCCTTTCCGCTAGGGAATCCGGGGGTTGCTAATGCTGCCAATGCGGCTAATGCCGCCCAAAATGCTGCCACCGCCGCTCAAAATGCGCAAGCTGCGGTCAACAACGCCGCGGCCAATATGGGTGCGGCCGCCCAGGGGAACTTGAGCGCTACCGGCTTGCCGGTGCCACAAAACTCCGCCGCCATCGCCAACATTGTGGCGGGGCTAGCTTCGGCGCAAAACACTTCCGAGGCAGCTACCGGAAAGCCCAATCCGGCGTCCGCCCAATCTAACGCCTCCCCGGCCACTCAGTTGCTGCCCAACACCGGAACCTCCGGCACCAACCTTGACTCCGCGCTGCAAAACTCCCGCAGCGCCTGGCAGAACGCCGCCGGTCAGGCCGCCACCCAAAAGAGTGGGGCGAATCCGGATTCTTTGGCACGAATGCTGCAGTCATTTTCCCAATCCACGGTGTCTCCCGGAACGGTACAAACCTCTTTGGGACGTGCGCAGATGATTCCTCCCGGACAGGGAGCAAATCTTTACGCCGCGGCCCAGAATAGCGGGGCCGCAGCTACCGCGAACTCCGCCTCTGCCGCGGGAGCTGCTAATCCGGGTACAGCTGCAGCGGGTACTGCCGCCCCATCCGCCCTGCCTACCCCGGCAAACGCTGCAGCCGGCGCAAATACTGCTCCCGCCACTTCAGGCCAACCGGCCGCCACACAGCTGGCCAGTGCCCAAACGGCCACGCAGACCGCTGCCGGAGCGGCAACCCTGCGGGCGGAAGGAGCTCAGACCCAGACTGCTCCTGCCCCCGCGAACCCGGCCGGCACCCCCGCAAGCGCCCCTGGCGGGCCGGCGGTTCCGGCCGCCATGCCCGAAGCGGCGGTACGTCAAGCCAACGTGGCCCAGGCCAACGCTCAGCAGGCCGTCGCGCAGGCGGCGGCGTCGGCCAGTGAGGGAAAAACCACGGCGGCGCACTCCCAGAACCAGGCGCGTAACGCCGCCGTAGGGCCCGACGGCAATCCGGCACCCGCATTGCCGGCCCCGATGACACCTCAGGACCCAGCCCCGAAAGCCGGCCAGCTAGGCACCAGCGTCACCGGAGTGTCGGAGGACCCGATGTATATGAGCCAAGTCGCGGCAGCCAGCGGTTTTGGGGCGAAGCTGCAGCAGAGCCTGAACCTGAATCTGGGTATCGCCAACCTCACGGCCGGCAACCTCATCAGTTTTTGCGGCGTGTTGGTGGTAACCCTGGTCATCATGCGAGTGTTTGTTGACGGCGTGGTTCCAGAGGAAATTGTCGCGCTGAGTTTCGCCGCCATTATCGGGATTATGCTGATGATTGGGCCGTGGCTAATGCGGGAAAAGCCCAGGGATAAAAACGCGTTGCCGCCACCCAGAAAAAGGTGACGGCAACGCGAAGATGCGGCAGGTCCCTTGTGAACCCGCGGAAAACGGCAACTATCAGCAGTTGTAGTACAGTTCAAACTCCAGCGGATGAGGATGCACGAACAACTTCTGCACTTCATTCTCGCGCTTCAGCCGAATCCACGTCTCTAACAGGTCAGTCGTGAACACGTCGCCCTCGGTGAGGAACTCGTAGTCGTCCTCCAGGGCACGCAACGCCAAATCCAACGACGGCGGCAGCTTGTCGATGTCGCGGTACTCCTCAGGAGGAAGTTCGTAAAGGTCTTTGTCGATAGGCTCGGCCGGCTCGATACGATTGCGAATCCCGTCCAGACCCGCCATCAGAATGGCGGGGAAAGCCAGATAGGGGTTCGCCGAGGGATCGGGCACGCGGTACTCGACACGCTTTGCTTTCGGGGAAGTTCCGGTGACCGGAATGCGAATGCAAGCCGACCGGTTACGCGCCGAATACACCAGGTTCACCGGGGCTTCAAAGCCCGGCACCAGGCGGCGGAAAGAGTTAATGGACGGGTTCGTAAACGGCAGAATCGCGGCCGCGTGGCGCAGCAACCCGCCGATAAACCAACGTGCCAGGTCAGACAGGCCGCCATAGCCGTTTTCACCGTAGAACAGGGGATTGCCGTCTTTCCACAGAGACACGTGACAGTGCATTCCCGAACCGGCCTGACCCCACAGGGGTTTTGGCATGAAAGTTACGGTCTTGCCCAGTTCGATAGCCTTGTTCTTCACGATGTATTTGAACACCGTGAGATTGTCCGCGGCGTGCAGTAGCGTGGAATAGGTGTAGTTGATTTCCTGTTGACCCGACGCCCCGACTTCATGATGAGCCCGTTCGATTTCAAAACCAGTCTCTTGCAAGGCACGCACAATGGCGTCCCGGTCGTCGGCCGTGGCATCCATCGGGGGGACGGGGACGTAGCCGGCTTGGAATGGCATTTTGTTGCCCAAGTTGTGACCGTCCTCCCAATCGCCCGAGGTCACCGGCGATTCCTGCGAACCAATTTTTACGAAAGTGTCGTGCGGATCGGTGCGGAACTGGATGGAATCGAAAAGGTAAAACTCCGGTTCGGGAGCCAGGTATGCTGTGTCGGCGATGCCGGTGGACTTCAGGTAGGCTTCCGCCTTTTGGGTCACGCCGCGCGGATCGCGGGAAAATGGTTCGTTCGTAAAGGGATCCACGATGGAGGAATACAGCACCAGGGTCGGTTCCCGGCGGAACGGATCGACGAAAGCCGCGGTGGGGTCGGGAATCAGCTTCATATCGGATTCATGAATCGCGGTGAAACCATTGATGGACGACCCGTCAAACATCATCCCGTCAGTGAGTGTTTCCTCCAACATATTTGTGGGGATGGTGAGGTGCTGCATAGTTCCGTAAAGGTCGGAAAAGCGCACGTCGATAAAACGAATGTTTTTTTCTTTCACAAAATTAATTACTGACTGCGAATCATTAAACATGCCGGAACCTCCTGCAAAAAATTTATACATTTTTACCTTTCTATTTTTACCTTTCGCCCAGGTGTCCGCCAAATCGGCGCGCCCACAGATTTTGTCTGGCGATGGCATATACTTAGAGGCACGACAGGGGAGCGAAATTCGCTGAGAGTGCCGTGGCTTTTTGTGTTGCATGAAGCGGGCAGACCCTCGCACCAGGCAAGTAATGTTGCCGAGGAAGTCGAGTAAATCTCGGTTTGCGTCGCCCAGGACGTGGACTTTTCCCCTGCTCTTACTGATTTTAGAAAGGGCAGTTATGTTTTCTATTACTCGTGGACCAGCCTCGTCCCGGACTTTGGCTGCGTTGGCCGCAGCAGGACTGTGCGCGGCTTTGCTGGCGGGCTGTAGCGATTCGCGTCCGGCCGACAGCGCCACCAGCACCCCGGGAACTGACAAAGACACGTCCAGCGGCACGGTAACCCTTGTGACCTATGATTCATTTCCCCTGAGCGATGAAACCGCCGCCGCCTTTACCGACAAAACGGGTTACCAGTTAAAGGTGGTTAAGAACGGCGATGGGGTAGAACTGACCAATAAGCTGATTTTGACTAAGGATGCGCCGTTGGGCGATGCCGTGTTCGGGTTTGATAACAACACCGCTCAGGCCGCCGTTGATGCCGGAGCCTTGGCTGACTTCACCGGGAAACTCGCTCCTAGCGTGCAAAAACTGCGCGGGGATTCGAAGCAATTAGTACCCGTGGACCGCGGCGAGGTTTGCGTGAACTACGATGTCGCCTACTTCCAAAAGAAGGGCCAGCAGCCTCCGGCGACCTTCGACGACCTGGCGAAACCTGAATACAAAAACCTCACCGTGGTAGAGGATCCCCGCACGTCCACGCCGGGCCTGGCTTTCCTGCTGTCCACTATCAACGCCAAGGGCGAAAACGGGTGGATGGACTACTGGAAGTCCCTGAAAGAGAACGGGGTCAAGGCCGTGAGCTCATGGGATGATGCATTCAACGTTGACTTTACGGCGGGTTCTAATGACAACGGCAGTGCGGCTTACCCCATCATGGTGTCATACGCTTCCTCCCCGGCTTGGGCGGTCAGCGATGACGGGAGCGTTTCCACCATTGGTAATGTGCCGGCAACTTGCTATCAGCAGATTGAATACGCCGGGGTGCTGAAGGGCGCCAAGAATCCGGCGGGTGCCGCGGCGTTGGTCCAGTTCCTGACCGAGGAAACGGCGCAAAAGGACCTGACCGAGAACAACTACATGTACCCGGTGCTGGATTCGGTGCAGCTGCCCGAACCGTTGGCCAAGTTTGGCGCTCCGTCGGGCCAGGCGGCCATGCTGAAAGTTTCCGACGTGATTAAGAACCGCGAAGCCTGGGTGCGTTCCTGGGCCTCGATTATGGGCTAGTCGTCCCGAGCGTTCGAAAGGCGATAAATGGAAAAGACAGCCCCCAGGGTGGCTCTAGCGGTGATGGTTTTCCTGCCGCTGGCCTTCCTGGGGCTGTTTTTTCTGTGGCCGACCCTGCGGATTATCGGCCTGGGGCTGAGCGGTACGGCGACTGGTTTGAGTTCCGGCGGGAGTGCCGGCTTCGGCGGGGCTTTGCGCGAAATGCTCGGTCGAACCCGGACCTGGACGACCCTGTTTTGGACCCTGGAGATGGGGTTGCTGGGGACCATATTCTCAGTTTTCCTGGGTGTGGCCGGGGCTTGGGTGCTTTACGGGCTACGGATTCCGGGACGTCGAGTGTGGCGCACCCTCACCGGGGTGCCTTTCGTGTTGCCATCGGTAGTGGTCGGGGTGGCGTTCCAGAATTTATTGGGGCCGGGTGCCCCTTTGGGTTTCCTGGGTCTGTCCGAGAGCCGTGCCGCGATTATCTTGGCGATGGTGTTTTTTAACTTTTCCCTGGTCGCGAGGATTGTTGGTAACGCCTGGATGCGTTTGGATCCGCGTCCCGCACAAGCCGCGCGGGCGCTCGGGGCCAGTCCGGCTCGGGCGTTTTTGAGCGTGACCCTGCCCCGGCTGGGTCCGGCGATTTTTGCCGCGGCTTCCCTGGTGTTCCTGTATTGCATCACGTCTTACGGCCTGATTCGGGTGCTGGGTGGGGTAAAAATCACGACTTTGGAAGTCGAGATTTACCTCGAAACCGCCAGTTACCTCAATCTTTCAGGAGCCGCGGTTTTGTCTATCCTGCAGATCCTCATCGTGTTGGCGGCTCTAGGTATTAATGGTGTGGCGCGGGCGCGTTTTGAACGTGCGGGGGCGTTGCGCACAGTCCCTCCCCGGCGGGTGCGCCGCGAGGACGCTTTCGCGCTGGTCTTGACCGGTTTTGGGATTTTGTTGGTGGCGGTGCCGCTGATTTTCATGGTGGTGGCTTCGCTGCGTTTGGCGGGTCGCTGGACGCTGGCGAACTATCGGGCGTTGGGCCAGCCGGGAATCGTGGCGCAGCTGCCGGGCACAGCCTGGGCAGCGTGGGGATATTCCCTGCAGGTGGCGTTGCTCTCCTGTGTGATTTCCCTGGTCATGGGGTTGTCAGTGGCGCTGGTCGTGTCCCGCCGAGTGCCGCCGAACTCGCGGTGGCGCGGGGCGCAGGAACTGTTCGATATGCTATTTTCCTCTCCCCAAGGCGTTAGCGCGGTTACGGTGGGTTTCGGAATGCTGATAACTTTGCAGGCTCCGCCGCTTTCTCTGCCCGCTAACGCGGCGTTTCTGGCGGCCGCACAAGCGGTGGTGGCGGTGCCGCTGGTGTTGCGTTCGGTCCTGCCGACCTTGCGGGCCATCAATCCGCACCTGCGGGAGGCGGCCGCGACTTTGGGGGCCAATCGTCTGCAGTCTTTCGTCACGGTGGAGCTGCCCGTTTTGGCGCGGGTCAGCGGGGTCGGGGCTGGTTTCGCTTTCGCGATTTCTCTGGGGGAGTTCGGGGCGACCAGCTTCCTGGCCAGGCCGCTGGAGCCGACACTGCCGGTGGCGATTTTTGCTTTGAGTTCCCGTCCGTCCGCTCAGGCACAAGGGGCGAGCGCCGCCGCGAGCGTGGTGCTGGCGCTAACTTGTGCGTTAGTCATGTTCGTGGCAGAAAACGGTTTTACCCTGTTGACGCGAGACCCGCGGCGGCGACTTAAACTGTCCTCGAAGGGAGAATAAACACGTGAACGATACTGCCCACCCGGGCTTGTGCCTGCGGCAAGTGACCTTTTCCTACCCGCCAAACCGACGCGGTGAGGCTCCCGTACCCATCTTGCAGGACGTGAACCTGGACGTGGGTAAGGGCGAAATTATGGTGCTGCTGGGTCCGTCGGGGTGCGGGAAATCAACCCTGCTACAGGTTGTGGCGGGATTGCTGCCGGCGGATTCTGGCACCCTGACCTGGGACGGCGTCAACCAGGAGCCCATTCCCACCCATCGGCGCGGATTCGCGATGCTGTTCCAAGACGGCCAGCTGTTTGCCAACCGCAACGTGGAACGCAACGTCGGCTACGCCCTGGAACTGCGCCGACCGCGCCTTAGCAAAACTGAAATAGCCGCCACGGTCGCCGAGATGCTGCAGCTGGTGCGGTTAGAGGGCATGGAAAAGCGCCGTGTTGACACGCTTTCGGGAGGGCAGGCCGGGCGTGTCGCTCTCGCTCGCGCCTTGGCGGCCAGGCCAAAACTGCTGCTACTCGATGAGCCGCTTTCCGCCCTTGACGAACAGTTGAAGTACGAGTTAGCCGCCGAAATCCGCGACATTGTGAAACGCAGCCACATCACCGCCGTTTACGTGACCCACGATCAGGCGGAGGCCGCCCTGGTGGCGGATCGGGTGGGGATCATGCTCGATGGGGTGGTGCGTCAGACCGGCACGTTGGAGGAGCTAAAAGCCCACCCGGAGACCCGTGAAGTCGCCAAATTCCTGGGGGTAGACTTTCCCCCTCGGTAAGTTCGAGAAATTCGTTAGACTGGTGACGCCAGCGCCCCGAGACCGGTGTATTCGTACCATTCTTGCGGTATGCAGTGGTGTTTCGGAAAGGAAACGATAATGAAACAAAACATGATAGCCCCCCTCGCAACCACGGATTTGTATGACGAATACGGTGACAAGCTGCGGGTTTGCGATATTCAGATGGCTAACTTTGGCGGGCACAAGGCTTTCGCCGGCCAGATTACAACAATCCACTGCCACCTGGATAACGGCCTGGTGAAAGCCACGCTGAACTCACCGGGGGAGGGTCGGGTCCTGGTCGTTGACGGAGAGGGCGACCTGCACACGGCCTTGTGCGGCGACATGATTGCGGGTGCCGCGGTAAAGAACGGTTGGGCTGGGGTCGTCATCAACGGGGCGATTCGTGACTCGGCAACGATTCGCGGTCTGGCCCTGGGCATGAAAGCGCTGGGCACTACTCCTCGCAAATCCGCCAAAGACAGCGTGGGTGAAACCGATGTGGAGCTAAACTTCGGGGGCATCACGTGGCGCCCCGGAGACATCTTGCACGCCGACATGGACGGAATCGTTTTGCTACCCAAAGAGTAAGCCAGCGCCCTGGTGATCTGTAGCCCAAACCCCCTATCGCGCTCAAAATACCTAAGGTACGCCGGTTCGTTGACACGGGGTAGACTCAGATGTATGATAGGGTAAATTCGTGAAAGGAGACGAAGATGTCACACGTAGCAAAACTCATTCCAATGGCAATGCTGGCTCTAACCATTTCGTTGCCCGCCCAGTTGGGCTATGCATCGGAAACAGACTTTTCCAATGACGAATTCCTCGGCAACTCTACACAATCGGCGGGATGTACCTTTACGGTAATCAGGAACGACAGTATGGGTTTTGGAGTGAAGGTAAACAGCTGTAGCTCAGGTAAGATGCTGAAAGCTAAGAAACCGTACTATTTAAATGACAATAACCCTCGTCTCTACTATGTGAATGGCAACTGGGTTGGAAGCCCAGGGGCGGTGAGTATTGCCGTACGACCCCAGGGAACTCTCGATGGTGGTTCTGGTATTTTACAATTCAATTAGTCAGCTCTAGAGGTGTAACTGCGATGGTGCGGAAACTTGAGACAAGTATCCTCGTTTTGTTTTCCGCCTGTGTCCTCCTCGCGGGTTGTGCCAGTCACGATAATGAGACAGAGGGCGCCTACTCAGCTGAAATTGCTCAACTACTTGACGGGAATTCCTCGACTTTTGTAAAGAATGTTCTGGCGGACGGAAACATCAGTGATGAGGAAGCCGAGGAAGCCCGCAGTAAATATATAAGTTGTCTTAGTGAAAACGGTTATGAGGCGCAGGTAAGTACAGACCAGTACGGAATTAAGCAGGTAGCCACTGTTGGTGACGTTCCGCTGCAGGTGGAAGATAAATGCTCCGTGGACACTCGAGACGTATTGAGTTTGTATGATCGGATGCGTGAAAACCCGCAGAACGAGGACCTGGATGATGTGTTGGCGGCTTGTTTTGTGCGCCATGATTTGGTTCCCAAAGATTTCACCGGCAAAGACTTGAAAACCCTGCAGGCTGATTTACCGACTTATTCTACAGGTTATCAATGCGATAAGAATGCGCAGGATTATTATCAGTGTCTTGAAGCTCAAAACGCGAAAATCAACGAGAAGATTGCAAACTCGGAGGTGCCCACTATTGTTCTTCCTGGCGGGCGTGAGTTCAACGGTGACGACCCGGAGATTTCGCATTGCCAGGCTGACCCGCAGTGGTGAAATTGCACAATAAACAGCCCTCGAGTGTCACAATTGGTGAATAAATCTAGGAGCGGAGAACTGTTGGAAACGGGTAATAACAAAAGTCAAGTGTCCTGGCGGCTGGTTGTAGTGGCGGTTACGCTGGCTCTTGCCTTGGGGGCGTGTTTGGGTTTCGTTTTGGCACCCGTGAAAACACCCGGACTGAGTCTGGTTAGTGATGATTCTAAAGAGATTTCCACACCAACAATTAAGTTCCTTGACCCCAAGCGTCTGCCGGTTACGGCCACGCTCCTATCAGGAGGCGAACTGGCGGCCAATGGTTCAGGCACTATCACGGCATATACCTGCACGCCTGGAGACACTATCAAGTCTGGAACCAGTTTCATTTCGCTTGATGGACAACCATTGCTGGCTTTGCACACCGAGGTGCCGTTGTGGCGTGACCTCCAACCGGATACCAACGGCGTTGATGTCAATGCCCTCCAAGCTGAGCTGCAAAGACTCGGTTATCCAGTCACCCCGAGCGGAAAATGGAATCAAGCTACGAGCTTGGCGCTGAAACAACTATGGAGCAAGCTCGGTGTGCGTGATACGCAATCATTGCCCAAAATGCGTCTTATCTGGATTCCAGCCGTGGAAGTCGGGGTGAAAGCCTGCCCGTCTAAACTCGGAACTGAGATTGGGGCGGGAACTTCGGTGGCAGCCATTAGTGATGTGATCTCCGCGCTCAAGGTGGACCCCGTTCCTGACACCGTGCGCATGGCGGTAGCGGGTAAAGCAAAAGTTGAAATTCCTCCTGACGGGAAAATCACAGATAGTGCTTTCTTAGCAGCTTTTGCTGCTACCTCTAGCTATCTAGCCTGGTCAGAAAACCCTGAGAGCCAGCAGCTCAACGTGACGGCTGAGTTAAAAGATCCGCTTTCGGCTATCTCGGTTCCAGCCGCCGCTCTTTACGGTATAGATGCTGACACGGCCTGCGTACTTTCAGGAAAGAAAGCCTACCGGGTGCGGATTGTTTCTTCTGAACTCGGTCAGACCATTGTGGTGGCTCAAGGCAAAAGCTCTGGCGACTCTACCTTGCCGAAAACGGTGCGGGTGAATCCGGGAAAGGACGCGCCGCCATGCGCCTCGTAGCTTCCGGTTTGGCACATCGTTTCCAGGGCACCGAGAATCTCTTTGAAAACCTTAGTTTCACCCTCGAATCGGGTGAAATGGTTGCTATCACCGGACCTTCAGGATGTGGTAAATCGACTCTCTTGTCGCTACTGGCCGGGTGGGAATCACCCACGGAGGGTGAAATTACCCGGGACGGAGAGGGGAAAATTTCGTGGGTTTTCCAAAACCCGCTGGGTTCACCTAAGCGCAGCGTTATTGACCACGTGTCCTTGCCGATATTGGCGGGCGGCGCGTCAAGACGAGAGGCGGAAAAGCTGTCTTACCAGCTATTGGAACGTTTCGACCTGTCCCAGCAAGCCACTCAGCCCTACGCAACGCTCTCGGGCGGGCAAGCAACCCGGCTGATGCTGGCTCGTGCTTTCGCCTCTCAGCCAGCGCTTTTGCTAGTGGACGAGCCGACCGCACAACTTGATACTCACACAGCCGCCTCTGTGAATGCTGTCTTAGGGGCACTTGCCTCAACTAACACCATTGTGGTGATTGCCACTCACGACCCGGATACGGCCAGCAGTGCACAGCGTGTTATTAACTTAAAGGAATTCGCAAAATGATGCGCGGCTCAGAAATCTGGCGCGAAGCCTGGCGCAACTTCAGCACAGGGGCAGGCAGCATACTGTTGAGCGCATTGGCACTCTTAGCGATTGTGGGATTGGGATCCGTTTTTGTCAGTAGCTATGGCTCTGGGTTGGCCCGAGCAGGGACACAGTTTCGTGAGTCGGGAGCCTCTACCTATGTGATACGTGCGAACGAGATGGTGGATTCTCAGAGGTGCGTTAATCTCCAAGGCGTTGGTTCTGTGCAGGCAGCGGGTGCCTTGCGGGAGAGTAAAGACATTTATTTCGCAGCCATGCCATCGCGGGCAGTTTCCACTTTTGAAGCCACCCCAGATTTTTGGCGCGTGTTGTCGGCGAACACCCCCGGAGCGGTTTTCCTGAATCAGCCCGGCGTGTGGATTACTGACACTCTGGCACAAACTTTGGGGGTGCGCCCCGGCGAAAAAACGGTTTTGCGCGACGGGCAGAAACTCTCTATAGCCGGGGTATTTGCCTACCCCGATGATGGTCGTAACCGTGATCTGGGATATGCGGTCGTTATGCCCGTAGCGGTCGTACAAGATTTTAGCCAGTGCCTCATCGAGACCTGGCCGGCAAGCCCTGAGGACGCGAGTTTGCTGTTGTCATCGCTAAAAATAAACCAATCCACCGGGGCAGGAGGCGAGATTCCTACGCCACAGCAACTCAACACAAGTCTTGGACGGGAGTTCAACGCAGCGAATTCATGGGACACGTTGTTGAGACTCGCGGTTGGTCTGTCTGCTATTGCCGGTTTCGTGATTGGTTTTGTCTGGATATTTTCGCGCCGCTTAGTGTTGTCTTCCAACCTGCATTGTGGACTAGACCGGTTAACATTGCTGCTAATAAGTCTCGCCGAAACTAGCATTGTTCTGATTTTTTCCCTTATCACCTGGCTGCCGTTTGGCTGGTTTGCCGCTGCTTTCGGCGCAGCCCCAGACACTTTGGTCAGTTTTGGGGCAGGGCTAAGGACTTTCCTAGCGGGAAGCGCAGGTTTCGTTTTCGGCATGGTGCTGGGGGTTAACAGAGTCAAGGAAACACACCTGTTCCGTTACTTCAAGAACCGTTGACCAATGAGACGGAATCGTTTTGCTCCCCAAAGAGTAAGCCAGCGGCCTGGTGATTTGTACACCCTAACACCCTTTTCGCGCGTAAAATATGTAAAGTGCGCCATTAAGGGCGTAGGACTAAAGGTCAAAGTTTCAGCTTGGCATTTAGTGAACGCATCATGTCAAAAGTGTTGCAGTATTCTACTTTAAGGTGTTGGCAGGCTTCGGGTATCTTTATGCGGCTTTTCCGGTTTGGTTCTGGTTTTTCCAGTGTTACTACAACAAAGCCATGCGCTTTAGCGTAAGCAACTAGGAACAGGTCAGCGCTTTGCCGGAAGGTGTTAATCGCATGTTGCTTGTAGTGTTGGTCTCCAGCCCAGGTACTCAAGTCTTTCACATATTTCAAGGTGTTTTCGTCAATGTCCAGGAAAAACCCTTTCCTGAATTTTATCCAGGTAAGGAGATCTTTGTCGTTACCGTTCATCAGCTCGTCATAAACATTTTTAATACTGTTAATATCACCGTTGGTCATGGCTCTATTTAGCCACTCCCAGAACCCGGGAGCTATGTCGAAACCATAATAGCGGTTTTTGGACTCGATAAAAATGTTTGTGTCTAACAGGTATTTCACGCCACCTCCAAGTGTTTTGCGAGGTGATCTATAGCTTCCGGATTTTTGATACCGAGGATGCTTAACGCTTCGGTGTACAGGGTTTGCCCTTCGAGAGTGCTGGTGATTATTGCGCGAGTCAGGGTTTTACTGGCACGCAAGGGGAGCATGTTATAAAAGTTTCCCCCTGCACTGCCCGGGGTCGAGTTATGCAGGTATTCTAATGCTTGTTCTTCTTCTTTTTTATACCAGGTGGTGTATTTGTCCCAGGATAATAGCCCCGCTCCGTAAAGCCGGTTCAGTACTGTTAGCGTGCTGGTGTAGGTTTGTCGAGCCAGGTTATCGACTAATTGTTGGTTGAGTTCTCTTGTGGTTATGTTTGTGATGAGAGAATCGGGAATCAGGGTGTGTGCCGCGAATTCGTTACACCACAGTTCTGTATCGTTCTTATCGGATTTTCCCGTATCGGTAAGCGTGGGGTTGTCTAGTGCGCTTTGCCCCAGAAGTATGTGCCCAAACTCGTGTAGGAGGGTGAAAATTTTCCCAGCACGGGTATCTTGACCGTTGATGAATATTAGCGGTGTGATTGCATCTGTCAGGGCGAATCCTCTGAATTCGTCAACGTCTAGAATTCGGTGTGTGTTGTGTTGAACTATCCCGTTCACTATGACGAGTATCCCGGTCTCTTCAACCCTTTGGCATAAGACCCGAAAAGCCTCATCGTATTTTCTGGCTTCTTGGTGGGTTAAGGGCAGTTTCAACAGCGTTATAGCATTTTTTGCGGCTTCTTGTACAGGAGTTCCTGTACTACAGGAAGCGACGAAATCGAGAGGTTCTGCACCGTTTTCCAGCGCATAGTCACGGTACCAGTCTTGTTTAGCTTGGGAATCATAGATCGTATCCAGCAAGTCTGCTGTTAAGTGCGTAAGATCCCGGTTCTTCACTGTTCGCATATCCGGGATAGGCAGAACTTCTGCCGGAGGAGTGTCCAAGAACAGCATCCCAACAGGCGTGTGGGTTTTATCCGCAAAAGACTGTAATTGCTTGAGAGTCGGGCTGGTTTTTTTGCTAATCCAGTTCCCCAGACCGGGAATGCTCTCGGTCAGGTCGAGCAGGGATTTACCACTGCGTTCTACCGCCCACAATAGCAATTCTGGGGAAACACTCACCCGCACACTCACCCGCACACTCACGACGCACCCCCCTGTTGCCTAGAACCGTCCGCAGACTAATGCCCATTTACTGCTACAGTTTATAAGAAAACGTTTCGCAGCGTACAGGGTTTCCACCCGATTACGCAGACTGACAGAAACCCCGCCGGAGCTAGCCAACTTGGGCGAGCAGGCGCGGTTCTGAGGGCGCTTCCGGGGTATCGGGAACGTGGAAAGCGGCGCGGATACGCGCGCCAACCTGCGCGCTGCAGCCGACGAACAGGTATTCCAGATTCCGCAGGTGGGTGACTTTACCGACCTTGGTTCCCTCCGGGTTATAGATACCGATTTGGGCACCCACGTAGCGTTTATAGTCAAAAGCCAGCGCCACGCAGTCCTCAAAACCAGCCGCCACCGCGTCAAACAGGGTGTCAAAATCAATCCAAGATTCATTGTTATAGGACAGCACCAGCGTGTCCGTGTCGACCTGCGCAATCAGGCTTTGCAGAGCCTGGGGCATCTCGCGTTTCCGGTTATACGCCGAATGTGTGGCAGAATCCCGGGCGTCCACCCGCTTTTGCGCCACGCCGTAAGCCTCGGGGCAATCCCAGCGAATCAGCGTCTCCCAAATGTGATAGTTCGTAAAGTAACGATGCTGGTTATAGGGCGGATCGAGGTAAACCAGGTCAAAACGCGGGGTCGCGGGGTCGGCGATGAGTGCGTTCGTGTCGCGCTGGTAGGTGGTGCCCGTACCGTCCAAAAGCTCGGGCACCCGCAGTTCCAGGTCATTGTACGAGCGCGGAGCCCACTGTTTCAGGTACGCCATCTGCAGTCCGGTCGTGGAGTCTACCCGGTCCGCCGCCTCCATCAGGGAGGTCAGCAGGATAGGGTAGTGGGGGTCGGTGGCAAACTCCGCCTCAATACGATCGCGGATAGCGTCAATACGCGCTCCGTTCCGCGGTTGGAAGAACCGAGACTTTTCGCAAAACGTTTCCGTAAAGTATCCCGGGTTGCCGGGGGTGGCTTCTAGATCGCACAAGAGAGTTCGTAGCTCGCGGTCGTTTATCTGACGTTTGTCGGTGGCGATATAGCAATCCGCGAGTACCCTCGAATAGCTGGCCACATCGTTGGCTGACGTGGTAATTCCGAGGGCCTTGAAAGCCTGTGCGACCCGGGTCGTCCCGGTAAAGGCGTCAAGGGCGGTGCGTGCGCCCGACAGGTCCGCAATCTGTGCCAATGCCGGCACCAAAGTGCGTTTTGAACCCAGGTACTTAATCACACGTGCTCCCTCTTTTCCTCGAGATTAACATGAGGAAACGGGAAAAACCGCGCAGGCACACGGAAAAACGGGAAATCGAGACTTGCGACCAGGAAAAATGAAACTACATACCGCCGGTGTAGCCGAGCTGACCCCAGGCGTAATACAGCCCAATGGCCGCTGAAATAGAGAGGTTCAAGGAGCGGCGCCCCTCCAGCATGGGAATCCGAACCCGACTGGTGACACGCGGGTCATCCATGACTTCAACCGGCAGCCCGGTATCTTCGGGGCCAAACATGAGACCGTCCCCGTCCTGGAACTGAATCTGGGGCAGCAGGATGTCAGTGTGGCCGGTAAAGGCATAAAGTTTTCCGGGCACGTGCGCTAAGCAGTCGTCCAAATCGGGGTGACGCTCCAAGTGTGCCAGGTCGTGATAGTCCAGTCCCGCCCGTTTCAGCTTGGTGTCGTTATCCAGGTCAAACACGGTCGGCTCGACCACGTGTAGGGTAGCGCCGGTGCAGGCGGCCAAACGAATAGCGGCACCGGTATTCCCGGCAATGCGAGGTTGAAAGAAAATGACGTGCAACATAACGTCCCTATTCTAGGGAGGTTTTTCGCTGCAGCGGAAAATCCGGCGCTGAAACCTGTAAAATAGACAGAATGGCTTACGAAATGGATTGGCGCGGGGGGCTCGGCAGCTTGCTCAACGCTGGCGAGGTTGATGCTACGAACCAGCCTCTGGCAATCCAGATAGAGGGAGAAACCTTGGTTCCCCTGCGTATCAACCCGTCCGGAGACTGGTCAGAAAAGCGTGCCACTTGGCGTGATCTGACCTCGCGCTGGGCCTCGGTCACCAAGGGACTGAACGCGACGCAACTCGCCGCGATGCGCCATCTTTTTGAACACAGTGCCCGAGCCCAGCTCGTAAAGTTGAGCAACCTGGACTCCACCGGGATGGACCTCCTGGAAAAGTGCATCACCAGCGGAGTTAGCGTGTTTTCTGACACTACTCGCACCACCGTGTTGCGTCCCGTGGCTCCCGACCCTCAAACTGTCTTGGTCATTACCCAGCACGAGGGTGGCTCGGTGACGGTGGCGGCCGGCACCGAAACTGCTAGTGCTGGCGAGCCCTCAGAAGCGCCCGAGAACACAGAGGCCGTCTGCCAGACTCTCGGGCCGCGACTGGACGCCTTGCACGGGCGTTTCGTGGCATGCGCCGGCTTAAAAGCTGGTGTGAACGAGGAACTGAACGCGTTGGCTGCGGCTCAGGCTCGATGGGAGATCCCGGCTGCGCAAGCCAACGAATTTTGGGCCAACTACGCCAAACGTCTGGGGGAGCTGGGAGTGCTGTCCCGCGACTCGATGCATCTGACCCACGAACACGTTTTTGGTCCTCCCCGATTGTGCGGATTGCTGCGACTGAACGAAATGAACCCCAAACTGGTCGAAATCCGCTGGACCGTGCGCCGCCGCTCGGCTGCCGCAGCGGTAGAAGTGGTTTTGGACCCCGACACCCCCGATTTGGAAATTCAGGAAACTATGCGGGGCGTCGGCTCCCTGGGGGGCTGGAATGAATCCGAAATTCAGACGTTCTTTACGAAAAAATTTCCCATTTTTGAGTTGGACCGGATTCGCGAGTTTATCAACACCATCAACGTTTCCGAACGCGCTGAAGTCAACATTTCCCCCGAACTGCAACACATTCAGATTTTCTCTGACGGTCCCGTGCTCGACTTGCGGATTGACCAGGCGGTTTCTCCCATTCAAAGGACGCTTCGGTCTGACGACACAGCCCTGGACTTCGAGTCGGATTTAGGCGAACCTCCCGAGGGTGAGCCGCGTGGCTGGGGGCTGCGCTACGGGCTGAACCTGGGGTTGCGCCTGGGTCAAGAGGATTTGGACACGAAAGAGTTTCTGGCGGCTCTGGGGCGGGTGGAGCGCTGGTGGCAAACTCCCGAGGGTAACTGGGTGGATTTGTATGCAGCGAAAAATCAACAGCTGAAACGCTTGATTCGCGAGTTCACCGATTTGGGGCTCAACGATTTTTCCGGCAGCGCTGATTTTACGGTCGGGATTTCTAATTTCGGGCTGATTTCGGCATTGGATGCGATGGCCGCAACGCGCCAGTTTTCCGGCGATTGGGAACACGCCGTCAATCTGCTGGTGAATCCGCCCGAAGTATCGACTCCCGCGTTGGCACAAGGCACTTGGCGTGGGTATCAAGAGGATGGCTTCCGTTGGATGACGGCTCGGGCCGAGGCCGGTTTGGGCGGCATCTTGGCTGACGACATGGGCTTGGGCAAGACTATGCAGATGCTGGCGGTCATTACTGGGCAAAAGCTGCAGTTGGCGGGTAGTCCCGCGGACGCCGCAGCGGCAGTGTTCGTGGTGGTCCCGGCCAGTTTGATGGGAACTTGGGAGGAGCAAGCCTCGCGGTGGTTCCCGGACTTGCGGGTATATACCCAAAGGACGAGCGTGGGCAAAGCCGCCGCGGACTGGGATCAGGTCGCCCGCGAGGTTCAGCAAGCCGACCTGGTGCTGACCACCTATACGCTGGCGCGAATGGACATAGAATTTTGGCAAACCCAGAGTTTCTCGGGTCTAGTTTTCGATGAAGCCCAGTTCGTGAAAAACCCTTCCACCGCCACCCATAAAGCCTTGGTGCGTCTGCGCGCGAAGTGGGCTTTTGCCCTGACAGGCACACCTATCGAGAATACCGCCACCGACTTGTGGTCAATTATGTCCCTGACAGTTCCTACGGTGCTGCCCAGCTTGCCGGTATTTACGCGCCGTTTTGCCGCCGAGACGCTCAGCGATCGCAGCGAGGCGGCTGCTGAGCTTTCGGATCGGGTGGCACCGTTCCTGCTGCGACGCACCAAAGACAGCGTTGCCCAGGAACTGCCCGAAAAAATCGAACAGATAGTCTCTATCGACCTGGAGCCGGTGCAGCGAACCTGGTACGCCAAGTATTTGACGGCGGCCCGAGCCCAGGCGGCGGACGCTAACTCTCCTCGCATCAACATACTTACGGCGCTGACCCGCCTGCGGCAACTCGCTTTGAGCGCTCGGCTCATCGACCATCACGCGCACGAGGACGGTGCGAAAGTCACGTATCTGCTGCAAACGTTGGAGGGCCTGCGCGACGATAGCAGCGTGACGGCACGGCAGCGCCACAAGGCGCTGGTGTTTTCTCAGTTCACTTCCTTCCTGGCGATACTGCGGGAAAGGCTGGATCAGGCGGGGATTGAGTACGCCTACCTGGACGGCACCAGTCGCGACCGCGACCGGCAAGTGGCACGATTCCAAAACGGGGAAGTCGACGTGTTCCTGATTTCGTTGAAGGCCGGTGGGTTTGGTTTGAACCTCACTGAGGCGGATTACGTGTTTCTCACCGACCCGTGGTGGAATCCGGCGGCGGAGGCCCAAGCTGTCGACCGGGCGCACCGGCTGGGTCAAAAACGGTTCGTGAATGTCTATCGGCTGGTCGCCGCCGACACTATCGAACAGCGCGTTTTGGAGCTGCAAGAAAAGAAACGCGACCTCATCGGGGCGGTACTCTCCGGTCAAGAGAACCGGGAAGTATCCGCGGGAATCAGCCTTGACCAGCTGCGCAGCCTTTTGAGCTGAGGATTGGTCAACATTTCCGAGGGCGGTGCGGCGTAAATTTTCCCCAAATTCAGGCGCTGTCTATGCGGGCGTGAAAGAATGATACCGTGAACGATGACATTGTTGAAGGGCGTAATTATTTCAAACGCGCCGCCGTGCGGGCTAAATCCCTGGTACGCGGTGATCCACTGGTCGGTTCGGGCCTGATTGTGATTGGCGTGTACTCGGGCAACGCCGAGGTCTCAGAAGTCATGCGCGGTTCGGCTAAAACTGTTCGGTTCATGCGTCCCGACGGCACTCTTTCTGCCGAAGCGGCCACTGATCCGGCTCAGATTGGTATCAAGCTGGCCAGCGGTTACGTCCTGGTGAAAGCCAGCGCGACTGGCAAAGACGATGTGGATGAAAATGCCTTTTTCCTGACCCCGACCGCTTCCATGGTCGAGATTTGGCAGTTCGCCGAAGCTGATTGAGGTTCGTTTCGTTTTGCGGGCCGGCAATCCTCGGGTTTTTCGCCAAGTTTCGCACAGGTACGTTTTCGTTACGGACTTCGTTTTGAGAATATCGCCTAAACCCGCTAAATTTGATTTGCCTTTAGCACCAGCGAGGGTGGCGGAATGGTAGACGCGCAAGCTTGAGGTGCTTGTGACCAATTGCGGTCGTGAGGGTTCAAGTCCCTTTCCTCGCACAAGACCCGGAACTCCGGGTCTTTGTCGTATTTTCGTTCGGGAGGATTCATGTCTGAAACACCTTTCGTTCACGGAATCGCAAAATCTGTTTCCACCAGTGCCATCGAGGGGGGAATTGGGGCCCATCGGCCCTTTCCGGTGCATGGTACCAACCTGACCTTGGACGTGCCGCGGGCTGCGGACGCCCCCGAAGTTGCGGCCGCTTGCCAAGATCCCGAGATCCAGCGATTTACGACGGTTCCGGTGCCTTTCGGCCCGGAACACGCGGATAACTTTTTAAACGAACTTTGCCCTCAGTTGTGGGACGAGGGGGGAGCCAGCTGGATTATCCGCGCTTTTGAATCCCAAGCTCCCCACGTGGCGGGCACGATTTCTTTGCGGGTCGGGTTGGAAAAGACCGCCAATGTCGGGTACTGGATGGCGCCCGAGTGGCGGGGGCGCGGGCTGATGCGTGAGGCCTTGCAGTTGGCGGTCACCACCGCGTTCAACTTGTTGGGTTTCCAATGCGTGACCTTGGAAGCGCACCCGGATAACCTGGCCTCTATTCGCGTCGCCTGGCGTTGTGGATTCCGTTTTGGCGGCATCTTGCGCGGCCTTGGCTTGCACCATGGGCAGCGCGAAGACCGTGCCGTGGCGACGCTGTTGCCGGGGGACCCGCTGGAACCGGCGACCTCGTGGAGCGCCCTTATGAAACTGTTACAGCAAGGTAACCGGGGAAACGCCTCGGACTAGGAAAGAAGCACATTAAATGAGTGAAACAACACTGCCAGCCCCCGACCCGCGCGACCCCGAAGCCCTGGTGCGACAATTTCATCAGGTGTACGGTCTGCCGGTGGTGACTACCGGGCCGAACATTGAAAATGAGCGGATGCATATGCGCTTGTCGCTGATTTTAGAAGAAACTTCCGAGTTGGTGCGCGCCTTGTACGGTCAGAAAGCTTATGCGGCGCTGCGCGGGGTCATGGACGGAATCAGCGAGCTGGATGAAGGAGAGCGCGATACGGTCGAGGTTGCTGACGCTTTGGCGGATTTGACCTATGTTGTTTACGGCATGGCCCTGGAGGCGGGCATCAACCTGCCGGCAGTGTTGCAGGAAGTTCAGGCATCCAATATGTCGAAGCTGGGTCCGGACGGGAAACCAATTTATCGCGAAGACGGAAAAGTTTTGAAAGGTGAGGGATTTTTCCCCCCGAATATCGCCCGAGCCTTGCGGGTCCCGCTGGCCGCGGAACTATAAACACGCCCAAGCCTGGCGGGCAGAAATAGCTGACGCGAAACCGGTGCACTAGCGGGCTATTAGGTTAGGATTAAGACGTTTTGTTTGAAATTTCTTTATCCTTGGGGAGCCGAAGCGGGAGGTAGTGTGGTTCGAGTTACTGTAGTCGGCGGCGGATACGGGGGAATCACCGTGGCCGGCGGTTTGGACGATGTCGCCGAAGTGACTTTGGTGGAACAAAAAGACCAGTTCGTGCATCACGCGGCGGCTTTGCGTGCCGCGGTAGATGATATTTGGACCCACACCATTTTCATGCCCTATTCGCGCCTTTTAAAGCACGGCAGGGTCGTGCACGGGGAAGCGACCCGCGTCGAGGGAACCACCGTTCACCTGGCAAATCATGACCCTATTGAAGCGGACTACCTAGTTTTGGCCACCGGCACGACCTACCCTTATCCGGCGAAACACAATATCCCGACGGCCTCGTTGGCGAAACGCCGTCTGGAGGAAACCCGGAATAATTTGTCGCAAGCGAAGCGGGTTATGTTGGTCGGTGCGGGTACTGTCGCTATCGAATTCGCCGGCGAGCTGTTCACGAACTTCCCCGATATGGAAATTATTATGGTGGACCGTTCCCCGCATATTTTGGGGTCCAACGAATATGCGGAAGACTTGCGTAGCGTTTTGACCGCGGAGCTGCAGCAGGCCGGGGTGCAGTTGGTTTTGGGTGCTCCTTTGGCTTACCTGCCGCCGACCGATATTGGTGAGCTGGCGCCTTTCCACGTCGAGACCCAGGCCGGAGTGGGAATAGACGCGGATATGTGGTTCTTGTGCTACGGCGCGCAAACGGCTTCAGGCTATCTGCGGGCGAACTACGGTGATTCCCTCAACAGTGAGGGACAAGTCACGGTGGATGAGTGCCTGCGGGTCAAGGGCCAGAATCACGTTTACGCGGTTGGCGACATTACCGATGTTCACGAGTCTAAACGGGCTGACGCCGCTCGGGCGCACGCGCGGGTTGTCGTGGCAAATATTAAAGCGGAAATCGCCGGGAAAGCTCCCTCCACCACCTATACTCCCGGCAAGATGTGGATTGTTTTGCCCTTGGGTGTCGAGGGGGGAGCGTCCCAGTTGAACGGTCCCAATGGAGAATCACAAATCGTGGGTCCCGATGAAACTTCGGAAATCAAAGGCACTGACCTGATGGTGACCATGGTCAGAGGTCAGCTGCACCTGCCTTAGTTTGTTTTGGTTCCCCCAACCGATTCGGATGCTTCTGGTGGGTTCGCACCAGGGCGATTCAGCGGTGTTGTCGGTTAGCTCGCATTGATGGGGTGAGCTTGCTGGTTTCGTGAAAATTCCCCTGCGAGCTTGGGTCACGCCGATTAGAATTGAGCTTATGAAAGATCCTCGTACGGAGTTAGATAATTTGATTGCCGCGTTGCAGCGGCATCTGGAAGTGGCGTCTGCGGCGGATAGTGATTTGGACGATTCGCCGGTTCTGAGCGATGCCGAAGAAAAACTTCGCGATGCTTTCTTTACCTATGACGACGCGCTGTTTACCGCCACCGGAGTCGAACTGCCTTTTGACATACTGGAAGACGACGACGAGGACTACGACGATGATGACGACGACGATTTCCTAGATGACCTCGACGACGATGACGATGATGACGACGATAACGATTATCTCGACGAGGGCGATTTAGAGAACTTCGACCTGCACGACGATGACTAGTTTCGTCTTTCCCCGGTGTCGCATCTGAGAGGTCCCACTGCGGGAGCGGGGTGCACAAACCCTTAGGCCACCGGCAATCGCGGGTCGGAAACCTCGTCCAGAGCCGTCATAACTTGACGCGGCACTTTCGTACCTAGCGCCCCCAAGATTTGGTGGAACTGTTCGGCACTGCGCGCACCGACGATAGCGCTGGACACACCGGGCTTTTGCAAAGCCCAAGCAAGCGAAACCGCCAGCGGGGAAACTTCCAAGCCCTGGGCCGCGGTCGCCACCGATTCCACAATGCTGCGGTAACGTCCTTGCAGGTAGGGCTGTACAAAACCCTGCAGATGAAGGGAGGCGGCGCGGGAATCCGGCGGCACCGAGTTGCGATATTTACCGGTCAAAACTCCGCGTCCCAGCGCCGACCAACCCAAAAATCCGAATCCTAACGACTGGGCGGCGGGCAAAACTTCGGCTTCTGCCTGGCGATTCAACAACGAGTATTCATTTTCTACCGCCGCTAAGCCCGGCACGTTGACGGTACCTTCCCGCAGGCGCGCCGCCGCGTAGGCACACTGCCAACCCGCATGATTAGACAACCCGACGTACCGCGCTTTTCCGCTCGACCAAGCCGACCACAACGCGCCCAGCACCAAGTCAAAGTCGGTATGCGGATCGGGAACCTGAATCAGCCACAAGTCCACATATTCGGTGCCCAAGTTAGCCAAGGTGTGGTCTAGGCTGCTTAACAGGTTGCGGCGCGAGGCGTCTACGAAAGATTCATCGTGACGCCGCGAAACCCCCGCTTTTGACACAATGACCAAGTCCTCACGGGTAAAACCAGACGAGTCCGCGCTGGCAGAATCCGTTGCGGTCGAAGTGGAGTGCCCCAACAGACGCCCCAGCACCTGTTCGGCCTGGCCGTCACCGTAAGTCGGGGACGTATCAACCAAGTTCCCTCCGGCCTCGACAAAAGCCTCCAGTTGAGCGGCCGCTTCGGACTCTAAAGTATCTCGACCCCAGGTCAGAGTTCCCAGTCCCAAGGCTGAAACCCGCATACCGGTATTTCCCAGACGACGCATTTCCATGGTTTCCAGCCTAACCGAGGAAGGGTCCCGAACTGACTAGCCCGCGGCGGCAGGGCCGATTTCCGCAATTTTTTCTAGCATCGCCGGGTCAACGTTGGGTGGCGTGCCGCCAAATGCGGGACACAGGTTTTGAAAGTAGCACCAGTCGCAGAGTCGAGATTGCCGGGTCTCAAAACGTTTCGCTCGCAGATGAGAGGCTATGTTTGACCACAAATCGTTGAGTTCAATTTCAAATTCGCTCACGTCGGCGTCGGTGGGGTCAAACGTTAACACCTGGGGGTTACCTCCCAAGAACAGCAGCTGGGTGCGTTTGGGGGTGACCTGATATTGTTCTCGGTACAGCAGGGCGTACATTCGCATCTGAAAGACATATTCCCCGGTAAAGCGCATATCGGGAGCCTTGCCGGTTTTGTAATCGATAATGCGCACGTCCCCGTTGTCTGCCTGTTCCACCCGGTCAATGAAACCGCGCAGCCTTAAACCGCTGGATAATACTGTTTCCACCCCCAGCTCCCGACCGCTGGGACGCAGGCGACGCGGATCTTCCAGGGAAAAATAGGCATCAATAAGCTGTCGGGCCGCAGCTTTCAATTCGTCCTCGGAAGTCTGGACCAAGATTTCAGAAAGTTTGTAGGCTCCGTCCGTGACCTTTTCCCAAGCGCTGTCCACGGTTTCGCGTACCGTGGGGGCTTGGCGGTCGGCGGGCGGCAAATCAAACATATCCTCCAGCACCTTATGTACTAAACTGCCGCGCAGGGCTGCGGGGCTTTGCGGCTCAGGGAGTTTGTCGACATACTTGAAACGCCACTTTAGGGGGCATTGTTGAAATTGTTTCGCCGAAGATGCCGAAAGCGCCGGGGGACGAAAAGTCGGGGCAGGATTCGATTCACTCATAGTTTCAGGCTAATCTCCTGGTCTCCAAAAATCCTCCCGTTTACCAACCGATTGTGTCGGGTTGAAAAACCATAGGTTAAGATAAAGGTTATGGCTCAATCTCAAGAAAAACCATCCGTTCCCGGCGGTCCAGCGCGCCGCCGCGGCCCTTTTCGCAGTGGAGAGTGGGTCCAACTGACCGATGAGAAAGGCCGGGTGCATACGACCCTGCTGCGCGAAAACGGCTATTTCCAATGCCATCAAGGAGCCCTGCATCACCGGGAAATCATCGGGAAACCGGAGGGCACAATTGTTCCCGCGGAGCGCGGCGAACACCGGTTTACCGCGCTGCGTCCCCTGCTGGTTGATTATCATCTGTCCATGCCGCGCGGGGCACAAATCCTCTATCCGAAAGACGCCGCGCAAATCGTGATGGAAGGCGATATTTTTCCCGGCGCGAACGTTGTTGAAGCCGGGGTGGGCAGCGGGGCGATGACTATGAGTTTGCTGGGGGCGGTAGGGCCCTCCGGCCACGTCACCAGTTTTGAGTTGCGTCCAGATTTTGCTGAGGTAGCGCGCTGCAACGTAGAAATGTGGTTCTGCGGGGAGGTGGACAACTGGGAGTTACGCTTGGCCGATCTCAGTGAGGGGCTGCACGAGGGCGTGGCGGACCAGACGGTGGATCGCGTGGTGCTGGATATGTTGAAACCGTGGGAACACCTGGAGCAGGTTCATCGGGTGCTGGTGCCTGGCGGGGTGCTGACCTGCTATCTCACTACCAGTACGCAGCTGGCGCGAATGGTGCAAGACTTACGAAACTTCGGGGGTTTTACGGCTTTGCGCTCCTGGGAGTCCCTGGTCCGGCCCTGGCACGTTGACGGTTTGGCGGTGCGACCCGATCACCGCATGATTGCCCACACCGGATTCATATTTACGGCCCGCCGCCTGGCTGACGGCGAAACTTCCATTCGGCACGGCGAAGAGGCGGTTGGTCAGTTCGACCCCCGCGACGCCCTGTGGGAAAACGAGGACCTTGACTACGAAGCTCCGCGGCCGATTTCGGACCAAAAATTGCGTCGCGTTATCAGAGACGCCCGCGAAAAGTCTGCCTACCAGCGGGAACAGGCGAATCGCCGCGCCGGGCTTGAGGAGGAGAACGATGAATGATTCCGACACGAATATCGAAGAGCTGAAACACGAGGTCATCTCCGTTGGTGAACACAACACTCGCCTGAAAACTGCCCTGCGAGAATCGAAAACGCAACTCGAGTCCCTACGTTCCCAACTGCGACAAATCGGCCAACCGCCCTTGTCACGAGCCATTTTTGAAGGGTTTTCCACCGACACTGTCCCCGGCGGGGACACGAGCCAGCCCTCCCGGCTCGCCGAGGTCGCTTGGGACGGCAAACACGTTCGCTTGGCGGTACAGGAATTCGCGGGGGTGGACCAGCTCCAGCCGGGGGACGCCGTGTGGATAGACGCCACCCCGGTGGTGGTGGGCAGCGCGACCAGGGCCCTGTCCGGCAGCGTGGCGGTCATTCGTGACCTGAAGATGGACCGGGCGGTCGTGCGGCTGTCCAGCGGCACCGAAGTTGTGGTGCGGCTGCGCCCCGGATTCGCGAAAACCCTGAAAGTCGGCGACACCCTGCTGATGGATCCCCGGTCCGGCTGGGGACTGGAACTGCTGGAAAGCGCTGGCGTGGAACAGGCCCTGCAGCCTGAAGTGCCGGAGGTCACCTATGACGATATCGGGGGACTGGACACGGAAATCGCCCATATCCGAGCCGCCGTCGAGATGCCTTACACCCATCGTGATTTGTTCGCCTCCTACGGTCTGTGTGCACCGAAAGGTGTTTTACTGTACGGGCCTCCGGGCTGCGGCAAAACCATGCTGGCTAAGGCCGTAGCCACGTCTCTGGCAGTGCAATACGATCAACCCAGCGTGTTCCTTTCCGTGAAAGGTCCCGAACTGCTGAGCAAGTTCGTGGGGGAAACCGAACGGCAAATTCGCGCCATTTTTGACCGCGCCCGGGAACTGGCGGCAGGTACTCACCCCGTGGTGGTGTTCTTTGATGAGATGGAAGCCCTGTTCCGCACCCGCGGTTCCGGTATTTCCTCCGACGTGGAAAATATGCTGGTACCTCAGCTGTTAACCGAGATGGACGGTTTGGACGAACTGCGCGATGTCATTGTCATCGGCGCTTCGAACCGGGAGGACATGATTGACCCGGCGCTGCTGCGCCCCGGCCGTTTCGACGTTAAAATTCGCGTGGGACGTCCCGATGCGTCAGCTGCACGCGGCATTTTGTCACACCATCTCAGTCCGGCGACCCCTTTCGATGAAGCGCAGATGAACGCTGCCGGGGGAGCGACAATTTTTGCCGTAAACCTGGTGGAAGCCGCGGTCAATCGCCTGTTCGTCCAGGAACCAGCCACGTATCTGTGTACCCTGCGCTACGTTGAGGTGGGGGGCAAAGAGCAAGAGCGCAAAGTGTTCTTTAACGACATGATTTCCGGGGCTTTACTGGTTTCGATTGCGAACCAAGCCAAAAATCTGGCCATCGGCCGCGAACTGAACGGCGAGGGCCGCGGGGTTCGCCTGGAGGATCTCAACGCCGCGCTTTCCGACACTATCGCGCAGACCGCGGCGCTCACGGCGCTGCTGCCCCCGGAGGCTCTGGCGCGAGATTTGGGAATCAACTGTATCGCCAGCGGGGTAGTCCGCGACCCGTCATATTCTTAGTCAGGGGCCGGGCTGATGACAAATCAACGTGTGGTAGGAATCGAAACCGAGTATGGCGTAGCGCTTGACCCGGATACGGAAGTTGGCACAAATCCCAATCTGCGGCACAGTCCCGAGGGGTTGTCAGTGGTCACGGCACAAGCCGTGCGTTCCTGGCAGGCCAGTTTGCGTCCGGACGGGCGGGCCATCGGCTGGGACTGGGAGGGGGAGGACCCCTTGAACGACCTGCGCGGCACCCGGCTGGAGCGCGCCAGTGCCGACCCGACCATGCTGACCGATGACCCCCACCGTTTTGCCCCGGCCACACCCGGGGCGCACAACGCCGCGGACGACACGTTTTCCGAACAGGAACTGGTGGGCCAATCTTCTCCCATGCTCACAAATGTGGTGATGACGAATGGGGGCCGGTTCTATGTGGACCATGCCCACCCCGAATACTCCACCCCCGAAGTTTTGACTGCCCGCGACGCGGTGGTGTGGGACGTGGCTGGGGAACACGTAGCTAGACGCGCCATGAAAGTCGCCGCCAGCTACGGTTCGCCGATTGCACTGTACAAGAACAATACCGATTCCAAAGGGCTGGCCTACGGTTCGCACGAGAACTATCTGTTGGCGCGCGAGGTGCCGTTTGCGCTGCTGCGCGACTACCTGGTGCCGTTTTTGGTGACACGCCCGGTTATCTGCGGCGCCGGCCGGGTCGGTATCGGAAAAAACAGCGAAACTTGCGGTTTTCAGATGTCGCAGCGTGCGGATTTCGTGGGAGATTTGGTTGGTTTGCAAACGACTTTCAACCGTCCCATCGTCAATACTCGTGACGAATCCCACGCCGGTTCAAAATGGCGCCGCCTACACGTCATCAACGGTGATGCCAACCGGTTCCCCGGCTCTATTTTGGCTAAAGTATCTTCGAGCCGGGCCTGGCTGGCGGCTTTGGAAGCAGCTTGGAAGACCGGTCGCACCGCCCCGCCGGTAGAGGGGTTGTTCCTGGAATGCGATCCGGTGGAGGCCGGGTGGCAGGTCTCCCACGACATCGACTTTACGACGACACTGCGGTGTGCCGATGGGAGAGAGCGCAGCGCTTTGGAATGGCAGTGGACGGCGGCGAATACGGTGGCGGATTTCTTGCATTCCCAAGACCGGGACGTTTTGCTGGCGGACGCGCTCACCGACGTTTTGACCTGGGTAGATACCGTGCGAATACTGCGCGAAGATCCCGTAGCGGCGGCACGGCGCGTCGAATGGGTGGCAAAACGCACGATTTTCCAGGCCTTGAGCGAACGGATTCCCGGCGGTTGGTCCAGCGCCAAACTCGCGGCACTGGACATTCAATGGGCAGATTTGCGTCCCGGCTTGTCACCGGTCGATAAGTTGCGAGCTAAAGGCCACGTTGAGGACATCGCGCCCGCCACCGAAATTATTATGGCGGCCACCCAGCCTCCTGCCGGCACTCGTGCAAAAACTCGCGGGGAAGCAGTAGCCCACCGAAAAGACCTGGTAGCGGCCAGTTGGACGTCTTTGGTAGTCCGTGCCGGGTGGGACCGGCTGCAGCGAATTGAGTTGCGCGATCCGTTCTCTAATGAGGCGTTAACTTCGTGATTGCGCAAATAACGCATACCCTAAAGTTTTAGACGAAGTGGCACAATGGAGACTGTTATGAAACAAGACCAGACAAACTATCCGGCTCCGCCCGAAGTTCCTGAACCGGGCGCGATACCGGTCGGACAGGGGCAAATTCAAGAACCGGCTGGACTCGACGACCTGCTTGACGAAATCGAGGACCTAGTTGCCGAGGACGCCGGGACTTTCGTGCAAGGGTTCGTGCAAAAGGGCGGGGAGTGAATCTTGGCGCGAAACCCTCACCTGGACCAATTGCCGCGCCGCATTTTCGGCATCGAAACGGAATACGGTATTTTAGCCGCCGCGGTGTCGGGCGGTGCCCCGGTGACGGACGCGGACACGGCCGGACGGATGTTGTTCCATGACGTGTTAGCTCGCAGCCAAAGCACCTCGGCGTTTCTCCCCAACGGGGCGCGGCTCTATCTCGATGTCGGGTCACACCCCGAATACGCTACCGCGGAATGCTTGAGCTTGGACGATGTGTTGAACCAGGACCGGGCGGGGGTGGAAATCCTGGCGGAAATGGCAGGTGGTGCCAGCGAGCGCCTGAGCGCCCAAACTGGTACAAAAACCCAGGTACACCTGTTTAAGAACAACTTGGACGCGGCGGGTCACTCGTGTGGCTGCCACGAAAACTATCTGCTCTACCGGGACGGGAAGTTTCGTTCCCTAGTCGATTCCCTCGTCTCGTTCCTGGTGACGCGACAAGTCATTACCGGGGCCGGCGCCCTGCTGCGGATCCAGGGTGAAACCCGTTTTTGCTTTTCGCAGCGCGCTTTCCAGATAGACGACGCCGTGTCTGGGGCCACCACCTCCACCCGACCTTTGGTGAACACTCGTGACGAACCTCACGCGGACGCGAAACGTTATCGCCGTCTGCACGTCATTGTTGGTGATTCCAACGTTTTGGAGCCTCCGACTCGTTTCAAAATCGCGACGATGAACCTGTTGCTGGCTGCTTTGGAGGCCGGGGTGGATTTTTCTGATTTGTCTCTGGTGTCGCCCATTGCCGCGTTACGAGACATTACCGACGATGTCACAAGTTTCGGGGGGCAAGTCCGGGTGGAGCTGACGGACGGTCGTCGCTACAGTGCCTTGGAGATGCAAGAGGATTTTCGCGACCGCTTGTCAGCAGTGTTTTCCGGAGCCGAGCTCGGTGCGGATTACCGCGAGGTGTTGTCCCAATGGGAGCAATGGCTGGAGGCTCTGCGGACCCAAGATTTACAGGTTTTGACTGGCCAGCTGGATTGGGCGACAAAACTGTCTTTACTCAATAGTCTGCGCCAGCGCTATGATTTGGCGTTATCTGACCCGAAGGTAGCACGTATAGATTTGGCTTACCACGACATCACCCCCGGAGGGCTTCGCTTGGATGAACGCGGCCTGGCAACGCGGCTGACCTGTCCGGATGCGGTTGAGGCTGCGAAAACTGTGCCTCCGCAAAATACTCGCGCCAAAGTGCGCGGCGCGTTGATTGCCGCGGCGCAGGAACACCGGGCGGATTTGCAAGCTGACTGGACCCATTTACGTCTGCCGGAATCGGGATTGGGAACCGTGACACTCAGCGACCCCTTCGCGATTGATAGCACGGAAGTCGATATGCTTATGAAAAGTATGGAGGCAGTTTGAGCGAAGAAACCCCTCGGCGCTCCTCACACCGGGCCGCGGGCCCGGTTGATGGAGGAACTTACGTTAGGCGTGAGGTCGACCCGAACCTTTCGCCGCGTCGGCGCGCCAGAATGCTGGCGCAAGTTGCCGAGCAACAGTCCGCCCCGACCACCCCGCCGATTACGGATGGTGCCAAAGACTTGCTGACCTCTTGGCTGAAAGCTAACGGTTTTGAGGATTTGGAGGCTTTCCAGGAAATGACCCGGAGAGCCGAATCGCAACTTCGGCCAACTCCGCCGTCCGGCACCACCCCCTCCCTGACGCGTTCTGCGGAACCACCCAAGAACGCTTCTGATGCCGCAACGAATCTTGCGGCGCCCTCGTCACTACCGGTAAAGCCAGCCGTGTTGCCACGCCGAGCCACTCGTTCGGCGACACGCCAGACGACGCAAACTCCCACCGCCCCTAGTCAACCGGATTACACCACGCGTCCAGCGCTTGGAGTGCCTAATGTTGCATCACCTCACACGTTCCCGGCGGCGCCAGCAGCCTCGTCTATAGATACCGCTGACGCCCCAGCTCAGGTGTCTGCGCCACCACAAGCCACCGCGCCAGACTCGGTCTTGAATCTTCCTCCCGAAATGGTGCCCACGGTCAGTTTACGGCGTGAAGACGTACAAAACGTCGCTGTAACGGAACCGATAAAGCCGAAAACTCACAGTCCCCGCCGGGCGGCAAAACTCCGTCTCGCCGCATCTTTACCCCGAAGGCCGAAACCGCTGGCGAAAACGAAAGTTGTACCCGTTGCCCTGACCTTGGGGATTTTGCTGGCACTGAGCGTGGCTCTGGTGCTGTTGATTATGTGGTATCGCAGTGCCGTGGCGGTCAGCGACCCCGCGAAATCAAAAATTGAAGTCTTGGGAGCGCTTGGCGCCCAACCTGTGCTGACCCTGTCCGAACCCATCCCCCTGGAAAAAAGTTCCACCGAACGTCTGATAAAAGGCGACGGACAAAAGATTCAGGACGGCTCCATCGTCGCGCTGCGAGTCACAGTTTTTTCAGGAATGACCGGAAAACTGCAGTCCACCTCTGGCGATGAATCCGTGCTGGTCGGACCCCTTTCGGCAAAAGTCTTCGGTACAGAACTGTACAACGCGGTGCGCGGCGCCACCGAGGGCTCGCGCTATATCTTGAAACAGCCTGTCGAGCAGCAGGGTACTTCCACCATGGAAATCGGGGTTATCGATATCATCCCCACCACTCTGAACGCTCAGATGGAGGCATTGCCCCCCGATGCTGGTCTGACCGTGAGTGAAGACCAGGGCCAGGTTCGCCTCGCTATTGTCTCGGATTTTAGCGGTGCTTTTCGTTCCTACCCCTTGATTACCGGCTCTGGAGCGACGGTTGCTCCCGGCCAGACCGTACTGGTGAAATATCAGGAATTTTCTTACTCAAATCCGCCCGCGGTGCTGAAAGACCACTGGTCCGAACCGGTGAAGCTAAAACTGGACGATAAAGTGCAGCAGGGAGTGGCGCGCGGCATTGTGGACCGCAAGATTGGTTCACGGATGTTGCTGGAAGTGCCGCCCGCCGAAGGCTCCGGCAATCAGGCAACTATCCTGGTGGTAGACATTTTGGCGGCTTGGGATAATCCTAAAATGACGAAAGAATCTTGAGGTGACTAAATGTCGAATCGTTATGCCGACGACACTTTGACGGTGCGCGTGATTCCTTGTTTGGACGTGAACGCCGGCCGCGTAGTCAAAGGGGTGAACTTCGAAAACTTACGCGATGCGGGGGATCCGGTCGAGCTGGCAGCGCGATACTGTGCGGCCGGGGCGGACGAAATCACGTTCCTGGACGTGTCCGCCTCCGTGGAAGGCCGGGCGACGATGGCCGAAGTTGTGCAGCAGTGCGCTCGTGAGATTTTTGTGCCACTGACAGTCGGCGGGGGCGTGCGCAGCGTTGCTGACGTGGAACGTTTGCTGAAATCTGGTGCTGATAAGGTCAGTATTAATACCGCCGCGATTGCCCGCCCAGAACTTATTTCTGAGATTGCGTCGCGCTTCGGAGTACAAGTGTTGGTGCTGTCGGCCGATGCCCGGCGGGTTCAAGGAGAGGTACGCACCCCCTCGGGCTATGAAGTCACCACGCATGGTGGCAAACAATCGACCGGGATTGACCTGTTGGAATGGATTGGTCAGGCCTGTGAACACGGAGCCGGGGAAGTCCTGTTGAACTCGATGGATGCTGACGGTACCAAGGCTGGATTCGACATTGAGATGCTGCAGGCGGTGCGTCCGGTCTGTCCCGTCCCTCTCATTGCTTCGGGTGGGGCGGGGACTGTCGAACATTTCGTGGCGGCCGCACAAGCCGGGGCGGATGCGGTTTTGGGCGCTTCCGTCTTTCACTTCGGTGAGATTACAGTAGCTGAAGTTAAGGCAGCCTTAGACGCCGCCGGCTTCCCAGTTCGTTAGCTTTCTTCGCACGATTTCGATAAACCTCGGTTTACCCATTTGACACCCCAGTCAGTCGCCGCAGTTCCAGAGGATAATTTTGCTCTGAGCGATTTGGGTAAATATCACGTCAGCTGGCATTATAATTCCGTGACCGAATTACCCAATGATGTGTCCCGGCGTCTGAAACGTGACGCCCAGGGGCTATTTGCCGCGGTCATCCAAGATTTTGACACGAAACGCGTGCTGATGGTCGGCTACATGAACGATGAGGCTTTAGCTCGCACTCTGCATGAGGGGCGAGTGACCTTTTGGTCGCGCAGCCGTGAGGAGTACTGGCGTAAAGGCGACACTTCCGGCCATTTTCAATTCCTGCGCCGCATCGAGATTGACTGCGATGGAGACGCGCTGCTGCTGCAGGTCAAGCAGATAGGCGCGGCTTGCCACACCGGCACCCTTTCCTGCTTTGACGCCGGAGGGGTCATCGAGTCGGCACGGGTGGACGCCGATATGGCGACCCCGGCTCCCTTGTGCGGAACCGCCGACCGGCCGACAGAGACGGCGGGACGCTGATGCTGACGTATGAAGAGTTTTATCGCCAAGCCACAGCCGAGGTGGCCCTGCGCGAGGCCACGGTACCTTTAGAACTTGTGAAAGAGCACGCCCGCCACACTCCCAGTCCGAAAGACGGTCTAGCGGTGCTGCACTCCCGACCCGGTTTTGTGGCCATCATGGGGGAAATTAAACGGCAAACTCCGACGGCTGGTTTTCTCAATCCCATCGAAGATCCGGTGGAGTTAGCCAGGGAATACGTCGAAGGCGGCGCCGTGGCGGTGTCCGTGGTGACCGATTACCCGAACTACTTGGGCACTAGCGAAGACTTCGTGCAGGTTCGCCGCGCGCTGGACGTGCCGATGTTGCGTAAAGAGTACGTGGTCACCCCCTACCAGATTCACGAGTCTCGGGCTATGGGTGCGGATATGGTACTGCTGATGGTGGCCTTGCTGGAGCCGATGGTGCTGGAGGCGTTGGTGGAACGGACTCATTCGCTGGGAATGTGTGCCCTGGTGGAATGCCATTCTCGTTTGGAGGCGCGCCAAGCTATTTCTGCTGGGGCGCGCCTCATCGGGATCAACGCTCGGGACCGGGAAACGGGTGCGGTGGACCTGTCCATGTGCGAGCAAACTATTGACGTCATTCCACCCGACATCACCGTGGTGGCTGAATCGGGGGTACACGGCCCGCAGGAGGTTTTTGACTATGCTCGGGTCGGGGCTGACGCTATCTTGGTCGGTGAGGCGCTGGTGCGTTCCTCGGACCCCGTGAACCTGTTGCGCAAGATGACTTCCGCGGCGCAGCATCCCGCTTTGCGTCCCGACCGTGCCTCTCGGTACCGTCACAAGACCGAAGGTACCGATTGATGTCCGCCCTGACTTTTGTCGCCGTATTTTCGGTGCCATTTTCCTCTCACAGCCTTCTTTCTGCCGTTCGCACCAGTATTCCCTCCCCGCCTTCACCGATTTTGCTCAGCTTGGGTCCGCTCACGATTCGCTGGTACGCTTTTTGGATTATTTTGGGCATGGCACTGGCGATTTTCTGGACCTCCAAGCGTTACCAAGCCCGTGGAGGAAACCCCGGCTTGGTGGGTGACATCGGAATCTGGATTTGCCTCCTGGGCATTGTCGGGGCGCGTGCCATGGCTGTGTTTTCCTATCCCGGCGACTACTTTGGTCCGGGCATCCCGTGGTGGAAGCCTTTTGCCATCTGGCAAGGCGGTTTGGCCATCTACGGTGGTCTCATCGGCGGATTCCTCGCTGCCGTGGGATTTCTGCGTTTCAAGAAACAGCCCCTGGGAGTGTTCTTCGACGCGCTGGCCCCCACGGTCCTGGCCGCCCAAGCCTTAGGACGCCTGGGCAACTACTTTAACCAAGAAGTCTACGGTAAAGCTACGACCCTGCCTTGGGGGCTAGAGATTAGCCCCCAGATGGCTCCGGCCAACACGACACCGGGCACCCTGTTCCACCCGACTTTTCTCTATGAAATCATCTGGAACCTTTTGGCCATGAGTCTCTTGCTGCTGTATGAAACGATTCGCAAACGTTCCCGTGATTCCGAGTCCGCCCCACAAGTCAATGTTTGCCGCGTGACCGGCCAGTCTTGGGGGCGCCTGTGTTCTTGGGAAATCGGCGGCCTGTACCTGTTCCTGTACAGTTTGGGACGGTTTTTCCTGGAGTTCGTGCGTATCGACTACCAGTACACGGTGGCCGGGGGAGTCCGCTGGTTCCAAGTCGTCGCCGGCATCATCGCTGTTGTAGGGTTAGTCGTGTTTGCGGCGGCTCGCTACCGGAAACTGCCTGCCGTTCTGACCGAGGTCCCCCAGCCAGCTCCGGATTCCTCGGAAACGCAACCCGCAGCACCCAACCAGGAAAAATCCCCTTGTGACCCCGAGTCCGAACCCGAGGCAAAAACGACCGCCGATACTGTAAAAAACCCCGAAAAATAAACTTGTACCTGACTCTTACCCCGTTTAAACAGCGATTTTACGGATGTTACGGTATAATGGTTGTATTGAAGCAGTAATTCCTAGGGGGTTTTACTGCGGGGGGTTACCGGCGCAACCTATGCGTCAGCCCCTCAGAAGATGAAGAGGAAGAAGGTAAACATAATGAATATGAATGATTCTATACATCATCTGACTTGGTCGCTTTTTGACCGTAACTCTGATCGTCAAGCTCTTAACTTGTCCCCGCGGTCAATTTTGTCCGAGGTGGCGCGTCCTTGGTTTGACGCTTACCGTCATGATCCGATGATTGAGTCGGCTCTGCGGGACTTGAACGAGGACGGCGCTCGCCGCGTCCGAGCCCTGGATTTCTTGGGATTGGATTTGGTTTCGGCAGCTGCCTAACAGCTAGGCATTTTGACGTAAATTCGCGGTAAGCCATAGGCTTGCCGCGAATTTTTGGCTTACTGACCAAATGGGACAAAACGTGCTAAAATCGAACACATGTTCGATACTGTGCGGTCTGTAAAATCGTGGCGCCCCTATGCGTTAACGCCGCCAGCGCCGCACTCCGGCCTTCCTTTTGCGCCGGATTTGGTGCCGGCTGGCTGGCCTTCGCCCGCTCAGGATTATTTCGACCGCGACATTGATCTGAACGAACACCTTATCCGTAATCGGCCCGCGACTTTCCTGGTGCGGGTCGCGGGGGATTCCATGATCAACGCGGGCATCAGCGATGGGGACGAACTCATCGTGGATCGTTCCTTAGAAGCGGGGGAAGGCAGCGTCGTCATTGCCGTTATTGACGGTGAAATGACGGTGAAACGCTTGCACTTTGGGACTCGCGGGCCGGAACTACATCCCGCTAATCCAACCTATCCCGTACTGCACCCCTGTGAACTGGAAATTTGGGGGGTGGTGACGCGATGTCTGCATCGCCTCTAGGCTCGGGGGTCTGCCGCGAACTTGAGCACACCCCTCGCCGTAGGGAAATAATTCGTGAGGAATACGTCCACCAGGACGGGCTGGTACATCGCTTTGCCCTGGTGGACGTGGATTCTTGCTTTGCCAGCTGCGAACGAATTTTTCATCCGGAGCTTTCCGGGCGTCCGGTAGTGGTGCTGTCTAACAATGACGGCTGCGTGGTGGCACGCTCGCGGGAGGCGAAAGCTTTGGGCATTAAGATGGGCATGCCGTGGTTTCAAATCCGAGCGTGGGCCGAGGCCTGCGGCGTGGTAGCCCGATCCAGCAACTACGAACTTTACGGCTCTATCTCGGCGCGAATCATGGAAATCTTGCGCCAGTTTTCCGCCTCGGTAGAGGTCTATTCCATCGATGAGGCATTCCTGAGGCTCTACGGCAGACCCGCGGAGCTCCTAGGCATAGCCCGCGGCTTACGGTCCCGAATCCTGCACGACCTGGGGGTGCCGGTTTCGGTCGGAATCGCCCCGACCCGGACTTTGGCAAAACTCGCTTCCCACGGCGCCAAACATACCCCAGCCCTGGGCGGAGTGGCCAGCTGGGATGCTTATACCCCGGCTCAGCACGACAGGATTTTACGAGGTACCGAAATCGGTGATTTGTGGGGCGTGGGGCGACGCCTGAAAAACCGCCTGGAAGCTCTGGAGATTACGAACGCGCTACAACTACAGAGGGCTGATTCCAGCGAAATTCGCCGCCGTTTCAACGTAAATCTGCAGCAAACGGTGTTGGAACTCAACGGGGTGCCCTGCATCGAGATAATTGAACGGGATGCGGTGCGCACTTCCCAGGTCATGTATTCGCGTTCATTTTCCACGCCGGTGCGCGGGGTCACGCAGGTTTATCAGGTCCTGTCTATTTATTCCCAAAATGTGACGCACCGTCTGCGCCGCCAACAGATGACCGCCGGGGCGCTGTGGGCTTTTGCATCTACTGCCTGGTACAAGGAGCCTTTCTCACGTATCAGCGCGATGGCTCCGCTACACCCGCGCACTGACGACCCGGTGACAGTCCTGAGAGCAGCCGCGAAAGTCCTGCTGGGACAGGTCAATCCGCGAGCAGATTACGTGCGGGCGGGCATCTGCCTGACAGACTTGGGCAAACCTGACCCGCAAGAGCCGTTGCCCATGTTTGCCCCGGACCCAGCAACGCGGCGGCGGGGAAAAATTATTGACCGGGTCAACGCGGCGGTGGGAGAGGGCTCTGTAGGGCTGGGGCTGGCGGGTCTGAAAGCCGCTCCGGACTGGACCATGAAACGAGAGATGCTGTCTAACCGCGGCACGACGCACTGGTCCGAGCTGGCTCTGGTGCGCTAACACAGCGGCGCAAAAGCGGAAATATTAAGCAAAGAAATCCTTACTCGCGGAAGAACAGGTGAAATAGTTTACAAAAAAAGGGACCCCGGTCCCTTGTGAAAAAACAAGGAGACGAAAGAATTAGTTATGAGGTTGGAGATTCCAATCAAGTACCCAACGGACTATCAAAGGAGAAAGTCATGCCTCAAAAGATTCGCGCCTCCATCGCGTATGGCGTTGGTAAAGGGTTTTCTAAGCCCGAAGAACTCATCCTCGATGATCCCATCAAAGCCGAAGTGCTGGTCAATATCGAGGCTTCCGGCCTGTGCCACTCGGATTTGCACCTGGTGGAAGACGACGACAAGATGTTTGAATTCCCGGCTGTTTTAGGCCACGAGGTCGCCGGCACGGTAGAAGCCGTCGGCCCGGAGGTTGTGGGGATTAAACCAGGAGACCACGTGGTCGCCACACTGGAGCAAATTTGCGGACATTGCGACAAGTGCATGGCTGGCAAGCCACATTCCTGCCGTCACCAGGAAGAATGCGTGCGTCAGCCGGGTGAACCGCCGCGTCTCAAGTTCCCCGACGGACGTCCGATTACCCAAGCGCTGGGAATTGGCGGGTTTGCGTCCAAGTCTTTGATTCACCAAAATCAGTTGGCGGTCGTGAATAATCAGGTAGATATGGCTGAGGCCGCCTGCATCGGCTGCGCCACCATCACCGGATTCGGAGCAGCGAAGAACTCGGCGAAAGTGCAGCCAGGGGATTTAGTTGCGGTCATCGGCACCGGCGGCATCGGACTGAACGTAATCTTCGGAGCGCGGGTGTGCGGCGCGCGCACCATCATCGCTATTGACGTGTTCGACAACAAGCTCGAATTCGCCAAGAAGTTCGGTGCCACCCACGTGGTCAATGCCAAGAAAGAAGATCCGGTCGAGGCTGTGCGCCGCATCACCGGCGGCGGGGTGGACAAGTCCTTCGAAGCCATCGGATTTGCGGAAACTATGAAACAGTGCTGGGATATGTTGGCCCAGGGCGGCACCGCCTACTGCATCGGCTTGGCGAAACCGGACGCCACGGTTTCCTTGGAGATTGACCCCATCAACCTGCTGTTTATGCAGCGTGGCTTCAAGGGCGTGTGGATGGGGGCGACAAACCCGAAGCACGACATTCCCTACTATGCGGACCTGGCGGTGGACGGCCGGCTGAATATGCACGACATCGTCACCCAGCGCATCCGATTGGATCAGATTACCGAAGCCTATGAACAACTCATGCGCGGCGAGGTTATCCGTTCGGTGATCACCGAGTTCTAAACCCAGATAATCGTGAAGTTCCGTTTTCCGGGTGGGTCTGCGGGGACTCACCCGGAAAACGGTTTTGTGCTAGCGTGTGCCGTGCTTAGGGAAAATCTAGCGTTTGCGGTATAGGCGCTTACGCTGGAACTTTGGTTCCGAAGTGACTTGGATTCCGAGGTTTCTGAAAATCCCTTCGTCCACTGACCCCAAGATGGTGGTGGTGTGGACGTTCGTGCCCTCCAGTTCCTTGAGCATCCCTAGGGCGGCGCGTGCTTCGGGGGAAGTCCCGGCCGACACGGACAGGGCAATCAGCACTTCATCGGTGTGCAGGCGGGGGTTACGCGAACCCAAATGCTGGGTCTTTAAGGTTTGAATAGGCTCAATCGACTCGCGTGACAGCAGGTCCAGCTCCGGATCGATGTCAGCCAGGTATTTTAGCGCGTTTAACAGCATCGCGGCGGAACAGCCCAGCAGGGCAGAGGTCTTGCCGGTGATAATCGTACCGTCGTGCAGTTCAATAGCGCTGCCAGGCTGGTTGGTGGCAGCTTCGACTTCCAGGGCGGCTCCCACCACGTGACGCTCCCAAGTCGAGATGCCCGCTTTCGCCATCAACACCGAGATACGAGTGGATTCCTCGGAATCCCGGCCGTCCCGGGCTTGTTCAACCAAGGCTTTATAGTAGCGGCGGATAATTTCTTGACGCGCGGCCTCCTGACAAACCTCGTCGTCGCTGATGCAGTAGCCTGCCATGTTTACCCCCATGTCAGTAGGGCTTTGATAGGGGGATTTGCCGGTGAGCTTTTCCAACATGGTTTTCAGCAGCGGGAACGTTTCGGTGTCGCGGTTGTAGCTGGTGACCTGTACTCCATGTGCTGCCAAGTGGTAGGGGTCGATGAGGTTGATATCATCCAAGTCCGCGGTGGCAGCTTGGTAAGCCAGGTTCACCGGATGTTCCAACGGTAGGTTCCAAATTGGGAAAGTTTCGAACTTGGCGTAGCCAGCTTCGATACCGCGTTTATTATCGTGATAGACCTGAGAGAGGCAGGTTGCCAGTTTGCCGGAGCCCGGACCGGGGGCGGTCACGACGATGAGGTCACGAGTCACTTCTACATAGTCATTTCGGCCAAAACCGTCCTCGGACAGCACCAGTTTCGTGTTCGAGGGATAACCCTCGATAATGCGGTGCCTGGCTACCTTCAATCCCAGTCGTTCCAGGCGCTCCTTGAATGCAAAAGCCAGGGCATTGTCGTCCGCGAGCTGGGTCATCACCACATTTTCCACCAGGAAACCGCCTTCGCGGAACACGTCAATGAGTCGCAGCACGTCGTCCTCGTACGTAATATCCAAATCGGCTCGCCGTTTTTGCCGCTGCAAGTCCAAAGCGCTGACACAAACCAAAATCTCAATTTCGTCCTTTAACTGGCGCAACATCGAAATTTTGTTGTCCGGGGTAAACCCAGGCAGCACTCTGGAGGCGTGCATATCGTCGTAGAGTTTGCCGCCCATCTCCAGGTAGAGCCGCCCTCCGATTTCTTGGCGGCGCTCCGCAATGTGTGCGGACTGCATCTTAATGTATAAGTCATGGTCAAACCCAATTTTTCGGCTCATAAATTACTTCACTTTCCAAATGTTTCAGCAAGGCATCAATAATTAATTATTGTCTTAGCTTACACTAGGGGAGTGACGTTCTCAGTGACCGCGGCCACCGCGGAACCCGCTTTACTGGATTTGCCTTGGGAATTGCCTTTGGAGGAATGGCCGGAGCGTTATATCGCGTCTTTCCCGCACGGTATTTCACGCCACATCGTGCGTTTTGTGAACCTCGGACCGCGAATCATAGCGGTGAAGGAAATCTCCGAGGAAAAGGCTCGTCACGAGTATGCCCTGTTGCGTGACCTGGTACGTTTGGAACAGCCGGTGGTACAGCCGCTGGCTTACGTCACCCACCGTACCGATGCTGCCGGGGAAGAACTGAACAGCGCCCTTGTGACCTATCATCTGCCGTTTTCCCTGCCTTACCGAACTCTGTTTACCGCCAATATGAGTCCCGAGACCGCCACTCGCCTCATCGATTCTCTAGCGGTGTTGCTGGTCAGACTGCATTTGTTGGGTTTTTATTGGGGCGACGTTTCGCTTTCGAACACGTTATTTCGACGTGACGCCGGGGCATTTGCCGCTTACCTGGTCGACGCGGAAACCGGGGAACTACATCCCGAAGGCCTGACTTACGGGCAACGTTCCTATGATGTCGAAATCGCTCGCGTGAACATCATCGGTGAGCTTATGGATCTCCAGGCCGGGGGTACTCTTGACGAAGCCGCCGACACCGTTGAAATCGGTAATCTGCTCCAAGACCGCTACGACGCCTTGTGGGATGAACTGACCTCTGTGGAAACGTTCAGTGCGGACGAAACTTGGCGTATCGAGGACCGCATTCGGCGTTTGAATAATCTGGGCTTTGACGTGGGGGAGCTAAAGATGAAGACGGACACCGCGGACGGAGCTCGCCAACTGCTGATTCAGCCCAAGGTCGTGGATTCGGGGCATTATCACCGCCAGGTAATGCGCCTGACCGGCCTCGATGTTCAGGAAAACCAGGGGCGGCGCATGATTAACGATATGCAGACTTTCCGAATGCTCAATCATCTCGAAAACGTGCCGCTTGACGTAGTGGCGCACCGCTGGCTGACCAAAGTTTATGAGCCGATTTTGGCGGCCCTCCCGGAGGAGCTACTGTCGAAACTGGAGCCGGCTCAGGTGTTTCACGAGATTCTAGACCATCGTTGGTACCTCTCGGAAAACCGCGGGGAACAGGTCAGCTTACACGAGGCCATTGACTCCTACGTGCGCAAAGTCCTGCCTCAGAAACCCGACGAAATTACCATTATGGGTGAGTAGGGTACTGGCTCTCTTTGCTTATCCGCTGGGTATCAGCACACCTCAGCAAAAATCGATTAGTAAAGAAACAATGTCTGTTTTTTGTTGGTACTGCAACGAAACGTGTAGTACCCCGGGTGAGATTCGAACTCACAACAAGCCGGGTTTGAGCCGACCGCCTCTACCAGTTGGGCTACCAGGGCATTCTTTGTGAAGGTTCAGTAAATCACCGTCGCAAAGACTTCATATATACTAAAGTATCTAACGAGAAAATCAAATCGAGTCCACTCACAAGGGAGATCTGAAAGAGATGGCGAAGACGACATCTGCAGCAAAGGACACCAAAATTCACAGACGGGTTATAGTGGCGGAAGACGAGGCCTTAATCCGGCTCGACATTGTCGAAACCATGAAAGAAAACGACTTCGAAGTGGTTGGCGAAGCTGCCGACGGCGAAGAAGCCGTAACCCTAGCTTTGGAACTGGAACCTGACTTGATTGTCATGGACATAAAAATGCCGAAACTAGATGGCATCGCGGCAGCCGAAAAAATCATGAAGGAAGCCCCCTGCGCCATCGTGATGCTCACCGCTTTTTCCGATAAGGAACTCATCGAACGCGCCAAAGATGCCGGCACTATGGCGTACTTGGTGAAACCCTTTGACCCCAAAGATTTACTGCCCGCGGTGGAAGTAGCCCTGTCGCGCCACCAGGAGCTGCTCTCCTTGGAAGATTCCATCGCGGATCTGCAAGACCGGCTCAGCACCCGCAAACAGGTAGACCGCGCCAAAGGCCTTTTGATGGAAAAAATGGAGCTGACCGAGCCAGAAGCGTTCCGCTGGATTCAAAAAACTTCGATGGATCGCCGCTTGTCCATGCGGGAGGTTGCCGACGCGGTCATTGACCAGCTGGGGGATTAGTTCCGTTCAATAGTTTGCGTCCTCACCATTTGGAAAAGGTCACTTTTCCAGGTGTTCGACGATTGCGCAGCTCATCAGCCCGGTGGAAATGACCTTGCCGCTGTCTTCGCTGACGTTCTCAAAACGGTAAACCGCAGTGCGTCGCCCCAAATGTACCGCGTCTACGGTACAAACAATGTTTCCGCCCAATCCCGGTTTAATGTGGGTTATGTCAAGGTGTGCCCCCACAGTGGATTTTCCGGACTTTTGGGCCCACTTATAGGCTGCAAATGACGCCACTGTCTCAGCCAGCAAAGCGGCCGCGCCGCCGTGCAAAATTCCAAAAGGCTGGGTGTTGCCTTCCACCGGCATAATTCCAACGGCGTGTTCGGGCGTAATCTCACGGAAAGTTATGCCCATTTTCGCAATCGCTGCACCAATGTTGTTCTCGTCCATTTTCGCCTCCTGGGTTACTGGTAGCCTTAAGTCATGGCTGAAAAACGTTTACTGGTATTGGACGGACACTCCCTCGCGTTCCGCGCTTTCTTTTCGCGGGATCCGGAAAGTTTCCGCACCTCCACGGGTGTCTATACCAATGCAGTACACGGATTTTGCTCTATGTTACTAAAAATGATTCGCAGCGAAAAGCCGACCCATATCGGGGCGGCCTTCGATTTGTCGCGTCATTCTTTCCGTACTGATATTTATCCTGAATACAAGGGAGGACGCAGCGACACCCCCGAAGAATTCATTGGACAGGTCGAAAATATTCAAAAGCTGCTGACCGCAATGGGGATTAAGTGGTTGACAGAACCCAACGTTGAGGCCGATGACATTTTGGCGACTTTGACGGCAAAAGGGATTAAAAACGGCATGGAGGTATTGGTTTCGTCAGGGGACCGCGACACTTTTCAGCTTATTTCCGACAACGTCACCGTGCTTTACCCGGGACGCAGTATTGCGGACACAAAACGGATGACTCCCCAAGCAGTAAAAGACAAATACGATGTCTGGCCCCAGCAGTACCCGGAAATCGCCGCCCTGGTGGGCGAGCACGCCGATAATTTGCCGGGCGTTCCTTTGGTCGGGGAAAAAGTCGCTGCGGCTTGGATTAATGAATACGGTTCCCTGGACGCTTTGCTGGAGCATCGCGACGAGCTCACAGGCAAACGTGGGGAAAATTTGCGTCAACACATAGAAGACGTCTTGCGGAATCGCCAGCTCAATCGGCTACGCACCGACCTGCAGCTTCGGGTCGGTTTAGAGGACTTGCACTGGACCGGCTTCGATGCTGAGGCAGTAAAAGCCGTGTGCGATGAGCTGGAGTTCAATCAGCTGCGCACCCAGATACTGAAACTCGGTCAAACTCTCGGGATGACGTCCGCCAATGCAGTAGCCTCCGGTGGTGCGTCCAGCGAGATAGAGGAACCTGAACCACAGGATGCTGACGGTTTTGGGGTGATACCGAATCCTGAGCGGTTCCGTCTGGGGAGTGACTTCACCCCGGCACAGTTTGCCCAATGGCTGCAAAGTACGGAGAAAAACAGTTTAGGTATTTGGGCAGTGGGCAACATCGGGGTCACCAATCCGCGGATTGACTGGCTGTTTTTGGCTACAGACCAAACTCCCCAGGGGCAGTTTGTGTTGATTGTCCCTGACGAACTGACACCGGAAACGGAACGTATGCTGCGCGATGCTTTGATGGGGAACCGCGAAAAAACCGTGTATGACGCGAAATCGCTGCGTCACGCGCTGCGCGCCCACGGCTGGGAATTACACGGCGCGGTCACGGACGTGAATATGCTCGATTACCTGGTAAATCCCGACGGGAACCGTACCAAGTTTGCCAGGGTGACGAAGCGCTTGCTGGGTTGGGAAATTGATGAGAAACCCTCCGACGTCAGCAAGATTAGTGAACAAATGACTTTGGACTTAGGTCTGGAACCGGACGGAGAGTCCCAGGCTCAACCGTGGCCACAAACCCTGATTAATCAAGGCATATATACTTACGCTTTGCTGCGGATGCAGCCCATGCTCCAGCAGTTGGCGCGTTTCCGGCGGGTTGACGGGTTACTGGAATTGGAGAACCCACTTTCCCTGATGTTAGAAAAAATGGAATATACCGGCATCGGTATTGATACGATTTGCCTGGATGATTACGCTCAGAGTCTGCAATCTGATGTAGAGATGGCTCAGAAATCTGCTTTCGAATCCATTGGCCGTGAGGTCAATCTATCCTCCCCAAAGCAGCTGCAGGATGTTCTGTTTACCCAGTTAGAGCTACCGAAAACTAAAAAGACCAAAACTGGATATACTACCGACGCAAAGGCTTTGGAGGAACTCGCGCGATACAATCCGCATCCTTTCCTCGAAGCACTTTTATACCATCGTGACCGGATAAAACTTTTACAGATTGTGCGCAATCTGCGCGACCGGGTGGGCGATGACGGCAGGATTCATACCACTTTTGGGCAAACCGTAGCCGCGACCGGACGGTTGTCCTCCATTGATCCGAACCTGCAAAACATTCCGGCACGCACTGCGGACGGGCAAAAAATTCGAGAAGCCTTTGTGCCTCAGAAACCCTATACCGCATTGATGACAGCAGATTATTCACAGATTGAGATGCGGATTATGGCGCATCTCTCCGGCGACGAGGGGCTGCTGGCGGCGTTTGCTTCCGGCGAGGACCTGCACCGTTCAGTGGCGGCTTTGGTTTACGGAGTGACACCCGATGAAGTGACCGCCACCCAACGCTCCCACGTCAAGGCAACTTCTTACGGGTTGGCGTACGGATTGAGCGCTTTTGGTTTGGCCGGTCAGCTGAATATCTCTCAGAGGGACGCCAAGCAACTGATGGACACCTATTTTGAGCGGTTCGGAAAGGTGCGGGACTATTTGAATTCCATTGTCACCACTGCCACCAAGGTTGGTTACACGGAAACCATGCGCGGACGACGTCGGTACCTGCCGGATTTACGCTCTACGAATCGGAACGTGGCTGATAATGCCCGGCGCGCGGCACTAAATGCTCCCATCCAGGGCAGTGCGGCCGACCTTATGAAAGAAGCGATGCTCCAGGTTGATGCTGATTTGCAACGCGAACATTTGCAGTCTCGTGTGTTGCTGCAAGTCCATGACGAACTCGTCTTAGAGGTCGCACCCGGAGAAGAGGAGAGCTTGGAAACCTTGGTACGTGGAGCGATGACGGGTGTCGCGAAACTGCGGGTTCCGCTGGAAGTTTCGGTGGGCCTTGGCCCTAATTGGAGAGCCGCTGCGCACTAAAAACCAGGAACCGGCACCGGGAGATCCGGTACCGGTCCGCGGTAAGTTGGAATCGGTTACTTTACATCTTCGAGGTACTTATCGGTGTCGAAGTTGTTTTCACCGGCAAAGCTCTGGGCGATTTCTTTGTCGTTGTCGTCAATCTTGCCGCTCGAGAACCGCGCCATTAGCATAGCGATAGCACCATCGCCGGTCACGTTCGTAGCTGTCCCAAACGGATCGAGGGCGATGTAAGAAGCAATCATCAACGCAACTTGTGCATCGTTGAATCCCAGCATGGAGGACAAGATTCCAGTCGCCGCCATAATAGCGCCGCCGGGAACGCCAGGAGCTGCCACCATGGTGACGCCCAACATAAAGATGAACCCGACGAACTGGGCGACACTGACCTTAATATCGGAGGTCATAATGATAGCCAACGCGAATGCAGTAATCTTCGAGGTCGACCCCGCCAAGTGAATCGTGGCGCACAGCGGTACCGTGAACGAAGCGACCGGGTCGGGAACCCCAATCTTCTTGACTTGACGCAAGGTCACCGGAATCGTGGCCGCGGACGAAGACGTCCCCAAAGCGGTCGCGTAGGCGGGCAGCATCGTCAACAGAGCCTTGAAAGGATTGACTCCGAAAGCCAAACCGCCGACCAGGTACAGGGTGACTAGGATAATGACCTCCAACACCAAGACCAGGATGACCACGACCGCCAGCACGGCGATGACGTTGTAAACCTCACCGGTCTTGGTCATGTTGAGGAAGATGCCGAAGATGTGAATCGGCAGCAGAGGAATGATAACTTTTTCAATCAACTTGATGATGATGGCGCGGAACTCTACGAAAGCACGCCGCAATGTGCCGCGGGACACCATGGACAAGCCGATGCCCATGATGAACGACAAAATGAGCGCGCCCAGCACGGAAATCGGGGCGGGAATCTCCAAAGTCACCGCTGGGGCAATACTGGACGCTGACGGATCTGCAACGGAAGCCAGGGAACCCTTGCGCAAGAAGTTCGGCAACACGCTCTCGGAAATGCCGTAGGTCAGGAACCCGGAATACATCGTCGAGATGTAGGCGACCAAAGCGGTCAATCCCAGCCACTTCGCTGAACCGGAACCGAGGTCAGCAATAGCGGGGGTCACCAGCCCGATAATAATCAGTGGGATACAGAAGTTCAGGAACTGGCCAAACAAAGAATTGAAAGTGGCGAAACCCACAACGACGGGCTTGGGAACGAAAAGCCCAAAAATAATGCCCAGGACAATCGCGATGACAACCCAGAGCAAGATGCCACCCTTTTTGAAAAAATTCACTATAGACTCCATGCCCTGCATTAAACCATACTTTTTACACGCTCTTTTCATCTGATCACCTCCCGCCTGCTAACCGTGGCTGGCCCCGCGAAAAACCCGCTTTTAGCCGCAGTGCATGCCGGGGAGTCTCGGAAAGTAAATTCTGGGGTCTATTTCGGTTTTAATTTGGATAGGCCAGCGCTATCCAGTAAGATAGATGCTTGGTGTTTTATCGCTTTATGGTGGCTTTTTAGCCGTCTGAGAGCGAGACAGCATCGGTAATTATTCCTACTACCTGACCTTGGAGTCACCAACTAAATGTCCAATACTACTAATGTCCCTACTACTGTTCCTCAGGTTGCCATTAACGACATCGGCTCGACCGAGGACCTCATCAAAGAAATCGACAAGACCATCAAGTACTTCAACGATGGTGATCTTGTCTCCGGAACCGTCGTGAAAGTTGATCGCGACGAAGTTTTGCTCGATATCGGTTACAAAACCGAAGGCGTTATTCTTTCCCGCGAACTGTCCATTAAGCATGATGTGGACCCCGACGCGGAAGTCAAAGTTGGTGACGAAATCGAAGCTCTGGTCCTCCAAAAGGAAGACAAAGAAGGCCGCTTGCTGCTGTCCAAGAAGCGCGCTCAGTACGAACGCGCTTGGGGCGATATCGAAAAGGTGAAGCAGGAAGACGGGGTCGTCAACGGCACCGTTATCGAGGTTGTCAAGGGCGGTTTGATTATTGACATCGGCCTGCGCGGATTCCTGCCGGCCTCCCTGGTGGAGATGCGCCGTGTCCGCGACCTGCAGCCTTACATTGGCCGCCAGCTGGAAACCAAGATTATCGAACTGGACAAGAACCGCAACAACGTGGTTTTGTCCCGTCGTGCTTTCTTGGAACAGACTCAGTCCGAGGTGCGCACTACGTTCCTGTCTACCTTGCAAAAGGGTCAGGTTCGCAAGGGCGTGGTGTCCTCCATCGTCAACTTCGGCGCGTTCGTCGATTTGGGCGGGGTGGACGGCCTGGTGCACGTGTCCGAGCTGTCCTGGAAGCACATTGATCACCCCTCCGAGGTAGTTCAGGTCGGCCAGGAAGTCACCGTGGAAGTTCTCGACGTTGACTTTGATCGTGAACGCGTGTCCCTGTCCTTGAAGGCTACTCAGGAAGATCCGTGGCAGACTTTCGCTCGTACTCACAAGATCGGTCAAATCGTTCCGGGTAAGGTCACCAAGTTGGTGCCTTTCGGTGTGTTTGTCCGGGTCGAAGATGGTATCGAGGGCTTGGTGCACGTCTCCGAGTTGGCCACTCGTCACGTGGAGGTTCCCGAACAGGTCGCCAAGATTGGTGATGAAATCTTTGTCAAGGTTATCGATATTGACCTCGAACGCCGCCGTATCTCGCTGTCCTTGAAGCAGGCCAACGAGGGGCTGGACGTAAGCTCTGATGACTTTGATCCTTCGCTTTACGGTATGTCTGCCGAATACGACGCGGAGGGCAACTACAAGTACCCCGAAGGCTTCGATCCGGAAACGAACGAGTGGATGGATGGCTACGAGGAACAGCGCGCTGCTTGGGAGGCCTCCTACGCTGCGGCTCAGGCTCGTTTTGAAGCCCACAAGGAACAGGTCAAGGTCGCTCAGGAAGCCGACAAGGAAGCCGCTATCGCTCAAGGCGTAGCTGAACAGACTTCTTACAGCTCCACCACCGAGGAAGAAGCCGATACCTCTGGTACCTTGGCCGATGACGAGGCTTTGGCGGCGCTGCGCGACAAGCTGGCTGGAGAGTAAAACCTCGTAAGCCTCGGCGCGGCTGTCAGGCCGGCAATAATTTCAATAGTGATGCGGAAACGATTGGGTTTCCGCATCACTTTTATGCTCGATTTTTGCACCGGCATTTGGCCACATTTCCCCGCGGGGTGGCTTAAGCTGAAAAAGATTGCGGTTTTTTGATAACCGGTTGAGACCTGTTCAGCACCGCCACAATGTTGAGTTCAGCACAGAGAGGTAACTGTCGTGAAAATTGTCATTGCCCCGGATTCATTTAAGGGTTCTTTATCTGCCGAGGAAGCGGTAGCTGCCATGAAACGCGGCGTTGAGGCCATTTTCCCTGACACCGAGACGGTCGCGGTGCCGGTGGCAGACGGCGGGGAAGGCACGGCCGCAGTCATGCTCAATGCTTATGGCGGCGAAGTGAAAACTGCTCAGACCGTAGACGCCTTGGGCCGTGAACGGCAGGGCGAATTTACTTGGATTCCAGCGCGGCGAATGGTCGTCTTGGACACCGCTGAGGCCTGCGGGATTATGTACATTTCCATGCTGGAACGCAACATCATGGAATCCAACACCGAAGGCGTGGGGATGTTGCTGAAAGCCGCCTTGGAATTGGAGCCCGAGACTATAGTGGTCGGTTTGGGCGGTTCCGCGACCAATGATGGCGGCTGGGGCATGATGCACAATCTCGGTGCAAAACTGTTTGACGAGGCCGGTCACGAGCTCGAACCGAAAGTTCATGTGTTGGCTAACGCCGCTCGGTTGGATTTGTCGGGGCTGGATCCGCGTTTGAGCAAAGTTAAGATTGTCGCCGCAAACGATGTGCGTAACCCTCTGACTGGCCCAAGCGGGGCTTCGGCCTCGTTTGGGCCGCAAAAAGGCGCTAAACCGTTGCAGTTGGGTAAGCTCGACCGTTGCCTCAAGAACTGGGGCCGACTGTTAGAGGAAACCTCCGGTGTCAAAGTGGCAGACGTAGAAGGTGCCGGTGCTGCTGGAGGCATGGGAGCCGCTTTCCTGGCTTTGGGCGCGGAAAATCGTCGCGGTTTCGAGGTCGTGGCTGAAGCGACGAATCTGAATGCAGCTATGGAAGGCGCTGACCTGGTGCTGACCGGTGAAGGGCAACTCGACCGACAAACCCAACGCGGCAAGACGCCCTGGGGTGTGGCCCAGCTAGCTCGCCAACACGGTATCCCCGCCTTAGCGTTTACCGCGCGCCTGGGCTTGGGACATGAGATTTTGCTGCAGGACGGATTCACCGCGATTATTCCCATCATGCACCAGGCTATGACAGGCGAAAAAGTCGCTATCGAAAAAGCATCCATCATGTTGGAAGACGCGGTGACTTTGACTTTGCAGCTGATGACGGTGGGGGCAAATCCTGCCATTAGCGACATTTTGCTGAAAGCACTTGATGATTAAACAGCTGCGTACGTTCTCCGTTCCGGATAATCGCGCGTTAAAAGTTGCTATCAGCGGCGGCATCGGTTCGGGAAAGACGGAGTTCACCGATTGTTTGGCAGCTCTCGGCGGGGTTCGCTTTGACGCGGATGAGGTGTTACGCGCCGCCACCGGTCCGCAAGGGAGCGCCACGGCACAGATCCGAGAGGCTTTCGGCGAGGTGGTGTGGGAACCGGAGGGACAGCTTAATCGGACCGCCCTGGCGCAGCTCATTTTTTCTGACCCCGCCGCGAAAGCCCGCCTGGAAGGCATCTTGCACCCTCTCGTCTGGCAGGAAATGGACCGGGTGTTGGCTGACTTAGGGACGGAAGACGTGCTGGTGGCAGAGATTCCTCTGTTGACCGAAACTGGTAATCACACCCGTTTTGACTGCTGTGTCATGGTGGATGCCCCCCTGGAAGTGCGCCTCGCGCGCCTCACCCAAGACCGTCAACTGACCGAGGCGCAGGCTCGCGAGCGGATTGACGCGCAAGCCAGCCGTGACCAGCGGAAGGCCATCGCGACCTTTTGGGTGGATAACTGCGGTACGCGCGAGGATCTGGAAGCGGACGCGTCAGCGCTGTGGAAGAATCTGTCTGCCCGCCCGGTGCCGGAGCTTTCAGACTTTGCAGAGCACGGCGGCTCGTCTTTGCCTACACTGGGACTATGACTGAAAAAAAGGCGCTACCTCGCGACTTGGTGGAAAATCCGATTCCGCTGGAAGTCGTCAGCGAATATACCCCCTCCGGTGACCAGCCGGAAGCCATCGCAGAGCTCGCTGAGAGAATCAATGCCGGTGAAAAGGATGTCGTGCTGTTGGGGGCGACCGGCACGGGGAAGACCGCCACCACGGCTTGGCTCATCGAAAAACTGCAGCGCCCCACCCTTGTGCTGGAACCGAATAAAACGTTAGCGGCCCAGCTGACCGCCGAGTTCCGTGAACTATTGCCAAAGAACGCCGTGGAATACTTCGTGTCGTACTACGACTACTACCAGCCCGAAGCCTACGTGCCGCAAACCGATACCTACATCGAAAAGGATTCCTCTATCAACGATGAAGTGGAACGTCTGCGGCACTCGGCCACAAACTCCCTGCTGACACGCCGTGACGTGGTGGTCGTTTCCTCGGTGTCATGCATCTATGGTTTGGGCACACCGGAAGAGTACGTGTCGCGCGGCATTCACTTGACTCGGGGGATGCAGATTGGACGTCAAGACCTTATTAAACGATTCGTGCAGATGCAGTACAACCGCAATGACGTGGATTTTACGCGCGGCAATTTTCGGGTGCGCGGGGATACCATCGACATCATTCCCATGTATGAAGAGCTTGGGGTGCGGGTGGAAATGTTCGGCGACGAGATTGACGCCCTGGCTTTGCTGCACCCCGTGACCGGGGCTACCTTGCACGAAGTGAACGAAATCTATGTGTTCCCCGCCTCGCACTACGTCGCCGGTCCCGAACGCATGGAACGCGCTTTGGCCGGAATCGAGCGCGAACTAGAGGAACGCTGCAAGTGGTTTCATGACCAGGGCAAACTGTTGGAAGAACAGCGTCTCAGGATGCGCACCACCTACGACTTGGAGATGCTGCGCCAGATTGGGATGTGTGCGGGCATTGAGAATTATTCCCTGCATATTGACGGACGGCAGCCCGGCGAGCCGCCGCACACCCTGCTGGATTACTTCCCGGAGGATTTCCTGCTGGTCATTGACGAGTCTCACGTCACGGTGCCCCAGATTGGGGGGATGTTTGAAGGCGACATGTCGCGCAAACGCACGCTGGTGGACTTTGGGTTCCGGTTGCCTTCCGCGATGGATAATCGTCCTCTGAAGTGGGAGGAATTCCAAGACCGTATCGGACAAACAGTGTATCTGTCCGCGACACCGGGGGACTATGAACTGGGTCTCAGCGATGGGGTAGTGGAACAAATTATCCGCCCCACCGGCCTGGTCGACCCCAAGATTGTGGTGAAACCGGTGGAGGGTCAGATTGACGACCTGATGGAGCAGATTCGCCTGCGCACCGAAGCGGATGAGCGGGTACTGGTGACTACTTTGACCAAACGCATGGCAGAGGACTTGACCAAATACCTGGCTCAGCGCGGAATCAGGGTGGAATACCTGCACTCGGACGTAGACACGCTGCGCCGGGTGGAGCTGCTGCGTTCCTTGCGTCAAGGTGAGTTCGACGTGTTGGTGGGTATCAACTTGCTGCGCGAGGGGTTGGATTTGCCCGAAGTGTCGCTGGTTTCGATTTTGGATGCCGACAAGCAAGGTTTCTTGCGTTCCGCAAAGTCGCTGATTCAAACGATTGGGCGCGCCGCCCGTAATGTACACGGGGAAGTTCATATGTACGCTGACGCGGTTTCCGACGCGATGCGCGAAGCCATCGACGAAACTGAGCGGCGCCGCCAAAAGCAGATTGCCTATAACGAAGCTCACGGTATCGATCCGCAGCCGCTGCGCAAAAAAATCTCTGACGTGACCGATATGTTGGCACGCGAGGACATCGATACGGCTGAATTGCTGGGAACCGGGTATCGTCAGCCTGATCAAAAGCCTTCTGCCGCAGACCGCAGCGCGGCTCAGGACGCGGCGGCAGCCCGCGCGGCTCTGGAGGTCATCAGTCGAGCGCGAGCCAATGCGGCAGAGGACCAGTCAGCTCAGGCCGGCGCACCCGACGATACCGTGGACTTGGTTTCGCTGGTCACGGAACTGACCGAACAGATGCACACGGCCGCCAGCGAGCTGCGGTTTGAGCTGGCAGCTCGGCTGCGCGATGAAATCGCTGACCTAAAGAAAGAAATCCGCCGCGGGAAAGCCTTGGGCAACTAGCGTTTCGGGTCGTGTTTTGGTTTAAAGTATGCACAAGGGCGGCTGGGTTGGCTTGGTTTCGCCGACTTTGACGCGCTCGGGTCTGCGGAGTCTAAGTTTGCAAATGAACTAAAAACACCGGTGGCTGCTGGTTTTCAGCAGCCACCGGATGTATTAAGTTATGAGTTCAAAGCCCGCAGGGTGGATTAGTAATCCACCACGTGGTCCTCAAGGATTCCCTTGGTAATCGGCGTGGGATCGCCAAAGCGGTGGTTCGTCAAAGCAACCGCCTGTTCGTGGAGGAACGGGATCATTTCGACCCGACCGGAATAGGTGACCGGGTGATCCCAGATGGCAACATCAACAGAACCATCGATAGCTTCGGAGACCTTGGTACGGCTTTCACCGATGATACGAATCCGCCCGTCAAAGCCGGCATCGTGAGCGGCCCAACTGCGTGCCCAGTTCAACCAGGCGGCTTCATCTTGGACCATCACACTGACACCGTGCTTGGAGGCAAAACCAGCCAGGCCGGAGGTCAACGGCTTGACGGTAGAAACCGTAATCTTGGAACCGACCAGCAAGCCAGAGTGCAACACGTGGGCAATCTCCCAGTTCTTGACGTTTTCACCGATCCGCACGACCACCGGAACCGGTAGGCAGCGGAAGATGTTGCGTTCCACACCAAGCTGGGACGGATCGCGATTAACCTGGAAATCCTGAGCATAAGCGGTTTCATCGCCAGCCAACGACTTCTCAAGTTTGTCCTGGTCTCCGATTTCATCTGCCAGCGCAGTCAATTCCCGCGCCAAAGTTCCGGAGGCTGAACCAGAAATGTCGCTCAAGGTCGCGTCGTCCGGGCTCCATTCGCCCAAAGCGTACAGGTAGGAGGGGCCACCAGCCTTGGAACCGGCTCCCACTACGGAACGCTTCCAGCCGCCGAACGGCTGACGCCGCACGATTGCACCGGTAATACCACGGTTGATGTAAGCGTTACCGACCTGAACATGATCCAGCCAATACTTGATTTCGTCCGGATTCAGGGAGTGAATACCACCGGTCAAGCCGTATTCGACCTGGTTTTGCAACTCGACGGCTTCTTCCAAAGTGTCGCAGCGCATCACACCCAAAATCGGGCCGAAGTACTCGGTCATGTGGTATTCGCTGCCGGGTTTCACATTGGCGCGCACGCCCGGGCTCCACAGCCGACCGGAATCGTCAAGTTCCTTCGGCTTCACCGCCCAGCTCTGACCAGGCTCCAACTGGGTCAAACCGCGCAGCAGCTTTTCGCCGGGCTTCTCCACAACAGGCCCCATCTGAATACCCAAATCCCACGGGTAACCAACTTTCAGCGACTGCACCGCGTCAATCAACTGGTTGTGGAAACGTTTGGAGGTACCAACCGTGCCCACCAAAATGACCAAAGACGCAGCCGAACACTTTTGCCCCGCGTGACCGAACGCACTGGTGACAACGTCCTTTACCGCCAAGTCGAGGTCAGCCGAAGGGGTGACGATGATGGCGTTCTTGCCGGAAGTCTCAGCCAGCAGACCCAAGTCGGGACGCCAGGAGCGGAACATTTGCGCGGTTTCGATACCACCGGTCAGAATGACGCGTTCCACCCGCGGATCGGTGACCAGAATCTTGCCCAAGTCGTGGTTGGCCAGCGTCACCAGCTGCAACACGTCCTTGGGAACGCCCGCTTCCCACAGGCATTCTGCGAGTAACGCCCCGCAGCGGCGAGCGGGGGAGGCCGGCTTCAGAATAACCGGAGAACCTGCCGCCAAACCGGCAATGGTCGAACCACCGGGAATCGCCACCGGGAAGTTCCACGGCGGCGTCACCACGGTAATCTTGGCGGGAGTGAACTTGGCGCCAGCCACCTGAGACATCGCCACAGCTTCTTCGGCGTAGTAGTGAGCGTAATCAACGGCCTCGGAAACTTCCACGTCGCCCTGGTCGATGGCTTTCCCGGCCTCGGAACCCATCACTTCGATAAACTCGGCGCGATGTTGGCTCATGATGACACCGGCGCGGTGCAGGATTTCGCCGCGTTCCTCCGGGCTGAGTGCCCACCACTTTGCGCCACCTTCCTCAGCGCGCTTCAGTACGGCCTGCAATTCGTCTTCGTTGTTAATCTTGGAGGCATCGACGGTATCCTGACCAATCTGAGAATCCTGCATCTTGGCGGCAATCGCCTCGCCCCACGCCACGTTAGCTGGCAAGGAAGGATCGGAATCCGGCACGTTGCGGAACGTCCACTTACCGGAGTCGTCCTGGACAAGTTTGGACAGTTCCTCGTCGGTTTCGTTATTGCGGTCCTGATGGCGGCGCGGCCCGAACTCCAGGTCGTTGACCATAGAAATGGCTTTCTCGAAGCGGTTGCGTTCGCGTTCGTACATAGCCTGGTTCGTGGTCAGCTCAAAAGCCGCGCTCATGAAGTTTTCTTCCGCGGCGATTTCTTCCAGACGACGCACCAGGTAGCTGATGGCAACGTCGAACTCCTCGGGGTGAACCACCGGAACGTAGTACAGCAGCGGGCCGGTGTCTTCCATGACCGCGCGAGCCATGGAGCTGTTCATGCCCGTCAGCATCTCAAACTCGCAGCCGTGAGACTGGAACACCCCGCGCTTGTTCGCCAACTCGTATGCGAAACCGGCGGTAAACACGTTCATGCCAGCCACGCCGATACGGATGTTCTTGGTGTGTTCAGGAGTCAATGCGTAGTTGAGGATGCGCATGTAGTTTGCGTCGGTATGCTGTTTCGAGGGCTGCGGGGTCATCGGCCAGCCGTGCATCATGGCATCGACGTGTTCCATGGACAGGTTTGCGCCTTTGACCACGCGTACCTTGACCCGCGCTCCACCGCTCTCGACACGTTTCGCCGCCCAAGCCTGCAAGTCTTGCATAGCTCCCAGCGAATCCGGCAGGTAGGCCTGAAGCACAATACCGGCCTCCAGATCCCTGAATTCCTCGCGGTCCAGCAACTGCTTGAACACATCGATGGTCATGTGCAGGTCGTGGTATTCCTCCATGTCCAAGTTAATGAACTTCTTGGGGCTGAACTTGTTGGCTTCCCGATACAGCGGCACCAGGTTCTCGACCGCGTAAGCCACCATCTTTTGGTAGTCCCAAGCGATGTGCGGGCCGGTTACCGCAGAAACTTTGATAGACACGTAGTCCACGTCGTCACGTTGCAGCAGTTCCACCACGTCACTCAAGCGTCGGGAGGCTTCCTTGTTGCCCAGCACAGCTTCACCCAAAAGGTTCATGTTCAGCCGAGACCCGTCCGCGCGCAGTTTCGCGATAGCCCGCCCCAAGGACTTGTTGGTCACGTCAATCGCCAAGTCGCCCACAAGTTCACGGAACACACGCCGGGCCGCCGGAACCGCAATATCGGGAATGACCGAACCCAAAGCCCCGCCGTACACAGCCGGCAACTTGAGGTAAGGAGGCAGGAAAGACGGCTTATTTTCCTTCACCAAAGCTGCCAGGTTTTCGCCGGCAATCTTGATGTCCTCCGGACGCACGACTTCATCGACAAAAGCCACGGTAAAGTCCAGGCCACGCGGGTCCTTTAAAGTGCGTGACAACAGCTTAGAAGCGTAATCGACCGGGTATTTTTTTGAGGCCTCAATCCACTTCTGAGCTCGTTTTACAGCCAGCTGACCGACTTCCCTCAGTTCAGCTAATTCTTGTTCATTGAGCGGTTTCAACTTGTCTCCTTTGGGTTGTGTTTTCGCTCGGGGTACTCGTTGCTCACCAGAGCAATTCCGTCACCTTTTACCTATCATTTACTGACACATTTTGCAGAGTCTTTAACTGTCTATTTTGGTGAGAAATCAGGAATTCTGTTTCTCTGCCGCAGATTCAGACTGTTTTTCCTCGAGAGTCTTAATCAGACCCTTCGGATCGGGCTGTCCCTTAGCGATGGCCACCGCACGTTCGAACTCCTCAAGAATCTGGGGGTCATCGCGCCAAGTCGCTTTGGAAACCAGCCAAGCCACCAGCAGGCACAGCAGGAATCCAGGCACGATTTCGTACAGGTGCGTATAAACAATCCACGAGGCATCGCCGTTGTTGAAAGCCTTGTTCCACAGCACCGCCACCACGGCGCCCACGGCCATGCCGGAAGCCGCACCTTGCCAGGTCAGTCGCTTCCAATACAGCGACAGGATGACGATGGGGCCAAAGGCAGCACCGAAACCTGCCCAAGCGAAGGACACCAGTCCCAGTACGGAGTTCGACGGATCTATGGCCAGCAGAGCCGCCACCACGGACACCAACAGAACCGTGATACGCCCCAACAGCACGCCCTTGTAATCGCTAAGTTCTTTCTTAGTGGCCCCGTGATAGATGTCCTCCACCATGGCTGAAGAAGTCACCAACAGTTGTGAGGATACGGTGGACATAATCGCGGCCAGGATAGCGGCCAGCATGAAGCCAGCCAGAATGGCCGGGAACAGTTTGGTACCCATAACCAGGAACACGGTCTCTTGGGGGTTGCCCTCCATGCCCTCTTTCGGCATCAAATCTGTAATAATGCCCTTTTCGCTCATGGCACGGCCGATAATAGCGGTCATACCGGTGCCGAGCAGGCAGAACACCATCCAACCCAGCCAGAAACGCCGGGCGGGAGTGGCTTGGCACGGGGAACGCAACGCCATGAAACGCACAATAATGTGGGGCATTCCGAAGTAACCAAAGCCCCATGCCACATTGGAAATCCAGTCCATCCACCCTACGGCGTCAAGTCCGGTGCCCATGGGGTTCAACAGGGAGTTGTCGCCAGTGGTCGACAGGCCCTCGGCGACACCACCGAATCCGCCAATCACCACAAGGCCCATAATTGGCACCGCTATCAAGGCCACCATCATGATGAGACCTTGCACCATATCTGTCCAAGACACGGCCAGGAATCCGCCGACCAGGGTGTAAAGAATTACGATGCCGGCCACGAAAACCATGCCAACGTGGTAGTCCCATCCAAAGGTCGAATGGAAGAAAGTACCGCCGGCCACCATGCCGGAGGACACATACAGGGTAAAGAACACCACGATAATAATGCCTGCTACGTAGCGGATAATCTTTGACTTATCGTGAGTACGGTTGGAAAAGAACGACGGGACAGTAATCGAGTCGCCGGCGACTTCCGTGTAAGCGCGCAAACGCGGCGCCGTGACAAGCCAGTTAATCCAGGCCCCGACGGTCAAACCAATCGCAATCCAGCCGTTGAAAATCCCGCTGAGGTACATGGCGCCGGGCAGCCCCATCATCAACCAGCCGGACATGTCGGCCGCACCGGCGGAAAGGGCGGCTACGAAGGGGGGCAGGTCACGCCCGCCCAGCATATAGTCGTCCAAGCTCTTGGAACGGGTATAGCCATAGATACCAATCATGATCATGGCTACGAAATAGATAATCATCGCGATGGCGATGCCTGCGGGGTTAGCCGTGGTTCCAGCGGCTCCTGCGGGTACAACTGTAGTTATGCACATATTGAACCTTTCTGAAAATTATTAGACCGGCAACAATGCGGGTCGTATACTTCAACAAGCGCCATCATAGTACTTAAGTCCCATATTTAAGAAACGTGTCCCGCACCTGATAGAATCGCAGGTACGAGGGGGAGTATTCCCACTAACTGAGGGCATCGTCATCACAGTGAAGCCGTCCGCTGCTTCGGCCGCGAAACCGCGAAACTCGGTGCCATCGGCCTGTGAAACATCAGGCGGGGAGAGACCTTCGGTGCCGAACTATTTTCGTACCGGAGGAACGTTTACGTATGCATATTCCCTTGCTGGCCTGGATAATTCTGTTTGTCGTTATTATCGGTATCTTGACCTTTGATTTTTTCGCCCACGTTCGCAAAGATCACTTCCCTTCCATAAAGGAGTCTGCGGCGTGGACTGCCATCTACATTTCCATAGCGGTGGTGGCAGGGCTGGTCATCGGCCTAACTTTGGGCTGGGACTTGGGCGGACAATACTTCGCCGGTTGGGTCACTGAGTGGTCGCTGTCACTGGATAATCTGTTCGTATTCGTCATCATTATTTCTGCTTTTAAAGCCCCGCGTGAGGTCCAGCAAAAAATCATCGCGGTCGGCATCACTTTGGCGTTGGTGTTCCGTCTGATTTTCATCCTCTTGGGAGCCGCCCTCATCGAACATTTCAGCTGGATTTTTTATATCTTCGGGTTGTTTCTGCTTTTCACAGCTTTTCAACAGGTTCGCGAAGGCAGCGCCGGCTCCGAGGAAGAGGAAGAGTACAAGGAAAACTTTTTCGTTTTCTCGGTTCGCCGGATTTTCCCGGTCACGCCCGATTACGTGGGGCATCAATACTTTGCCAAGATTGATGGCAAACGTCACATTACGCCCTTTCTGTTGGTCGTTGTGGCGGTGGGTACGGCAGACGTGATGTTTGCGGTAGACTCCATTCCCGCGATTTTCGGTCTAACTAAGGAAGCTTTCATCGTGTTCGCCGCCAACGCTTTCGCGCTGATGGGCCTGCGGCAGTTGTACTTCCTGATTGAAAGTCTGATGGAACGCCTGATTTTCTTGCACTACGGTTTAGCCGCCATATTGGCCTTCATCGGGGGCAAACTTATCGTGCACGCTTTGAGCACGAACGAAATTCCGTTCATCAACGGCGGCCAGCCCTTTACGGGACTGCCCGAAGCGACCATTCCGGTTTCTCTAGGCTATATCGTCGGGGTATTGATTATTACCACGGTGGTTTCTCTGCTGGTCAGCCGATACCGGGAACGGAAACAATCGGACGGAACTGCCACGAAGCGTCCAGAAGCCTAAATTTTGTTAAGTTTCGCCGATGAATTGATACGTGAGTCGACGTCTTATCTCCAGGTTTATCGCCCTTTTCACCATCTTGGGGGCAACCCTCGGCCTGGCTGTGGGCAGTGAAACTTCTGCATACGCCATCGAGGGCGGTACTCTGACGGATTCAAGCGAGACCGGCTGGGCAGTCGCATTACGGATTTCCAGCACATCTGACGATGGCTGGATGGAATGCAGCGGCTCCTTTGTCTCCTCAAACTGGGTACTCACAGCCGCGCATTGCGTCACAAATGCCAACCTGGAATACGCCTATGCGTCCATCGGTGCGAGCATCAATCGAAACTTTCCTTCTGCGGTAACACGTGTCGTCGCGCATCCCTATTATGACGTGGCTCTGGTGCGTTTAGATTCACCCGGCAGAGCCGTGCTGCCTTTCACCAGCCAAAACCTCACTGCCGGAGAGGCTGGTGAAGCCTACGGTTTTGGCACGGGATTGAATCTTAAGACGACTCAGCTATCTGCGCTCGGTACCCTCGAAGACGGCTATCTCTATGCCCGCTCTGCGCGAGGTAACTATTCGGAGGTCGGTGATTCCGGCGGGCCTCTCATTAGCGGCGGAAAACTCTACGGGGTGCTGTCGGCTGCGGTGCAAACACCGCGAGGACACTTGCGGTTCGAAGACTACAAATACGTGCCGAGCTCTTCTTTCGCAAATTGGATTTTCGAAACTATCGGGGTTTCCAGCATTGAGGGCACCACGGGGGCAGTGCCCTCCCCGCAGCCGAATCCGCAGCCTAAACCTGGTGCAGCACCAGGAAGAATTGCCGGCAGCAATCGTGTAGAGACATCTTTACAAGCTTGGCGCCAGGGTGGGTTCACCAGTTCGTCCCTGGTCATCGCTACCGGTAAAGCGGCTCCCGATGCCTTGAGTGCCGGTCCTTTAGCCGCGGCGCTGGGCGCTCCGCTGGTGCTGTCTAACGGTCCTTTTGTGGAACCTGGCACGGTTGCCGAAATCCAAGCCAGGGGAATTCGCGACGTGCGATTGGTGGGTGGCCAGGTCGCTTTTGACCCCGCCACGCTGGGGGCTCTACAAGCACGTGGGGTCCAGGTGAGCCGCATCTACGGCATGAATCGCTACGGCACCGCCGCAGCGGTCGCCGCCCAAACTATTGCGGAATGGAACCAGAGGGGAATCACCCAGACACCAATTTTGATTGCGGACGGACTTTCATTTCCTGACGCACTGAGCGCGGGGGCAGGCGCGGCTTTTATTTACGGCGTAGTGGTGTTGAACGCCGGAGCTTCCCTTCCGCCGGAAACTGCGGAGTTTATCCAAGCTCACCAAACGCAGTCGGGTGCAAGTATATTTCCCATCGGTGGACCGGCAGTGCGGGCGTGGAATCAGGCCGGATTAGCAGGCTACAAGTCGCAACCCATTCAAGGCTTGGATCGTTATCAAACTGCTCAGTTTGTGGCCCAAGCCTTTGCACCCGGCGCCTCTTCCGCAGTTATCGCCAGCGGAGTGAACTTCCCCGATGGGCTGGCCGGGGCAGCTTTAGCCGCGCACCGCAACGCCTGCCTGCTGCTGACCCACCCCGGTTATCTCTCCGCGCCAACAGCAGCCCGATTGGCACAACTGCCCAACCGCGCTTCTTCAGTCGTCATCGGAGGGCCGGGAGCTGTCAGCGAAGCGGCGGCCTGGGCGGTTCGAGGCTAGGTTTTCAGAAATCTGCTTTCCGGGAACCGGCACTGCGTCCCAGCTGCGAGGCTATGACCGAACACATGATGAGTTGCTCTAAATGCAGCAACATAATGGGCACCGCGACGGCACCGAACAGGGAAGTCGGAAAAATAATCATAGCCATCGGCAGACCCGTAGCGAGAGATTTTTTTGAGCCACACATCATGGCGGCAATCCGGTCGGCACGATTCAAGGCGCAGAGTTTGCCCCACCCGAACCAGGTCAAGATGAGCATGATACCGACTATGACCAAGGCATCAGCTCCTATCAGCACGAAGTCTAAAACTCCGACGCTGTCCCACAAGCCGTGCAGCTTCGCGCTGGATACCGCCGAGACAACCACCAGGTAAATCGTGCCCTTATCGACGGTTTTCGTGATGATGGGGTGAGCGTTCAACCAGGTGCGGGTCCATCGTCCGCTGAGCTGGCCCAGCACGAAAGGCAACAGAATCAACACGGCGATGTCGCGCAACGTAGCTAGCGAGACGGTACCGGCCTTGCCCAGCAGCAACAGAACCAGCAGGGGAGTCGCGAAGGTCCCGACCAAGTTAGAGATGGTGGCGGCCGTGACCGCTCCGGCGACATTGCCCCCGGCGATGGACGTAAAACCGATAGAGGATTGCACCGTGGAAGGCAACAGACAGGTGTAATACATCCCCAGAGCGAAACTCGACCCCAGGAACCAGCCGGAAACTTGATAGTTCAACATTCCCAGCAGGGGATAGAGCACAAAAGTGGAGGCCAAGATGACCAGCTGCAAGCGGTAGTTCTTTAGTCCACCCATGACCTCGGCGGTTTTCAGGCGCGCTCCGTAAACAAAGAACAGCACGGCGATGGCGTAGTGGCTGACGGCACCCACGAAGGTCACAACCGCGGCGGGCAGAGGGATAAAAATCCCCGCAATCATAATCAACAACAGGGTAAAAACAAACCAGTCTACGTAGGTAAAGAACCAACGAATGAAAGACATGGAACCGCGCCAGCCAGCTATGGAGATTCAGCAGTTAGGAACCGATAGCTGGTCCCCACTGATGCGTCTCGATTTCCTGCACTATGCCGTGAACCTGGTTCGGATCGTGTTTCAGATACGTCAACGCTTCCTCTGTGGTCTCGACGTTCATCAGTATCAGCGCGCCGGGTTTTTCGGTTTCGTTCATCCAGGCACCAGCGGCCTGAAGTTTCCCGGATTTTTCCAAGTTCCCCAAGTAAGCCAGATGCTCGGGGCGAATCGTGGCCCGGTCGGCTTCCCGGGTGGGGTCATAGTGGTAGATAACGACGACTTTACTCATAGGTCGATTCTAGGCGCGCTCCACGCACAACGAAAACCGACCCGAATCGTCAGAAACACACTTGGGCATTAAACTGAACAGGTGCATGAAACTTTGAAAGTCCACGGAGCGCGTGAACATAACCTCAAGGCTGTCAACGTTACACTCCCGCGAAATGCCTTGGTGGTGTTCACTGGGTTGTCTGGCTCTGGCAAGTCGTCGTTGGCTTTTGACACGATTTTTGCCGAAGGGCAGCGGCGTTACGTGGAATCTCTGTCCTCCTATGCTCGGCAGTTCTTGGGGCGAATGGATAAACCCGTGGTGGACTTCATTGAGGGGCTGTCTCCTGCAGTATCGATTGACCAAAAGTCCACCTCTCACAACCCGCGCTCTACGGTGGGCACCATTACCGAGATTTACGACTATTTGCGCCTGCTGTTTGCGCGGGCCGGTACCCAGTACTGTCCTGTGTGCGGTGAGGAAATTACGGCCCAGTCCGCCGAACAGATCGTGAACTGGCTGTTTACTTTGGGGGAAGGGACGCGGTTAGAGGTTTTGGCTCCGGTGGTCCGCGGACGTAAAGGCGAGTACTCGGAACTGTTTGCGCAGCTGGCCGCCAAAGGCTTTACCCGGATGCGGGTGGACGGTGAGAATCATCGCCTGGAAGAACCCCCGACCCTCGAAAAACAGCTGAAACACGATATTTCGGTGTCTGTTGACCGGGTGGTTATCCGGGAGGGCTCGCGTTCACGGGTGGCGGATTCTATCGAGACTGCTCTGGGGCTGGCAGAAGGGCTGGTAGTGGTGGATTTCGTCGACCGCGACCCGGATGATCCCGAACGTAGCCGTCGCTTTTCGGAAAAACGTGCCTGTCCGAATAATCACCCGCTGGCTCTGGAAGAAATCGAACCGCGCACGTTTTCCTTTAACGCGCCTTACGGAGCGTGTCCCGATTGTTCCGGGATTGGTTCTCGGCTGGTCATTGATCCTGAGCTGGTGGTGCCGAACCCCGATTTGACCCTACGCGAAGGTGCCGTCAGCCCTTGGACCAGTTCCAAAGATACTATGCAGCGTATCTTAAAAGGCCTGGGGGACGAGGTCGGGTTCGACCTCGACACTCCGTGGAAGGATCTGTCCGAGCAGGTGCGCGACTACCTGATGTGGGGCAAGAACTATAAGGTACGGGTAAAGTATCGCAACCGATGGGGGCGCGAACGGGTCTATACCACGGGTTTTGAGGGTGCCGCGAACTATATTCAGCGTCGTTACGATGAAACTGACTCTGATTTTTCCAAAGCAAAATACGAAGGTTATATGCGGGAGGTGCCCTGTCCGACGTGTCAGGGGCGGCGCTTGAAACCGGAAGTTTTAGCGGTCCGTATCGGGAAACTTAATATCTCCGAGCTCACCGATTTAGCCATCGACGAAGTTCAATCCTATTTAAAAGATATTCCTTTATCTGGTATGAAAGCTAAAATCGCTTCGCCGATTTTGCAAGAAGTGCGGGCCAGGCTGTCATTCCTCATTGACGTGGGGTTGAACTACCTGACGCTGTCGCGAGCAGCAAATACCCTCTCCGGGGGCGAGGCACAGCGCATTCGTTTAGCTACCCAAATTGGATCCGGACTGGTTGGCGTGCTCTATGTGTTGGACGAGCCCTCCATCGGTCTGCACCAGCGCGATAATCAGCGTCTCATCGATACCTTGAAAGGTCTGCGAGACTTGGGCAACACTCTCATTGTGGTGGAACACGATGAGGACACTATCCGATCAGCGGACTGGGTGGTAGACATCGGTCCCGGAGCGGGGGAGGCCGGCGGGCAAATCGTTCATTCTGGGACGGTGGAGGATTTGTTGAAAAATCAGTCCTCGCTAACCGCGGACTATTTGGCCGGACGAAAATCTATCGAAATCCCGCGTCAACGCCGCAAACCTGACCCGGACCGTATTTTGACGGTGCGGGGAGCGCGAGAAAATAACCTGCAAAACATCGATGTGTCGTTCCCCTTGGGGTGCCTCATCGCCGTCACCGGAGTATCGGGGTCTGGAAAATCGACCCTGGTCAATTCCATTCTGTATCAGGCGTTGGCTCGGGATTTGAACCGAGCTCACACGGTGCCGGGACGTCACAAGCAGATTGACGGTACCTCCCTGCTGGACAAGATTATTCACGTGGACCAATCGCCTATCGGCCGCACACCACGCTCGAATCCAGCAACCTATACCGGAGTTTGGGACGCGATACGGAAACTGTTCGCACAGACTGAAGAAGCGCGGATTCGCGGGTATGGACCGGGACGGTTTTCCTTTAACGTCAAAGGCGGGCGCTGTGAAGCCTGCCGAGGCGACGGCACCCTGAAAATCGAGATGAACTTCCTGCCCGACGTCTATGTACCCTGTGAGGTTTGCGGCGGAGCACGCTATAACCGGGAGACTTTGGAGGTGTATTATCACGGCAAAAATGTGCGCGATGTCCTGGACATGCCGATTTCTCAGGCCGCCGAGTTCTTTTCCGCTATCCCCGGCGTGTCTCGCTACCTGGACACTTTGACCGCGGTCGGCTTGGGATACGTGAAACTCGGCCAGAGCGCCACCACGTTGTCCGGTGGGGAAGCCCAACGGGTCAAACTGGCAAGTGAACTGCATAAACGCACGAATGGCCGCGCCATCTATGTGCTTGACGAGCCGACCACCGGACTGCACGTCGACGATATTCGCAAACTCATGTCCATCCTGCAGGGACTGGTCGAGAAAGGCAACACGGTTGTGGCTATCGAGCATAACCTCGATGTCATCAAGTGCGCCGACTGGGTTATCGACCTCGGTCCGGAAGGCGGTAAGGGTGGCGGCACGGTCGTGGCTGAGGGCACTCCTGAGGCCGTGGCGAAAGTACCCGGTTCTTTTACCGGTCAGTACCTGGCAACTATTCTGAAACCGAAAGGCAAAAAATGACCGTAGATCTGAGCGACGAGGAATGGAAAGAACGGCTGAGCCCCCGCGCTTATGCAGTATTGCGGCAAGCCGCTACGGAGCGACCGGGCACCGGAGAACTGCTCTATGAAACACGCGCCGGCCTCTACAGTTGTGGGGCGTGCAGGGAGCCGCTGTTCGATGCCGACACAAAGTTTGATTCCGGGTGCGGATGGCCGAGTTTCTTCGAGGCAAAACCCGGCGCGGTGCGCGAAGTCACCGATACCTCTCACGGCATGATTCGCACCGAAGTTCGCTGCGCAAACTGCGGCTCCCATTTGGGACACGTGTTTCCTGACGCGCCCCAAACGCCGACTGGCAACCGGTTTTGCATGAATTCGGTGGCCCTGAGTTTTCGACCCCAGGAATAGACCCCGATTTACGCCTGCTGGTGTGGCGTATCGTCGCGCCCGCCCAAAATGCCGCAATGAGCGCTATACCAGGCCTAAAGACTGGCTTCTAGAGGGTAGCTTTCTCTAGCAGCTTGTCGTCTTTCCCGATTCCGCTCATGTCAACGGGGTGACCGTTGGCAATGTAGAGGGGAGTTCCGGCATTTTCCCGCCCGAGGCTCGTCAGACGCTGCTCAGCCAAAATATTAATTGGCATCAGTCCGGATTGCTCCGTCGCCGGGGGAACAGAACTGTAATCAATACCGTGTTCACCAGCGATTTTAGCTAGCTCGGCATCAGGTTCGCGGATAGTCTGCGCCCATTCGGTATTGTTCTGGTTCTTTTCGTAATCGGCGGACTTGTAGTTGTCCATCGCGAACTTGGTCAAGTCCTTACTGAGCTCCCATAGCTTGTCGGGCTGATTTTCTGCCGTCCAATACATGAGGTTATTAGCGGAATAAGCAATGTTGGGGAACTTCAGCTGCTGAGCATGAGTCAAGGTCGGGCGCAGCACGACAATGGCCTTACCGCCCTCGACCAAGTCATTGAGCTGTTTACCGTTGTTGAGCTGGTCTTCGAAGTCATTACAGATGTTGCACAAGTAGTCGAAGTACAGTTCCAGGACCTTGGTGCCTTTTTTCGATTCGGCGGTGATTTCATCGTTAGTCAAGACTTTGCCGCCCTTGAGCCAGATTCCCCGTCCGGCTGCATAGGTTTGAGGTTCAGCAAAACCAATCATCGCTTGAGTTCCAGCGATTGTGTCTGTGGGCTGAGCAGTCATTTCGTGCTTTGTGCTAGCAATCTTAACAAACACGATAATCAGTGCCAGCACGACAGCCACCAGCACAATAGCCAGAATGGTGCCGGAACGACTGCCGGGTTTGGACACCGTCAGATTCGGCTTAGATGATCCTTTTTTCTGTTTTGACATCTGTGAGCTCCAATCACTTACCGCCATTAAACCCTGAGAGGCGACAACGTTTCAACATTTGCAAATTATTGCAGATACAGGTGACCCGCTTGACGCCGCAGACGACCGGCCTGCTCCAAAGATTTCAGACCGGCTTGCATACGTTGACGAATATCGGTGCGAGCCGGAGTCAGATCCAACACACGCGCCACCGCTTCTGAGGTTTCGTCTTCAAGAGGCTGTTGCGTGTCAATAACCCAAGTCAATGCGTTATTGAACTCTTCATCGCAGATGTCTACCAGGGCGCGTTGCCCATAAATCGATCCGGTTCTAAAAACGGTGAACTCCTGAGCTGAAGTTCCGGCAGGCCAGACAAAGGTACCGAATTTCGTGACTGTTTGATGAACTTCGGAATCCAGCAATTCCAAAATTCGTTGGCGGCGTTTCGAGTGTAGCCGCTGCATGCCAAACGCATCGGCGACGAGTTTAGCCAGCCGGGGCGCGCCAATCGGACCTTCTGTGTAGAGCACTTGTGACAACGCGTCCGCCACGGCGGCAGCGTTAGCGGGGTCCTGTAAATCATCGAGAACTTCCTTGGAACCCCGGTTTTGCAAGGGTTTGCCGCGGGGTACGAACGGTTGCGGAACCGATTTAGCACCGGTGTTGGCTGGAATTTGCGCAGTAAAACTCGGCGTTGTCGGTTCGGAAACGGCCGGCGCGGAGGGTGGGGGCACGGGGTTCTTTAGCGGTGGCGCACTAGCCGACACGACAGCCGATTTTTCTGAACTATCCTTGGGTACCTCCGGCGCAAAAAGAGGCGAGAACGCGCCCAGACCGGGCTTAGAAATCTTGCCGAGTTTCGCGTCCGGCCCGGAACTGTGGGCTAATTCCATGAAAAGGTCGGTTTCTTGCACTCCCAGTTGGTCTCCCAAGGTCGGGGCGTCACGAGTTTCGGTGAGTTCCCTGCGATTCAGGTGCGTAAAGGCATCGGGGGGCATATCGGCGATGACCGGCAGTGTCGAACTGGTTTTCCGTTGCGCCGCCGGGGGAAGGTCCTCGATACGGGCTGAGGGCTGTGTAGCCGGAGGCGGGGTGGGGGCAGAAGGTTCCGGCTGAGGTTCACGAGGTAGGGTCGCAGTTTCTGCCGGGGATTCCGTCGGTGCGGGGGCGACGGTTGGTTTGTTGGCTTGAAGTCGCGCCAACGCCTCGCGCAGTGGCAAGGGCAAATCCCACGCGTCTTCATCGGGAACTTCCCAAGGCTCGTCACCGCGGTTATTTTGGGCCGCCGCGATACGCGAGGGTGAAGTGTAGCGATCGTCGCTCGCCACCGAACCGTCCGTCACGTCACCGGGGAACGCCAAATCCAGGGCTATGGAAACGAGACGGCGGGTCACCTCATCAGTGTTTTCCATCAGCTGAGTCAAATACACGTGTTCGATAGCGCCGAAACCGCAATGTTCCAGCAGATACTGGGGAATACCGACTTCTCGATCCCAGGCGGAACGCACCTGTAGCTGTTCGGGGCTGTCCAAAATCAGACCCAGCCAAGGCGCCCCCGCGTCGCCGCGAACCGCCAAATCCAGGCGCAACGGGGCCGGCCCCAAATTGGTGCGAACTTCCAGCCCGGCATGTCCCAGCAGCTTGGCCAGATAATCTCGCACCGCCGAAACGGGGGAAGTATCACGTTCGGTTCCTGGAGTATTCAACACATCTTGCAGCAAGGCGGGCAGCTCACTCTGGTCAAGGTCGCGGTTCACCACAAACAGCACCTGACCGTTAGTTTGCAACAAAGCCTGAGTCCAAGCCAGGGACAAATCCCGACCGAGAGATGTCTTTATTGGTTCCGGCTGAGCCGTGGAACCCAGGAAACACACCAATAAATCGCAGGGAGCTTGACCTTCACCATCGTTATAACCTCCGCCGAGCCCCGGTGCGGTGGAAATCGCATTGGGGAATGCGGCTGTGGCGGCACCGAGGTGAGTGACCCGAAGATTCATCAGATTGATTTCACCCTGGCGGTTAGCTTCATCGAGATACCAGCGGATTCCCCCCGCCAGCTCAGACGTCCAAGTCAGTGCCGTGATGGATTTACCGCGATTCTTTAGGCACAGATTCATCAACAGGTTTCCGGCCTTTTCAAACCACACATAGTCGGCGCCAAGACCGCTCCAGCCAGGATTTTCACTGGCGAGGTCCAGAGGCAGGGGGCGATGCACCGCGGGGAACTCCAGGATTGAAACCGGGTGGGCCTGAACCTGCGCCACCGGCCACGTGTCCAATTTGCCGGGTCTCAACAGCCGTGCCAAGTGACCGGGGGTGGAGGTCAAATCCTGTCCGTAGCGAGCAGTTAATTCGTATTCGGGGAAACCCGCCGACTTGGCGGCTTCGTAAACGCTGCGCGCCCGGCCTTTTGCAAAACTCGCGGTGGCGGGCAGGGTCGCCACAAAAATGGCTTGAGTGGCTCCGGCCAGGGCCTTCACCACGGCACCGGATGGCAGCTCGGCTGCATCCAAAATGACCAGGGCATCAAAACGGGCGGTTTCTTCGGCAAAATCAGGCAAATGGGTGATGACTTCGAGCGGGGTCAGACCCACAATCGGAGTGCGGGTCAGAACCCCTTCCAAATCATCATGTAAGGCCTGGCGGATGGAAAAGTCCTTGTCACGCAACCGTGCCCCGAAACGGCGCAGAATCTGTTTATCGGCTCGCTGTGCGAACCCGCCGGCAGCGGCAATAACCTGATTGACGATTTCGCGGCGGGTTTCTGTGCAGTTCAGCGATAGGCGTTCCACCTGAGCTGCGTGGGTCTCGGGCTCGAACCCCTGCTGCACCAAAGCCCGCTGGCGCTCCCGTACCGCTGCGACAGACAGGGCGTGTTCCAGCACTCCTTGAATCGCCATTCCGCTGAGCTTACCTTCGGCCACCCAACCGACCAGGTCATCCAGGCCCAAGGCTCTCAGCTGGGGGGTCAGCGCGCGGAATGCCAAAATATCGTCTAACGTCGAGTCCTCAGAGCTGAGAGACGTCCCCCAGACCTTACGAACCTGCAGGTAACGACCCAGGGGCGGCAGGCCTTGTGACCAGGCTTCCAAATCCGGGCTGGAAACCTGCAAAGACTGCAAAACGTCAGCAAAAGCCTCGGAGATGGCCCGTACCTGCTGACCTAGATGCCCGCCCTGGCGAGCCAGCGGCATTAAAGACTCCAAATCTGATCGGCGGTTGGGCAGATACCGGCTCAATTCAATGGCGCTGAGCACCGTGTCAGCGTGATTTGAGAATTTTTCGCGGGCGTCGTCAGTCAGGGCATCAAAATCATTCAGTCCCAGCACGGGGTTGGCGCTAATTTGTGAGCCCAAGGCTTCGGCGCGCATTCGTAGGGCGTTGAGGTCCTCCAACAGGTCCGCTACCTTGTTGGGGGTGACCGGCCCGTTGAGGTAGGGCTGTAACTGCGCCAACACGGCCTTGCGACGACTGTTACGGGTAAAACCACCGGAGGCTTCCGCGTGGCGGGCATCCATTAACAAATCCAGGTCTTTACCGGAGCGATAGGCGGGAGCGGCAATTTCCAACAGGGGAGTGGCCTCGTCCCACAAGTCTCGTAGGGACTGCTGCAAAGTTTCAATGCTAGAAGTGACTGCGTGGCGTTCCGCTTCGGTCAGTTCCACGGGAGCCCTGCCGTATCCAATCTCTAGCAAGTCGAGCCAGCGGGCAAAAATCGGCCAGGCTTGCAGTTCAGAAGTGGCAGACATGATTTCCAGCACGGCGGGATGGGCTTGGGTAATGGCTTGTTCCAGGGCTTTCAACGTCAATTTCAGTTCCATGCGGTCCACGCTGCGCGCGGTCTCGCCGACCAGGGACCAGGGATTAGCGCCGAGGCCGTTCACCGAGTTGGCATCCAGATTTGCCAGTTCTTTACCAAGTTTCACCGCGGCGGACCGGTCATGAGACAGGTAGGGGAAGTTCGGAGCCGCCGCCAGACGGCCTGCCAAAACGCGTTCCTCGGGCTCCAGCTCAGCGGCGGTCATGATTTGCGCGGTATAGGCCTGCCACGCGGAAACATGGTTGGGGCCGACCTCGTGAATCTGGTTGAGGTACAGATCCAAATCTTGAGACAAGGTTTTCAGGGAAGCCCGGCAGGAATCGAGGTAACCCGCGTCAGCGTTGACCGGCCGATCCCAAGCCGCTCGAAGCAACGCCCGGCTGCGCTCATCACGGTCGGCGGCTTGCGCGTCGAGGGTGAGGAACACGTGTTCAAACCCGGCTTTGCGAACCCGGCTGCGCAGATGCTTAAGGCTGGTACGGCTGCCCACCACAAGCACGGAGTGTTGCTGCACAAGGGACTGTGCCAGGGTGTTTACGACAGCATCGGTTTTGCCGGTCGCCGGGGCCCCAGAAAGAATGAGGCTGTGTCCTTGACCAAAAAATTTCGGCACCTGCAGTTGTTTACGGTCGGCTTTTAGCGGTGCGAAAATATCTGCAGCCAGGGGAGCAGTATCTGCGGTATCCGCGGAAAGTTGGGTGGGGGCGCTGCTGGCGGCATAGCGCTGCACTAGGGCGGAGCTGCGGTAGTCCTCAAGGTGGGCTTTCAGGTCGGACAGCGCCGGCGACCAACTGAGATGAGCCAATCCCACGGCAGCTTGGCGTTCCAGGTGCATTTTGGCCCTAAGAGGACTGTCTTGGAGAGCTTGCTCTAAGGCGTCGAGAATGGCGTCGAGATTGAGGCCGCGGGCGGTTCGGCCCGCCCCGACCCAGCGGGACGGAATCTGAAACTTTTGCTGCAAGAGGCGTACCAACGTGCTGTTGAGCTGCAGTTTTTCGTCCTTAGACAGCCGTAAGTAGCCCACCGAACGGTCAAGGTCGGGGGTCAGGCGGGACTGAAAAATCGGAAATCGAAGATTGCCACGATTCGCGGCGAGAAAGCCGAAAGCCAGCTGTAAATCCAGTCCATCACGCCGGTTTGCCAAGAGCCAATGCCAGTGTTCGGCGGTGGTGAGCTGCGCCTCTGTGCCCCCATCGGCGGCAGAAAGCGGGAAAATACCGCCGGTGCGCAGCTGGCGATAGGTCGCGTTCAGGGAATCGGTGGAAAAAGGAAAAGTTAGTGCGGCGGCGGGAGAAGCCAGGGGAGTGACTCCGACCTGTGTATCAGTCAGAGATAGCGCCCATCCCCGGGAGGCTGCGTCCGTCACTGTACTTCCCCTCTGACCTGATTGCCATCTCAATACTTACGTGCAAATGCCATTTTAGAGCCTGGATTACCGTTCTAGCTTGTGACAGACCGAAAGGTAACAAATCGGTTAACTTTTTTGCGGCGGTTCCACTAAAGTAGAGATATCGAAATTTTCTCAAAGGAGGACGAAGTGTCGGACACGATTCCAGGACCGGACCCTACTGAAACTGCTGTTTTCGGGGCTATAGGTGGCGTTCCTGAGGCGGAACCAGAACTGGGTAAGCGGGTTTTGTCCTCCGCTGACGAGGAGGCTGTCGCGGCTCTGCCGGCAGGTTCGGCACTGCTAATCGTGCAGCGCGGCCCCTCCGCAGGAGCGCGTTTCCTGCTTGATACGGACCGCATTACCGCAGGCCGGCACCCCAAGTCGGATATTTTCCTCGACGATGTGACGGTTTCGCGCCGGCATTGTGAGTTCCTTCGCCAAGACAACGGTTACTTGGTTCGTGACGTCGGCTCCCTCAACGGCACCTATATTGACCGCGAAAGAGTCGAGTCACACCTGCTGGCACCGGGGGAGGAAGTCCAGATTGGCAAGTTTCGTTTGGCTTACTACCCGGCGGTGAATTTTAAGAAATGAACCAGGTAGCCCGAAAGGTCAATGACGTTGGCAGCTCGTGGCCCCCGGAGGTAAGTCATGAGCCGACTATGTCCATTGGACGAGTCCATGAGATCATCGTGAAGGAATTTCCTTCAGTATCTCAGGCTAAGCTACGCAATTTTGAGAAGCACGGGATTGTCTGCCCAGCCCGTATGTCCAACGGCTACCGCGGCTATTCTCTGGCCGATGTGGAGCGCATTCGCTACGCCCTGCAAGCCCAGCGTGACAGTTACCTACCGCTGAACCAGATTGGTGAAAATTTGCGGCTGCTGGATTTGGGGGAGGAACCCCTGCCGGTACAGCCGGTCATGCGGGTCGTGGCTTCGGAGGGTGAGATGCGTCTGCCCGTAAGCTCACGAATTACGCTGCAAGATTTGCTGGTTTATACCGGGGCTTCCGAGGAACTGCTGGAAAAGGCAGTCAATGCGAAACTCATTAGCCCGGATTTTTCCTCCCGGTTTTCCTCCGGTACAGTCGCGGTGGTGCAGGCTTTGGAAGTCTTAGAGAAGCAGGGTATCGAGCCACGCAATTTACGCTCCGTTTACTCGGCCATAAATGCGATTTTGGATTTAATTGACCGGGTGGTGGCCCCGGAACGGCAAAAAAATAACGCCGCAGCCAAGGATCGTGCCCAGATACGGGCGGTGGAACTTTCGGCGCAATTGGCGTCTCTGGCCGAGGCATTGCTGAGCGTCGGAGTCGAGGAACTGTAGCTATTGCTGCTGGGTGCGGAAATGGGTTTGTTTCCCGGCCTAGCTTGCACTTAAACTTTAAGTGCAAGGTTTGGGCGCGCCGCGCACATTTGCCCACGTTTCTATGGTGCATAATCTAAAATAGAAACACACTTGAACGGAGGTTGCCTTGGAAAAGCCAAGCAAGTCTGGAGTACCGCAGATAAAGCAGGGGATGCTGTTTGGTGAAACCCTGCCGGTCATCGACGAAGAAACCGGTTTTCGCGGACCGACTGCCTGCAAGGCAGCTGGGATTACCTATCGGCAGCTCGACTACTGGGCTCGTACCGGTTTAGTGGAACCTTCCGTGCGCAATGCCCGCGGTTCGGGCTCACAGCGGCTCTATTCTTTCCGAGACTGTCTGCTACTTAAGGTGGTTAAGCGCCTGCTCGACACCGGCGTCTCCCTGCAACAGATTCGCGTGGCCGTAGCGACCTTGTCAAAGATGGGGGTGGAAGACCTGGCGGGGATTACTCTCATGAGTGATGGCGCTTCGGTCTACGCCTGTACGTCACAAGACGAAGTCATCGACTTGGTGCAAGGCGGCCAGGGTGTGTTCGGCATCGCGGTGGGCCGCGTCTGGCACGAAATTGAGGGCGAGCTGGCGCAGCTGCCCGTAGAGAACATCAATGACGACAACGTGGTAGTTCGCGATGAACTGGCGGAGCGCCGCGCGCGTCGTCGCCAAGTCAGCTAACAGTTTTTCTGGTTCACAAGCGCGGTGCCAAAACTTTGGCACGACAGTGGTGTCCCGGTCGGAGGTTAGGGAGATGCGTTTCGACCGGGACACTTTTTTGTGCGCGTGCCCTAGGGGAATGAGCAGGACAGACGCGCTATATATAAAATGACATAATATATATTATCGGATTGGAGGGGCGCGGCGAGGTAGCAATCCCAACACTCCGGCACCGCCCTTGAGCAAAAATCCGTCAAATCGGTTAGAATGAACCGCTAAGCATTACAAGGAGGCACTTATCGTGGCTGATCGCGCATTACGCGGGATGCGTATGGGTTCCAATTCTCTCGAGTCCGAAGAAGGCGTGGTTTTTGTCGAACGCCAAAACGTGGACTACACCTGCCCGGAAGGCCACGCCTTCGACGTCCCTTTCGCGATCGACGCCGAAGTACCCGACTCTTGGGAATGTCCGGTCTGCTCGAAAACTGCAATCCGCAACGGTGTGGAAGACTTCCAAGAAGAAAAAACTACTAAGCCGCAGCGCACCCATTGGGAACAGCTGATGGATCGGCGCAGCGAAGAGGAACTACAGATTCTGTTGGACGAACGTCTGGAAGCCCTGCGCACCGGCCGGCGCCATTACGGACGTTGAAAGTACCCTATTTTCTTTATCGGGCGGTTTCTGCCCCAAGAAAATGACATAACACTATCAATGTTGGCAAAGTTCCCGGACCCGCCACCGGGCGACTTCCAGGAACGCTTCCTTGATGATTGACCCGCTCATTTTCGAGGTACCCGCCCGGCGTTCCACAAAGGTGATGGGCACTTCCACAATCTTGCCCCCCGCCCGGCGCGTCCGCCAGGTCATCTCAATCTGGAAACCATACCCTTTTGATTCAATCGCGTAACGCTGCAGTAAACGGTTCAGGAAATCGACCCGGTAGACCCGAAAACCCGCCGTCGTGTCGGCTACGCCCAGCCCCAGAACCACGTTGACATAAAAACTGCCCGCCCGGCTCAGCAGCTGGCGCGAGGCAGACCAGCCCGCGGTCGCTCCCCCACGCCGCCACCGCGAGCCGATGACCAAATTCGGACGACCGCTGCCGTGAGCTAGGGCCAAAAGACGGGGTAAGTCCCGAGGCTGGTGCGAACCGTCGGCGTCGAATTCCCCGACCCAGGTAAATCCGTGACTGTCCGCCCAGGCAAACGCCGCCAAATACGCCGGTCCTAGACCTTCCTTGCCCGCCCGGTGCAACACGTGGAGCTGCGGGTGGTCCGCGGCCAAAGCGTCTGCCAGCTGACCGGTACCGTCAGGCGAGTTATCGTCGACAACGAGGACGTGAATCCCTGGCGCTTGGGCCAACACCTCTGCGGTAATCCATTCCAGGTTTTCCCGCTCGTTATAAGTCGGGATGGCGATAACAGTTTTCGCGTTGAGGTTAGTGCGTTCCACGTTTCCAACTTTCTGACAGAGCTAATAATACTTGTAAAACTGCAGCTAGGACGACCAATACCAGCGAGCCTAGTCCGAGCAGTCCCCCGATGGCGGTGGCGGGGGTAGTTCCGCTGCGCAAAGGAATGTCCGTTACGAAACTGCCGGCCGTAAAGTTCGGAATGACCCGGCCTACAATCTGTCCGCGGGCGTCAATCCGCGCGGTGGAATCCATGGTGGATACTTGAATCGTGTCTAAGCCGTGTTCGGCAGCACGGAACCGCGCGATAGCGAGCTGCTGGTCAGCTTGGTCGGAAGAACCGAAGAAAGAATTCGATGTCGGCACGTAGAGGAAGTTCGCGCCGGTGACCGCTTGGCGCACTAGGTCGTCGTCGGCGATTTCGTAACAAATCGGGCTGGCGAGGCGCACGTCTTGACCGGCCAGCGAGACTTCTAGCTGGGCCACACTTTCGCCAGCGGCCAAGTCTGTGGGAACCAGAGCGGCGAAAGTGGGAATGACCGCCGCAAAGAACTTCCGCCAAGGCAGGTACTCGCCGAAAGGAACCAGGTGTTTTTTGGCATACGTGTCTCGGACCTGACCGTTTTCCCACACCAAGATGGTGTTTTGCAAGGAAGTTGTGTTGGTTTCGGCGAGATTGGGTACGCCCGGTCCGCGCGCCCCCGCCCCTAACGTTCCGGTGATGAGCGGGGCTTGGAAAGCCGCGATGACTTCGTTCACCAGTGCGGCGGCACGAGGGCTGGTGCGCGGATCCACGTCGGCCGCGTTTTCCGCCCACAGCACCACGTCGACGTGTTGAGCTGTCCGTTGACGCAAGCGCAAAGATTCATTGACGTGGTTATTCAGCACTTCGTAGAGCTGCCCGTAAGCCGTTTGCGGCTCACGGCCCGGCGTATTGCCCTGAATCGCCGCTGCCGTGACATGCCCGGTAATCTCTGGCAACGCGGGGTGTGCCAAGTTGGGAAAAACGGTAGCTGCGATAACAGCAATGAGTGAAACTATCCGCAATGTTACGCCGCGGTGCCGGCCCAGAATTTCCAGAATGGCAGCGGCGATGAACACGCAGACTCCGCTGACCAGCGCGCTACCGCCCCACGGCGCCCACGCCAACAGCGGGGTATCAACCAGGGCAAAAGCGAGTTTTGACCAGGGAAAACCCCCGAAAGGCAACAGGGCACGCATCTGTTCCACTCCGACCCAAGCCAAAGGCGCCCAAATCAGCCGCATCAACCCAAACAGACGGGGAAACCGCGGAATAGCCTGTTCGGCGCGCACCCACACTTGTGCAAAGAAACAGATAAACAGCGTCTCGAGAATCGTTAGGGCAATCCACGGCAGGGCCGAACCGGCAGAAACCCCGGTCCAGGTCAACTGCGGACCAAAAAAGCCCAGGCCCCACCCTGCTGACACCAACAGAACCCGGCGCCCAGATTTGCCGTGACCGTACTGCCAGCGCAAGGTTCCCAGCAGAATCATGACGGAAGGAACCAGCAACAGCCACAGATTCCAGTGCGGAAAGGCGAGGGCTCCGGCCACTCCCCCGAAGAAAGCCAGGGGCAGAGCTATCAGAAGTCCCACGTCACCACTCCCCGCTTGACCTGGTTGATGACGCTGCGGAATTTCGTGTGCAGGGCCGGATCGAGATTCAGTTTGCGCAGCTGGTCGGCGAGGTCAATGACTTGGCGAATAACCCGCACGAAGTCGCCCGCGCTCATGCCGGTCAGCTCCAGACACTGCCCGAGGCTGACGTCCTGAGCCCATGCCACTACTCCGGGCAGCAAATCCGTTTCTAACGGCGGGTAAGCCTCCAGGTAGTGTTCTTGCTGCAGGGTGGCGATTTCAAAGTTAATTCGTCCCATGGATTCCAACGCCGTGGCCAGGCTGGCAGAAGCCTCGGCTGGAATCAAGCGGGACAATCCTCCGGTACGGTTTTGCGCTAGGCACACCGAGAGTGCCCCCGCCAAATCGGCCACGTTCAATTCATCGAAAACGCCGCGGCGCAAGCATTCCACGACCAGCAAATCCCGTTCGTTATACACCGATTGCAGCATGGTTCCGGCGTTGCGGAGACGGAAATCATCATCGACATAGTTCAGTTCCCGCAACACTTGGCAGGTTTGGTCCAGCTGGCGAGCCAGGGACTTGGTGCGGTTTTCTATCCTTTGGCGGGTCATCTGGGCTGATTCCCGATTTTTGGCGGCCTGACGGGCTTTCACCAGGTGTTTGTCTCGGTCGGGGCAGCTGTAGACCGGGTGGGCTTTCATCTGGGCGCGGGCCTGTTCAATAGCCCGGCGGTCAGCTTGCTGTTTCTCGGGGGTGTTTTCCCCACTGTGACGCCGCTGTTTGGCCTGTTTTTCCGCTTTGGACAGGGCGTTCATCAAGTCCAATAGCGCCAGCACGTCACCGCGCTCACAACTCGCCGCGTGTGCTTGCTCCGCGGCCAATTCTTCAAACCGGCGCAGCTGCGAGAACAATTTGCGCGAACTTCCCAATGCCACATACTGGGCAAACGATTTTTCGACAGTTCCCTTAGCGCCCTCCAAGGTGGTGCGGGCCAGCAGGTTTACCGCCATGTTAAAGGTCGGCACGAAAGCTGAGTGCAGCGGGTAGGTTTGCTGACTGGCTAGGTTGGCCAGCAACTGCGGCGGATTCTTCACTTCCATAAGGGTCAGGGCATACCCCACCGAGTCAATCCCGCGACGCCCGGCACGGCCCGTGAGCTGGGTGTATTCCCCCGGCGTTAGGTTCGCGCGTTCCTGACCGTTCCACTTGTTCAGTGATTCCAAGACAACGGTACGAGCGGGCATATTAATGCCCAGAGCCAGCGTTTCAGTCGCGAAAACCAGGCGAATCAGGCCTTTTGCGAACAGAGACTCGGTCAGCTGCTTTTGAATCGGCAGCAACCCGGCGTGGTGCGGGGCAATACCAGCGGCCAGCGTTTCTTCCCAGTTTGAAACGTCAATCGCGCTCAAGTCGCCTTGGCTGAAACCTGCCAGTTCGGTCTCTATCTCGAGGCGAATCTGGTCAGCTTCCGGTGCAGTAGTAAAGCGCAAACCGGCGTCAAACACTTGCGCCGCCGCATCGTTACAGCCCTGCCGAGAAAAGATAAACACAATCGCCGGAAGCAGGTCTTGCTGTTCTAAACTGCGCGCTACCGCCGGTCTGTCCGCGCGAATCCGGCGGGGCATCCGGCCGCGGCGCGGCATGACCTGCTGGGCGGCTTGGGCTAACAGAGCCCGGTTCAGGTGTCCGCCCACCTCGCCTTTGGCGAACAGGGGCAGGATTTCTCCCGAGGCGCTAATCATAAAGTGTTTCAACGGCACCGGTCGGACTGAGGTCGAAACGACCGTGGTGGGACCGCGCAGGGTCTGGAGCCATTGAGCGAACACCTTGGCGTTGGAAATCGTGGCGGAAAGGGAAATGAGGCGCACCGCCGCATCGAGGTGAATAATGATTTCTTCCCACACCGGCCCGCGGAAATGATCGGAGAGATAGTGAACCTCGTCCATGACGACATATCCCAGGTCTGCCAGCGGCGCGCCTGCATAAATCATGTTCCGCAGCACTTCCGTGGTCATCACAATGATGGCGGCGTCGCCGTTTATCGCCGTGTCGCCGGTCAGCAGTCCGACATTTTCTGCACCGAATAACTCCACCAGTTCCAGATACTTTTGGTTGGACAGGGCTTTGATTGGTGTCGTGTAAAACAGGCGTTTGCCCTGGCGCAAAGCCAGGAAAATCCCATACAGGCCGACGATGGTTTTCCCGGCCGAAGTTGGGGCGCTGACCAGGACATCTTGGTTCTTATCGAGTACCTGGCAGGCCTCAATTTGAAAGTCGTCTAGGGGAAAATCGAACAGGGCTTGGAACTCGTAAAGTTCCGGGGATTGCTGGTTTGCTTTAAAAGCCTGATACCGCTGGGCGGGAGAGGGGTTGGTAGCGTCGGAGGTTTCCGTTTGCGCCAATCGCGCGGCAGCTTTCTGGCTTTCGCGGTAACGGTGACGTTTGGGACTCATAATCTCAGATGTTTACTGCCGCGGTGCCACCAAATCGTAGCTCGCCCAGCGGTCATGAGCAGCATTCAGGCGGCGCTGCTTGTTGGCTTTACGAGCCTGTTTCACCTCGGCGCGAGCCACCCGTGCCGCGCTCAAAGTTGCGGCGTCTCCCGTAGGTGCTGGCTTTCGGGCCGGTTCGCGAACTGACTCCGCGGTGTCGGCAGCAGGTAGCTCAATATCGCGAACCGTCCGATAGAGACGTATGCTACGCACGATAATCCACGCGGTTGTGGTCACAAAAATAATCACGGCACAAATTACGGCGATGAGCCACACGATATCCTGAACACTCATAGCTCAATCTTACCCGTCCGCAGCTGACTGTGCGGAGTCGACCTGTGCGTAGAGTGCCAAGGCCGCGGCGCCCACCTCCCGGGCTGCCGCCACGACCGGCTCTTGTGCGGGCCCACCAATAATGGCTTCGATATCGGGGGCGAGAATCTGTATAACCCGCTGCAGCCAGGCAGGATCTTTGACTTTCAAACGTACCCGGTACGTAGTCGCGGATTGTTCCACCGTCTGGGCATGAAGAATCGTGTCCACGTAGGATTTCGCCTGATTTTTCAGCTCCAGGTCCACTGTCTGGTACTTGTAGCTGGGCTTTTGCGGGAGTTTGTCGGGAATCGTCTCCGCGGTGACACGCAGGTTACTGAGGCGATCCAAGCGGTACTTGTGCCACTTGTTATTCTCGAGGTTCACTCCCACCAGATACACATGGTAACGGTCTGTATAGACAGACCGGGGTGCCACGCGGTGCTCCGCAGTGTCCCAGCTGGCATTGGTGTAGGTAAAGACAGCCGTGTGACCTCGCTCGATAGCCCGGTTTAACGTCTCCAGAGAGCTTTGGATTGAGGGCGGCACCGTGTTCGTCACCAGCTGCGGAGCGGCCAGTTCGTGCGCCTGCCCCAACCAAGAGGCGACCTTCAGACGAGCGGTCGCAATCGCCTCTTGTGACGACGGGGCCAGATAACCGGCGACTTCCAACCCCAACAGGAGGGACAACGCCTCGTCAGCGCTAAAGGACGGGGGCATCACCCAACTGTGCGACCCGTTAACTTCAATGGTCCCGTCCTTGCGTATCGAGGGCAGGAAACTGTCATAGTCAGATTTTTCGTTACTGGCGGCCGCGTCCAAGTCTAAGAAATCCCAAATAATATTTTTGATGTCCTGAGGTTTGAGGCCAAAGTGTTTAGCCAGTTCATCGACGGTACAGGTGCCGCCGGCAGTGCTCGCATTAAAGATAAACGTCATCACCGCCAGGGATTCGGTCGTCACGCGCGTCTGGTTATCGATAGAAACACCGGTACTGCGCGGAGCGAAATCGTCAAACTTGAGCCGCCCTGTTTCGTATTCGCCTGGGGTCAAGCTCAGATGAGTGAGGCTGCAAGCCGCCTGCACGGTTGCCGTCACCAGTTTCGGGGGGTCGAGCACCACCAGGTGGGTCATTGCTTCGGCGGCCAGACGGCTCCAAGTATAGAAATCCGGTTGTTTGGCCCGATAGAGATTCCACCCGGACCGAACCCAATCGAGCTCGGGCAATCCCAGTTCCGGTCCCTGGCGGGCAAAATCACCATACTCACAGATGAGTTCCGCGTTCATGACTGCTTCCGAGGCTTTTTCGGGGTCTGCCATAAACATGACCCGATCCAAGGGGCTCTCCAACGAGACGTCGCGAAGTGGCTCCACGTGCTGCGCAACCTCAAAGGTCTGGTCCGTAATAACCAGGTTGCTGAGCCGGGACAGTTTGAACGTTCGGAAACCTTGGCGGGTTTCATCGAAACCGCGAACATAGAAAAATCCGCGAGACAGCATCATCATCGTGGGACGCACCCGTCGATGTGTGGATTCACCATAGCGGGCCTGGTAATCGAATTCAATAAACTGATGCGCGGCGATAGCGTGAAAAATGTCTTGCGTCAGACGCGAAATGAGCACCTGCGACTGGACTTCCAACGGATTGTCGGGGTCGATGTCGCTCACGGAACGGACATGGGAATCTATTTTGGTAAAATCCCCTTCCAATAATCCCAGCGCCAGGTGGACCCAAACTGATTCAGCAGCATCAAAAGCCAGCGTGGGGCGGTGCGAATCGGGCCGCAGCAGGTATCGATGTTCTGTTCCCACATTATTGCGTTTATCCTCCACGATAATATCGCCCAAGATTTCGTTGAGGATTTTGATGTCGCTGCGGATTTTGACACTGTAGTTTTCATGAGACTGCGCCGAGTCGTCAGTACCGGGGCGAGCCGGGAAGTAAGGTCCGATGGTGGCGGTGTAGGCGGCATAGATCTCGTCATACGTTAACGGGCGGGCTTCTCGGTAAAAGACTGTTAAAAGTCCCTGGTAACGGCGCGATGCTGGAGCGAGTTCCGTGTCACTGGGGAGGTCTTTACGCCATTCATAATCGTCATCTTCGTCGAAAACGTCGGGTTCGCTCGGTGCCTGGTGCATAGGAAAATTATAGCGGTGGACTTCCGGGATTGTTCTGAACTTTAGGTTGAAGCGGTTATGCTTAACCCGTGATGATTCGGAAAGCTCGCGTTCTGGAAGTGCAGCGCCAGACTCCACATCAGGTTTTGCGCTGCGAAATCGTGGCTGCGCCTCCCCGCCAAGAAACCGGCCCTGCCGTGAGTTTCCAGCCCGGCGACAACTGCCGGGCCATCTGCTACCCGGAGCTGCTCGGTAACGCTGAGCCCGGCGATATCATCCAGATTGAAGTCTCTCCCCTGGCTAAAGCCTTGGGCACTGGCGGAGAAGCCATGGTCCTGGCCAATGAAACCCGCCTGCCGGCGGACGAACTGCCTAATCCTGGCCACTTGGTGAAGGCTCGCTACACCCCGCATCAAAAGGTGGTATTGGGTGCGGACGAGCCGGACAGTCCCTACCATTCTCTGTTGCGATCGGCGGATAACCTGGATGGACTTCCCGTTTTGGTAACGGATTTGCATTCGGCTCTGCCCGCTATCGTGGCGGGATTCCTGCACCAAAACCCGCGATCCCGGCTGGTCTATATCCAAACTGATGGCGGCGCCCTGCCATTGGCGTATTCCCGTACCGTAGCCCAAATGCGCGAGTCCGGCAGTTTAGCCGCCACGATTACCTGCGGGCAGTGCTTTGGCGGCGATTTTGAAGCCGTCAGTTTTCCCTCCGCCCTGTTCGTGGCCTCCGAGGTAGTCAAGGCTGATGCGGCCATTGTGTCTCAAGGTCCGGGCAATCTGGGTACCGGCACTCGTTGGGGTTACTCGGGGGTCGACGGGGCGCAATTTTTGCATACGGCTTCGGCGTTAAACGGTCATCCCATTGCGGTGCTGCGGATGTCCAGCGGCGACGCGCGCCCCCGGCATTACGGCATTTCGCACCACTCTCTGACCATGTTGACCTGGATGGGACTGCCCCCTCTGGACGTGGTGCTTCCGGTTTTCGACCTCGACAATCCTGTAGAAAAAGCTTTGGCCGACCCGAAAGGAACGTTCGCTCCCCTGGTGACGTCCCAACTGAGCCTTTTGCAAGAACACCATCGGGTCATCAACCACCCCACTACGGGACTTTACGCGGCACTGGAGGCTTTCCCGGTGAAACTTTCCACGATGGGACGAACGCTTAGCGAAGACCCAGCCGCTTTCCTCGCGGCGGCAGCGGCGGGAGCCTACGGAGCGACCGTGCCCACCCGCGAATCCAAGAAACCAGACACGACCCCGGCGCCGCGTAGTTGAGGCGTAACAGCGTTACAGACGGCAGGCTTTCAGGTCAGTCACCAGGATACCGCGCGCCCCGGCTGCATAGAGACGGTCCATAATCAGGTTCACGTCCGCGGCTTTCACCATGACCCGCACCGCTTTCCAAGTGTCCTCAGCTAGATCGGAAATCGTCGGGGATTCAATACCGGGCGTAATTGCCAAGAGTTCCGCGAGTTGGGCGGACGGGGCGTTGTAATCCATCAACACATAGGTTCGCGCCACCATCACGCCCCGCAGGCGTGCCGCCAACGTTTGCAGCTGAGTGTGATTTTCTTGACCCGCGGTGGTAATCAGCAAGGCTTCCGATTCCAACAGAGGCGCACCGAAAGTTTGCAAACCGGCAGCCCGCAGCGTCGAACCGGTTTCGACTACGTCGGCAATCAAATCGGCGATGCCCAACTGTACGGAAGACTCCACCGCGCCGTCCAGGTGTACCACGCGAACCCCTGAAATCCCGTGCTCATCGAGAAACTTTTTCAGCAGTAGGTCATAGGAGGTCGCCACCCGTTTGCCTTGAATGTCCGCCAAGTCGTGGAAATGGTCCGCCGGCCCGGCAAACCGGAACGTGGAGCGGGCAAAGTCCAGCCCGAGATATTCCACCGCTTCCACCCCGGAGTCAATCAACAAATCCCGACCGGTGATGCCGCAGGACACGACCCCGGAACCGACATAAACCGCAATGTCACGCGGACGCAGGAAAAAGAACTCGACATCGTTACCCTTGTCGATAACCGTCAACTCGCGTCCGCGCCGGGTTACTTTATAACCGGCTTCTTTTAGCATCGTGACTGCCGGTTCGCACAACGATCCTTTATTCGGCACCGCGATTCGTAACATGGCTGACACTCCCTTTCTCAAGCTGTTATTGACTGTTTTCCGGGTCGTTCCGGATTCGGACTTTGGGCGATGCCGCTCTACATATGCTGGTATATATCTTGGGGCGTAAAGCCTTTCGCCACCATCATGACCTGCAAGTGATAAATGAGCTGCGACATCTCAATCTGAGCCGCTTCCTCCGATTCGTATTCGCACGCCATCCACACTTCGGCGGCTTCTTCTACGATTTTTTTGCCGATGCCGTGGACTCCCCTGTCCAGTTCCTCAACAGTACGGGACCCCTCCGGGCGCTCGTTCTTTCGGCTCACAATAATCTGGTACAGGTCTTCAAAATTATTCACTCTCTAAGAGTATGCAACCTCGTCCCGTTTTAAAAATCTCTGTCCTGACGGCGTGGGCCCTAGGCGGTTCGGTAAGTAAACTTTCCGACCAACGTATCCAATCCCTTGGCCTGGTGAGCCAAGGTGGCTGCCGTAGTGGAAACCTCACCCGCGGTGTTGGCGTTCTGTTCGGACAACGTCACCGCCGTGTGCATCAGCTCGGTCATCTGCCCCACGCATTCATTCATCTGGGTCAACGATTCCATGAGATGCGTTGCGGAGGTGTCCTGAGCGCTCAAGGAATCGGAAATCTGTACCTGGACCTGCGCCATCTCTTCAACCACCCGCGAGATGCTTTCAATCTCCTGTACCGCCTGCACCGTCGAATCTTGAATAGAGGTGACTTTCGTTTCGACCTCGTGCGTGGCGCCCGCGGTTTCAGTAGCGAGGCTCTTAACCTGGTCAGCCACCACGGCAAAACCTTTTCCAGCATCTCCGGCGCGCGCCGCCTCGATGGTGGCGTTCAATGCCAGCAGGTTCGTTTGTTCGGCGATGTCCGCAATTATCTTTACCACGGAAGAAATTTCGTCGGCCGCCTGGTTCAAAGCTGTGACGCAGGCGGTGGCTTGCCCCACAGCCTGCACCGCATCGTCAGAAAGACCGGCGGCAATCTCGGTGGCGTGGCGTATCGCTACCATCTCTTTTTGCAGCTCCATGCGGGACTCATCAGCCCCGGCAGAAGCCTGACGCGACATCTCGGTCTTCGTCACAGCCTGTTCCAAAGTTTCGGAAGTGTTTTGCGCGACCTGGCTGGAATCAGCGGAAGTCACACCCAGTTCCCCCGATGCCCTATCAACGTTATCGGAGGCCGCCTTCACCGTGCCCATAGTTTCCGCCAAAACTCGGATAGCTTGCCGCAGCTTCCACGACATTCCCGCCAAATCGTCGGCGCCCATGACTTTGGGCAAAACGGTGAAATTCCCGGCACTCAAAGCTTCCACCGAGGCGTTCAAAGTTTTAATCTGTCGGGTGACCTGGATAATGACCACCACGATGGGGGTCATCACGAAAATGCAGGCCAACATGACGGTGACGATGACCACCACGATTCCGATGTTCAACAGGTGTTGGGCTTCGGCTAGAGCCTTGACCGTGGCTTGGTTGGTGGCTGTAGCGCCGGCCTTTTGCAAAGCCCGCGCAATCAAGATCAGGAACACGGTGGTGGAACCGGCGACCATGCACGCTGAAAAAATTGTGATAACCCCATTCATCAGCAATTTCTTGGTCAGCGTCCACCCGGCTCGGAATTGCTTATCCATTTCACGAGGCGGTTGGGTCGGGAGTTGCGCGCTTTCCTGTTCCATTGTTGCCATAAGGTTTGCCTAACTACATACGCGAGTGCGGTGTTCTGCATTTATTTTAACAATACAGGGCGGGATTCGGGTCTGTACCACCCGAATCCCGCGAAATGCCCCGAATCTACTTTGCGGCGGACGACTTGGCGTACAGGGACTGCCACGGCCTAGCGATTTTTTTCAAACCTGCCTGATCCAAAGAACTGAGGTCAACTTTGTCGTCTAACGCCCCGACCTCACCCAAAAGGGCAATCATCGCCTTAAATTTTTGCGGGTCAGGTGCGGCTGAGCGTCCGGGGTCAGCCGGGTCGTAGTCAGGCAACTGCTCCAACTCCAGCGTCGCCAAGTTGACTTTCTGGGCAGCCTGCAAGGAAGCGGCAGTGTTCAGCGTTTGGTCATACTTTTTCGTGTATTCCACTGCTTTATCCGGATCTTGCTGGATACTGTTGATGGCTTGAGCCATAGCGTTGATGACACCCTCATTCGCGGCGTCCTGGTTTTCGCACCGTTCGCCGGTCGTCACCACGGCAGCACCTACCAACGGCAGATTTGGCGGCAGGGGAATCTCGGTCACATCCAGGCCCGCCAGCTGGAACTGCACCAGGTCGTTATTGGAAAACCCGACCACCGCATCAACTTTCCCGGTAGCCATCTGAGTCTGCTGGGTATATCCGATTTCCGAAATTTTCACGTCATCAAGGCTCAAACCCGCCTGCTGTAAACCTGCCTGGAAACCAAACCAGCTCGAACCGAAGCGGCCGGGAACGCCCACAGTTTTCCCTTTCAAATCAGCCCAGGAGGTAATCCCCGACTGCTTGGTCGCGATAACTTCCACCGGATATTTTTGGTACAGAATACCCGTCACGCACAAATCCATACCGGCTGAAATCGCCTGCACCGCTTCGTCAGCAAACGCCACCACATAGTCCTCTTTATGGGACAGAAGGGCGTTGAACAGCCCCTCATCGGCGCCGTGATGACGCAGGTGAACGGGCTGGGGGCGCTCTCCCCCGCCGTTGTCCCAACGGAACAGCTGGTCTTGAGCCGCCACATAGAACGGGGCGAACTGCACGTTAGGGATATACGTCAGACCGATTGTGACCGCCCGGTCCGCCCCTGCGGGACTACCGGCAGACCCAGCGGAACTCCCCTTTTCAGCACCGGAGGCAGCACAGCCGGCCAGAACGGCGGCACTGACAGCCAGCCCTGCTAGGGACCTGATAAAACGATGCGACATCTTGTGAACCTTTCTTTGGGACGCGGCTACACCGCATTGATAGTTTTTGAATGACGCTCCAGGCGATACACCCCTAGGTAAAGCAACGCGGCCACGGTGCAAATCATGATTAAACTCACGAACATTCCCGGTGTGTCTACGTTGTGTGACTGCAGGGTAATGAGGGTTCCCATGCCGCGTCCGCCGATGACCATCTCGCCCACCACCGCTCCGGTGATGGACAGGGTCACTCCGTTACGGATGCCGCCCAGTAAGGACGGCAACACCAGCGGCACCTCCATGTATTTCATCAGATCCCACGTCCCGGCGCCATCGAGTTTGGCGGCTTCCAAAATGCTGGCGTTCAGGTGATGTAAACCCACGGTGGTGGAAACCAAAATGGGGAAAAACACCATCAGAGCGCACAACACCGCAATGGCAAAACGCGGCGTAGGCAGCCAAATCAACAACAGCGGCGCCAGCGCGACCGCCGGAACCGCTTGGGAAGCCCCCAAAAACGGCTGAACCGCCGCGTTTAGGAGCCGCAGGTGATGGATTGCAAACGAAAGCGGCACACTCACAATCAGTCCCAAGACGGTTCCCCCCGCCGCGGCCAGCAACGTGTTTCCCAGGTAAAGCCAAAACGTTTTTCCGCTCAAGAGCTCCACACCGGACTGAACTACGTCACTGGGACGCGGCAAGATAAACGTCGGAATGTTTCCAGAACTTGTCGCGAGGAACCAGACTGCCACAATGAGCAGCGCCAAAGCGAGTGGGGCAATGACATTGAGCGGCCGAAACTCCGGGACGGCGTTAGCCGTTGACGGTGTCCGGTTCTGACTCATTGACATCTTCACCCCTTTCGGTTTGTCACCTCATTGGACAGCCTAGGGCAAAGAAAGATGAACGCTCACCGATGCCTCAGTAAACATACGCGGGCGCGGCGAAACGTGCAGCTCTTCCCATCCGGACTCTAACCGTCGGTATCGGAGTTTCACCGATTCAACTCGTGCGCACACGAGGTCGCGGACTTTACCGCCGGTGCTGAATTACACAGCCCCCAGAGCTACTTACAGTATAGCCTCTCAGCGACGCACTCAGGACCATTCCTGAAAGAACTGCTAATGGGTGTGCGCGCCGGTGCCGATGGAACGCAGCGTGGCGATAGCCTCAGCGGGTTTCCGCTTGAACACGTAGGAGCCAGCCACCACCACGTTAGCTCCGGCTTTCAGCACCAGCGGCAAGGTTTCTTCATTAATCCCCCCGTCAACTTCGATATCGAGGTTCAGGCGGGCATCTTCGGCATATTTGCGCAGTTTACGAATCTTTGGCAGCACCTCGGGAATAAACTTTTGTCCCCCAAAGCCCGGCTCCACGCTCATGACCGTGACCTGGTCAAACCGACCCAAAATGTCTTTGATGGCGCTGGCCGGTGTAGCAGGATTTAACGCAATGCCGGATTTGGCGCCTAAACTGTGCAGCACGTCAGCGGTTCGTACCGGGGCTTTCGAGGCTTCCAGATGGAAACAGACAATCGCACAGCCGGCTTTGGCGTATTCCAAAGCCCAACGGTCTGGATTTTCAATCATCAAGTGGGCATCTACCGGCAGTCTGGTAGCGTTCAACACCGCCGTGGCGGTTGGCAGTCCCCATGTCAGATTGGGCACAAAGTGGTTATCCATAATGTCGAGGTGAACCCCGTCGGCGCTCTTGATGTCTTGCAGCGCCTGGGCGAAATGCATCTGGTCGCAGTTCAGCACGGAGGGGTAAATCTTAAGGCTCATATCGGTTCCCTTCTTTCCTCTATTGTCTAATTCCGCAGTGGGCTTCGGACGGTTTTAGCCTGGTTTTATTCCTGGGAATCAGGCATTTTTTCAATCAGGGCCAGGAACATGGCGTCGGTACCGTCCCGGTCAGGCCACAGCTGCAGGTAAGGTCCCACCCCGAGGTCATGTTCCGGGTTGACGATGATGTCACGGGCCACCGCGGTAGCGTCCAGAACTCGCAAATCCGAGCGATTTTTCACCGCGTTTTCGACCACTTGGCGAGTTTCAGCCAGATGCGGGCTGCAGGTTGCGTATCCCACCACTCCCCCCGGCCTAACCGTCTGCAGCGCGGATTGCAGCAAAACTTGTTGCAGGGCGGTGAGTTCCTTCAGGTCGGCGGCGGATTTGTTCCATCTGGCTTCGGGGCGGCGGCGCAGCGAACCCAGGCCGGAACAGGGTGCGTCCACCAGGACCCGGTCAGCTTTGCCCGGGTGAAGTTCACCAAAATCGCGGCCGTCGCCTTGCAAAACCTGCACTGTCTGGTCCGTAAATGCTTTCGTGGAGTCGCGCACTAGTTCAGCCCGATGTGGTGAAATCTCGTTGGCGATGACAGAGACGTCACGCGAGCGAGCCAACCCCGCCAGCAGTGCCGTTTTTCCGCCGGGTCCGGCACACAAATCAACCCAGGTGCGCTCCACTCCCGCCATGGGCGCGGCTGCCAAGACTTTGGCGACCAGCTGCGAACCTTCATCCTCTACCCCGGCGAGACCCCGCTCTACTGCGCGCAGCCGCCGCGGATCGCCTCCGGACAGCACCACCGCACAATCAGAGAGTTCACCCAAGCGAGTATCGACGTCGAGATAGGTTTCGGCTGCGGTCGCCAGCTCATCAGCAGTTATCAAACCCGGCCGGGCGCACAACGTCACGTAGGCGGGACGGTTTTGGGCGTGTAGGAGTCCCGGCAGCTCCGCGGCATCCCGACCGTTGGCGACCAGGGCATCGCGCAGCGCCCACACAATCCATTCCGGATAGGAAAATGCGCGGCTCAGGGCTTTTTCCCCGGTCAGTCCCTGCGTGATGGCATCGAGCCAATAGGACAGGTCATGTTCCGTGACTTTGCGCAGCACCGCGTTTACCATCCCGGCCGGACCGGCTGATAAGCGGTCTCGTGCCAGGTCAACCATCGTGTCTACCGCGGCGTAGTTTTCCACCCGCATCTGGAGGATTTGATGAATGCCCATCCGCAACACCGTCAGCAGCTCCGGATCTAAAGCCGCGACTTCCCGGTCACTGAGCAGTCCGATAATGGCGTCGTAGCGCCCTTGTAAACGCAGCGTGCCGTACACCAGCTCGGTGGCAAAAGCCGCGTCACGGCGATGCAAATGCGCGCGTTCAATCAAGCCGGGCAGCACCAGATTAGCGTAAGCCTGGTCTTGGTCTACGCGACGCAAGGCTTGAAAAGCGACGTCACGAGCGGGGTCGCGACGGGTTTTGCTTCGATAGGCGTAACCGGTGCGGGAGTTTTGAAAATTTCGACCGGCTCCCTGGGGTTTCGCACTGTGATGCGTCGAGCGAGACTGGCCCCCGGAAGCGCCCCTTGGATGGTTCACTCCTGGCCTCCCATCGGGCTCGAACTGCCAAACTTCGCGCCGCTTTCCAAGTGAGCTCCGCGCGCCCAAGCCTCAGCCGGCATAGGTTTTTTACCGGCTGGAGCCACGGTGCCTAAACAGACGGGAGCCGAACCGGTCCCGACCCACACCTCGTGACGAGTGGTAAAAATCTGACCGGGTTCCAGAGGCGGGATAGGCATCGTCACAGGCGGATTCGACTCCAGGACACCGAGTTTCATGCGGGATTCCTGCCACATCGTCCAGGCGCCGGGAGACGGTGTGAATCCTCTGATGTGGTTGGCAATCGTGTCGTTCGGCGCGGACCAGTCGATTTCACCTTCCGACGGGTGTAGAGGTGGCGCATAGGTGACACCGGTGTCCACTTGCGGTTCCGGGGCTACTCCCCGTTCGATCATGGTCAGGGCTTGTTCCAGAGGCCTGACGCTGAGTTCGGCGAGTTCGAGCAACACATCCCCTGCCGCCGCTTGCTCCGGCACCGTATAAGAGCAGGTTGCGTAAATGGGACCGGTATCCAACGCGGGTTCCAGCTGAAAGACCGTAACGCCGGTCTGGGTGTCCCCCGCCTGGAGAGCACGCTGCACCGGGGCGGCGCCTCGCCAGCGAGGCAGCAGGGAAAAATGGAGATTAATCCACCCGAACTGAGGAATCTCTAAAATATCAGCCGGCAAAATGGCTCCGTAAGCCACGATGACCCCCAAATCAGGCTGGAGGTCACGCAAAAATGCGGCAGCTTCTGTATTGTTCTTAAGGGTTTTGGGCTGATAGAGCATCAGGTCGTGCTGGGCCGCATAGGTGGAAACCGGTGACGGAACCAGCTTCCGGCCTCGGCCGGAGGGAGCGTCCGGGCGTGACAACACCGCCACCAGGTCGTGTGCAGATTCCTCGAGGTATGTCAATACGGGAAGGGCCGCCTGGGGAGAACCGGCGAAAACAATACGCATACAAACTATCCTATCTAAGTTCGACTAAGGGGTTTAAAGGCGACAGCGCGTTCTAGCCGATTTGACCGGCGGGATCGGGGGGATCCACCACGATGCGCAGGGAGGCACTGCCAGATTTTCGTTCCCGAGCATTTTGCAGTTCCACTGCGCGGAGCGCCCGCCCGAAATCCTGACTTTCACGCAACCCTACCGACACAAACGCGGTGCTGAGCGCGGGATTTCCTCGTGCCGGTACCGGACCAAACACCGTGATTTCCGGAAATTCCTGGCGCAAAATAGCCAGCACCTCGCCCAGAGATTCCCCCTGCAATAAAGCCGTGCGCCACGCGGGGGCAAAGTGTCCCGCTTCCCGTTCCTGCAGGTCTAAGGCGGCAAAACCCCACGGATCCCAGCGCACCAAAGCCTGTTCCAAGCGCGGGTCAATCCGGTTTGTCACCAAGATACGCCCCTGTGGTTTCACCAAGGCCCCCGCCGCCAAAAATTGCCGCATGACTTCTTGAGCGGTCCACAAGGCAGTCCGATTAGCCCACATATGAGCCCGCAGGATAACTGCGGCTTCGTAGCCGCCTACGGCGAAAGGTTCGCCGCCAGGATGTGCTATGACCAGGCGAGATGCTCCGTCAATGAGGCCGACCCGCCCTTTTCCAGGACGAGAAACCAACACCGGCACTCCCGAAAAAGCCCGCCCAATGTCATCAATCACGGTGCGTGACTGCAGGTGGCGCCCGCGCATTTTCATGCTGGCACAGTTCGGACAGGCATAGTTGGCAGGGATGTTGCCGCAGCGAGTGCAAACCAGCCGGGAACCCTCAAAGGTCAACGGTCCGCCGCACACTTCGCACACCGCATTTGCGCCGCAATTTGAGCAACTCACGACCGAAAAAGCCCCGTCGGGAGGCACCAGCAGCAATACCGGCCCGGATTTCAAGCCCTGGCGCACCAGGCGCAAAGCCGCGTTTGGCAGAAGCATCGCCCCAGTTATACCTTCCGCCAACTGAGCGTCCTCGCTGAGGAACTCAAATCGTCCCGTGCATTGGCGCAAAACCTCGCGATGCGGGGCCAGACCGTGGGCAAAGTGGCGTGTCACCAGCTGCAAATCCCCCGAGTTGACCGAATAGTGCGCCAATGCTAGGGCGGCGCCGCATAACTGGGAACGCATCAGCAGGACTTGCCGAGCGGAAAAGTTCGGGAACATATCCGAGCTAAGCGACCACGCCAAGTCATCCCAGAGGTAAAACAAACCGGGACGAGCCAACGGTAAAAACACAGCTCCACGGGTGCCGACCACCACCGCGGCGGTGCCGAAACGGGAACGTAAGAACGTTTCATAGGAGGCGGCAGTCGGGATTTCCGAAGTGTACAGCACGACTTGGTTTGAGTCGGCGAAGTAGTCCCGCAGATACAGGTAGGCTTCGTCGGCTTGCTCTACCGTAGGCATCACCACCAGGGATTGTTCCCCGTTAGACCAGGTCGCCGCCACTAACTCGGCGATAGGCTGGAAGCGCGAAGATGGTTGAAAATGCGGATTGTTCCCCAGCGGTAGCGCGCTGACGACGGCACGAGGGTGGTGCCCCTGACACAACTCAGAGAAATACTCGACTCCCCCGGCGTAGCGCGCCCAAGTCGTATCCTCTGGTGGTGTCACCGTGACCGCGGATGTGTCCCACTGAGGAGGGTCAGTGGAAAAGGCCTGTTCTACCTGAACACGCCGCTCCGGCAGGGCGTAGCGCAGCAGGGAGGACGGTCCCGTCCCGTAATAGAGAGAGACGTTTTCCAGCAGTTCCAGGGTAGAAGCGTCTAACAGGGGCAAGTCGCCCAAGGTGCGTTCGATTTCCCGCAGCGGTTTTTGCCACTCGGTGCTGTCTTTCCGCTCCACGATGACCCCGATGTAGCGTTTCGTCCCCACTTTCACCTTCACCAGCACCCCCGGCCCTGCCGCGGCATCGAGCTTTGGGGGAATCAGGAAGTCAAGAGGCCGGGACAAGGCGGGCGTAAACGTGTTGAGCAGTACCTCCGCCACGGGCTTTTCCACACCGTCGACCCGCACCTCCCGCGGTCCGGGAGGCGCGAAATCGTCCAGTGGCAATATCGGTTCAGCAAGCACGACTTAATTACAGCTCATACCCCGGAGACAAAAATCCGGCAGTTGCCAATCCATCGCGAAAGTCGGAGCCGAAAACAGCCGGTTTCACTGGAAATACTCTTTGAGAGCTTGCGCCCGATTGGTTTCTTCCCAGCTGAAACCTTCACGCCCAAAATGTCCATAGTTGCTGGTGTAACGGAAAATCGGACGGGTCAGGTCCAAATCCCGAATGATGGCGGCGGGACGCAAATCGAAAGTCTCACGAATTGCCGCGGCCAGTTCCTCATCAGCAACGACACCGGTCCCGAAGGTTTCCACCGACAGGGACACCGGATTGGCTCGGCCAATCGCATAAGCGATTTGGATTTCGCAGCGCTTCGCCAAACCAGCCGCCACAATATTCTTGGTAATCCAACGCAAAGCGTAAGAGGCAGAACGGTCGACCTTTGAGGCATCCTTACCGGAAAAAGCACCTCCCCCGTGACGTGCCATGCCCCCGTAGGTGTCCACAATAATCTTGCGACCAGTCAAACCGGAGTCCGCGGCGGGCCCGCCGATAATGAACTGACCCGATGGGTTCACCAAAATTTCCGCGTCCTTTGTGTCCAGCTCGATATCCAACTGATTGAGTACCGGACGAATAACCTCCGCTTCGACCATAGCGCGCAGTTCTGCCTGGGTGCGGTCCGGGGCGTGCTGGGTTGAAACCACGATGGTGGACAGGGCGCGCGGCACCCCATCCTCGTACTCGACAGACACCTGGGTTTTCCCGTCGGGACGCAATCCGGAAACAATCCCCTCTTTGCGCACCTGAGCCAAGCGTTGGGACAGTTTATGAGCCAGCCAAATCGGCATCGGCATCAAATCCGGAGTCTCATCGCAGGCATAGCCGAACATGATCCCTTGATCGCCGGCGCCTTGCTGATCCAGAGGGTCGTAAGCTTCGGGACCCTGACGCACTTCCAGAGAATGGCTGACGCCCGCTTCAATGTCCGGGGACTGCTGTCCCAAGGAAACCATTACGCCGCAGCTGCGCCCATCAAAGCCAATCTCCGAGGACGTGTAGCCAATCTGGGCAATCTCGTGTCGCACAATGTGGGGAATCTCTACGTATGCCTCGGTCGTCACTTCACCCATAACATGAACCAGTCCGGTCGTGACGAACGTCTCTACCGCAACGTGCGCCGCCGGATCTTGTTCCAAAATAGCGTCCAGGATTGAGTCAGCAATCCGGTCGCAAACCTTATCGGGATGTCCTTCAGTTACAGATTCAGATGTGAAAGTGACTTTTTTACTCATAAATGAATTCTAGTGACTTTGCGAGAATTCTCCAGCTAGTCGGAGCATGACCTCGGCGACCTCAAGTTTCGTGCCGCTGGCTTGCCCCCGTTCGTTGCCTTGGGAATCAAAGAAAATCAAGGTGTTTGTCTCAGTTGCGAAGCCGTGGCCGTCCCCGACCCGATTCACGCACAACAGGTCCGCGCCCTTCGCCAGAGCTTTCTTGCGTCCTTGCTCCCGCACCTGCGCCTCGCTGCCGGTCAGCGCCCCAAATCCCACAATGGTCTGGTTTTCGCGGCGGTGCTCAATGAGATTCATAAGGACGTCGGGGGTGCGTTCCAGTTCCAGAGTGGGGATAGTTGCGTCGTGGCGGGTTATCTTGCCCGAGACGCGAATCGGGCGAAAGTCCGCGACAGCAGCGCACATGACCACGAGGTCTGCCCCCGCGGCGGCGGCGTTCATCTGGCGCAACATGTCCTCAGCGGTTGGGGCCTCCACGACCTTCACCCCGTGAGGAATGAGGGCCGCTTCTACGTTGCCGGCCACTAACGTGACGTCGGCTCCGGTCTCTAGAGCCGCCCGAGCCACCTCGCACCCTTGGCGTCCGGTAGACCGATTCCCCAAAAAACGCACCTCGTCCCAAGGCTCGCGGGTTCCCCCGGCGGACACCACTACGGAACGAAAACTCATGGGCGGCCTTGTGAAAACTAACTGATGGAACCGGGGTTGCTCACGCCCAGCTGCGCCAAAACCGCGTCACAGATGACGTCGGGTTCGCTCAAGCGGCCGATACCATAAGTGTTGTCGGCCAGCTTGCCAGTTTCAGGACCGATAAAGCGCCAACCTCGGTCACGCAGCACCGCCACGTTGTCCTGGGTCGCCGCGTTTTCCCACATCGTGGGGTGCATCGACGGAGCGATGAGACGCGGGCAATCCACCGTGATAGCGACCAGGGTGAGGAACTCGTCAGCCAGACCCATCCGGAACCGTGCCATCAAATCGGCAGAAGCACCCACCGTCAGGAATAGGTCAGCTTGGCTGGCCAAGGTGACGTGGGTAATGAAGTCCGGGGTCTGGAACACGTCGGTATGAATCGGGTGACCGCTCAGGGACTCCCAGGTTGCTTTCCCCACAAAGTTGAGGGAATCGACCGTGGGGCAAACCCACACATTAACCCCGGCAGCGATGAGACTGCGCAGCACTTCGATGGCTTTAAACGAAGCCACGGAGGCGCCTACCCCCAAAATGACGGTTTTCTCAGGACCGTGGGGGGTGTCCAAGTCAGGCGTTGTCATCTTTCGCCAGGCCCTCAGGGAATGAGGCCGCCAAGGCTGCCAGCGGATCCACCGGTGCCGGGGTGTCTTCCTCAGGAATCTCTTCTTCCGGCTCATCGCCCTTTAACTGCATATCCAGCATCCCCTGCGCAATCTCGTGCATGGCGATAGACAGCGGCTTTTCCCGCGGAGCGTGATCAACCAGCGGGCCGATAGTGTCCAACAGACCGGCTTCCAGTTGCTGGTTGTAGGTGTTAATCTGGCGTGCGCGAGCCGCCGCGAAAGACACCAGGGCGTACTTGGAATCTACGTTTTCCAACAGGTCGTCAATAGGCGGGTCAGTAATGCCCTCGGGGTGGGCGACGGTTCCGGTCATAAAAATCCCCCTCAATAGTGATTTTTGGTTTCTTCAGCCCAGCTATCCTAGCGCAAACCCATAATTTTAGCCAGTTGCGCGGTGGCGTTAGGCACTTCATCGTTCACCACGATTTCGTCAAATTCCTGGGCAGCAGCCAGCTCGGTGCGCGCCGTTTCCAGGCGCAGATGCTGCTCTTCCAAAGATTCCGTGCCGCGGCCTTGGAGCCGGCGCACCAGTTCCTCCCAAGACGGGGGCTTGAGGAAAATGGTATGTGCGTCCGGACGCTTCGCCTTCACCTGCCGCGCTCCCGCCAAGTCAATTTCCAACAGAACCGGTTTGCCTTGACGTAAAGCCTCATCGACAGGGGCGGCAGGAGTGCCGTAGTAGTTCTTACCGTGAACCTGCGCCCACTCCAGCAGTCCCCCGGCTTCGATGAGCTGTTCGAACTGGGGTTTCGTCATGAAGAAATAGGACTGTCCGTCTACTTCCCCAGGTCGGGGGTCACGAGTGGTGGCGGAAACGGACAGGTAAAACTCTCCCGGAAAATTCGCACAGAGAGAACCCACCACTGTTCCCTTTCCAACAGCGGTGGGTCCGCTAAGTATGAACAGCCGGGCAGCAGCGCCGGCAGTTACCATCAGCCGAAACGCTTGATGAGTTCGGCAGTCTGGTGAGGACCGAGGCCACGGATACGGCGAGCCGGGGAAATCCCGATTTCTTCCATCGCTAAAGCGGCGGTCTTAGAGCCGACGCGAGGAAGCGACTCTAGCAAGGATTGAACTTTCATCTTTGCCAGGGCTTCATCCTTTTCGGCTGCCTTTAAGATCTGTGACAGCGTCTTTTTGCGGTTCTTTAAATCAGCTTTGATTTCAGCGCGATGTTTACGCGCTGCCGCGGCCTTTTTCAAGGCTTCCGCGCGCTGTTCTGCGGTAAGTGGAGGAAGTGCCATTTGCTATACTCCTGTTTTTCTGTCTTCTTTGTGGACGTGAATTGGTCAACGACCAACCCTAGAGAGCATTCTATACAGTATTGCTTCACGAAATTAGGGATTTAAGGGATTCTAAATTTTCTCCAAAGGCGGCTTGCAGTGCGCCCGGCTCAGGACCGCGGCGCAAAATCCCGCGAGAACTCGACACAATAATCCGATCTGCGGCTTTCCCAAAGACTTTGGCAACACTTTCAGCGTTTCCACCCTGAGCGCCAAAACCGGGTACCAGCAGCGGCGCATTGGCGGCATCCAGCAGAGATCCTAAACCGCTCATGCGCTCCCCCACGGTGGCTCCGACGACCAACCCCACATGACCCCAGTACCCCGCTTGTGCCGCCTCATGATTTTCCGCACCCGCACGTTGCATAATCTCCGCGGCCAGGGACTTCACAGGGGTCTCACCGTCGTCCATAATCATCGCCGACTGAATCGAGGCGGACTCCGGGTTGGAAGTCAACGCCAAAACGAACGTCCCTTTGCCGTTCTGTTTCGCCAGGTCCAGTGCGGGACGCAGCGACTCGAATCCCAAGAACGGACTCAGCGTCATCGCGTCAGCCTCTAGCGGACCTTCTGATAGATACGCCCTCGCGTAGGCGCTCATGGTGGAACCGATGTCGCCGCGCTTGACATCGACAATGCTGAGCGCTCCAACATCGTGAATTGCCCGCAAGGTCGCAGTGAGAGCGGAAATCCCGGACGAGCCATATTCCTCGAACAAAGCCGATTGAGGTTTAAAGAATCCGCACAAATCGCCCAGCGCGTCGAGCACCCGCATGGAAAAATCCCACACTCCCGCCCCGCTGCGCGGTAACCCCCAAGCCTCCAGTAACTCCGGGTGAGGATCAATCCCCACGCACAAGGGTCCCTGGTTCGCTATGGTTTCCTGGCAACGTTTCCCGAACTGTTCAACCGAATCAGCTTCTGGCGCAGCGCTCATGACTTCCCTTTCTCAAGTGACCTCAGGAACCCGCTCGGAGCTACAAAACCCGAGCCTCCTGAAAAGCCATTTTATGCCTTACCGGGCGTGCGGGTACCGGACTTCTCCATCTCAATTTGACGTTCCTGCAAAGACCGCACCGTAAAGTTCTGTCCCTGACTTAAGAAATCCATCACCTGCACGGCTACCTGTAGGGTCCGCATGGTCGTGATGATGACTTTGTTGGCGGTGGCAGCTGCGGTACGAATCCGGTATCCCGCTTCGCGAGTGCCCTTGCCACGTTCCGGAGTGTTGACGACCATGCCAACTTCCTCGGATTTCACAAAAGAGCTGAAGGCTGTGTCGGCTGACCCGTCGGTGAGCTGCCGATCCTTTTCCACCCGGGTAACCGGAATCCCGTTGCGCTCCAGGACCGATGCCGTCCCCTCGGTAGCCACCAGCTTGTAGCCCAGCTGGTGCAATCGCGAACACGGCAAAATAATGTGGCGTTTATCACGGTCAGATACTGTCACCACGATAGTCGTGCCCGGTTTGGGCAATGACCCGACCGTTGCCAGCTCCGACTTGGCATAGGCCATCGGCAGATTCACACCCAATCCCATTGCCTCGCCCGTCGAGCGCATTTCCGGTCCCAGAATTGTATCGACCATCGTGCCGCTAAAGGTGCGGAAACGCTTGAACGGAAGGACGACTTCCTTGACGGCAATGTCGGGATAGTTACTCCATTGGGCAAAGTCCACACAGGGCAGCATCCCGCACTCACGCAACTGGGCGATGGTGGTGCCGGTCATGACTTTGGCGGCCGCCTTCGCCAGGGGAACTCCGGTCGCTTTCGCCACGAACGGAACGGTGCGCGACGCTCTGGGGTTTGCTTCGATAATGTTGAGCACTCCCGCCGCCAACGCGAACTGAATGTTGATGAGCCCGACAGTGCCCACGCCTTGAGCAATGGACTCGGTCGCGGCGCGTATCTGGTTAATTATCGTGCCCGAGAGAGTGGCGGGAGGCAGCACGCAAGCCGAGTCTCCGGAGTGGATGCCCGCCTCTTCGATATGTTCCATCACGCCAGCCAGGTACAGCTCGTGACCGTCATAGAGCGCATCCACATCGATTTCGATGGCATCGTCCATGAAATGGTCAATGAGCAGCGGTCCGGCGCCAACTCCGGCCGAGTCCGGCCCCAATCGACGCAGGTAATCCTCAAAATGGTCGGCGTTGAAGATGATTTCCATGCCGCGTCCCCCCAGCACATAGGAGGGGCGCGCCAGCAGGGGGAACCCAATCTCGGCGGCGATGTCTCGCGCTCCGGCGTTAGTGGAGGCGGTGCCGTGAGCGGGGGCGGCCACCCCGGCAGCGGTATAGACCCGTTCAAACTCTTGCCGGTCTTCGGCCAGGTCAATCGCACGCGCCTGGGTGCCTAAAATCGGCACTCCGGCATCGGTGAGGCGCCGCGCCAGGGACAGCGGGGTTTGGCCCCCTAGCTGGACAATCATGCCAGCCACCGGACCGCAAGCCAGCTCTGCCCGGTACACCTCATAGACGTCTTCAAAGGTCACGGGTTCAAAGTACAGCCGGGAGGCGATGTCATAATCGGTCGACACGGTCTCAGGGTTGCAGTTGACCATGATCGTGTCGTAGTCATCTTTCAGCGTCAGGGCGGCGTGCACGCAAGAGTAGTCGAATTCGATACCCTGCCCGATACGGTTCGGCCCGGAACCTAAAATAATGACCGCCGGTTTCTCGCGCGGCTGTACCTCGGTGCTGAGGTCGTAGGAGGAATAATGATAAGGCGTGTTGGCACCGAATTCGCCGGCGCAGGTGTCGACTTTCTTGTACACCGGGTGCAGGCCAAAGGCATCGCGCACTTCCCGCACGGTGTCCTCTGAAATGCCCCTAATCTGGGCGATTTGCAGGTCTGAGAATCCGTGACGTTTCGCTTCGCGCAGCAGCTGGGGCTGCAAAGCGGGAGCTTCCCGCAGGCGCTTGGCCACCTCACAGAGGATAAACAGCTGGTCGATAAACCACGGATCTATTTTGGTTGCGGCATAGATGTCGGCAGCCGATGCTCCCCCGCGCATTGCCTGCACCACTTGGGTTAAGCGTCGCTCCGTGGGGGTAGCCATTTGTTCCAGCAGCTGCGCGGTTTGTTCCGGACTGGGAGCGGGCTGGGCGAAGTCAAAGCTGGACCCGCGCTTGTCCAAGGAACGCAACGCCTTTTGCAGAGCCTCGGTAAAGTTTCTGCCGATGGCCATCGCTTCGCCCACCGACTTCATGGTGGTGGTCAGTGTCGGGTCAGCCGCGGGGAACTTTTCAAAAGCAAACCGCGGCGCTTTCACCACCACATAATCCAAGGTGGGCTCGAAGGACGCTGGGGTGGACAGCGTGATGTCGTTGGGAATCTCGTCCAAGGTGTAACCCACTGCCAGCCGAGCGGCGATTTTTGCAATCGGGAACCCTGTTGCTTTTGACGCCAAAGCCGAAGAACGCGACACCCGCGGGTTCATTTCAATGACGATAATCCGACCGGTCTGGGGGTGGACGGCGAACTGAATGTTGCACCCGCCCGTGTCCACACCGACCTCGCGAATGACGGCAATCCCGATATCGCGCAAACGTTGCATTTCCCGATCAGTCAAAGTCATGGCGGGTGCCACCGTGATGGAATCCCCCGTATGCACCCCAACCGGATCGAGGTTCTCGATAGAACACACAACCACGACGTTATCGGCGCGGTCCCGCATCAGTTCAAGCTCGTATTCTTTCCATCCAATGATGGCTTCTTCCAACAGAACTTCGTTCGTCAGCGAGTCAGACAGGCCGGCCAAGGCAATCCGCTCCAAATCCTGTTGATTATAGGCAATCCCGGAGCCCAGGCCCCCCATGGTAAACGACGGGCGCACCACGACGGGAAAACCGAGCTGCGCGACCGCCGCGTTGACCTCCTCTAGGGAATGGGCAATGAAAGACCGCGCCACTTCCGCGCCGCAGCGTTCCACGACTTTCTTAAATTCTTCCCGGTCCTCGCCCGCGTTGATGGCCGCGGCGTTGGCGCCAATGAGTTCGACCTGGTATTTGTCTAAAATCCCGGCTTCGCTCAAGTTAATCGCCGCGTTCAAGGCCGTTTGTCCGCCCAAGGTGGGCAGCAGCGCGTCGGGGCGTTCCTTGGCGATAATCGATTCCAAAAACTCGGTGGTAATCGGTTCGATGTAGGTGCAGTCGGCAACCTCCGGGTCGGTCATAATCGTGGCGGGGTTGGAGTTGACCAGGATGACTTTCAAACCTTCGTTACGCAGCACTCGACAGGCTTGCGTACCCGAATAGTCGAACTCGGCCGCTTGACCGATGACAATCGGCCCAGAGCCGATGACCATAACAGAATGTAAATCTTGACGCAGCGGCATCAGGCCTCCGCCTTCCCGGTTGGTTTTTCACAGCGATGTTGCAACATCATCTGTAAAAAGTCGTTGAACAGGTGTGACGCGTCGTGGGGGCCGGCGGCAGCTTCGGGGTGATACTGCACGGAAAAGGCCGGTATGTCCAAACATCTCAGGCCTTCCACGACATTGTCGTTCAGTCCGATGTGGGTAACTTCCGCCCGACCGTATTTCCCGTTGCAAAAGGGCGTTACCGAGACTTCTCCCAGCGGCATATCTACCGCGAAACCGTGGTTGTGGGCAGTGATTTCGACTTTGCCGGTGCGTCGATCCAATACCGGTTGGTTCACTCCCCGGTGACCGTAAACGAGCTTGTAAGTTCCGTAGCCTAGGGCGCGTCCCAGCAGCTGATTGCCGAAACAGATTCCGAAATACGGCAGTCCCGCGTCCAGTACCTCGCGTAGCAGCTCGATTTCGTGGGTGGCGGCGCTGGGGTCGCCGGGCCCGTTTGAGAAAAATACCCCGTCGGGGTTGATGGACTGCAGGTCTTTCAAGGTCGAGTCCGCGGGAAACACGTGAACTTCCACGCCCAGGGAAGCCAAAATTTCCGGGGTGCGGGACTTGACCCCCAAGTCCAATGCCGCTAACACCGCCCGTGGGCTCCCACCGGTGAATTCGCCGGTGGGAGCAATCACGTAGGGGGTTTTGGTAGAGACTTCGGCGCTGAGCGCCGCCCCCGCCATACGCGGGGAGTCTTGAATAATGGAGCGCAAAGCCGCTACCGCGTGGGGTTCCAGATTTTCGGCGCCAACCGGCAGGGCGTCCCCCGAAAAAATGCCTCCCCGCAAGGCACCGGCTTGACGAATATGCAAAGTCAAAGCCCGCGTATCCACATCGCTAATCCCCACGATGCCGTGACGCACCAGCTCCTCTTCCAGGTCGCTTTCGGCACGCCAGTTTGAGGCTCGGCGGGCCGGATCGCGCACCACATAACCCGCCACCCAAATCTGGTTAGATTCCGGGTCGGTCGTGTTCATGCCGGTGTTACCGATGTGTGGCGCGGTCATGACCAAGATTTGCCGATGATAGGAAGGATCCGTGAGAGATTCTTGATAGCCGGTCATTCCAGTGGAAAACACGACTTCACCCAAGGTTCGCCCGCTGGCTCCGAAGGCCTTGCCCGCTAAGGCAAAACCGTCCTCCAGAACCAGCACCGCGTCCGCCCGATCCATCGGGAGCGCGGGATGGGCAAAATCTTGCGGATTATTGCTTTGACTGAGCATTTCCGTCATGGTTAGGTTCTCAGCGCTGATCGACCGGGATAGCCGTGGCGTCCCTAATCGTGAACTCGCCCTTCCACATGGTGTACCGCGCCTGACCGGGCAGTTCCATGCCCAGGTAGGGGGTATTCGTAGACAGGGAATGCTGCGTGTCCAGGTCAATAGTGCGGCGCGTGGATGGATCCCACAAGGTCAGGTTCGCCGGTTTGCCGGTGACGATGCCCTGGCCCTGTTCCTTGACCCGCCCGATGTGGGCCGGCGCGGTGGACATGACTCGTGCCACGTCCTCCCACGTGAACTTGCCGGAATCGACCATGACTTTCTGAACCACCGGCAGAGCGGTTTCCAAACCAATCATGCCGAAAGCCCCGGCTTGCCACTCGCAGTCTTTTTCCTCCAAAGGATGGGGCGCGTGGTCGGTGCCGATACAGTCAATAGTGCCGTCCATCAGGCCGGCCACCACGGCTTCGGTGTCCGCAGCAGTACGCAGCGGCGGGTTGACCTTGTAGCGCGGGTCGTAGGTCTTGGCCATGTCTTCGGTCAGCAAGATGTGGTGCGGGGTGGCTTCGGCAGTCACGGCAATGCCGCGGCTCTTGGCCCATCGCACAATGTCTACCGAGCCCGCGGTGGACACGTGACAGATATGTACGCGTGAACCCACGTGGGAAGCCAACTGAATATCGCGCAAGATGATGGCTTCCTCTGCCACCGCCGGCCATCCGGTCATCCCCATTTCAGCCGACAACGGAGACTCATTCATCTGCGCGCCTTCCGTCAGGCGCGGGTCTTGAGCGTGCTGAGCGACCACCCCGTCGAAGGTCTTTACGTATTCCAGAGCACGGCGCATCAATACCGGGTCGGAAACGCATTTTCCGTCGTCAGAAAACACCGTGACGTGCGCGTCCGAACGGTTCATGGACCCCAAGTCGGCCAGATGTTCACCTTGCAGACCGGCGGAAACGGCACCGACCGGGCACACTTGTACCCAGCCCGCGAGGTTCCCCAAGTGCACGACCTGCTCGACGATACCGGCGTTGTCCTGGACGGGAGTGGTGTTGGCCATCGCGTGAACACAGGTATAACCGCCGTAAGCCGCTGAAAGCGTGCCGGAAGCAACCGTTTCCGCGTCCTCACCGCCGGGTTCGCGCAGGTGAGTGTGCATATCAACCAGGCCCGGCAAAGCCACCAAGCCGTTGCCATCGATGGTCGTGGCACCGGCAGAAACAGCATCCGCCGCATTCGCGCCTACACCCGCAAAAATGCCGTCCTTGACAGCAATGTCAGCCCCCTGACCGTTCGGCAGGGTTACGTTCTTAATCAAATATTCCTTCACAGCAGGCCTCCTTCCGGCGCGAGCAAAAGGTAGAGGGCAGCCATCCGGACACTCACGCCGTTTCCAACTTGTTCAACAATGACAGACTTTGCGGAATCTGCGGCTTGGGCGCAGATTTCCATACCGCGGTTCATCGGACCGGGGTGCATGATTACCGTGTGTTCGGGCAGGTTAGTGAAACGGGTGTTGTTCAAACCGTAAGCCCGGTGATATTCGACCACAGACGGGAAGTAACCCCCGCCGGCGGAGCTCATGCGCTCGCGCTGCACCCGCAGCATCATCACCGCATCAGGATTGGTAGCCAAGGCCACATCCAAGTCGTAGGACACGTCGCACTTCCAGTTTTCTACCCCAACCGGCATCAGGGTGGGCGGACCGACCAGGGTCACGTGGGCTCCCAAAGTCGACATCAAGTCCACGTTGGAGCGAGCGACACGAGAGTGCAGGATGTCTCCCACGATGACTACGTGGGCGCCATCGAGGTCTTTACCTGCGAGGTCGCCGCCGCTCAAACCGAGGTAGTGCCGGCGCAGTGTCATCGCGTCGAGCAAAGCCTGGGTGGGGTGTTGATGTTCGCCGTCACCAGCGTTGAGGACGGGCACGTCAGACCAGCCTGCGTTAGCCAAACGGTAGGCCGCCCCGGAGGAGGAATGGCGGATAACAATGCCGTCAACGCGCATGGCCTGCAGGGTCAAGGCCGTATCTTTCAGGGATTCGCCTTTCGCAACCGAGGAACCTTTCGCAGAAAAATTGATGACGTCCGCGCTGAGGCGCTTGGCCGCGGTTTCAAAAGAAATCCGCGTCCGGGTGGAGTTCTCAAAAAAGAGGTTGACCACGGTTTTGCCGCGCAAGGTCGGCAGCTTTTTCACCTTTTGAGCCTGGGTCATCGCCATGGCTTCGGCAGTATCCAAAATTTTCAGGACATCTTCGTGGCTCAAATCAGCCGCAGAGAGCAAATGTCGCATGATTTTTATTCCTTCCCGTCTGCAATAATCACGGCATCTTCGCCGTCACTGTCTTGAAGTTTTACGAGTACCTGTTCCACCCGTGAAGTGGGCAGATTCTTTCCGATGTAGTCAGCGCGAATCGGAAGTTCGCGGTGACCGCGGTCCACCAGCACGGCTAGCTGCACTTGGGCAGGGCGGCCGTGATCGTTCAACGCATCGAGCGCAGCCCGAATCGTGCGTCCGGAATAGAGCACATCGTCGACGAGGATGACCGTTTTACCGTCAATGCCGGTTTGGGGCATCACGGTGGGTTTCGGTACGCGTATTGGTTGACGGGAAAGATCATCGCGGTACAGGGTGATGTCCAGGGTGCCAACCGGGACGTCTGTATCGGGATTATTTTCCTTTAAAAAATTCCCCAACCGATTGGCTAGCTCAACGCCACGGGTGGGGATTCCTAACAGAACGACATCTTCAAGACCCTGGTTTTTCTCCATAATCTCGAAGGCCAGTCGTTTCAGCGAACGGGCAATGTCAGCACTGCCCAACACTGTTTTTTCCATATTTTTCCTTTCTGCCTCACGGGGCAAAATTAAAGGTTTTATAGCGACTCCATAGTACACGTTTTTTTCTTTACCTCCGAATCCCCCGCCCGTGCCGGCGCAAATCGGGTCGGGAATGCTGGAACTCTCGGGAAAAAAGCAGAAACACGCGAAATTTTCAACACCGAGCGTTTTCAGGCTAAACTCCTGGCAAAATCGCCGATAATAAAGACATGGACGAAAAACGCGAGCTGTTAATGCAGCTTCTATTCGGCAACGAGGACACGCCGGGGCTGAGCCAAGAGGTCACGCAACCCGACAACTCGCCAGAGGCCGCTGCTCGTTTCCAAAAGTGGGTCAAGGCACAACAGAAAGCCAAAACCATCAACGAAACTCTGGACAACTCGGAAAAATCCGCAGATATCCTGCGCGAAATGATGAATCGAGATTAACTGCAGACTCTATTCCAGGGTGTCTAAATCAATCTGTTCCAAAACGCCGCCCGCTGCGGCCGTTTTTGCTGCGGTATCAAAGCTCTGCGGTACCGAAGACTCCAGTTTGGCAATCGCCTCGCCGCTCAAAGTTTGGTCGGACTCGGTTTTGCTCAACGCATCTTTCATATCGTTGATGGCTCCCAACAGACCGTTGATAAACTTCGGCGACTCGTCAGTAGAACGTTCCTCCGCGATTTGCATAGCGGCAGTGATGGCTACGGCTCCTTCCACATCGGGATTGAACAAAATCTCCCAAGCCGCGACCCGCATGATAGCCAGGTCCACCTCTGGCATCCGCTGCAGCGGCCACGCTTTTGAATATGTCGCCAAAGCCGCATCAATCCGCTCTAAATGCTCGGCCACACCCTCCAAAATTTCGACAGCATAGGCCGGCAGCGGGGTCTGCGCGGTAGTCTCGTCCTGACGTAGTTGCGCCAGAGAAAATATACCCTCGGGAGTGTCCCAGCCTCGCACATGCGCCTCATAAAGCACATCAACGGCCCGAACCCGCTCCCGCGTGCGCCGCGGCAATTTATGTCCCACTGTCTCGTCCCCCTCGCAAAATGCGTAACGCGAGCCGGAAGCCTGCGCCCCGACTCGCGTCCACTGCAGTATTAATCGGTAACCCGCGAGATGTATTCGCCGGTGCGGGTATCGACCTTCACCTTGTCGCCGATATTCAGGAACAGCGGCACTTGAATATCCCAACCCGTCTCGAGGGTGGCCGGCTTGGTGCCCGCATTGGAGCGGTCACCCTGCAAGCCCGGTTCCGTGTGCGAAATCTCTAAGACGACCGAGGCCGGCAGTTCGATGAACAAAACGTTGCCTTCGTTGAAAGCCAAGATGCATTTCTGGTTTTCCAGCAGGAAGTGCGCGGCATCCCCGACGATTTCGGGAGTCACGTTGACCATTTCAAAGGTCTTTTCGTCCATGAACACGTAGTCGGTGCCGTCGTTGTAAGAGTAGGTCATGTCGCGGCGGTCCACAGTAGCGGTTTCAATCTTTAGTCCCGCGTTAAAGGTCCGGTCAACGATTTTGCCCGAAAGGATGTTTTTTATCTTGGTGCGCACGAAAGCCGGCCCCTTGCCGGGCTTCACATGTTGGAATTCGACAACCTGCCACAACTGGTTGTCAATCTTCATCACCAAGCCGTTTTTCAAATCATTAGTCGTTGCCACGTTTCATCCTTCACAGTCTTAACAGTTAGCAAATCAGCTCAAACAGTCTACCGAAAAAGCGGGCCGTTGGCTAACTGCAGCCGTTTTCAGCGATAACTTTCAACAGCCGTTGCGCCAGTTCTGTGAAAGTCCCTTCGGCTCGAACCGTGTGGTCGGCGTGCGCTATCAAATCCTCCCGACGGTTTTGGGCCAGGCGGCGATAGGTCGCGCGCCAAGGCAGGCCGTTAGGGTCACTGAGTTTCTCCGGGTTTACGGCCTGCCACGACTGTTCCCAGGGTAAATCAAGGAAAACTACCGGATTCCCGTCCTGTCGAAAGTCCTCGACCAGGGCGGATGAACCGGTCTCGAGCACGTCAGAGGGCAACACAAAAATGGCGGGAGCACAACTCGGCGACCAGGTATCGAGGCCTGAACCGGAAGCCACGGGCAGACCAACGTCCGGTGAAATCGTCTGCGCCAACTGGCTCAGACGGGCTCCCGGCAGGGACACTAAAGCCAACGAACAGTGCAGTTTCACTGGGGAATTCCAGTCATTTGGGCAGCTTTAGCCAGAGCCGCAGAATCGGCGACGGGAACAACCACGGGTTTGCCCCAATCTTCCAGCAGGACGAACCGCAGCTGCCCGCCGCGAACTTTTTTATCGCTAAACATGATGGGTAACAGTTCCGCGAAAGTGTGGGTGGTATAGGTAGTGGGCAAGCCGACTGCTTCCAGTTGGTCACGCAGGCGCACGGCCAGATTTTCTGGCCCCCGCCCCAGCACTGCGGCCAGGTTTGCCGCAAACACCATCCCGATAGAAACCGCTAAACCGTGCGGGAAACGGTAGTTCTCTACCCGTTCTATGGCGTGTGCCAAAGTATGTCCGTAGTTCAAGTATTCCCGCTGGCCCGACTCATACAAATCGGCTGAAACCACGTCGGATTTCACCGTGACGGCCCGGCGAATAATGTCTCGAAGCGAGGAGGAATCCGGGTCCAGCAGTGCCGACGCGTGATCCCGGGCAATGTCCAAAATCTGTTGGTCGCGGATAAACCCGCACTTCAGAGCCTCTGCCAGCCCCTCTCGCAGGTGGTCTGGCGAAAGGGTTCGCAAAGTCGTGAAATCCACCGCCACCCCGATAGGAGGATAAAACGCCCCGACCAAGTTTTTCCCGGTGCTCCAGTCAATGCCGGTCTTGCCTCCGATAGCAGCGTCAACCATCGCCAGCAAAGTCGTCGGCACCGTGATGAGGTCAATGCCACGCAACCAGGTCGCCGCTGCGAAACCTCCCAGGTCAGTGGTGGCTCCCCCGCCGAGAGCCACAATCGCATCGCGGCGTTCCAGACCCGCGCTGGCGGCCGCCTCCCACACTTCGGAAAGCACCGGGAGCTGCTTCGCACCTTCTCCGTCAGGCAGCACTTTCACCGTGGTTTGTTTACCCAATGAATCCAAGTGCTGCGCCAAACTGTTCGCCGCCGGGGCTACCGCTGGCGCGCTGAGCAGCAAGACTTTTTTCGTGTGCGCCTTCATCAAGGCCGCGACCTGTGCGTTTAGGTCTTCACCAAAGCTCACGGCGTAGGGCTGGCCGGGGGTGGACACCCAGATACAGTCACCCTGGCGTTCTTCATAAGTAATGATTTCCCCAGCCAATTCGCTGCGTTTACACTGCGCATCGATAATGACCGTGGCGGTGCTTTCATAGATGTCTTTTCGCTCCCGATACAGCTCATGCATCCGTTCTCGCAGGTCTCCCGCCAACAGGGGACGAACTTGGGCGTCCTTTTTTTGGCCGGAGCGTTCGGAGCGTTGAATCTGGCGATTCACCAGGAAGTCCGGGTCCGCTTTCAGGTAGTAAACGGTGTGTTCGCTCAGTAGCTCGCGGGTCGGGGCGTAGGTCGGGGCGCCGCCTCCCAGGGAAACAATCCGGGCTGAGCCCCGCAGCGCGTCGCGAACCACCGTGTATTCGAGGGCGCGAAAGCCCTGTTCTCCGAGTTCTTTAAAGATCCAGGGGATGGATTGACCGAAACGCTGCTGAATTTCCAGGTCGGTATCAATCCAGGTGGTGTGCAAAATTTGAGCCAGAATCCCGGCAGTTTTCGATTTGCCCGAAGTGGGCAATCCCATCAGAACGATTTTGCGCGTCATCAGAAAGTCGTCCTTTGCGTCACTTCATCGAGGTAGGCGCGCAAATTTCGCGAACATTCCGCCACCGAGTCCCCGCCTGTTTTTTCCAGTAGAGCGTCAGCCAACACCAGTGCTACCTCGGCTTGGGCGATGACGGCAGCCGGCACTACCGCGGTCGTATCCGAACGCTGGTGCAGCCCGGTCGCCACGCTACCATCAGCCAAATCCAGGGTCGGCAGGGCGTGGGGAACGGTAGAGATAGGTTTCACAGCGGCGGAAACCACAATCGGATTGCCGTTAGACATCCCACCTTCGATGCCGCCCGCCAGGTTAGTAGGTCGCGTTACCGTTCCCAAGCCCGTGTTTGCGTCGGCTGGCTGGTCACCGCGGTACAGAGGGTCGTGGGCTTGACTGCCCGGCAGGGAGGCTTGCAGGAAAGCCGCGCCGATCTCCACCCCTTTTACGGCTTGAATAGAGACGAGGGCGGCGGCCAGACGCGCGTCCAGTCGGCGGGCTCGGCTCACGTGAGACCCTAAACCGATAGGCACCCCGTAGGCGATGACCTGGACTACTCCCCCTAAGGTATCGCCCGTGTGTTGCGCGTGGTCGATAGCCTGCACCATCTGTTCCGCCGTATGCGCATCCAGGCAACGTACCGGGTCATTGTCAAGATAATCCGCATCTTCCGGCTGCGGCATCGGCGCGTCCAGAGGAACCGAAACTGAACCGACGGAGGTCACATGAGACACTAAACGAATCCCCGCGACCTGATCCAACAACGCTTGTGCAAAAGCCCCCAGCGCCACTCTGGCGGCCGTTTCCCGAGCGGAGGAACGTTCCAACACGTTACGGGCATCGGTGAATCCGTACTTCATCATGCCGGCAAAGTCGGCGTGTCCCGGCCGCGGTTTCGTAAGCTGAAGATTTCGCGCCACTTCGCGCTCGTCGCCACGACCCGCGTCTCGCAGCAGCGCCTGACAAGGTACCGGGTCAGGGCTCATGACCGTCTGCCACTTAGGCCATTCTGTGTTTTTAATCTCGACAGCAATCGGGGAACCCAGCGTTTTGCCGTGGCGCAGCCCCGAAAGGATGGTCACTGCGTCTTGCTCGAAGTTTTGACGTGTTCCCCGGCCGTAGCCTTTTCGCCGCTGGGCCAGGGTTTGGGTCAGGGTATCGGTGGTGATTTCGATCCCTGCCGGCAGTCCACTGAGTACGGCTATCAGGGCGGCGCCGTGTGATTCCCCGGCAGTGACACAATCCAACATGAGCTCATCTTGCCACATTTCGCCACACATCCCGAACCGGGTTACTCGGCCTGGACGGTGAGAAAGCGGCTAGATGCCCACCAATATCAAGGGCAGATACACCACCCACGTGATGTAGGCGCCCGTGATGAGCCACGGGCCGAAAGCAATGTCTTTATCTAAATCAAGTTTTTTACGGATGACCTGGATTAAGGCAAACGCGCCGCCCAAGAGTGAGGCCAGTAGCAGCATCGCTAGGGGCGCGAACCAGTTATAAAGACCTAGCCATGCGCTGAGCAGCGCCGCGAGCTTGACATCTCCCATCCCTAAACCAAAATGCGTGGCGAGAGCCAAAACCAGCCCCATAGCTAGACCCAAAACCCAGATCCTCGCCAGAGCCTCGGTGTCATGGCGAATCAGAGTGACAATGGTCAGTACAGGTAGAAGCATCGCGGCCCCCAACCCCAATAGACGGTTAGGCAGCAGCCGGTAGAGGGCATCAGTCAGGAATAACGCACAGAATGGGGCGGTACCCAGGTACACCGGCAAGGTGACGAGGAAATGGGTGAAGCACAGACCGTGGGAAAAATAGTTGAGAATAAGCCACTGGATAACATTGAGGAGGACCGTAGCCAAGGTCAGGCACAGCGGAAACGGCAGGTAAAACAGGTCCGGCAATTCGATGCGACGCTGGCGCAAAATTTTGGTCGTGACCGCGCCCACCGTGTAACCCCAGATTCCGCTGAGAATCCACGCCAGAACGTGCCAGAGCATCCCTCCCCCTCCTTGAGAAAAAGCTTAATCACTGCCCGTATTTTGGCTGAGCAACAACTGTAAATTGCTTCTATTTTAGCTGAGTAAAGCGTGAAGATGGTGCTGTTTTCTCAAAAATTGTGCATGGAGAGCCAGAGCCTTCACGTAGCTCCCACACCATCAAGGCATCAAGGACTCGTGCGACCAAACGGGCGAATCTTAAAAAAACTTTTCTCAAATGCTTGTTTTTTATCACGGTGAAATGTAGTCTTTATCTATACGGAAACGTTTCCGTAACGACTCCCCAGCACCGGTGCTGCGGAGCGGACGCTAGGAGAAAAAATGGCAAGTAAATTCACAAAAATCGCCGCCTTATTGTCGGCAACCGCTTTGACCCTGACCCTGAGCGCTTGCGGTGGCTCTGATAACACCGCCGCCGATGACGGCAAGGGTAAAGTTTATTACCTCAGCTTTAAACCTGAGCAAGACGAAACTTGGCAAAAAATTGCCAAGGCCTACACCGACGAGACTGGCGTTCCGGTAAAGGTTGTCACAGCAGCATCCGGCACCTATGAACAAACTCTTAAGGCAGAGGTGACCAAGAAAGAAGCTCCGACCCTGTTCCAGATTAACGGTCCGATTGGTATGCAATCGTGGAAAGACTACACTGCAGACCTCTCTTCCACAGATTTCTACAACAACCTATTGGATAAGTCGATGGCAGTCGGAGAAGACGGCAAGATTTACGGCGTTCCCTATGTGGTAGAAGGATACGGGATCATCTACAACCAATCAATCTTAAACAAATATTTTGGTCTGCCCGGCGCCAAGGTCACCTCGATGGAGGAAGTAAAGAATTTCGACACCCTCAAGACCCTGGTTGAAGACATGCAAGCTAAAAAGGCAGACTTAGGCATTGATGGGGTATTTGCCTCCACTTCACTAAAACCCGGTGAGGACTGGCGTTGGCAGACTCACTTGGCGGATTTACCTGTTTACTTTGAATACCAGGACAATGACACCGAGGACATGGATGAGTTGGAATTCAAGTACAACAAGGAGTACAAGAACATCTTTGACCTTTACCTGAACAACTCCACAATTGCGCCGACTTTGGCAAGTTCCAAAGCTGTGACTGACTCAATGGCAGAATTCGCTCTGGGTAAAGCCGCAATGGTGCAAAATGGTAACTGGGCATATGGTCAGATTTCCGAAGTTGCCGGAAACACGGTTAAGGCTGAAGACGTTAAGATGCTCCCCATCTATACCGGCAAGTCCGGAGAGGAAACTCAGGGCTTGAACATCGGTACTGAGAACTTCTTCTCAATTAACTCCCAAGCCTCACCTGCTGATCAAAAGGCATCGATAGATTTCGTGAACTGGTTGATTTCCTCCGATGGTGGCAAGAAATTCATGGTCGACGAGCTTGGCTTCATTCCCCCGTTCAGCACCTTTAGCGAAGCCGAACAGCCCGCTGATCCGTTGGCAAAGGAAGTTGTTTCTTACATGTCAAACAGTGAACTTAAGACCATCCCGTGGGTATTTACTACGTTCCCGAGCCAAACCTTTAAGGACGACTTTGGCCAGGCGCTGTCCCAATATGCCGCCGGTCAGATGAAGTGGGATGCGGTAGTCAAAATGTTCAAGACGGGCTGGGCTGCTGAGAAGCAATCCTAATAGTCACATTCCGGTGAGGGGCGAACGCTTCTAACCTAGGCATGTTCGCCCCTCACCGATGCCACAAATACACAATTTTTAAAAGAGATAATCATGGAACAAAGTCTTAAACGATGGGGTTTAGTATTCACCGGTCCCACTCTGCTCGCATTTACAATCGCTTTTTTGGCTCCATTCTTTATTGGTATTTACCTTTCATTCAGCAAGTTCACCACGGTAACTAACGCTACTTTCAACGGAGTAGAAAATTACATCAAAGCCTTTAGTGAACGTCAGGGATTTGTCCACGCTCTGGGGTTCACAGTATTAGTCACGGCTATAGCAATCATTACTGTCAACGTGTTTGCCTTATCTATCGCCTATCTGTTGACTCGCAAGCTCAAAGGAACCAACTTTTTCCGTACTGTATTTTTTATGCCGAACCTCATCGGTGGTATCGTGTTGGGCTATACTTGGCAAACTATCATCAATGCAGTACTGAGGAACTTCGACACTACTCTGGTCTCCGATGCACGACTTGGTCTGTTTGGTTTAATACTCCTGTTAAACTGGCAGCAGGTTGGCTATATGATGGTCATTTATATTGCCGGCTTGCAATCAGTTCCTCCAGATTTAGTCGAAGCTGCACAAATTGATGGTGCCAGTCGTTGGCAGGTTATCCGGCACGTGACGTTACCGATGATTATGCCTTCCATCACAATTTGTACTTTCTTAACTCTGAGTAACTCGTTTAAATTGTTTGACCAAAACTTGGCGTTAACCAACGGCGCCCCATTGAAACAAACAGAAATGGCTGCTCTAAACATCGTCAACACCTTCTTCGGCAAGGTTGGCTTCGAAGGCGTTGGTCAAGCCAAAGCTGTCATTTTCTTCCTCATTGTTTCTTTAATCGCATTCTTACAACTACGCATCACCCGCTCAAAGGAGGTTGAGTCATGAGCACTCCTGTTCTGACTTCTGCGCCTGGCAACCACACGAACCAGATCACGACGACCACCGCTCACTCAAGCGGCGTAACTGTCGGTAAATTCATCACCTATATTTTCCTGACAATTCTCACAGTCATTTTTATCGGTCCGTTATTGTTCATACTCATGAACTCCTTTAAGGGACGTTTCTTTATTTCCGACGCACCGTTTGCACTTCCCGTTGGACAATACTTCGCGGGAGTTACTAACTATGTGCAAGGGCTAGCAGCCACCGGATTTTTCTCAGCTTTTGGCTGGTCAGCTTTTATCACGGTTTTTTCCGTAATCATCATTGTATTCTTTGCAGCGATGACCGCCTATTACATCACGCGGGTGAAAAGCTGGTGGACCAATCTGATTTATTTGGTACTGGTTTTTTCTATGGTGGTTCCATTTCAGATGGTCATGTTTCCAACCGTAAAAATTGCCGATTCATTAGGTTTAGCTAATCCCCTGGGCATGATTTTGTTGTACCTGGGATTCGGTGCGGGACTTTCAGTATTCATTTTTTCTGGATTTATCAAGGGTATTCCCATAGATGTTGAAGAAGCTGCCATGATTGATGGATGTGGACCTCTGCGAAATTACTTTTTGGTGGTTCTGCCAATGTTGAAACCCGTAACGATTACCGTATCGATCCTGATGACCATATGGGTATGGAATGACTACCTGTTGCCATACCTGGTAATCGGTCTGTCCACTCCCTACAAGACTATTCCCGTAGTAGTACAACAGCTAGTTGGTTCCCATGGCTCCAACGACATGGGAGCGATGATGGCTATGCTTGTCTTGGCAATCATTCCCATCGTGGTTTTCTATCTATTCTCACAGAAGTACATCATTGAAGGTGTTGTGGCTGGAGCGGTGAAGGGCTAACTATGCGAATGAGGCAAGCTGGTATCTTGCTACCGGTGTTCTCCCTACCCGGATCCTACGGGATGGGTTCAATGGGCAGTTTTGCCTATCATTTCATCGATGCTTTAGCCCAAGCGAATCAACGTATCTGGCAAATTTTACCCCTCTGCCCTCCGGGATATGGCGGCTCGCCTTATTCAAGCCAATCCGCCCAAGCCGGAAATCCCCTCTTCATTGATTTAGACAATTTGGTGAAAAGGGGGTGGATTGAAGCCTCTCAATTGCAAGATTTGGATTGGGGGGCTCAATCCCCCTATATCGATTATGCAGCAGTAAGCCAATCAAAGCACCAGGCACTGCGCTATGCTTACGCTACGTTTTGCTCACATGTTTCACGCGATTCATTTGAACAATTTCGCGCCAGCAATCCCTGGGTTCGAGATTATGCCTTGTTCCTGGCACTCAGTCATGAATTTAAGCACAAACCGTGGCAAAAATGGCCGAAAGAGTTAAGTCATCGTGAACCACAAGCCTTGGCTCGAGTTGCTGCAGATTTGCGTGAAGAAATCGAATTTCACGAATTTTGCCAGTGGGTCTTTGAAACCCAGTGGAACGAACTGCACGACTACGCAACCGGTAAAGGGATCAAAATTCTGGGAGATATACCCATATACGTCTCTCTCGATTCCGCAGATACCTGGGCTAATCCGCAACTGTTCCAACTGGGTTCCGACTTTTATCCCAAAAAAGTGGCTGGAGTACCTCCGGATGGTTTCTCTGCTACCGGTCAAATTTGGGGAAACCCACTTTATGACTGGCAAGCGCACCAACGCTCCAACTTTTCCTGGTGGAAGGAACGCGTCGGTCTCCAGCTACAACGCGTAGATATCCTGAGAATCGACCATTTTCGCGGTCTGGAGTCGTATTTTGCCATTCCTGCTGACGCGACCAGTGCGGTGGCGGGAACTTGGGAACCAGGACCGGGCATTGACTTTTTCACAGCTTTAGAAAAGCAATTGGGCACGCTACCATTGGTGCTTGAGGATCTCGGATATTTGACTTCTGCAGTTGAAGACCTGCGCAATGCGACGGGTCAACCAGGCATCCAACTCATTCAGTTTGCCTTCGACAGCCGCGAACCTGCAGATTATTGGCCTCATGAAATTCCGAAAAATTCGGTTGTTTATACAGGAACTCACGATAACGACACGCTGCAAGGCTGGTTTGCCAGTCTCGCCCCAGAAGATCAAAAACTGGCCAGAATCTACTGCGGAGCTTCCCACACCGCAATTGAGGACATGCCCCAGTGCTTCATAGCCCTGGCAATGACCTCCGTGGCGGATACCTGCATTATCCCCGCTGCGGACTACTTGGGGCTGGACAGCTCGGCTCGTATAAACACTCCGGGGCAAATGCGGGGCAACTGGGGGTGGCGATTGTCGCAATCCGACTGGAATGCATATCCATGGGATGAAATTGCACAGCTTACTGCCATCTCTGGACGTGCTCCGGGTACGCATCATACCCAGCACTGACCATCATCTCGAATAGAATGGGAGCCATGTTACCTGCGGATTACCCGGATAAACACCAAGTTGCAAATATCAAAGACGTTGCACGAGCAGCCGGGGTCGGTATAGCCACTGTCTCCCGAGCTCTTAATGGTCAAGAGGGTGTCTCTGCACAGACACGTAAACGTATTGAAGAAGCCGCTGCCACTTTGGGATACCAGCCCAATCGTCACGCGCGGTTTTTAAAGCTCAGCTCAAACCGCTCGATAGCAGTTGTCATCAAGGGTTTAGAGAATCCCCTGTTTGCACGAATTTTGGATAAGTTAGAGAGGGCTATCCGCAACCACGAATATCAAGTCAACATCGTCTCGGTTCCACACTGGTCCGATGAGCTGAGAGATGCCATTCAAACAGTCGATGAAGATTCCGCTCTCGGCGTCATTTTCTTGGGTGGGCATTTCCAACATCGCGTGGATGATTTAGAGAAACTTTCGGTTCCTTTCGTGGTTTCTACGGTCAGTATGAAAGACAGCGCGCATCGTGAACGTTACGCTTCGGTTGCCATTGACGACTATGGAGAAGCCGGTCGCGTAGTCGATTATCTCTATCAGCTAGGACATCGTCAGATAGGCATAATTGGTTCAGATTCTCTGGATAATTCCGTAGGTTCTCTCCGTCTGGCTGGATACTACGACGCCTTACGCAAACACGGTATAAGACCACATCCCCAATGGGTGCGGTCTTTTGACAACTCCGAAGATTCCCCCTATTCGTTTGAAAACGGATACCGAATGACCCGTGCACTGCTGCAAGAATGCCCTGATATCACTGCCATTTTTGCCATCGCCGATGTGCTGGCAATCGGAGCAATGCAAGCGGCCAGAGAAATGAATCTGTGTATTCCTCAAGATATTTCGATTGTCGGTTTCGATGGAATTCCATTGGGTTCCTACGTCTATCCCGCTCTCACGACTGTTAATCAACCGGCTGATCAGATTGCCGAAATCACCTGCGATTTATTATTCTCTCAGTTCAATGGGGAGCAGCCCCAACATATCATCGTACCTGGTCACCTGTTACCGAAAGGTACTACTGCTGTCCCTGTGCAGCTTTCTGATATTAGAGAGAACAGATAGTGAGGCATAGTCTTTCATGGCAAACCCGTTCGCGCCAGATTCTCGTCTGAACCAGCTTCTAGCTTTCATCGTCACGGTTTTTTTGTCTAACTTGGCAGCCATGTTGGGTCTAGGCTTAATCCTCACCGGTGGTTGGGCATTGTTGATGCTGTTTACCATCAACTTATCCCTCATTGAAAACAACACCGCGAGTTTTCGCTCAGTATGGACAGCAATCAGGCAAAATTGGTTGATAGCTACGTTGCTATGGTTCGTTGACATACTGTTTTTTGCCTTGGTGATTTGGGAATTTTATGCCCTGGGTAGCCTCAAGTCTGGGGTATTCAAGCTCCTGTGGGGGGCGTTGCTCTGCCTCGCGGTATTCCTAGTATTGAGCGTAAATGCGTGGATTTGGCCGATGCTGGCGAAAAGGAAAATTGCCTCAGCTGAGATTCTTGATTACCTACGTGCCTGCTTGTTGCTCTCTTTTCACTATTTGGGTCGTACCGTCGTCTGTATTACTGTAATCGCCGTCCCAGTCCTCATAATGATGATTTTTCCCAGTTTGTTTTGGCAAGTAGCGACTTGGCTAATCTGTTTTGGCGTATCTTTTGGTGTTTATCTCATAATTCTACTGATTCACCAACCTCTAGGCGGTTATTGGACAGAACACGGTGTCCCAACACGACCGCTAATGTCCTAAATGTCTGGCTTCGCCCTCACTGCCCAGTTTCAGTGTCGATTGGGCATATTCTTCAGCAAAGCTGGACGTAAAACTGCGGCATCAATTTCCTGCCCAGTAAACAATTTCACCTGGGCGACGCCCTGGTGCAACAGCATTTCCCATCCGGGAATGACCTGCGCTCCACACCTCTGTGCCCAACTGGCAAGCGGGGTCGGCCACGGCGCGTACGCCGCGTCTAGGAAAACGGTGTGAGGAGTAATCTGTAGCTGTGACAGGGGCAGGGCGTCTTGGGCGGGGGCGGGAACCGTACTCATCACCAGTCCTGCCGAGCTCAGCGTCCGATTGACGGCCTCAACCTGTTGCCACGCCACCGCTCGGGCGCTCAAGCCCATACGTTGCGCCGCCTGAAAAGCCGCGCCCGTTTGGGCAGTAGTCCGAGAGACGACCGTCAGCTCTTTCATTCCCAGCTCCGTGAAAGCCGCCAGCGCCGAAGCCGCTGTGGAACCCGAACCGAAAATAACCGCGCTGGCCCCGGACGGCGGGTTTGTCGGGCCGTCGTGGCGAAAAGCCTCGACAATACCTCGGACATCGGTATTGAATCCGGTCCAATCCCCTCCCGCGGCGGGGACCAGGGTGTTCACCGCGCCGGTAACTTTGGCTAAGCCGTCAGCAAAAGTCGCAGCCTGCAGAGCCTCCGGTTTCAAAGGCATGGTTACCGCCAAGCCACGCAACTGAGGATCTGCCGCGGCCAGAAATCCTTTGAGCGTTCCCGACCGAACGCGCTGGCGGCGAAAATCCCAGTTCAAACCCAGTTCACGATACGCCGCCAAGTGGATGACGGGAGATAAAGAATGCGCAATTGGATCCCCCACAACCAGACAGTACGGCATGGCACGCTACCCTTTACAAATATCGGGGTGGTCCTTGCAGAACTGTTTCAACAGCTCCACGTTGGCTTTTTGTTCCTCCATGGTCGCGCTGAAACGAGTCTCACCAGTGTTCAAATCCACCGTCGTGAAGTACAGCCAGTCCCCCGGTGGCGGGTTGCGGGTGCCGTCAAAAGCATCTTGGCCTACGACCCCAATAGGACCCGGCGGCAGCCCCTTGTGGCGGTAGGTATTGTACGGATTCGAAGCGTCAGCGACCTCGGCGGCGGTCGGAATTTTGCGGGACTTCGAGGCTTCGCCCAAACCGTAGATAACCGTGGAATCCATATTTAAGAACCCGACGGTTTCCTTGCTGGCGTCCATCCGGTTTTCTAACACTCGTGCAATCTTGGCGTAGTCCTGTTTTTGCAGGTCGCTGCCCTCACGCTGGACGATAGATGCCTTGGTCAGGAACGTCTCCCACTGGGCCTCGGGAATTCCCGCGTCCCGCAGTCGCTTGACATTGGCGGCTACCATCTGGCGCACTGTTTCGGTCGCGTCCTGACCGGGTCCCACCAGGTAAGTTCCGGGAGCTAGCCACCCCTCGATGTCTCCACCGGCAACCTTGGGCAGTCCTGGCGCGTTGGCGAAAGCCGCCTCCACATCAGCGTCACTGAAACCGGCAGTCGTCACCAGTTGCTCTTTGACCTGCCACTTTGTCAAACCCGGACCAATCGTAATCTGATCATCGACCCGGTTCGCTTTGTCAATCAAGATGGACAAAGCATTGACGGCAGACATATGTTTGGCCATCGCATAGGTTCCGGGCTGAATCGCAGAACAGGCCGCTTCCTGGTCCCGGCACGCATTAAAGAACGCCTGCGAGGACGCTACGACCTCCGCTTTTGCCAAAATGTTGCCGATATCAGAGCCCAGGGCGCCCTCGGGAACGGTCACCATCACCCGGCCGGTGCCACTGCCTTCATAGTCGGCACCCTTAGCGCTGAGCCAACGATTGAAAATAATCGCACCAAAAACGATGGCCACCACCAGCAGCGCGACCACAATCGCCAGGATAATAATCGTACGATTCCGCATAGTTTTGCGGCGCCGAACTCGAGAACGTTTGTCACGCCGATGATGTTCGCTCACGGCGACTTCGGGTTGCTCGGCGGGGGCAACCTGCGTGTCCTGCAGCAGGGATTCCCAGGTCGCGTCCGCGGCTTGGGGTGCTACCGAGGCTACGCGCGGAAAAGACGGGGTGTCAGGTTCCTCGTCACGGCTGCGGCGGCTGGGAAGTGGGCGCGGAGTCGGCTCAACCGCGACATTCGGGGGTGCGACCGGGACTGGCGCGGAATTGGGGGTTTGCGGGAGTGGCGCATCTTGGGGAAGTGCCGGAGTCGAGGGAGCCTGAGAGTCAGCCGAGCTCAACGCAGCCTGAGCTTGTTGAGCTAAATACCGGCGTCGGCGTCGCGGTCCCATCGATTCTAAATCTTCAATGTCTGCCATGTACTTCCCTCGTTACGTGGTTTACTCAATGATAACCAACTCGCCAGGTAAGTTCCCTGTTTGAGTCAAAGTTTCTAAAGCTCGCGTGAGGATAGTCACAGCGGCGAGTTGGTCAACCATCTGCTTTTGGCGACGGGTACTGACCCCGGCCTCGTGCAGCTTGGCGTGGGCATCAGCCGAGCTCAATCGTTCATCGATGAGATGCACCGGCAGTGCGCCGAGCCGCCTGACCAGACGCCGGGCGTAAGACCGTGCCATCCGGGCAGCCTCGCCCTCTTTGCCGCTCATCAGTTTCGGCAAGCCCACAAATACGGCCTGGGGGTCACTTTCCGCAATAATGTCCACCAGTTCGTCCAGCTCGGAACCGTCAGGCTGCACCTGCAAGGTCTCCACTGGCAACGCTAGGGAAGTCCCCGCTACCGAACGGGCCACACCCACACGCACCTTACCCACGTCAATGGCGAGAAAGTTTCCGGCAAGCATACTCTGCGCTATCCCCTTTCCGCGTGCCGACTCGGCGCGAAGCCCAACCGGCAGTTGTCTACTTCGCGAGTACCGACTGCAGCGCTGCCACTACAGCATTCAAACCGGTTTCGGGTTTGCCTGCAGGGGCTCCGCCGCCTTGCGCCAAGTCGTCCTTGCCGCCGCCACCACCACCCATGGCTGCGGCACCGGCCTTTACCAATGCCCCGGCTTTCACGCCCTTGTCGCGAGCCGCTTCGTTGCTGGCCACAACCAGCATCGGTTTTTCACCGATAACGGCCGCCAGAGCGACCACCACCGGATCCGCATTAGAGAACCGCCCGCGCAAAGTGGTAGCCGCCTGACGCAAATCGTCCACAGAACCAGCCTGGACGACCTGGTGAATGACCTGCACGCCACGCAGCACTTCGGCAGATTTGACGTAGTCGTCCAGATTGGACAGCAGTGCCGCCAAACGGGTCTTTTCAAGTTCTTTTTCCGCGGACTTGAGGCGTTCCATCAGGGAAGTAATGCGTTCCACCAGGGTTTCCGGCTTAGCCCCGACCAACTGGCTAATCTGAGACACCAAGGCGTGTTCTTTGGCTTGGAATCCAGAAGCACCATTCCCAACCAGGGCTTCGATACGCCGCACCCCGGAACCAATCGAGGATTCTCCCAACACTGCTATAGAGCCGATATGCCCGGTCAGCGGCACGTGGGTGCCGCCGCAAAACTCCCGGGACCAGCCGTCGCCAATATCAACGATACGCACAATCTTGCCGTATTTTTCCCCGAAAATGGCCTGGGCGCCGGTCTTTCGCGCCTCCTCAATGGGCATCTGGTAGTCGGTAACAGTCATATTGGTCTGGACTCGTTCATTAGCCTCCGCCTCTATGTCCGCCACCAAAGAATCCGGCAAAGCGCTCGCGTTGCGGAAATCGAAACGGACGTGCCACGGGGCGTTTTCCGACCCGGCTTGGGTCGCTCCCTGCCCCAGGGAATCCAACAGAATCTGGTGAATGACGTGGGTAGACGTGTGGGCCCGGGCAATCGCGCCGCGGCGCTGAACATCAATCGTAGCTTGGGCGTCCTCACCGAGAGCAACCTGACCTTCCGTCAAAGTCCCCCGATGCATGGGCAGTCCCTTCACGGGAGCCTGCACATCAGCCACGTCCAGCACTCCGCCACCCGCGAAAGTCACCTGGCCCTGGTCAGCCAGCTGCCCGCCGGCCTCCGCATAGAACGGGGTCCGGTCCAGCAGGACCTCAACGGTAGCCGGGGCTGTTGCGACCGGTACCGGTTTGCCGTCCTGCAATATGCCAACCACCCGCGCCGGAGCGCTGGTTTCGGTATACCCCAGGAACTCCACCGTGTTGTTTTCACCAAGTTTCGCTGCCAACTCGTGATAGACGTGAGCGTCGACGTGTCCGGTTTTCTTGGCCACCGCGTCCGCCCGGGCGCGCTGCTTTTGTTCGTTCATCAACTCGGTGAAACGTTTTTCGTCCACCTTGACCCCGGCCTCCGCCGCGATTTCCAGCGTCAGGGAAAGAGGGAAACCGTAGGTGTCGTGCAGTTGGAAGGCGTCGTCGCCGCTCAGAGCCGCGCCGGACTGTTTCGCCTTCGTCACCGCGGTATCCAAGATGACGGTTCCGGCGTCAAGGGTGCGGCGGAAAGCGTCCTCCTCGGCGTAAGCCACGTCTGAGATAGTATCCCAGTCCTTTTCCAGCTCGGGATAGGAAGCTTTCATTACGTTCATCGACGCCGGCAAGAGGTGTGGCATGACTGCCTCTGACACTCCCAAGAGTCGCATAGAACGCACCGCACGGCGCATCAGGCGGCGCAGCACGTAGCCCCGTCCCTCATTGCTGGGACGAACCCCATCGCCAATCAGCATCAGGCTGGAACGTACGTGGTCAGCCACGATACGGAAATGCACATCCATCGGATCGGGGCTGGAAGTGTAGCGGCGCCCGGACATTTCCTGAGCGACTTCGATGACGGGGAACACCTCGTCAATTTCATACATATTGTCTTTGCCCTGGAGGACAAAAGCCAGACGTTCCAGTCCCAAGCCCGTATCGATAGCGGTCTGGTCGAGCTTGCCCAACAGCGGGTAGTCTTTGCCGGAGCCTTCGCCGCGCAGGAATTCATCAAAAACTAGGTTCCACAGTTCCAGGTAGCGGTCACCTTGCGTGTCGACTTCCGGACCACCCTCGGGACCGTATTCAGGTCCGCGGTCTAGGTGGATTTCTGCACAAGGGCCGGCCGGGCCGGGCTGGCCGGTATCCCAAAAGATTTCTTCGCGCGGAAGTTTCTGGACGTGGGCGGGATCCAAACCGATTTGCTGGGTCCAGATGTTCCAAGCGGCTTCGTCTTGCTCCCAAATCGTGACCCAGAGCTTGTCGCCGTCCAGGCCGTAGCCGCCGTCCTCTTGCTTGCCGGTCAACAGGTCCCAGGCGTACTGAGACGCGCCTTCCTTAAAGTAGTCGCCGAACGAAAAGTTCCCGCACATCTGAAAGAACGTACCGTGACGTGTGGTTTTACCGACCTCATCAATGTCGTTGGTGCGGATACACTTTTGCACCGAGGTGGCTCGCGGCCACGGCGCCGGTTCGGTTCCCACGATGTAGGGAATGAACGGAACCATGCCCGCGATGGTGAACAAAATCGAGGGATCGGGCGAAATGAGCGGCACCGAGGGGCGGACCTCATGACCGTTCTTTGCAAAAAAATCCAGCCAACGCTGACGAACTTCCGCAGTACGCATCTATCTGTATCTTTCCTTCGTATCCGGGCAGTGCCCGGGATTATCTGTCCTGGTCCCCCGGTCAGTTTGCGCCGGGCGGCTTTCGTTTATTGTCGGTTAGTTTCGTTAAAATTCCAGGTCGTCGTCCAGCGTGGAGTCACGGTGACGTCCGCGTCCGACCTTGAAACCCGCACCGTCGTCCTTTCGAGCACGCCAAGTGTCGCGGGCCTGCTCGATTTCTGAATCACTAGAGCTCAGAGCCTCGATGAGTTCCTCCTCGCGCTGTGACATATCCGCACGGAACCGCTGGGTCATCTGATCGACGGTCTGACGGAACGGGGTTACGGTAAAGTAAGCCGCCAGCGCCGCCCCCGCGGAAAGCAGCAGCGTCGTCCCGACCGCTTTCGCTGTATTCGACATCTCTCCCCCTACTTCGCTTTCTTAGCGTCAATGCCCATGGCTTTACGCACTGCGTAGTTAAACGCGGCGACCTTAATCAGCGGCCGGCCCAGCGTCGCTGTAAACAAGGTCGTCAGAGCCGAGAAATCCTCGACAGAACGATTCGCCGCCGAAGTCATGGAATCAACCCGTTCCAACTGGTTATTGACCTGATCCAAAGACGTCTGTCCCTGTTTGACCGCCACCACCGTTTCGTCGGCGACAGATTTAATGGATTGCTCCAATTGGGAAAACACCCCACCCAGTTTCCACAGCGGCACTGCCAAAAATAGCACCAATACCGCGAAAGCCACGGCGGAAATAATCCCGGCAATTTCACCAATCATGTCATTCTCCTGTCTCGGTGTAGCAACCCAAATTTTTCGTGCTGTCTGCGCGAAAAACACCGTAGGTATTCTAACTTTAAACAATTGACCCCGGGAAAATCCCGGGGCCACTGAAATGTTTAGCGGGAATAGTGCTCCACGACCAGTTGCACTTCGCACTGAATCGGGACTTCTTCACGCTTAGGCTTACGATCCAAGGTAAAGCGCAGCTTTTCCAAATCGACCTTAATATAGTCAGGGACGGGAGGCAGCACATCGCGGTGAGAACCGCGGGCAGCCACCACGAAAGGATCCTTGACCTGGGAGGACGGCTTGACCTGGACGGTCTGACCGGGACGTACCTTGTAAGAAGGACGATCCACAATCTTGCCGTCAACCAAGATGTGACGGTGAGTTACCGCCTGACGAGCCTGGAACATGGTGCGGCCAAAACCGGCCCGCAACACCAGGGCATCAAGGCGCATTTCCAGCAATTCCACAAGGTTGTCACCGGTCTGGCCTTCCATGCGGCGTGCCTCCTGGAAGGTTTTGACCAGCTGAGCCTCGCGGATTGCGTACTGGGCACGCAAACGCTGCTTTTCTTTCAAACGCACCGCGTAGTCAGATTCGCTACGGCGACGGGCGCGGCCGTGTTCACCAGGTCCGTAGGGACGACGTTCGAAGTACCGCTTAGCTTTCGGGGTCAGCGGCATCCCCAAGGCGCGCGACAAACGCACCATTTTCCGAGAACGGTTTGCCATTTATATTCTTCCTGTCTTATTTCAAAGTCACCCCGCGAGGGCATCTCGGCGGGGAGGGGTCACCTTTATGGCTAAGACCCCAGGTGTCCGGACATCAGCCAACCGAGGGTTGGTCATGACTCCGGGCAACTTGGCTATCTTACCGCATTTTTTGAATCTTGCGTATTTTTGCCAGTCGCTCTCCCAACGTGACTTCCCACCCGTGGGTGGAGGGCTCGTAATAGATCTTGTCTTTCAGCGGGTCAGGCAGGTATTGTTGCGCGACTATGCCGCGGGTGTCGTCGTGGGGATATTGATAGGTACCCAAAACTTTCCTGTCGGCACTAGCCCCGGGATAATGCTGGTCGCGCAGATAGGTCGGAACGGTGCCGATATTGCCGGCCTCCACGTCAGCCATCGCGGTATTGATGCCGACATACGCCCGATTCGACTTCGGGGCCGTCGCAACTGCGACCACCGCCTCAGCCAGCGGAATCCGTCCCTCCGGCATCCCAATCAACTGCACCGCTTGTGCGGCCGCGACCGCGAGGGGTAACACGGTAGGGTCAGCCAGCCCGACATCTTCGGCAGCCGCAATGACGACTCGGCGGGCAATGAAGCGCGGATCTTCCCCGGCCTTAATCATTCGCGCCAAATAGTGCAGGGCGGCATCGGGGTCGGAGCCGCGCATCGACTTGATAAACGCCGAAGCCACATCGTAATGCTCGTCAATGCCGTAGCGCACTACGGCCGTGTCTGCCGCCACCGCGACATCGTCTTCAGTAATTTCGCTGGCTTCGCGGGAATCGGCTCCCCCGGCGGCCGCTTCCAGCAGGGTCAGGGCTTTGCGCCCGTCCGCGCCGGCTAATCTGATGAGACTTTCCCTAGCGTCCGGGGTCAGGGTGTACTTTCCGGCCAGTCCACGTTCGTCCGCCAAAGCCCGGTCCGTGATGGTTTCGATGTCCTGGTTCGTGAGAGGTTTCAGCGTCAGTAGCAGGGACCGAGATAACAGCGGAGAAATGACGGAAAAAGCCGGATTTTCCGTGGTGGCGGCCACCAGGATAACCCAGCGATTTTCCACTGCCGGCAACAGCGAATCTTGCTGTGATTTAGAAAACCGGTGAACCTCGTCTAAGAATAAAATGGTTTCTTGACCGCTCAGGCTCAGTCGTCGTTTCGCCGCGTTAATGACCTCTCGGACTTCTTTCACTCCCGCGTTGATGGCGGAAAGCTGGGCATATTCCCGGCCGCCTGCCTGCGCCACCAGATATGCCAAGGTCGTTTTGCCGGTTCCGGGCGGACCGTAGAGAATCACAGACGAAGTCATCTCGGTGTCTGCCCGCAGCAGCCGCTGTAACGGCGAATTGGGCGCCAACAGGTGTGACTGCCCTACCAGTTCTTCTACGCTACGCGGACGCATCCGTACCGCCAAAGGGGCGTCCGGGCGAAACTCCGGAACCCCCCTGCCGGTATCACTCAAGGAATCAAACAAGTCCATGAGACCACCCTAGTGAAAAATGCCCTAAAGTGTATGAGACAATGCATAACATGTTCCTGAAACTATATCGCCGTTTAAATCGACGCCCCCTGCCCACGGTGCTGATTTGGGCTTTGGTGATAGTCATCTGTGCAGCCTTTGCTTTGACCGGTTTTGGTTTTGGAAGTATGTGGAACCGTGTGGAAAACCGTCTGGTCTCTATCCCCGGTTCGGAATCCTACGTCGCGTCACAAATCTTGAATGACAGCCGCAGTTCCAACTATCAGGCTTACCTCATCGTCACCGGGGTGGACATGGACAAACAGCGCAAGGAAGTTAAGAACGTGCTGGACTCAGCGGCGGCGAGTTTCAGCGAGGTTCCCGGCGTTATTCCGGCAGGGGTGCTGTATCCGTTTGCGAAAGGCGACGATGTTAATAACCCCGACGCGAAAACTTTGATGGACCAGTTTATCGCCGCGGACAAGCACGGTTTCATGATGGTGGTGCTGCTGGACCTGACCCAGTTCCCCCAACGCGCCGATGATATTCGCGCCATGACTGAAACTGCCTTGAACGAAATTGCCGGAGATATGCGCTCTTTTGCGCCTCACGCCACAGGCATCGTCACGGATGAGGACTTGAATAATCAAGAAGTTGCCGCAAGCGCCCACCAAGATTCTCTCAAGGCGAATCTCATTGCTTTGCTGCTGGTATTCGTGGTGCTGTTCGGGGCGATGGGACGCCTGCGCCTGGCCCTGCTCGCTTTCATCCCGAGCTTTTGCGGATGGATTGTGACTCGGACTATCGCCACTCTGGCTTCCCTCATCGTCAAGCCCGCTCCCGGCGACTCTGCCCTGGTCACTATGCTTTCACTAGGGGTGGTGACGGGTTATGCGGTGTTCCTCATCAGCCGCAGCCGCTCCCGTTTAGCAGTGGTGAAATACACCACCGAGATTCCACGTGTCTCCAAGCCTCGCGAACGCCGATTGCGCAAGCGGCGCGACTCTCTCACGCCTCTAGACGAAGTTTTCACCCATTCGGCTCCGGCCATGCTCATTTCCACGGCACTAATTGTGCTGGGTCTGATTATGGTAGCCATATTCCCGGCCAGTAGCCTGCGCTGGGTGGCTTTAGTCAGTATGTTCTCCATTCTGGGGTGCTACGCGATTGGAACCACGTTAATTCCCTCGCTACTGTACCTCGGTATCAGATGGCTGGAATACCCCCGTCCACAATGGCATCGGCGGACTTTCGCCGTGATTTCCTCCCGGCTGCATTCTCTAGGCGCCCGCCTGCGGACACCTTTTGCCTCACGGAAACGTGCCAAACCGATTTTGACCGGAGTCCTGGTGGTCGTTCTGGTGGTGCTGGCCATTCCTACCTTTGGAATTACCTGGCACACCTCGGGGCAAACGACTTTTCCTCCGGGTACGAATGCGGCGAAATTTGAAACCCTGCGCGCCGCCCATTACGGCACCACCGCGGCCACCCCGGATATCCAGGTTTTAGGGAAAACTACCGCCGCGAATATGCAAAGCTGGTCGGTGGCGGTGGGTAAAATCCCCGGTGTCGCAGCAATGACTGCTGGAAACACCGAAATCGCCGGGGACTATAGCGTTTTGGACGTGGATTTGAAACCGGGCGTCACCAACCGTCAAGCCGGCGAAATCGTGAACACTATCCGCGAGCTGTCTTCGGATTTTCCGAAATGGATTACTGGCCAGGCCGCCAACCAAGTTGACTTTGCCGCCCAGCTAATCAGGTTCGTTCCCCTGCTGGCTGGAGTTATGGTGTTGGCAACTTTCTTGGTCATTTTGCGAGCCACTAGGCGTGCCTGGGCAGCGCTGTGGGCGACTTTGCTGAACTCCTTGAACCTGCTGGTAGCTTTGGGACTGACGGCTTTAGTGTTCCAAGACGGTTGGGGCGCTTTCCTGCCCAAACTGACGCATTCCGGAGGGGTCGACCCTAACGTGGCAGTTCTGCTGGCAGGCTTCGGTTTCGCCCTATCCCTGGATTACCAGTTCTATGCCATGAACAGATCGAAACGCCATCTGCCTGAGGAACTCGCGGACCTGGACGATGACCCGTTATTAAACGAATTGACCCAGACTCGCGGTGCGCTCTGGACACGTTCTGTGGTCTACCTGGCGATTTTCCTGGCTTTCCTGCCGATGAACGCTATGCCCGTGAAACAGTCGGCTTTTGCTCTGGTTATTGTGGTGCTGCTCAACGTGTTGTTCAGCCGACTGTTCCTCTCTCCCCTGCTGGAGCCTTACCCGGACCAAAAATCGCAAGACCCTGATTTGGTGTGGACCGACGAGATTCCGGAATCGCCCGATCCCAGCGCAACAGACGGCTCACCCGCGCTTGTGCGCTCTCAGCACAGTGCAACCGACGAGAGCGCTAGCGAATAACCTACAGCAAGAAATCAACTGGACCGGCGCCCTCCCGGGTTACCACCGGAACATCGTCCTCCATGTTGATGACGGTAGTCGCCTGGTCCGAGCCAATCGGGGCGTCGACGATAACATCCAACAGATGCCCCAGCTTAGCGATAACCTCAACCGGATCGCTCAGCGGTTCCGTCTCGCCGGGCAGCAGCAAGGTGCAGGACAAGATAGCCTCCCCCAGGGCTTCTACCAGCGACAACGCGACCTTATGCGCGGGAATCCGCACGCCCACGGTGTGCTTCTTTTTGTTCAGCGTAGCGCGCGGAACTTCCTTGGTGCCTTTCAAAATAAACGTGTACGGCCCCGGAGTCAGCGATTTAATCATCCGGTATTGAGAATTCGACACCATCACCAGCTGACCCAACTGCGCGAAATCGTGGCACACCAGGGTGAAATGGTGTTTATCATCGAGCTGGCGGATTTTCCGGATGCGTTCCAGACCAGCCCCGTTTGCTAACGCACATCCCAGCGCGTATCCCGAATCTGTGGGATACGCCATAATGCCGCCTTCCTGGATAATCTCTGCAATCTGGTTCAACGAACGAGCCTGTGGATTTTCCGGGTGCAGTTCAAAAATTTTTGCGCTCATAGTTCCCCCTTGGTGAAACGCTACCGACTGTCCCATCCATTTTAGAGGGGACAGTCGGCTGTGGAGATAAAACTAGCGGTAATTTTTCCTCACAAGGGTTTTACAGCGTTTTTTCGCTGTCTTCCGCTTCCTCGGGGCCTTCCGCATCTTCGTCGTCTTCCGGCACGTAGTCCACGCCGGTCTCTTTGCGCTGTTCGTCCGTAATCGGGGCGGGCGCGCCGGTGAGCGGGTCTAAACCGTCGCCAGCCTTCGGAAAGGCGATAACGTCGCGAATAGACGGGGAACCTGTCAGCATTCCGGCGATGCGATCCCATCCCAGAGCCAGACCACCATGCGGCGGAGCGCCGTACTTGAAAGCGTCGAGCAGGAACCCGAAGCGAGCCTGCGCCTCCTCCTGCGAGAAGCCCATGACCTTGAACACCCGTTCCTGAATGTCACGGCGATGGATACGGATGGAACCACCGCCGAGTTCCACTCCGTTGCACACGATGTCATACGCATAAGCCAAAGCACTGCCCGGGTCGGTATCGAAAGTATCGAGACATTCTGGCTTCGGCGAAGTAAACGCATGGTGAACGGCGGTCCAAGCGGAGTGGCCCAGCGCCACATCGCCTTCCGCTTCTGCCTCGCCGGAGGGCTTGAACAGCGGCGCGTCCACCACCCAGGTGAAAGCCCACGCCTTCTCATCGATGAGGTCGCAGCGCTTACCAATCTCCAGGCGAGCTGCCCCCAACAACGTCTGCGAAGCGGTCTTGTTCCCGGCGGCAAAGAAAATGCAGTCCCCCGGCTGGGCTCCAGTGGCAGCGGCCAAACCGGCCTTTTCCGCGTCAGAAATATTTTTGGCCACCGGACCGCCTGCTGCACCTGTTTCGTCCAAGGTTACGTAGGCCAGGCCCTTCGCACCGCGGGCTTTGGCCCATTCCTGCCACTTGTCAAAAGTGCGGCGCGGCTGGGAACCGCCACCGGGCATGACCACTGCCCCCACGTAAGGCGCCTGGAAAATCTTAAACGGAGTGTCTTTGAAAAATTCGGTCAAATCAACAAGTTCATAGCCGAATCGCAAATCTGGTTTGTCCGAACCGAAACGATCCATAGCTTCCTGGAAAGGCATCCGCGGAATCGGAGTGTTCAGGTCATAGCCGATAACTTTCCAAATCTCTTTCAGCAGGTGTTCGGTTACCTCAATGACATCGTCTTGGTCGACGAAACTCATTTCCATATCGAGCTGCGTGAATTCGGGTTGGCGATCGGCGCGGGAATCTTCGTCGCGGTAGCAACGAGCCAACTGGAAGTAGCGCTCCATACCGCCGACCATCAACAGTTGCTTGAATAGCTGGGGCGACTGCGGCAGGGCATACCACGAGCCGGGGCGAATCCGCGCCGGAACGACGAAGTCACGCGCCCCTTCCGGGGTAGAACGCGTCAAAGTCGGGGTTTCAATCTCGATAAATTCGTGTTCTTCCATAACCCGCCGGGCAATCTGAGAAATCCGCGAACGCAGCACCAAATTGTCGTGCAGCTGACGGCGGCGCAAATCGACGAAACGGTAACGCAGCCGGATGTCTTCCCCGACATTGGAGTCCTCGGCGTGTTCAGAAACTTGGAAAGGCAGGGTCGCACAGGCATTCAAAATCTCGACATCATCGGCCATGACCTCAATATCACCGGTGACGATTTCGGGGTTTTCGTTGCCTTCGGGACGTTTCCGCACCTTGCCTGTGACCTTGAGCACGTATTCATTCCGAACCTCCCGCACCACTTCTTCACTGACGACCAACTGGACAATCCCGGAGGCATCACGCAAATCCATGAAAGCCACCCCGCCGTGATCTCGGCGACGATCCACCCAACCGCAGAGGGTGACGGTCTGACCATCGTGGTTCAGATTCAATTCCGCACATTTGTGAGTTCGCAGCAACTTATGCCTTCCTTTGAAAGTTCGTCTCAAGTCAATCGGGGCGCAATACCCCGTACCCAGAAAGTGGGCTCTCTAAAGTTTAACGCCTATCTGAGCTTTGGGAAAACCCTGGAAGTACACCCCGACCGGGCGTCAGATGAAAGTTACCGGGATTCCGTGTCCCGCAAACGCATCTCAGAAACCAGTTCAGACAGTTGCGGATACAAATCCAAATTCTGATTCATTTTGACCAGGAAAGCCTGACGGGTCACTTCCAGGATGATCGAACGGAATTTGTCGGCGCACTCTTTCCCGAAGTTTTGCGCCCCCCGGTGCAGCATTTTGGCTCCCACCAGGCTCCACACCCCGGTACCCGCGATGGCCGCAGCTAAGACTACGAGGGGGAACGGTACGGGCCCGACCATCCAGACGGCCGCGCTGGTGCCGGCTCCGCCGAGGAATGCGACCCCCGCGACGAGGCTCCACAGCAGCCCCACCAGCAACGCCACTAGCCAAAACCAGTGTCCGAGCCGCCATACCCGCCACCAGGTTCGGGCGGGATGATCCGGGAATTTCCACGATTCCAAGGCTAAGTTGAGGGCGCTGACCAAGTTGCCGGCCAATTCCACGGCCTTGAGCTGGGCAATGTCCTGCCATTTGGGCGGGCGCTGCGCACTGGCAGCCACCGCGTAGGCACGAGCCGCGCTGGTGATTCCCGCCGCGTTAACTTGGGCGGAAAACTGGTTGCGCGAGTCGGTTTGCGTGGCTGTCTGTGCAGAAGTGTGGGTGGGGTCTGTCGAGGAGTCAGCTACGGCTGGGGTCGCGCTATTGTCTGCCGTTTTTTCTGGGGAAGGGTCAGTCGAGCGAGCAACGGGGTTTTCGTCGGTGGCTTCGTCTACAGCAGTTTCACCAAACGAGATTGCAGAGTCTTGACTGGAGGGTACCAGCGGTTTGATTCCCGCCAGCCAGTTCAGCACCGGCCACAGCGTCCAAAAGCCTCCAGCCTGCAGGTATTGTTTGGAAAAGTTAGCTTGCGCAGCTTCAAGACCACTGACCTGAGCCACCTTATCCACCAGGGTGGTTTCAGCTGGTGATGCGGAAACGGATTGGGCCTGACCGGGCTGCTTTGCAGGCTCCTCTCCCGCCAGTTCCAAGTCCTGGCTCAGCCGCGTGGCAGCATGATGAATTGCAGCCTGTTCACCCCTCCAGCGCGCTTCCGGCGCGCGGGTCAACCCAGCTACGGTTTCGCGGAATCTAGCCAAACTCGAATCATCGTAAACTGAAATCCGTAAGATTTCGGGACTGATCCCCAACCGTTCGGCAATGGCGGCGAGCTCTTGGTGCAGGGTTTGCACCTGGGTCTCTGTCAAACCCTCGGTGTGAGTCAGGACAAAGTACGAATTCCGGTGCCGGGGAAACGCTGAAATTTGGCTGTGAAAAGCGGCATCGGCATATTTTTGGGAATCAGTTGTCCACAAGATGACATCCGCTGTTTCCAAGACCTGCGCCGTGGCCGCGGCCAGTTCCGGTACCAGCAACGTGTCGGGAACCTCCACCACGATCGGGTGACCACATTGCGCCGAAAGCGCTGAGCGAACTGGGTGCCCCTCGCCTGTCGCCCCCAGGATTTCCCCAAACGGGGTGGACCCACCAGAGCAAAACTCCACGCTGACACTGCGCGGAATACCGCTCAGCTCTAAAAACGGTGCAGCCGCCACGTCCGCGTCAACATGGGCGACCAGCTCCGTCGTTGTCGGCCGGTGCGTCCCGGTCGTCACTAGGCTGTTGCGGCGAGCCAAAGTGTTCACTACCGTGGATTTTCCGGTGCCGCTCGGTCCGGCTACCGCCACCACGGTGACTCGGGGGTCCAGGGCATCCCGACATTCCAGCTGATCCTCTAACCGTCGCAAATCTGCGAGAGCCTGAGCTAGGAATGCCTCAGAGCCGGACGTGACCTGAGCAGCATCGAGACACTCCACCGCGCGGTGCAAAGCGGTTTGCATCCGATTTTTGCGTTGTTCGGGATTGTTCCGAGGCACTAGGACCACTCCTCTCGCAAGATACGCAACATTTTTCGTCCCGCGGCAATCAGTTCAGAGTTATCGGGTTCAGGAATGCTTTGCCGTAGCGCGGCGATACGCTGGGAGACCCGAACGTGCAGTCCGCGGCGCAGCGCAGACCGGCTCCATGACCGCAGCCGCAAACGCGTCGCGGCGTCAAAAAAAGCTCCCATCAGCTCATCAGCACCGGTGAACTGACAAGTTTCAGGCGAGGCGACCCCAGCAAAAAGGACCGCTAGGAAAAGCGTCTGGGACTCGTCTGTTGAGAGTTCCTGGTCTCGATTCCATCCAGCTTGGCGGCAGCATTCCGCAGGGGTCAAGGACCACTGTTCCATGAGTTCGCTGCCGTCCAGGGATGACTCGGTTTCATCTATAAGCTGGCCGAAGTCGGGTAGCGCGGAGTCCTGAATACCCGCAGCAATGATTTGTTCCATCTGAAAATCCAGGTTCGACACGCTGCTGGACACCGCTCTCTTTACGGCATCCAGCGCCAAATCCGGTCGCACTCGCTGATTGAGCCAAGTATTTTTCCATTTCAACCGCTGGCGTATCCAGCTGTTTTCAGCCCGGCGTTCCTCAAGTTGGCGACGCACGCAGGGTTCCAAAAGGTCAGCAGGCTCACCTTGGAACCAGGTGGAAGCCGCAATCTGGGCCTCAACGAAATCCAGCAGTTGCTGTTCCAACTGGTCCACAGTTTGCTGTACGTCGTGGCGCAGTTGCGTTTCAGCGGCGGCGGCATCGAATACTGTTTCGCTCAAATCCAAGACTTCTTGCAGGGAACCAAACAGGGTCTGACGAGCTGTGGCGGAATGCATCAAGGCATCACCAGCCAGGTTATCAAGCCAGTTGCGCAGGGGAACTAAATCTTCGGCGGGAAGCTCTCCGTCGGCGATTTGGGTTTCCATAATGGCAAAAATCGGAACGTTTTTGAGATTGCTGTGAGCGATTTCCGCGCTGAGATCCTGTTTTGCCGCCAGAAGGGAGCCTTGCGAGACTCTGTTGAGCACCGCCCCGATAGCGACATCGCGCCGCGCGGCTTTCCGCAGCAGCTCCAGCCCCGGCTCGTCTCGATAGCGGTTAGCGGTGGTCACGAAAATCCACAGATCAGCGACTTCCAACAGGTGCTGGGCCAAATCTCGGTTCGCGCCCAGATAGGAATCCAAATCGGGACAGTCAATGAGGCATATTCCCGGAGTCATCTTTGCAGTCGAACGCAAAATAAGCTGCGGCTGCGGTGTCGTATCGGTATCCTCGCCCGCGGAGGCCCGTTCCGGCACGACAGCCGTGGCTGCAGGGTCGTCCCATGTGTCGTCGTCTAACAGGCGGATCTTTTCAAATCCTCCCAAAATACGGTCTGCCGACAGCCACAGCTCATCGTCGGGATGGTACACCAGTACCGGGGTGAGGGTGGTGGGACGCTTCACGGAAGTCGGTACTTGGGCGCCGACCAAAGAGTTAAGAATGGTGGATTTGCCCACCCCGGTGGAGCCCGCCAGCACCGCCACGAGAGGGCCGTCCAAATCGGTACCACGCGCGCTGAGATGTTCACGCAGCCGGGAAATCGCCGTTTTTTGCAGCTTGATGGCATCAGCCTGCTCTGCCGGAAAACCAAATTTCAGGTCCTCCAGCTGCCCAGCCAACTCATCCAAAGATACCGCCGGCGATTCACTCATAGTTGGCAATCACCTGCGGTTTCAGAAGGTCGGGGGCGGGCGTGAACGTGTCGGCTTGGGCACTTTCCTGGGTTTCGTTAATCAGATTCTTAACTTCCCCGGATTCCACAAACCACACGTAGGGAATGCCGCGTGTCACCGCGTATTTGATTTGTTTGCCGTACTTGGCGGCGGTGGGGCTGACTTCCGTGTTAATACCGCGGGCCCGCAGCTGCCAAGCTACCGCCTCGGCTTGTGCCCTGGTTTCCTCACTATCCACCGCAACCAAAACACAGGTCGGAACCGGGCGGGACACTTTCACCCAATCATTAGCCAGAATAATCGAGATGAGCCGGGTCAAACCGATAGACATCCCCACCCCGGGAAAGTGGCGCTTACCTTGGGAAACCAAGTTATCGTAGCGGCCTCCGGAACAGATAGAACCGTAGGATTCAGCTCCCGTGATAAACGTTTCGTAAACCATGCCGGTGTAGTAATCGAGTCCGCGGGCAATCTTAAAGTCAGCCACCACATTGCCGCGCTCTTGGCCGGAAACGCTGCGTAGCATTCGCGCCACGTCTGCCAGGCCCTCCTCTAACAGGTCGTCTTGCAGTCCCAGGTCGCGTACTTGCTGGATAACTTGTTCATCGGCACCGCAAATGTCCGCCAAGCTCACCAGGGTCTGCACCTGGGACGTATCGAGCCCGAGTTCACTGAGCATCTGTGTGAAGTCTTCGGGACGCACCTTGTCATGTTTATCGATGACTTGCAGAACCTCGTCTACTTGTGTGATGCCTAAGGCGTTGCAAACGCCCTGCAAAATCTTGCGGGAATTCACGTGTACCACCGGGGTGGGAATCGGCAGGCTTTCCAAAGCCTGCGCCATAATCAGCGGGGCTTCAATCTCAAACTGGGGCGGTAATGTTTCCGCGGCCACCATATCGATGTCGGCCTGGACGAACTCGCGGAAGCGACCTTCCTGGGGACGCTCGCCGCGCCACACCTTTTGAATTTGATAACGCTTAAAGGGGAACCGCAACAGGTGAGAGTTTTCCAACACGTAACGGGCCAACGGCACCGTCAGGTCAAAATGCAGCCCGTTCTTGCGGTCCTCTTTGCCTTCCTTGTCCTGCAACCGGGACAGTACGTAGACTTCTTTGGAGGTTTCTCCCTTGCGTTCCAGCTCACTGAGAGGTTCGATGGCACGCGTCTCTAAGTGAGAAAAGCCGTGCAGTTCAAACACCCTTGTCAGACGGGAAATTAACTCGTCCTCAAGGATTTTTTCCTCCGGGGTGAACTCAGGAAAACCTGACAGTGATGTCATCATGGGCATATTCTCTCATTTTCCCAAGTCATCTCAGAAATGGGTTGTTCGCGAGCTCCGCTGCCCAGGTGGTCGTTTCTCCGTGACCGGGCAGCAGCAGCGTGTCGGGGTTGACGCTGATTTTGAGGGTTCGCAAGGTTTCCGTCATCACCTCGGGGTCGGAATGAGGTAGGTCGGTGCGGCCAATCGAGCCTTTAAAAATCACGTCACCGGAAAAACAAAATGCCTGATTGTCACGGCCATCAAAACCGAGGCCCTGACCATGATCTTCACCTTTCGCGGCGCCAAAGAACATCGTGCATCCGGGCGAGTGACCCGGAGCCGGCAGGGCACGCAGCACTAAATCAGGAATAATTTGCGCTCCCCCGCCAGAGAACAGTGCATCGGGCGGGGCCTGCACAGTGACGGGCTGCCACGCCCCGTCCATTTCAGTGAAGTATTTTTCTACCCCCAGTTGAACCCCCGGACCGGGAGCATCCATCCAGAAGTGATCCGGTTTCGCCAAATAGATTGGGGCCTGGGGGTTATAGGCAGCCACCTGAGCTGTGTTCCACAGGTGGTCGGCATGGCCGTGAGTCAGCAAGACCCCAGCCAGTTCAGCATCGAGCTGAGTCAGAAGTTCTTTGATACGCACGGCGGTTTTCGCGCCGGGATCAATAACTAAAGCGGATTTGTTCGCAGTGACCACAACATAGCAATTTTCACCGTAAATCGGCGAAACAATCCGTAACACATCCATAGTTCAAGGCTAACTGATTTTTTGCATCACGAATTTTCTTTCGCCCAGTTTCCCGAATGCGTGTCTTTTCAAGTAAAGTAATCCTGGAAATATACTTACCAACGCGAACGGAACGTGCCGCGGCACCAACCCCGTCAGGAGGAAAAATTCATGGCCACGTCTGAACAGGAATCTAACACCAGCGAAATCAAGGAACCGCAGGAAAACCAATCTGGTGAAACCCCAACCGGACCTGCCCAGACTGCAGCTGAAACAGGCGGCGAACCCCAGAACGAAACGCCAGCGGCTCCGGCTCCCGAATCTGCCCTGACTAAGGAAACTCCCGCAGCTCCTGAACCAACCCCAGCTAAGGCAACTCCCGCAGCATCCGCGCCCCAAGCTACTGAAAAAACCGCGCAGATCACCCCGGTACACCTTGAGAGTACCAATCAAAACAAACCCGTGGGACCTGTTGAGAAAATTGCTATGGATGAGGCTGCCCAATATGGACGTATCGACGCGGAGGGGCGCGTTTTCGTCAAGGACGGAGATACGGAACGGGAAGTCGGCCAATACGCGGACGGCATTCCTGAACAGCCTTTTGCCCTTTACGTGCGCCGTTTCCTGGATTTGCAAGCCCAGGTCGATTTGGCTCAAGCACGTTTGGCCACATTAAAGGCGCATGACATTGATGCCACGTTGAAGTCTTTGGACAAGGCAATGGAGTCCCCGATGGTGGTGGGCAACCTGGCTGGGCTGCGTTCTCGGGTTGAAAAACTGCGGGAGCTGGGCACGGCACGCAAGGAACAGTTGGCTGAGGAACGCGAAGTCGCCAAGGCACAAGCCCTCGAGACGCGCAACAAGATTGTGGAGGCCGCCGAAAAAATTGCCGCCCAAGACCCGGAACGCACCCAGTGGAAGCAATCCGGAGAACGCCTGCGCGAACTGCTGGAGTCATGGAAAGAATCCCAGCGCAAGGGACCGCGTATCGACCGCGCCACCGAGGATGCCTTGTGGAAACGCTTCTCGGCGGCCCGCACGTCTTTTGACCGGCACCGCAAGTCATTCTTTTCACAGCTCGACGCCAAGCGGGCGGAAGTTCGAAACGCTAAGGAAGCCCTGATTAAACGCGCCGAGGAACTCGCTAACTCGACTGACTGGGCGCGAACCTCCGCGGCTTATCGCGACTTGATGGCGGAATGGAAAGCGGCCGGACGTGCTTCCCGGAAAGATGACGATGCTCTGTGGGAGCGTTTCCGCGCCGCTCAGCAAGTCTTTTTTGATGCCCGTAGCGCTGACAACGCTAAGACCAGCACGGAAGAACAAGCCAACCTTGAGGTCAAGGAAAAGCTGCTGGAACAGGCGAAAGCCCTCATGCCGGTGAAAGACTTGGAAACCGCCAAGGCGAAGTTCCGCGACCTGTTGGATAAATGGGACGAAGCTGGGCGGGTCCCCCGCGGCGATATGCAGCGCTTGGAAAACGGGTTGCGTTCCGTGGAACAGGCGATTGCGAAAGCCGAAAACGAGGCGTGGGTCAAGTCCAATCCGGAAACGAAAGCTCGTGCTGAGGGGCTAGTGGGTCAGCTCGAAGAGAAAATCGCTAAGCTCGAAGCCGAAATTGCCGCCGCGAAACAGAGCGGTAAAGACACCAAGAAACTGGAAGAAGATCTGCAGGCCCGGAAGGGCTGGCTTGACCAGGCTCGGAAAGCCGCTGCGGAGTAGCGCCCCCGCTGTACCTTAGGCCAGTATTTTTCAGAGTTTCCCCCGCCGTCTAAGACTGCGGAGTCGGTTCTAAGGCACCATTTTTTCCGGGAGTCACGCGAGTAGCGGAATAAACCCCTGAGATGCGTCCCAGATCATTGAGAATGTCTTGCAGGTGGGAAGGCTCGGCCAGCTCAAAAGACCACCGCGAATACGCCACCCGGTCGCGAGTGGTGGAAATATTGCCCGAGAGAATGTTCACGTGATTGTCGGTGAGGACCCGGGTTACGTCGCTCAACAGCCCCCCGCGGTCCAAAGCCTCGATTTGCACCTGTACCAGGAACGGGGTCTTGGCGTGTTGCGCCCACGTGACGGCGGTGACCCGTTCCGGTTGGGCCTCACTGAGATTCTTGGCATTCACGCAGTCCACCCGGTGTACGGAAACCCCGTGACCCCGCGTGACAAATCCCATGATGTCATCTCCGGGAACCGGGGTGCAGCACTTTGCCAACTTAACCCACAAGTCGTCGGCGTCCTGACCGTCAACCAACACCCCGGAGCCTCCGGCACGAGATTCGGTCGTAGGTGTGTGGGTGGGGACTGCTTCTTCCTCAGCCAAAACTTCTTCGTCATCGTCTTCCGTCAGGGATCCGGTAAAGTTTAGCAGGCGTTCCACCACGTTTTGTGCGCTGACGTGGGCATCTCCGATGGTCGCATAGAGGGTATCGACGTTGGGCAATCCCAACTGGTTTGCCACCGATTCCAAAAATTCGTGGGTGGCAATTTGGTGAATCGGCAGTTTCTGTTTACGGATTTCTTTCGCCAGGATTTCGCGGCCTTTATCGATGGATTCCTCGCGGCGCTCCTTTGAAAACCAGGCTTTAATCTTTGATTTCGCGCGCGGGGTGGCCACGAAGGACAGCCAATCCCGACTGGGGGACGCACCGGGAGACTTGGAGGTGAAGATTTCCACCGTGTCGCCGTTTTCGAGTTTTGACTCCAGAGGCACCAGCTTGCCGTTGACTTTGGCACCGACTGTCTTATTCCCCACTTCGGTGTGTACAGAATAGGCGAAATCCACCGGGGTGGATCCGGCAGCTAGCACCACGACCTGGCCTTTCGGGGTGAAAACATAGACCTGCGCAGAGTTGATTTCGTAACGCAGCGAGTCTAGGAACTCCCCTGAGTCTTGGGTTTGCTTTTGCCAGTCAACCAATTGGCGCAGCCAGCCCATCTCATTTTCCAGGTCCAAGACTTTGCCACCCTCGGACTTTTTCAGCGATTTAGCGTTGGGGTTTTCCTTGTATTTCCAGTGGGCGGCAATCCCGAATTCGGCTCGGCGGTGCATTTCATAGGTGCGAATCTGAATCTCTACCGGTTTTCCTCTGGGACCAATGACCGTGGTATGCAGCGACTGGTACAGGTTGTATTTAGGCATCGCGATATAGTCTTTGAACCGGCCTAGCATCGGAGACCACCGCGAGTGCATCAGCCCCAGCACGGCGTAACAATCCCGCACGGATTCCACCAGCACACGTACCGCCACCAAGTCATAAATATCGTTGAAATCGCGGCCGCGCACAATCATCTTTTGATAAATCGAGTAGTGGTGTTTCGGCCGCCCAGTCACTGTCCCCTTGATTTTTGCTTCCCGTAAGTCGCCTTCAATAGTCTGGATGATGGCGCTGAGCTGTTCCTCCCGTCGGGGCGCGGCCTCTTGAATAAGCTTGTCGATTTCTTGGTAAATCTGAGGATAGAGGGTTTTAAAAGCCAGGTCCTCCAGCTCCCATTTAATGGCATTGAGCCCCATCCGGTGAGCCAGCGGAGCATAAATTTCCAGGGTTTCCTTAGCCTTACGCGCCGCGCTCTCTTTACTGACATAGCGCCAAGTACGCGCATTATGCAGACGGTCAGAGAGTTTGATGAGCAGGACCCGGATGTCTTTTGCCATCGCGACCAGCATTTTTCGGATAGTTTCGGCTGGGGCAGAATCACCGTACTTCACTTTGTCGAGCTTGGTAACCCCATCGACCAAAGCGGCGATGTCCTCACCAAAATCACGCCGGCATTGCTCCAAAGAATAATCGGTATCCTCAACCGTATCGTGTAACAGCCCCGCGGCTACCGTCGTTTCCGACATGCCTAGTTCGGCGAGGATTGTCGCGACCGCAACCGGATGCGTAATGTAGGGCTCCCCTGATTTGCGAAACTGACCCCGGTGGTAGCGTTCAGCAGTCACATAAGCCCGCTCCAACAGGGCAAAATCAGCTTTCGGGTGGTTTTCCTTGACAGCCCGCAACACGGGCTCCAGTTCACGGTACGAACCGCGGGTGCGGGTTAAACGGAACAAAGACCCCAGCAAAGCGCCAGTATTCTCACTAGGCTCGTTGACAATCTCCGGCGCTTGCTCCATACAGAGATTCTAATTGTTTTCCCCGATAAGCGTTAGTCGCACCAGGCGTGACCTGGATTTTTTTCCAAAATCAGCCGCCACGTCAACAACGCCCCAGGCAGGATACCCAACGGCCGCGAAAAACACACCTACAGTTCCAACAGCGATTGGAATGGGGTGTTGCCCAGCAAAGCACGTCCGTTCAAAGCCTTTAGCTCCATCAACACTAGAATCTCCGACACGTGTCCCCCTGCCTTCTCCAACAGCTTCACAGACGCAGCCGCGGTGCCTCCCGTCGCCAACAGGTCGTCAACCACCAAAATATTTTCAAAGCCATTCACCGTTTCCGGCTGGACCTGAATGGAAGCAGAGCCGTATTCCAAATCGTAGGATTCGCTAATTACCTTACCGGGCAGTTTTCCTGCCTTACGCACCATAATCATGGGCACACCCAGTTCGACAGCCAAGGGTGAAGACAGAATAAAACCGCGCGACTCCAGACCGGCGACCGCGTTGACACGCCCCCGATAGTATTCGGCAATCCCCGAAATCAGTTCCTGGAAAGGTTCCCCCGAAGCGAGCAACGGGGAAAAATCCCGAAACAGAATACCGGGCCGGGGAAAATCAGGAATCGAAGTCAGGTGCGCGGCGACAATCTCGCCGAGCCGCGGGTCTAAGTCGACAGCGGTGTTCATTTCTTAGTCTTCTTCCGTTTCGGTTGTGCAGCCTGCCCCTTATGGTGCCCGGGAACCATGGGAGCGGCCACCACGGCGGGCGTGACTTCTTTGAATGAGCCGTCCTCGTTGAGGGTGGCGGCACCAGATTCCACAGCGGCGGCGCGAGCCTTGTCAACCTTGGCGTTGTGGTCTTTGATGGCTTGCGAACGACCCCGAATCAGCGTCAGCATCGGCGTAGCGATAAAGATAGAACTGAAAGTACCGACAATCATGCCGATAAACAGCGGCATGGAGATATCCAGCAGGGTGGATGTCCCCAGGAGCGCCGCCCCCAGGAACAGAATCGCCGATACCGGCAGAATACCGGTGATGGAGGTGTTGATGGAACGCACCATGGTTTGGTTAATGGAGAGGTTCGCCAACTCGTTGTACTTGGAACGCGACTGATTGTACATATCGCGGGTGTTTTCACGGATTTTATCGAAAACCACCACCGTGTCATACAGGGAGTAACCCAAGATGGTCAGCAAACCGATAATCGTTGCCGGAGTAATCTCAATCTGCGTGTAGGCAAAAACCCCCAGAGTAATCAGGAAGTCATGCATCAACGCAAACAGTGCTGAGAATGACATGGTCCAAGTGCGGAAGTATGCCATCAGCAACAGCGCAATCATGCCCATGAATACCAGCAAACCAACCAAAGCCTGCTTGGACACCGAAGCCCCCCATGACGGACCAATCGAAGTCTTAGAGACTTTCGAAATATCCACGTTGTAGGCTTTGGCCAGCTCCTTTTGAATCTTCAGTTCCACGTCGGTGGGTTGCTGACTGGTTTGGACGCGCAGACCGTTCGTGCCCATCTGGGCAACCTTGGTCTGTTCGTTCAGGCCGGCGGCTTTCACCGCATCGTAGGCGGGTTGCTGGGGCGGATTCGATGCTGTGTTAGTGACTACGAACTCGGCACCGCCGGTAAACTCGATAGACGGATTCAACCCAAAAATTGCAATCCCGATGACGGAAATAGCCATCAAAATAGCTCCGACAGTGAGCGGAATTCGGCGTTTCTGAATGATTCGGTAAGACTTTTTCCCGGCGTAAAGCGCATTACCCCACTGGGCGTAACTCATCATTTCGCGTCCTCCTCTCCCTGGGCGGGTTCGTCTTTCGAGGCGGTGTCCTCGCTTTCAGCAGCTTCCGCTGTTTCAGAAGTGAGGTCGTTCGGTTCTTCCTGAGAAGTTTCCGGTGCAGGCTCTTTCGCGGGAGTTTCCGGCGTGGTGTCCTCAGCCGGGGTCGCAGAAGTCTCTTCGGCCTCCTCCTCATCCACCTGAGGCAGACCGGCCTTTTGGCGAGCCAGAGAGATGGTTGGAGCGGCGACCTTTTTTGCAGATTTCTTTTTGCGGGACGAAGACGTCGTCGAGGCAGACTGCATATAGATGCGGTCACTACTGGCACCGAGGTGCAGCGGGTCCAGGCCGCTAAACTTCCGGCCTTCACCAAAGTAACGGGTCTTGATTAGCAATGACATCATCGGGTGGGTAAACAGGAAGATGATTCCCAAGTCCACCAGGGTGGTCAAGCCCAAGGTAAACGCGAAGCCCTGCACGCCGCCGACAGCCAGAACATAGAGAACCACCGCAGCCACGATGTTCACAATATCGGACACCACGATGGTGCGCTTTGCCCGATTCCAGCCGGTTTCAACCGCGGTGGCCAAGGGCTTGCCGTCACGCACCTCGTCTCGGATACGTTCGAAATAAATGATGAACGAGTCCATGGTCACGCCGACTGCCACAATCAAACCGACCACGCCCGCTAGAGACAGACGGTATCCCATCGACCACGACAAAATTGCCACAGCTAGGTACACGATGCCGCCCGCGAGGAACAGGGAGGCCGTCGCCAAGCCTGCCAAAGCGTGGTACTGCTGCAGCAGGTATAGCACGACCAGAATCAAACCGACAATAGCGGCATAGAACCCGACTTTCAGGTGTTCTCCGCCCAAGGTCGCCGAGATGGACTGCTTCGACTGCTGTTCAAAGTTCAAAGGCAGAGAACCAAACTGGAGCTGGTTCGCCAAAGTGGCGGAAGATTCCCGCGTCAAAGAACCGGAAATAGATGCTGAGCCGCCAAATGCCGGGGCGTTGACCCCCGGGGCGCTAACGACCAAAGAGTCCAGCACAATCGCAAAACGGTTGTTGTCAGGATTGCGGTTCGTTCCCTTGGATTGGTTTGGGTACAGCACCTTAGCAACTTCGTCGAATTTCTTAGCCCCATCGGCATCGAGTTTCAGCGCAACTTCCCACTGACCGGTGGCGTTACCCTGCTGGTTGGTTCCCATCCCGGAAGACGCAGAAACCAAGTTGGTACCGGAGAGGACTTCGGGGCCCAAGATGTATTTCTCGTAGCCTTCCTTAGAACAGGCCACCAGGTTCTTTTTCGGATCGTCCAACGAGCCGCCCTTGAGGGAGGCCGGGTCGGTACAATCCAGGTGGTTAAAGATGAACATGTCCCGCACGGTAATGTGTTTGCGGTCATTGATGACATTGGACTGACCAGCCGGGGTGTCGGGATATTTTTCCGCCTCTTTCATGAGTTCATCGAAAGGAATCGCCGCGGAGGACGGCTGCTTAGCAGCCGGGGCGATAGCGGGTTCAGTCTGTTTCGGCTCGCTCGGCGTGGGTGTGGCGTTGGGATCAGTAGAGTTGAACACCAAAGACTGCGTCTGACCCTTCTCAGCTGGTGCAGACGGTGGAATCGTCACCGTGTTCTTGCCTTCACCGACCTTGGTCTGAGTCTCTTGGCCACCAGCTGCACCCGCCGCCGGCTGGTTTTGCCCGGCAGGAGCCGCGGCGCCGGTCAGCTGCCCCAAGAGCGCTTGGGGATCTTCATTGTTCGTGGCGTTACCCGGAGCGCTGAGCAGGACGGTACGGAAACGCATAACCGCGGACTGCTGAATCAAAGCCAAAGTTTCTTCACTGGGGTTGCCCGGAATACCAACCGAAATATTTTCCTGACCGTTACGAGCAATCTCAGCTTCGGCCACGCCGGAGGCGTCGATACGCTGGCGAATAACCTCAATAGCCTGTTCAATATCGGCATCCGAGATGGCCTTGGCCTTGGCTTCTGTATTCTTCGGGGTGAGAATCAGCTGGGTTCCGCCTTCCAGGTCGATTGCCAGCTTCGGGGCGAACGAACCGTTTGAGAAAATGGTCGAACCAACCAAAGTCCCGGCCAGAGCCACCACAATCACGATGAAAAATATGAGTGTGCGCAACGCCTTGTTCTTAGTCTTTTTGGCAGCCACAGATTTTCCTTCTTTTATCTAACTTGCAATGTTTTCTCTAAAGAATCTTTGGGGTCAGTAGGTGTGACCCTCGCCTGTTTCGGTGTCCTCACCGTGGGAGGAATCTTCGTCCTCGTTCGGGCCAAAACCGGAGTCGTTCGACTTAGTTTCAGGGGCTTGCGGAGCGGAATGCCCCTCCGAATCCGACACCTCCACAGCCGTTTGCACACCAGCATCCGAGTCATTGACCGTCCCGAAGTTCGGATCCTCCACTTTGGCGATGGCTCGGATATCCCACAGGGTTTCCTCGCCGGTCAGATTCGACAAGGTGATGACTTCCCCGCTGACTTCGACGACTTTACCAAAGAACCCGGAAGTGGTACGCACCCAGGTTCCCGGAGTCATCATCTGTTCCATACTCTTGCGCTGTTCCTCCATCTGGGACACACGTTTCTGACCGGAGCGACGCATAAAGACAACCATCAACACGAACGCGAGACCTAGTATCACCCAGGTAAAAATGGGATTTTGGGCGTTGGTTGCAGCATTTTGAAATGGCAGCACAGATAAACCTTCCTTAAATAGGCGACCTTCCAAGTCTAAAGCCTGCGGGATAAAAACGGAAAATATACCCCACTAAAACAGGGCATTTTCGGCCGGTGGGGTGACCCCGAGGTGTTCGCAGCCTTTCGGGGTGATGGCGCGTCCGCGGTTGGTACGCACCAAAAGGCCCTCTCGAACCAGGAACGGTTCCACGACTTCTTCAATCGTCTCCGGTTCCTCCCCGACCGACACCGCAAGGGTGTGCAACCCGACCGGGCCGCCGGCAAACCTCTCTATTACCGCCCGCAAAACACTGCGGTCCAAGCGGTCTAAGCCGAGTTCGTCGACTTCAAAGAGTTCCAAGGCACGGCGCGCCGACTCCAGGTCACAGCGAGGATGGTCGTGGACCAGGGCAAAGTCGATGACTCGACGCAGCAAACGGTTTGCCACCCGGGGGGTACCGCGGGAGCGACTGGCGATTTCGCCGGCCGCGTCCTCGGTAATTTCAGCACCCAGCAAACTGGCCGAACGTTTCACGATGAGAGCCAAATCGGGGGGCTGGTAGGGTTCCAGATGCGCGGTAAAACCGAAACGGTCACGCAGCGGGGCAGGCAGTAGACCCGCCCGAGTCGTGGCTCCGACCAGCGTAAAGGGCGGCAGAGTCAAAGGAATCGAAGTCGCTCCCGGACCCTTGCCCACCACCACATCGACCCGAAAATCCTCCATCGCCAGGTAAAGCATTTCTTCGGCGGGACGCGCCAACCGGTGAATTTCGTCGATAAACAACACGTCGCCCTCTTGCAGGGAGGACAGTATGGCCGCTAAATCCCCGGCGTGACCTATAGCCGGACCGGAAGTCAGGCGCAGCGACGACGACATTTCCGCGGCGATAATCATCGCCAAAGTCGTCTTACCCAGCCCGGGAGGACCCGCTAACAAAACATGGTCAGCGGCCTCGCCGCGTTCTTTGGCAGCCGAAAGAACCAGCTGCAACTGGGTCTTGACGATTTTCTGACCGATAAAATCGCTGAGCGTCTTTGGTCGCAAAGCTGCTTCCGCGGCGCGTTCCGCATCGGGAGCGGAGGAATCGACCAAACGCTGTTCGTAGGAAAAATCTGTATCTTCAGCCACGTTTACTCCCCAGGTACTTCAAAGCTTCCCGCAGAGCTGTCGGGGCGTCGTTGGCCTGCACCGCGCTGACGGCTTCAGTAGCGAGGGCTTGACTGTAGCCCAGATTGCTCAGTGCTTCGACGACGGTGGAAGTGTTGAATCCGGCTGCCGTCCCCGCGGGCGCCGCCACGCCGGGAACGCCGCCGAGCTTGTCCCCGATTTCCAGAATCATCCGTTCGGCAGATTTCTTGCCCACTCCGGGAATACTTTGCAAGGTGGCCACGTCACTGTTAGCTACCGCCGCCGCCAAAGCCTCGGGGCTCAACACTGACAGGGCAGCCAGACCGAGCTTGGGGCCTATCCCCTTGACCTGCATCAAAGTCGCGAAAGTATCACGTTCCGAGGCAGTGGCAAATCCATAGAGAGTGAGGGAATCTTCGCGAACCACCAGGTAGGTTTGCACGGTGGCGACCGTTTCGGGAACCAAAGCGGCCAAAGTGTTGGGGGTGGCAAAAAACTCCAGTCCCAGTCCCCCCGCCAGAACCGTGGCGCGGTCGAGCTTCTTAGAGACGACTTCCCCTTTAATTATCGAAATCACTGATTGTCCTCGCGGTTAGAAATTCGAACACTTGTACTATAGCGGTTTCTGGTGCCGCCGCGGATCCACCGCGCCGGAACGTCGAGTTTTTGCTTCCGCTTCCGCCCACAAGCGTTGGGCGGCGGTCAGGTGGGTTCCGGCCGGAGTTTTCACTTTTCCGCTCAGACTGACGCTAAAGTCTCCGTCTGACCCGGCACCGAGAATCCCCGTACCGCGCCAAGCTTGGGTGATGGCAATGGCCAACGCGTCGGCCGCGTCGGCGGGTTTCGGAGGTTTATCCAACCGCAGGATCCGTGCCACCATGGCTTGCACCTGCGCTTTCGAGGCACTCCCATTGCCGCTCACAGCCGCTTTCACCTCCGAGGGAGTGTGCACCGCCACGGGCAGACCCCGGCGGGCAGCCTCGACCATCGCGATGCCCATAGCCTGCATAGTGGTAGCCACGGATTGACGATTTTCTTTCGCGAAAGGACGCTCCAGAGCTACGATGTCCGGCTGAAAGCGGGTGATAGCCTCCGCTATGCCTTGCGAAATTTTCAACAGCCGAAACTGAGTAGCGGTGTTCGGGTCGCTGCGCACGACGTCGACATAGACCAAGGTACACTGCCGACTCGTGTCAAAGTCAACGACCCCGATACCACACCTGGTGATACCGGGGTCGATGCCCAAAACTCTCATGAAGTTGTTTACTCTTCAGCTTCGTATTGTGCGATGACGTCGTCGGAGGCGTCGCCGTTCATAAACACGTTCTGAACGTCGTCGCTGTCGTCAAGGGCGTCAAACAGGCGCATGACCTTGCGATATGCCTCTAGATCAAGGTCAACCTTAACCGAGGGAACGAACTGGGATTCGGCCGAATCGTAGTCAATCCCCGCGTCTTGCAAAGCGGTGCGCACCGCCACCAAGTCCGCCGGTTCGGTCTCGATAATAAAGAGTTCACCGGCATCTTCCACGTCATCGGCACCGGCGGCCAGTACCGCGTCAAGAATCTTGTCCTCGTCCAAGCCGTCGACTTTGGCGACTTCGACGACCCCGCGGCGGGCGAACTGATAGGACACCGAGCCGGAATCAGCCATGTTGCCACCATTGCGGCTAAAGATGGTACGCACTTCGGACACGGCACGATTCTTGTTATCGGTCAGGCACTCCACGATGAAACCCACACCACTGGGGCCGTAGCCTTCATAAGTGATGGACTGCCAGTCGGCACCGCCCGATTCAGCGCCGGAACCGCGCTTCACCGCGCGATCGATGTTATCCGCAGGAACGGAGGATTTCTTGGCTTTCTGAATGGCATCAAAAAGGGTCGGATTACCGGCAGGATCACCTCCGCCGGTACGCGCCGCCACTTCGATGTTCTTAATCAGGCGCGCAAACAGCTTGCCGCGCTTGGCGTCGATGGCGGCTTTCTTATGTTTTGTGGTGGCCCATTTTGAGTGACCCGACATTGGTGTATCTCCTTAAACTTCTTGCCTATAACAAAGACATTTTAATAAAACATTCCTCGCATCGTCTAACTGAGGTTACCGCAAATCCGACTTAATTCCCGAACCTCAGTCGCGGGAAACCCGAATTTCAGCCCTCGAGCGAACCATTTCTCAGCATTCCACGACGTTAACCGCCAGTCCCCCGGTGGCAGTTTCTTTGTATTTCGAGCTCATATCCAAGCCGGTTTCGTACATAGTTTCGATGACTTCGTCAAAGCTGACCCGATGTGTTCCGTCTCCCCACAAGCTCATCCGGGCGGCGTTGATGGCGTGAACTGCGGCGATGGCATTGCGCTCGATACAGGGCACCTGCACCAGTCCTCCGATAGGATCGCAGGTCAGACCCAGATTATGCTCCATCGCGATTTCAGCCGCGTTCTCAATTTGATGGGGACTGCCCCCCAGAGCCGCCGCCAAACCTCCCGCAGCCATCGCCGCCGCGGATCCGACTTCACCTTGGCAGCCGACTTCCGCCCCGGCCACGGAGGCGTTCGTTTTAATGATTCCACCCACAGCTCCGGCTACCGTCAGGTAGTCCCGTTGTGCCGGGCCGCATTTCGTTTCCACTTCGGGACAAAACCACTGCAGGTAGCGTCCCACCGCGGCCACGATACCCGCTGAGCCGTTCGTGGGGGCTCGCACCACCATTCCGCCAGCCGCGTTTTCCTCATTCACCGACAGCGCCCACAGATTCACCCAATCCATCGCCCGCATGGGATCTTGGGCGAAACTGCGCCAGATGGCGGGGGTTCCGGGCTTGCCGTCACGAGCCCGCAAGTGAGCGAACAGCCGGTGGGCTCGGCGCGGCACGGACAATCCGCCTGGCAGGATAGCCTCCGTGTTCGCGCAGCCATTATCGATGCATTTGTTCATCATCTTGCGCAAATTGTCCAGCCCGTGTCCCAACTCTGCACGGGTCATGCGGCTCAACTCGTTGGCACGCACCAGGTCGCCGAGGGATTTGCCCTCGCTTTGCGCCAATTGCAGAAGGTCGTCCATAGAGTTGTACGGGTAAGGCACGGCAGTTGCGGCGGTACTTTCATCCAGTGAGGTCAGCTCTCCGGGTTCCCCACAATCCGCCTCGTCACGGGTGACAAATCCTCCACCAATCGAGTAGTAGCGTTTCGAAAAAATGACCTGGGTGTCGTCGTAGGCTCGAATCACCAAAGAATTGGCATGGAACGGGGCTATTGTCTGCGGTCGAAAAAGCAAATCCCGTTCAAAACAGAAAGGAACCGTCAATCCGCCCGGCAAGACTAGTGACCCCTCGGGAGTCACCGCATCTAACAGACGCGCCACCCCACCAGGCTGGACCGTAGCGGGAATGAAACCGGAGAGCCCACACAGCACGGCGCCATCACTGAGGTGGCCGCGGCCGGTGGCACCCAAAGAACCCTGGAGCTCAATCTCCAGACGCTGGAAAGGCTGGCCGGAATCAAGCAACAGTGCCGCGAAATCCGCTCCGGCCCGCATCGGACCGACGGTGTGCGAAGCGGAGGGGCCGACACCGACTTGGATAACATCGAACACGGAAAGCGAGGAAGCGAGCATAAACATCAATTTTAGCCCGAAACCTGCCCCGGGGATAGCACCACTCTGTCGATTGCTAATCTCGCGACACCAGGAGCACGCCTCTATCGCCAGTCAGACTGATGAACTACGTTCAGGAATACGTAGTGACTATGAACCGCAAGTCCTGGTCTTTGACCGGGCACCAAACGTTTAACCAACTCAGTGGCGTTTCCCGACGGTACCTTCGCTGATTTCTGGGCAGGTCCCGTCCCAGCCTCGCACCCATCCGCGAGCCAGGGAAACCAAATCCAGCGGGTATACCACTGCCCCGCCAGCTATTTCACGTTGTAAAGCGTCGAGGTCCCACCATTTCATTTCATCTAAAACTTCCCGTTCGACCGCAGTAAACCCGTCACGCACGAACACGGGCGCCCCGGGAAGCCTAGTGAGAAAGAAGAGTTCGTCCTGACGGCAGGTCAAGGCGTGAAAGTCGAAGGTGGCGTGACGGCGCAGCACCGGCCCAACCAGCGCATCTGGACTCAGGCGGTAGCCAGTTTCTTCAAAGAACTCCCGCACGGCTCCGTCTCGCGGGTCCTCCCCCGCTTCCAGACCGCCCCCGACTGTGAACCACCACCAGTGCTCGAAGTCAGAAAAGTCATGTCCGCGCAACAACAGCAGCTCATCGCGGCTGTTGAAAGCCACGACTCGCGCCGCTTGGCGATGATAATAGCCGGCCTCGTCCCGGGGCCATTCCCGCAGGAAATAGTCGTCAATAGAGGTTTCGGTGTCGTTGTCAGGCCTAGCGTTCGGCGCAGTTTCGCCGTGCCCGCCGGAGTGCAAAAACTCGTCCATGACCTGTTCCCTCGCCCCTTCGGTGTCGTCTCAGTCAGCTTGAGTTTTCACAAGGTTCAGGAAGTAGCGGTGTACGCGCAGGTCGTCAGTGACTTCGGGGTGGAATGAGGTCGCCAGCAAGGGGCCTTGGCGGACCGCCACCACGCGCGGAGCCGACTGCGGGGTCTGTTGCCAAGTCGAGAGCACTTCCACCCCCGCTCCGACTGATTCCACCCAGGGGGCGCGAATGAATACAGCTGGAAGGGGCTGGTCGCCACCAAAAGAACGAGGGTCGACAAAACTTTGCGCCGAATCGACTTGCCGGCCAAACGCATTGCGCCGCACGACCACGTCCAATCCCCCCAAAGTTTCTTGCCCCTCGATTCCGTCAACAATGTGGTCCGCCAGCATAATCATGCCCGCGCAGCTACCATAAATGGCTTTTCCACTGTGGACAAAGGCTTTCAACGGTTCGAACAGGTCGAAGGCGCGCGCCAACTTGTACATGGTGGTCGATTCTCCCCCGGGAATAATCAATCCATCCAAATCCTGCAGGTGGGAGGGAACTTTTACCTCCACCGGTACGGCTCCTAGCACGCGCAAAGCCTGCACGTGCTCAACCACCGAACCTTGCAGAGCGAGGACACCCACGCGCCATTGATTTTGCTCCAAAATCTTTCTTTTCTCTGGCGTTTTTGGCAAAAATCAGTAATACCGCGGATTACCAACCGCGCTGAGCCAGGCGCGCGTCGTCGGGAATGTCGTGAACGTTGATGCCGACCATAGCTTCGCCCAAGGAACGGGACACCTCGGCGACGACTTCCGGTTCGTTGTAGCGGGCTGTGGCTTTGACAATCGCCGCCGCGCGCTTCGCCGGATCGCCCGACTTAAAGATGCCGGACCCCACGAACACACCTTCGGAACCCAGCTGCATCATCAATGCCGCGTCAGCCGGGGTGGCGATACCGCCCGCGGTGAACAGCACGACCGGCAGCTTCCCGGTTTCCGCAACCTCTTTGACCAGCGGATAGGGAGCCTGCAATTCCTTGGCGGCATCAAACAGCTCATCGGGACGCATGGTGGTCAGCCGGTTGATTTGCGAAGTCATGGTGCGCATATGGGTTACCGCGTTGGACACGTCACCGGTACCGGCTTCGCCCTTGGAACGAATCATGGCTGCGCCCTCGCTGATACGGCGCAAAGCCTCACCGAGGTTAGTGGCTCCGCACACAAAGGGCACGGTGAAATCCCACTTGTTGATGTGATGCTTGTAGTCGGCAGGGGTCAAGACTTCGGACTCGTCAATGTAGTCCACCCCCAGGCTCTGCAACACCTGAGCTTCCGCAAAATGGCCAATCCGGGCTTTTGCCATCACGGGAATAGACACCGCGTTGATGATGCCGTCAATCAGATCAGGGTCGCTCATCCGCGCGACGCCGCCTTCAGCCCGAATATCCGCCGGAACACGCTCCAAAGCCATCACCGCAACGGCACCGGCATCTTGGGCAATCTTGGCCTGCTCCGCATTGACGACATCCATAATGACACCGCCCTTGAGCATTTGAGCCATGCCCCGCTTCACCAAATCAGTCCCGGTTCCTTGCGCCAGTTGATCAGACATTTTGCCTTCTTTCCTTGTTCAAATTCTGGTTACGATTTCTCAGTCGTCCCTATTTTAGCGATTACTGCACGATATCGGCGAAACCGGCCGACACCACTTGTGCCAAATCCTGAGGATTAAGCACAATTTGCCGGCCACGCAACCCTGCCGAAACATAGAACTTATCGTGCAAAACGGCGGTTTCTTCGATGACGGTAGGGAACAATTTTTTCATCCCCAACGGGGAGCATCCCCCGCGGATGTACCCCGTCACGTCCCGCAGCGTCCGCCAGTTGATGAGCTGGACATGTTTCACGCCGAAATGCGCGGCGGTCTTTTTCAAATCCAGTTCGGCATCGGCGGGAACGACCGCGACGTAGTGTCCGCCCTGCCCGTCCTCCAACACCAGGGTCTTGTAGATGAGTTCGGCGGAAATTCCCAAGACTTCGGCGGTATGCAGTGCGCCGATGTCCCCGTCCGTGGGGTAGCTCGAGGTTTCATAAGCTACCCCGGCGCTGTCCAACAGTCGCATCGCGTTGGTCTTGGTGGTTTTCATCGTGATTGAGCTGCAGTTTCACAAGTCCCGTGCCGGGAGATTTCAGATTTCGCGCGGCTGCCAGTCACCGAACGCCTCAGCCAGAACTTTGCGGGTCTGGCCTAACAGTTCCGGGACAGCTTTCGTGCGCGCCACGATGGGAAAGAAATTCGCGTCCCCCGCCCAGCGCGGCACGATGTGTTGATGCAGGTGACCCGCAATTCCGGCACCCGCGACCGCGCCCTGATTCATCCCCAGGTTAAAGCCTTGCGGCGCTTTGACCTGGCGAATGACCTCCATCGTATGCGCGGTCAGTTCACCAAATTCGATGCGTTCAGCAAAGTCCAAATCGGTGTAGTCAGGAACGTGACGGTAAGGCAAAACCAGAACATGGCCGGGATTGTAGGGAAACAGGTTCATCACCACGAAGCAAGTCTTGCCCCGATACACAATCAGGTTCTGTTCGTCATCGCCTTTCGGACCCTCGCAAAACGGGCACGCTTTCACGTCACGATGTGGCCCATCGTCAATGTACACCATCCGATGAGGGGTCCACAAGCGCTCCAGTCCGTCAGTTTGCGCGCCGAAGTTGTCGCTTGATTCCGCGGGTAAGTCAGTCATGTTAATCGTTCCTGCGGCTGCGGATGGCCTCCAGGATTTCCGCTATCGCCTGGTCAATCGGGACACCGTTCTTTTGCTCCCCGCCGCGGTACCTAAAGGACACTGCGTTCGCCTGGGCGTCCTCCCCGCCGGCGATGAGCGTGAAAGGAATCTTGTCCTTGGCGGCGTTGCGGATTTTCTTGCCGAAACGGTCATCTGTCTCATCGACCTCGACCCGCACATTTTCCGCCCGCAGCCGGTTCGCAATGTCGTCGCAGTAGTCGTTGAAAGCCTCTGCCACCGGCACCAAACGCACCTGCACCGGCGCCAGCCAAGCCGGGAACGCTCCGGCGTAGTGTTCGGTAAGCACCCCAAAAAAGCGCTCGATAGAACCGAATAGGGCGCGGTGAATCATCACGGGACGCTGCCGAGTGCCATCGGCTGCGGTGTATTCCAAATCAAAACGTTCGGGCAGGTTGAAGTCCAGCTGAATGGTCGACATCTGCCAGGTCCGCCCAATCGCGTCGCGGGCTTGCACGGAAATCTTGGGACCGTAGAACGCCGCCCCCTCGGGATCCGGCACCAACTCTAAGCCCGAGGCTGTAGCGACTTCCGCCAACGTATTGGTCGCCTCCTCCCAGATTTCGTCCGTGCCCACGAACTTGTGCGGATCCTTCGTGGACAGCTCCAGATAAAAGTCATCCAAACCGTAGTCTTTGAGCAAATCCAGCACGAAGTTCAACAGTTTCGTTAACTCGTCTTTCATCTGTTCGCGCGTGCAATAGATGTGGCTGTCATCTTGGGTAAAGCCGCGTCCGCGGGTCAGGCCGTGAACCACACCGGATTTTTCGTAACGGTAAACGGTACCGAATTCGAACAAACGTAGCGGCAGCTCTCGATAGGAACGTGAACGGGATTTATAGATGAGATTGTGCATAGGGCAGTTCATGGGCTTCAAGTAATAGTCGAAGCCTTCCTTGGTGACGTTGCCCTGGTCGTCGCATTCCTCGTCCACACGCATGGGCGGAAACATGCCGTCTTTGTACCATTCCAGGTGGCCCGACGTTTCAAACAGCTGCCCCTTGGTGACGTGCGGAGTGTAGACGAAGGAGTACCCCTCCTCGAGGTGGCGGCGCCGAGAATAGTTTTCCATCTCCATGCGCACCATCGCGCCCTTGGGGTGGAACACCGCCAAGCCGGAACCGATTTCCTCCGGGAAACTGAACAAGTCAAGCTCATTGCCCAGCCGGCGGTGGTCGCGTTTGGCGGCCTCCTCCATGCGGGTCACGTACTCTTTCAGGTCGTCTTTGGTCGCCCAAGCGGTGCCATAGATACGTTGCAGGGAGTCGTTGGCTTGGTCGGCGCGCCAGTATGCGGCCGACACCTTCATCAGCTTAAACACCCCGTTCAGCAGACGGGTCGAAGGTACATGCGGGCCGCGGCACAAGTCCTTCCAGGCTACCTCACCGTTCTTGCGCACGTTGTCGTAAATCGTTAGTTCGGTGCCACCGACTTCCACCGACGCTCCGGCAGCAGCCTGATCATTGTCCGCGTCCGATCCTTTCAAACCAATCAATTCCAGCTTGTAGGGCTGATCGGCGAGTTCTTGGCGGCCTTCCTCTTCGGTGACGACCCGGCGCACAAACTTTTGGTCTTCTTTACAAATCCGCGCCATGTATTTTTCAATGGCTTTCAAGTCTTCCGGGGTGAAAGGCTCGTCAACGCCAAAATCGTAGTAAAAGCCGTTTTCGATGAAAGGACCGATGCCGTACCTTACGTTCGGGCGAACCTGCTTGACCGCCTGGGCCATCACGTGAGTGCAGGAGTGTCGTAAAATGTTCAAGCCCATCTCGGAGTCAATTGTGATGGCTTCAACCGTGTCCCCGTCTTGAAGTTCGCGATACAGGTCGCGGGCCTGACCATTGATGAAGTAAGCAATGACTTCCTTGCGGTCCCGGTACAGGTCCTCGCCGGTGGTGGTGGATTCAATCTGGGTTGCTTTCCCGTCAATAGTGACGTTAATCTCGGACACTTTGCGCCTTTCTCAGTCTGGGTTTACTAAACAATCTTATACGCGACAGAATTAAACGAAAAAAGTTTTAGCTACAGTCCTCTAACGACACGACCGGAGAAAGACACAAAATTCTGGAAAAATCCAACACAAAATTCCGCGTAGCACACGCCACCGTGCCAGCAATTTTGCTACACAAAACTGCGCTCAACCCACATCGCGGTGCCAGCAATTTTGCTACACAAAACTGCGCTCAACCCACATCGCGGTGCCAGCAATTTTGCTACGCAAAATTGCGCGTAGCACACGCCATGGTGCCAGCAATTTTGCTACGCAAAATTGCGCGCCACTTCCTTGGCCTCGGATAAAGCCGCCAGCGGGTCCCCCGCTGACGCGTTTTGGTTTTATGGACCATTGCAAGCCAGCACACACCATAGAGCCAGAAAATTTGCTACACAAAACTGCGCTCAACCCACATCGCGGTGCCAGCAATTTTGCTACGCAAAATTGCGCGTAGCACACGCCATGGTGCCAGCAATTTTGCTACGCAAAATTGCGCG
>NZ_CAMYBV010000002.1 GCF_947254095.1 uncultured Mobiluncus sp.
AGATTCTGTTCGTGCCGGCAGCTGACCACAACATCATGGCGGCCTTTGGCAAGACAAACAAGAAAGGTTCCCCGACAGTTTCGCTGTGGGTGACCAACATTGTGTCTTCTATCGTCTACGTCATCATGATTTTGGGCTTCTCCTCGAGCTACACCGACTTGATTACCATCGCGGCTTCGCTGATTATTCCTTGCTACATCATTTCCGCCGTCTACCAGGTCATTCAGACCTCGCATGGACGCAACGAAGCGGAAGGTGTGAAAGCATCGAAAGGCTACCGGATGTGCGTTGGTATCATCGCTACCGTCTACACAGCCTGGTTGCTGTGGGCTGGCGGCATTGGGCTGCTGTTCCTCAACGGTTTGCTGTGGTTGATTGGTTCCCCACTCTATTACCTGGGGCGTAAGGAACAGTATCCTGACCAGCCGGCTTTCCAGGGTAAAGACAAGATTTTCCTGGGCGTGGCCATAGCCTTCACGGTACTGCTGATTATCTGGGTCATCGTATTCAAGGGTGACTTCATCAGCGCTATGTTCTGGAACGGTCTGTAAAGACCACCGACAATTGAATCTTGCGTTTTCTTTGGCGATGGCCCGGTGAGGCCACCCGACCGAATCGAGCCATCGCCAAAGAAAGTCTCATGAATAATAACTTCATATGCACACAGCCTGAGGGCCAAAGGGGTCCTCTCGGCTCGGTTCGTACACTTGTATTGATGACTATGAAGTCCTCACGCCCTTTGGTGAACAGTGTGCGTACCAAAATAACGATTACGTTAGGAAGGAATCAATATGAACAACAAAGTTGGCGTTTACTCTGAGGCAGGGGTTCTGCGTACTGTGATGGTTTGCAGGCCTGATTTGGCTCATAAGCGACTAACTCCCGAAAACTGCTCGGACCTGCTATTCGATGATGTCTTGTGGGTTGAAGAAGCACAGAAGCACCACGATGACTTCGTGGCTCAGATGAAGGCCCGCGACATCGAAGTGCTCGATATGCAGGTTATGCTGGGTGAAGTTTTGGATAACAAAGAAGCCCGCAAGTTTGTACTCGACCGCCGTGTCGCCGACGACATGGTCAACCCCATTGTTGCCAAGGACTTCCGTGATTACTTCACGGAAATGGACTCCAAGGAACTGGCTCGTTACCTCATCGGCGGTATCAACCTCGACGAGATTCCCGATGAAGTCGGTGGCGTGTACAAGAAGGCTGTGACCCCTGACGGTTACAACCGGCACGACTGGATTTTCAATCCGCTGCCCAATACCCAGTTCACTCGTGACAACTCCGCTTGGGTGTTCAATGGTGTGTCCCTGAACCCGATGTACTGGCAGGCCCGCCGTCAGGAGACCCTCCTGACCCACGCTATTTACCAGTACCACCCGCGTTTCGCTAACGAGGACTTCAACATCTGGTTCGGCGCTGATCCCGACAAGAAGTGGCACCCCAACACCTTCATCGAAGGTGGCGACGTGATGCCTCTGAAGGACGGAGTGCTGCTGGTCGGCATGGGCGAGCGTACCTCGCTGAACGCCACTACGGAGCTGGCCAAGGAAATGTTCGCCAAGAAGGCTGCTGAGCGCGTCATCGTGGCGCGTATTCCGCGGACTCGTGCAGCAATGCACCTGGATACCATCTTTACGTTCTGCTCCGAAGACGTCGTGAACGCTTACCTGCCTTACGTGGACAATACCTGGACCTTCTCGTTGCGTCCGGACGAGTCTAAGCCCAGCGGCATTGATATCCGTCGGGACGGCACGAAACTAGTCGACACCTTGAACGAGGCGCTGGGCGTGAAGTTCCATGTCTGCCCCACCGGCGGCGACTACTTCAACGTCGAACGCGAACAGTGGAACGACGCGAACAACACCCTGGCTATTGCTCCGGGCGTCGTGATGGGCTACCGCTCCAACATCGAGACCAACAAGAACCTGCGCAATGCTGGTATCGAGGTGCTCGAGATTGACGGCGCCGAACTCGGCCGTGGCCGCGGTGGTTCTCGCTGCATGAGCTGCCCGATTGCTCGCGATCCGCTCTACAAGTAGAGCCACTCGTAAGCGGTTTTAAGTTTCCCCTCCGGGCTGCCTCGGAGGTTATCAACGAGGCAGCCCGGAGGGGTATGTTTTTTCTGGCCGGCAGCCGTAACCTTTTTCGGTGCGACACCGGCCAGAAATTCGGAGAGATGTTCTCCGCACATTACCAATCATCAAGAAAACACCAATTTGAAAGGAAAACCCATGACTGATTTTCACGGTCGTCACTTTTTGAAAGAACTCGACTTTACTCCTGCCGAGTGGCTGGAGCTGCTTGAGCTGGCTGCTGAACTGAAAGCCGCGAAGAAAGAAGGTCGCGAAGTTCAGTACCTGAAGAACAAGAACATTGCTCTGATTTTCGAAAAGACTTCGACCCGTACCCGCTGCTCTTTTGAGGTTGCCGCCTATGATCAGGGCGCTCATGTAACTTATCTGGATCCGTCTGGTTCGCAGATGGGCCACAAGGAATCTATCGAAGATACCGCGCGCGTCCTGGGTCGTTTCTACGACGGTATCGAATACCGCGGTGACTCCCAGCACAAAGTGGACGTCCTGGCTGAAATGTCCGGCGTGCCGGTGTGGAACGGCTTGACCGATCAATGGCACCCCACCCAGATGCTGTGTGACATGCTGACCATGCACGAGCAGAGCGGCAAGCCTTACAACGAGATTTCTTTTGCTTATGTTGGCGACTCTCGCTTCAACATGGCGAACTCTCTGTTGATTTCCGGCGCGATGCTGGGAATGGACGTGCGGATTGTGGCGCCTAAGGAACTGTGGAACTCCTCGGAGATTATCGCCAAGGCCGAGGAAATCGCCAAGCAGACCGGTGCCAAGATTCTGCACACCGAGAGCGTTGATGAAGGCGTCAAGGGCGTGGACTTCGTCTACACGGATATTTGGGTTTCCATGGGCGAGCCGAAGGAAGTTTGGGATGAACGCATCAAGCTGCTGAAGCCCTACCAGGTGAACGCTGAACTGATGGCCAAGACTGGTAATCCGAACACCAAGTTCCTGCACTGCTTGCCGTCTTTCCACGACCGCCACACGACCGTTGGCGAAGACATCTACCAGAAGTACGGCCTGGACGGTATGGAAGTGACCGACGACGTCTTTAACGGCGAGTGTTCTGCGGTGTTTGACCAAGCGGAAAACCGGATGCACACGATTAAGGCCGTTATGGTGGCGACGCTAGGAGAAAAGTAGATATGCGTATAGTTATTGCTTTGGGCGGCAACGCCCTGCTGCGACGCGGAGAAAAACCAGATTCCGCCACGCAGATTGCTAACGTTGAGTTGGCGGTGCAGCAACTTGCTCCCTTGGCGGAAGAACATGAAGTGGTTATTACCCACGGTAATGGTCCCCAGGTTGGCGTGTTGGCTCTGCAGTCAGCTAACGATCCGAACCTGACCCAGCCCTATGCCTTTGATACTTTGGGTGCACAGACCCAGGGCATGATTGGCTACTGGCTGTTGCAGTCCTTGCAGAATAACCTCCCGGGACGTCAGGTGGCTTCTTTTGTGAACCAGACTCTGGTTTTGGCTGGAGATCCTGCGTTTGATAATCCGACCAAGTTTGTGGGTCAGGTTTATAACAAGGAAGAAGCTGACGAGTTGGCTAAGTCTCGTGGCTGGGTGATGAAGGCTGACGGGGAGTATTTCCGTCGGGTTGTCGGGTCTCCTCGGCCGCAGCGTGTGGTGGAGACTCGTTTGATTCGCCGGATGCTCGATGTTGGTGCTGTGGTGGTTTGCGCGGGCGGTGGCGGTATCCCTGTCATTCGCAACGAGAAGGGCAAACTGCAGGGTGTCGAGGCTGTGATTGATAAGGATCTGACCGCCGCGACCCTGGCAGAGCATCTGGATGCAGATTTCTTGATGATTCTGACCGATGTGCCCGCTGTGATGGAGAAGTTTGGTACTCCTGAGCAGAAGGAAATTCATCGTGCTAGTCCCGCTGCGATGCGCGCGGGCGGTTTCCCCGCTGGCTCTATGGGGCCGAAGGTGGAGGCAGCCTGCCGTTTCGTGGAGCTGACCGGCGATGTCGCCGCGATTGGGCAGCTCAGCGATGCTCAAAAGATTATCGCGGGCGAATCCGGCACCATCATTACCCCAGGTGGGAACTATGGTGGTCCTGATGACATCAGCCAGCACAGCTACAAGAAATTGTAAATGTAGAGCGGTAGCTCTATTGCCCCGGGACTACGTTCATTTAACGTATTCCGGCATTCTGTAGATGATGTGTTCGCGGGGAAGCGAGGAGCTTCCCCGCGAATCGCATTTAACGGTATGAATCAACGTGTCCTGAGCCCGTACTGCTAGCGTGGACCGAAGTTGAACTGGTTTAGGATTTGTTTCAGTGGGTTCAGCAGAGAGCATAATGGAATTGGGTCAAAAAGGCATCCGGCATCCACGGGGAGGACAATGCGAGCCGATATGGAACGAAACGAACTGGAAAAGTTTTCACCGCAGGTCCAGATACCCGCAGATTTCGTGAGTTTCTGGAGCGAGACACTGCAGGAATCTCGTCAGATTCCAGCGCTCGCTCAGCTGCAGAGGGTCGATAGCCCGATAGAAACCCTCGAATTTTACGATGTGACCTTCCCCGGATTTGCCGGCGAAAACATCAAAGGCTGGCTGACGGGTGCACCCGGATTTACCAAACGCGAGAACCAACCCCTCATCGTAGAATACCTCGGCTACGGGGTAGGACGCGGGGTACCCGGAGAACGCATGTTCTGGCCTTCTGCCGGTTACGTGCATCTCATTATGGACAGCCGCGGTCAAGGCGGAGACTGCGGCACCGGGGGAGCCACTCCCGATCCGCACCCCGCCCCTCCGCACGCTTTCGGATTCTTTACACTGGGCGTTGAAAACCGCGAAACCTATTACTTTCGCCGCCTCATCACTGACGCCTACCGGGCTATTGACACCGCGTTGACCTTAAACTTTATCGACCCGACGCGAATTTTTGTGGCTGGAGCGTCCCAGGGCGGAACCTTGGCGGCCTGCGTCGGGGCGCGGCACGAGGGGGTGAGGGCGGTACTGTCGGATTTGGCTCTGGGCAACGTACTCTATGGGGTCAGTCACAATGACCACATGCCCTATCGGGAAGTGCAGCGTTATCTGCGAGCCTACCCGGACCGATACGACCAGGTTGAAACCACCCTGGCGTACTTTGATGCCGTCAATTTCGCGCGACAAGCCGTTCATCCGGCCTATTTCTCAGTGTCGCTCAGTGATGAGTACGTGCCTCCCGCCTGCACCTACTCAATTTTCAACGAGTGGAGCGGGGACAAACGCATGGAAGTGTATCCCTTTAACGAACACGACGACCCCAACCTGCACCACCTGTTAAAGCAACACGCCTGGCTGGAGCAGTTTCACTAACGTTCTATTGCGTCCCAGTCCGGGGTGTGCGCAGCGAGTGGAGGACGCCAATCGGGACCCGATTGCGGGCTTGCCAGCAAGGCAATCTGAGCATTGACCCCCTTGACTGTGTCCAGGGCGAGTTTGCGCCCCGAGAAAAACCCGATAGCGCCGCCGATACCCAGGGGGATAAAACGCCCCACAACGTGTCCCGAAAGTTTTTTAGAAATCTTTTTCCCGGCGAACTGTGCCAAGGCCTTATTGACCGAACTCAGGGTCGCGGAAGCATTATCGGCAACTTGAGCACGCGCCCAGTTCCAGATGCCGAATCCGGCCTGGTCATATACCAGCTTGCTGGCTTCATCCCCAAGTATTGCCGAGAGAACCAAAGTTTTGCGAGCCTCTAGGTTTTGGGTGGGAACGCCCGAAAGTCGTGCCATCGTCAACACGTAAAGCGCTGTGTTGGCGGCAAATACGCTCAGTTCTACCCCGGTCAGAGCAGCCCCAAGAGCCAGCCCGGAGCCGGGGACCGCGGCTCCCGCCCCCACTCCTGCGGAAGCCGTTTGGGACACCCGCACGTAGCGTCGCGTCACCAGATTCATCAGCGCGGGGGTAGAAATGCCCGGATGTTTATCGAGCAGCCGGGCAATAGTCCGGTCGATGTGCCGTTCCGGCAGGCTTAAAGCGGCATTGAGCAGGGCGTCGGTATCTCGGGGTAGTTTCTGCATTTAACCAATCTATCGCGGCGAGCCTGATTTTTCGCGGAGGACAGTTTTTCGGGGGACGGTTAGAACAAGGTTTCCTGTATGCCTGCGTCTCGAGTATCTGGCGGTGCGGTGGGCGCAGTCGTGCTGAGGGGAGCCGTGTTCGCCGCGAACTGAGGGTGGGGGGCTAAGCTGCGCAGTTCAGGGCTTAAACCGGGGCCGGTACGGGGGGAAAGCCCCTGTTGATAGGCGGTGGCGGCCCCACGAGCCAGCTGGTCGACCTTCTCGTTCAGGGTGTGTCCGGCGTGGCCTTTCACCCAATGGAAGTCCACCGCTCGCCCTGCCAGACCCTGATCTAAACGTTTCATCAGGTCATCGTTCAACACTGCTTTGCCGTCAGCCTTGCGCCAACCCCGGCGTTTCCATCCCGGCATCCACTTGGTTACCGAGTTGATGACATATTGAGAATCGCACAAGAAATGAATGGTTAGGTTGGTGATGCCAGCGGTTCGTTCCAAGAAATCCACCACTGCCATCAGTTCGCCGCGGTTGTTCGTGGACTCGCTCCAGCCTCCTGCCGCCCAACAATTTTCATCAACGTACCACGCCCACCCGGCTGGTCCGGGGTTGCCCAAGGCCGAGCCGTCCGCCGCCACTGTGATTTCCATGCTTTCCATTTTAGGGGGAAACGGTTTGAAAACGACACCGAGACTAGTCCGCCGCCTAACATACTGAGGATTTTAAGCACTCTGGGTACGTGTAGACTTAATGGTGAAAACAGAATAGTGGAACGATTGCAAAGGACAATAACAGTGACAGATTCAGACAATCCTCGCCCTTGGGAAAACTTGGCAGAGGAACCAAACGAAAATTGGCGCGAGCGCAAAGGTGAGTCTCGCGATGACGCAGAGGGGGGCCGCGGGTTACGCGGCGACAAACGAGATAACAAACATAAAGATCGCGGGGGTTTCAAAGGCGACCGTAAAGGCGGGTATAAGTCAGGCGGCAAGTACGGCCGAGAGGATCGCGGCGGCAAACGCGGCGGCTACTCGGGGCGTCCTCGACGCGATAATGACCGTGACGGCTGGCGGCGTGACGACCGGGGGGGACGTGCCGGACGTGATGACTGGCGGCGTGACGAACGCGGCGGCAAACGCAACTTCGAACGCGGTGGGGAGCGACGCGACTCGGGACGTTCGGGATTCCGTTCTCAAGGCTCACAACGATCCCGCTACGACGACCGTGGGTACAACCGCAGCCACACCGGGTCCGGCAAGCGCGGTCACGGTACTACGGGACGTTCCCGTTACCTGGAAATCCCCGCCTCGATTACTTGGGATATGTTGGATAAAGAGGCTTGGTCCCGGCTCAGTCCGCTGCCGAAAGAAACCGCGGAAAACGTGGCTCGCCACTTGGTCATGTCCGCGGAACTGTTCGACACTCAGCCCGAACTCGCTTATGAATATGCCCGGGCAGCCCTGAAGATGGCTTGGCGTATCGACGTGGTTCGCGAAGCTGTCGCTTTGACCGCCTATGCCTGTGGCAAGTACAGCGAAGCGCTGCGTGAAGTGAAAACTGCCCGGCGGATGAGCGGCGTCGAAGTGTTGAAATCGGTGGAAGCGGATTCAGAACGCGGTCTGGGTCGTCCCGAAAAAGCGTTGGAAATCATTAAAGCTGTGAAGCCAGGGGATCTGGACCGAACGGAACATTTTGAACTCGCTCTGGTGGAGTCCTCCGCACGGGCGGATTTGGGTGAGTACGAGACCGGACTGGCTGTTATTGAAGCCGCTTTGGCCCAGGTGGATCCCGATTCAGAGAGTTTTGAATACGGACGGTTGCTCAGCGTGAAGGCTGACCGGCTGCGCGAGCTGGGACGGGATGAGGAAGCCGACGCCGCGCAGGCACTCATTCCGCGGGAGCCGGAGGATGTCGAAATCCTGGATATTCAAGAAGCTGAAGAAGCCGAACAGCAGGCTAACCCGACCACGCTGCAAGGGGCGAATGTGCCGCTGGCTCAGCTCTACCCGCTGCTGCTCACCGATTTGGACGGGGTGACCTGGAACGGGTCACAGCCGGTAGACGGGGTGGGGCCAAGTATTTCTGCAGGGCGCGAATTGGGCGGAAAGTTCGTGTTCCTGACCAATAATGCGGCGCGCGTACCTCAGGACGTGGTGGCGAAATTGGCTGCAGCTGGGGTCGAAGCTGAACCCGATGACATCGTGACCTCAGCTCAAGATGGAGCCGCGAAACTCAGCGAACTGCTGGAACCGGGGTCGAAAGTGCTGTGCGTGGGCGGCGAGGGCGTACCGCAAGCCGTACAGGCGGTGGGCTTTGAAGTCGTGTCCACGGCTGACCAGGAACCTGCCGGGGTTTTGCAAGGGCTCGGGTTTGACGTGGGCTGGGCTGAACTGTCCGAGGCCTGCTATGCCATCGCGAATGGAGCCAAGTGGGTGGCCACGAACATGGATTACGCACTGCCAACCGAAAAAGGCCGCGGTATCGGCAACGGTTCCCTGGTGGAAGCGGTGCGCCGGGCCACCAAGAGCGAACCGATCGTGTGCGGTAAACCGGAAACCTCCATCTACGATTTAGCGATTAACCGTTGTCAGGACTACCTGATGGACAATGAGGAAATCGCCGCGGAAGTCAAAGCCAACGAAGAAGCCGCGGCGGCCGCGCGAGAGCAAGCCAGGCAGGCTCGTGAAGCGAAAGAGGATCCGGATAGTGAACCCGTGGTTCTCAGCGAAGCCGACTTGGCGAAAGAAAAAGAGTTCGACCGGGTCAAAGCGGCGGAACGTAAACACCGGATTTTGAAGCGACACGCGCTGGCCATCGGCGACCAGTTGGCTACCGATATCGTTGGGGCAAACAATGCCCAAGTGGCGTCTTGCGTGGTGCTGACCGGACTCACGCGGCCGCGCGATCTGGTGATGGCCCCGCCAGCCCAAAGGCCCACTTTTGTGGGGTTGGATTTGTCCGACCTGACGGTCCCGATTGAACGCCCGGAACTGCGCAATCGCGGCTGGTGGTACACCGAAAACACGCGGGCTCGCGTCAACGGCCACGATATTGAAGTCCGCGGTCTGGGGGTGTTGAGCGAGGACGGCACGGTAGTGTCCCTAGGGGAGTTTCGCGCCATCCTGGCAGCCGTATGGTATGCCAGAGAACAGGGCAATCGGGTGGATTGCCCCGAGTTTAGCGTGGTACGTGAAGTCGAACGCGACTATGGCGAGGGGGACGACCTAGACCGAGACGAAGCCGATCCTGAGCGCAACGATACCGAACTGGTCGTTGAACAGGAGACGGAAGATGACGAATAATCGGATTCCCACGCCTGCCGCGTTGAACGCTCAAGACCTGCATGATTACCGGGAAGAAATAGAAGCCGCCCATGAGGCACCCCTGGAATCACAGTTGGAACTGCTGCAAAAGGTAGCCGCCGACCTGCAGACGGTCTTAAACGGGAACGAGGCGCTGTCAGCGAATCATGGTTAAACGCGCAAGGTTGGACACGGAGCTGGTGCGTCGCCACCTGGCCCCCAGCCGTACCCAAGCGGCTCAGATGATTACCGCCGGTCAGGTGCTGGTAGACGGTCAGGAGGCCCTGAAACCCGCCCGACAGGTGGAGTTGAGCTCGGCTATCGTGCTGCGTGACCCCGAAACAGTCCACTATGCGTCTAGAGGCGCTCACAAATTGCTGGGGGCGCTGGACTATCTGGAACTTTATGGACCATCAACTCCGGTGATAGCGGGAGCGGTGTGTCTTGACGCGGGTGCCTCCACGGGGGGATTCACCGACGTGTTACTGCGCCGCGGTGCCGCCAAAGTGTTCGCGGTCGATGTGGGGTATGGCCAACTGGCGTGGAGTTTACGCAGCGACAGTCGGGTCGTGAATCTCGAACGAACCAATGTGCGCACGCTGGATCCCGCCCTCATCGACCCGCCCGCAGACCTGGTCGTCGGGGATTTGTCCTTTATCTCACTCGGTTTGGTTCTGCCGGCGCTGCAACGTGCCGCCAACCCGCAGGCACAGTACCTGCTGATGGTGAAACCCCAGTTTGAAATCGGTCGTGACAATTTGGGACGCGGGGGTGTGGTCAGGGATCCGGACGATCGCGGTGAGACTGTCAAGAACGTTGCGCGCCAGGCTCACGAGGCCGGATTGGCGGTACTGAACGTAGCTCCTGCCGGACTGGCCGGTCCCAGCGGGAATGTTGAATACTTCCTCTACCTCACCGCGCAGTCTGCGGCGCGGCAGCGAAACCTGCTAGACCTGGAGGGGGAACCGTTGGAAACCGCCGTTGGGGAAGCTATTGCCAGAGGGCCTCAGCCATAGACGTCGGGGGCACATTGACGTGGTGGTGTGAGAAAATTAAGTGAACAGAAGGGAAAGTTATGGAACAGGAAGTTCGGGGCAATCCGGGGGGCGAGACGCCGGAACAGCCGCAAAATTGGGACAATACGTGTCAGGATTTGGGGGGATACGCGGATTGCTGCGGAGCCAGCGAGGCCACACCCACTTGTGAATATCAACCTCCCAGCCCGCAGCTAGTCCAGAAATATGCAAGAAAGGCCCAATGCGGTGAGTAAAAAACGAACGATTATGGTGTTCCACCACCATTACCGCGAGCCCGCTATTGCGGCGGCGGCGAGTGTGCGCGGATACCTGGAGAATGCCGGAATCACCGTGGTGGACCGCACGAGTTCGGAACCAATCGACCTCATAATTGTGCTAGGCGGGGACGGAACCATTCTGGAGGCCGCTAATATCGCCCATCATCAAGGCGTTCCGGTCATCGGAGTGAATTTGGGGCACGTCGGATTCCTCGCCGAAGCGGAGGAGGAAGAACTTGGCGAGCTGTGTGAGCGCGTGGTGCGTGGCGACTATCAGGTGGAACGACGAATGTGTATTGACGTGGAAGTGCGTCACCCCGATGGTTCAGTGGAATCAGAATGGGCCGCGAATGACATTGCGGTGCTGAGCACCGATAAAGGCCACCCCGCCCTTTTGGCTTTTGGTGTCGATGGGGAAGCGGTTTCCGAGTACGGCGCGGACGGTTTGATTGTGTCGACCCCCACCGGGTCTACCGCCTATAACTTTTCGGTCGGCGGCCCGGTGGTGTGGCCCGATGTCCAAGCCTTGGTGCTGTCCCCGCTGGCTGCCCACGGCTTGTTTACTCGCTCCCTGGTGCTGGGGCCGTCGTCGGTACTAGAGATACAAGTTCTGCCTCAACAGGTGCAGGACTGCGAAGTCTGGGCTGATGGGAGACGTATTTTGCCCGCGCCGCTGGGTTCATCCATTCGGGTTACCAAGTCCGCCACCGATATGCAACTGGCACGGTTGGTGTCCCTGCCGTTCTCGGCCCGGTTGGTGAAAAAGTTTGGCTTGCCCGTAGAAGGGTGGCGAGGTCGCTAATGCTGGAATCACTGCGGATTGAAAATTTAGGGACGATTAGCTCTGTTGCCCTGGATTTTGGTCCGGGGTTTACCGTCATTACCGGCGAGACCGGAGCCGGCAAAACCATGCTGCTGACTTCGCTGGACTGGCTGCTGGGTGCAAAAGTCGAGCCCGCACTGGTTTCCCACGGCGCTCAGAAGGCCGTGGTGGAGGGTAGTTTCCTGGTGGATGGCGTGGCCGGGGCTGTCGTGGAAGAAGCCGGTGGCGTGGTTGAGGACGGTGTTGCTGAGGTCTCAAGAGTGGTGCCCCTAGATTCTCGTTCCAAGGCTCACCTGGGGGGACGCACGGTTCCTGCCGCTATTTTGGGGGAGTTCGGTGCTAGCTTGGTGTCGGTTCACGGCCAAGCCGCGCAGGGAAGGTTGCGTACCGAGCGGGCTCAACGCGAGGCTTTGGACGCTTATGGAGACGCTGCCCATCAGCGTGCTTTGGAACAATACCTTGAGGACTGGGAGGATTTGAGCCTCGCCCAAAAGGCTTTTACTGAGTGGGAAACCAGCACTGAAAAGCGCGAACACCGCCGTGAAGTGCTGGAACGGTTTTGTGAAGAGTTCGACAGTCTCCGGCCCGAGGACGGCGAATTTACGGACCTTAGCGCCAGCGTAGCGAAACTGTCCAACGTGGAAAGTTTGCGTGAAAACGTCGCGGCAGCACAGGAAGCCATTGAAGCGGATTCCACCCCGGCCGCCACCGATTTGGTAGCCGTGGCCACCCGGGCTCTACAGCGGGCAGCGGAAGAGGATCCGAGTTTGCAAGAGGTCGCGCAAAGCGTGAGCGGAGCCGGTTATGCTCTCGATGATGCGGCTCGCGAGCTGGGGATATATCTGCAAGATTTGAATGCTGACCCGGAGGCGTTGCAGGAGGCGTTAAGTCGGCGGGCGACGTTTACCGATTTGAGTTTGCGCTTGGGAGTGGAACCGGAAAATTTGGGCACGGCTTGGCTGGAAACTGTCACCGAGCTGCAGGGATTGCAGGGAGGCACGGAGCATTTAGAGCAACTGCGCCTAGCGATGGAATCCGCGGCGCAGGCCGTGAAACAGGCGGGGGCAAAACTGCACGAGGCCCGCGAAAAGACAGCGCGTGCGCTCAGCAAGGCGATTAATGCGGAACTGGTGGGTCTGGATATGAAAGATACGCGGGTCACCGTGGAGGTTCGCGAACGGGAACCGGGCGCCCACGGAGCCGACCGTATTGAGTTCATGCTGCGCCCCCACCCGAAAGCCCCGGTGTTGGCATTATCCAGCACAGCCTCTGGCGGGGAACTTTCCCGTATCATGCTGGCTCTGGAAGTGACCTTGGCCGGCGGCGGTTCCCAGTTATCCCAAACCGGTCAGCCCGTCCAGAATGAAAGCACGGGGGCGCGCCGCACTTTCGTGTTCGACGAAGTCGATGCGGGGATTGGCGGGCAAGCCGGCATTGAGGTCGGGCGGCGGCTGGCGCGTCTGGCTCAGGAATACCAGGTCATCGTGGTGACCCACCTGGCGCAGGTCGCGGCGTTTGGAGACCGCCAAGTGCAGATTACGAAGAGCGGCGGACAGAGCCAGATTACAGTTTTGGATCAGGAATCACGACGCGAGGAGCTAGCGCGGATGATTTCCGGTACGAAGCTCACAAAAACGGCGCTTGCGCACGCCGATGAGTTAATCGAACTGGCTCGTGTGGGACAATCGGAGTCATGATGGCAGTGTTTGGCCGAAAACGTAATCAAAAGACAGGAGCCAGTCTGGGCGGTCTGGTGCGCATCGATACGCGTACCAAGAACCTGACAAAACGACTGGGCTCTGGGGAAGTCGCCGTTATTTCGCACCAGGATTTGGACTGGGTTGCGGCTGAGTCGCTGAAAGCAATCGAACCCGCCGCGGTGCTGAACGCGGAGAAGTCCACCTCTGGACGCTACCCGAATCAAGGACCGAAAGTCCTCATCGAGGCGGGAATTCCCCTTATCGATGATTTGGGCTCCGACATTATGAGTCTGAAAGAGGGCCAACGGGTCGAAATCCGGGACAACCAGGTATTCTGTGGCGGGAAACTCGTTGCGGAAGGGGTGCGGCAAACCGAGGAAACGAACGCCGCCAATATGGAGGCGGCGAAGGCCTCCCTGGGCGTCCAGATTGAGGCTTTTACCGCCAACACCATGGAATACCTAAAGAAAGAACGGGATTTGATTCTTGATTCCGTGGGTGTGCCGGATTTACGGACGAACTTTACCGGCCGCCAGGTTCTGATGGTGGTGCGCGGCTACAACTACAAAGAAGACCTGCAGATGCTCAAACCCTACATTCGCGAGTATCGTCCCATTCTGATTGGAGTGGATGGCGGAGCGGATGCGCTGTTAGAGAACGGTTTGAAGCCCGACCTGGTGGTGGGCGATATGGATTCCGTGACTGATAAGGCACTGACTTGCGGGGCGGAAATTGTGGTGCACGCCTATCCCAACGGGAAAGCCCCCGGCTTGGCCAGAGTGCAGGAACTCGGGGTGGACCACGTGGTGTTTCCCGCCGCCGGCACTTCCGAGGACATCACGATGCTTTTATCTGACGAGAAAGGCGCGGAACTCATCGTAGCCTTGGGCACGCACGCCACCCTGGTGGAATTCTTGGACAAGGGGCGTGCCGGAATGTCCTCCACCTTCCTGACCCGCTTGAAAGTCGGCAGCAAACTCATCGATGCCAAGGGCGTTTCCAAACTTTATCGTCCCCGGATTACGAACTGGCAGATGGGCTTGTTGGTTGTGGCCGGTCTGCTGGCGATGCTGGCGGCGCTGGGTTCAACCACCGGCGGACAGACTTTCTTGGGGCTGGTAGCTGCGAATATGGATGCTTGGTGGCACGGCCTGAGGGGCTTGATTGGTTAAAGTCGAATTTGTGAAAGTTAGATTGGAAGAAAACTTATGATTGATTTTCGGTATCACCTGGTTTCCTTGGTGGCGGTTTTCTTGGCTCTGGCGGTGGGGATTATCCTCGGTGCCGGGCCGCTGGCCGATCCCATCGGGGATACTTTGACGGGTCAAGTCGACAAACTCCGTGAAGATCGCAACCAGCTCAATGAGCAGCTGACCCATGCCCAGTCTCAAATCAATGTGCAAGACCAGACCATAGAACAGTTCGCGCCGCGGATATTCAATGGATTCCTGCAAGGCACGGGGGTCGCCCTGGTTGTGCTACCCGATGCCGCAGCCGAAGACGTGAAAGCCGTGAGTGAAATCGTTACCGCAGCGGGCGGCACCGTCAACGCTCAGATTAACTTGCAGGACAACTTTTTCTCCCCCGCGAAGCAGGCTTATCGGGAGGCGCTTTCCGGTCAAATCAGACAGTATTTGAGCGATACCACCCGCGCTACCACCCCGGAATCTACTCTGGCCGCAGCTATTGGTCAGCTGATTTTCACCGGTCAAAACGATTCACTCTCGGGAATCCTGACAGTGGAAGAAACCCCGCTGATCCAGGTTGCTAACCCAGCGTCACAGCCGGCTCGCGCCGCGATTATCGTGGGTCCCGGCCCGCTGGAGCCACAGAACGAGAAACAACTGAAAGCATTGGAAAAACAGACCAAGAACCTCATCGAGTTCTCCCAAACTCTGAACACGTTCGCTTCGGGCGTGGTTCTTTACGGTTCGGCACAGGGAGAGAACGACCTGTTGACCAAGGTGCGTTCGGAAGGAAACCCCGTTCCCACGGTGGATAGCATCGGCACGAAAACTTCACTGTTGTCCCTACCTTTTGCTTTGGTGGCCCGCATGAACGGCACCGCCGGAGCCTGGGGAAGTGAACAGAAAGCCTCCGCATTGGTGCCGCCCTTTACGGAAGTTCCTGCTCCACCTGCTCCGGCTGAGGCGCCCGCCGCACCGGCACCGCAGTGAGACCAGGTCAAGCAGCCCAGGAACTAAACCGGAAGGCGAGTTATGCAGATTAACTTCCAGCGCACGAATTTCCACGGCCGGAATGTGAGCCTGTGGGGCGGGGCTGCGGTCGGTGTCCTACTTCCGGCAGCTCAGATGATTTCGGGACGGGGTAATTCCGCAGCATTGCACGTCTCCGTGGCCGCAGCTGGCAGCGGTGCGGCAGGGTTCTTTGACGATATGTCTGACAGCGACACCACGAATAAATCTACGAAGGGGCTACGCGGTCACATTGGGGCTTTGAAAGAGGGCCGGTTGAGCCCTGGCCTGGTTAAGATGCTGGCCCTGATGGCTACGGGAGCTGTGGCAGCCCGGCCTCGCCGTGATGTTTGGAGCTGGCTGATTCAGGCCGGAGTCATTGCCGGAAGCGCAAACCTGATTAATCTGCTGGATTTGAGACCGGGGCGAGCCCTCAAGGTGGCGCTGCTGGGGGGCGCGGCCGGATTCTGGCCCGCCCGCAGCGGATGCTACTCCGCGCGTCGGCGGATGGCCGCAACGAACTGTGCTGTAATCGCCGCGGCCTTGCCGCTAGACCTGCGCGAAGTCACCATGCTGGGCGACACGGGCGCAAACGCGTTAGGAGCGGCCTTGGGCGCCACCTGGTCGCAAGGACGAACGACCCGCACCAACCTCGTGACCTTGGGTGCAATCGCCGCCCTGACCCTGGCTAGTGAAAAAATCAGTTTCTCGAAAGTCATCGAAAGCCACCCGGTGTTGAAAGCCGGGGACGACTGGGGGCGTCTGCCCGCGTAGAGGCCGCGCGAAGAACGGCGCGTTACGAAAAACAGCTTGAAAGGTGAGTTGACGAATTTGAGGAAGCGTGAAAAAGCCGTCACGAACCCGGTAGCAGCCTTAGCGGGGGCTGCCGGGACCGTAGCGGTGATGACGCTCATCTCTAGGATTTTTGGTTTCGGACGATGGTTGGCCCAAGCCACCTGGGTTGGGGCAGGCACGGTCGGTAATGCCTACGCTTCGGCGAACCAAATCCCCAACGTGATTTTTGAAGTCGTGGTCGGGGGCGCTTTGGCTTCCATCACCATCCCACTGTTGGCTCAAGCCATTGCCGGCTCGCTGAAAGACGAAGTGAATCGTATCGCCTCGGCACTGTTTACCTGGACACTAACCCTGCTGGTTCCGCTGGGTTTGCTGGTTTTCGTAGCCGCCGAGCCCATCGCCGTGGTGCTGCCCGTTTCGGTAGGGTCCGATGTCACCACCCAAAATGCGCTGACCGCGTATTTCCTGCGGGTCTTTGCTCTGCAGATTCCGCTCTATGGGATAGCCGTGGTGCTGGGAGGAATCCTGCAAGCCCACCATCGCTTTGCGTGGCCTGCCCTGATGCCGGCGTTTTCCTCCGTCGTCACCATCGGCGCTTATGCCGCCTATGGTGCCTTGAGCGGCTCCGACCCGACCGAGTACACCGCTATTACCGCCCTGGCGTGGGGAACCACCGCGGGGGTGCTAGTGCTGAGCGTTCCGCTTTTCGTTCCCGTCTGGAACGTGGGGGTGCGCCTGAAGCTAGTGTGGAAAATGCCGCGGGCACAATTCCGGCAAGCCCTCACTTTGGGAGCCTACGGTATCGGAGCCCTGCTGGCTGCTCAAGGCTATATGCTCGCCACACTATTCCTGACCCGGTGGGGCGGGGTGGAAGGCACCATCAACGTTTTCCAGTATTCCCAAGCTATCTATCTGCTGCCCTACGCACTGTTCACTTTTCCGGTGGCGACAGTCGTGTTCCCGTTGCTCACCAGGCGTTTCGCGGCGGGACAGACGGCAAAAGTGGGGGAGCTGGCCACCAGTTCCACTGCCTTAATTGCCGGTTTGTCTCTGTTGGGGGTCGCCGGTTTGATTGCGGTGGCGCCCGGTATGGCAGCGATTTTTGCGTGGAATCGGCCCATTCCGGGACTGGAAGTGGCAGTCGTGGCGATGGCTCCCGCCCTCGTGGGCTACGCTCTGCTCTATCACCTGTCACGAGTTTTTATCGCCGTCAACCGGGCGCGGCATTCTTTTTTCGCAGCGCTGCTGGGGTGGGGGATAGCCGCCTTCAGCGGGTGGTTGCTGATTCTCGTTTTGGCGCCTTCGCGCGGTAACGGTGTCGCCACGCTCATCGCTCTGGGCGTTGGTAACGCTTTGGGCATGAGCGCGGCCGGGGTCTACCTGCTGATAATGTGGGGACGCCTCCACGTGGGTTCTCCGGTTCGGGTGTTGAAAGCCCTGGTGGTTGCTGTTCCAGGAGCCGCCCTGGGCGGAGTTTTGGGACGCCTAGCCTATACGGGGGTCGCGACCCTAAACCTGCCTCTAGGGGTGCTATGGGCCACTCTCGGGGCCGGTCTGGTGACGGTAGTCTGCGCCTTGCCGGGACTGAAAGTCATCGCCACGCCGTTTAGGAAACAAACTCGCTCGGCCCGCCACGCTCCCGAATCCGCACCAATGACCGGGGACCTTGGGCCAACCCCTCCCCCTCAGAGTCCTCTCCCGGCAGAACCTCAGACACCACGTTTGGAAGAAGGCGAATCGTGAAAATAACCATGGTGATGGGCAAGGCCTCACACTCGATGGGAACTTTCGTAGCGTCGCTATCGAGTGCTTTGGCGGCGAAAGGCCACGATGTCCGAATTATTGCCGAGCCTACCAGCGCCAAGCTATATCGCCTTAAGAATGTTTTGCCGCTGTGGATTGTGAAACCGCGCAGACTGTTCCTGATGGGTACGAATCTGCAGCGGTTGCGCCGGGCGCGAGACGTGTTCAAGGACTCTGATGTCATTCACGTCCACGGGCTGAAAGCGGCACTATATGCCCTGGTACTGACCATGTTTATCCCCAATGCTCCGCCGCTTTTGGTGTCGCTTTACGAACTGAACGATGAACGCCGCGACACGTTCTGGCGGCGGATGTTCTTTCGCTGGATGGATAGCCGGGCTTCGCTCATCTCGGGCTCCTCGCTGCGCCTAACCGCAAAGATTGACCGGCAATCATCGGCGGACACCGACTCGGCAGTATCTTTCCTGGTCAGCCCCAGGGTAGAGAAACTCTTGCGGACCGGAATGCTCAATCGCAAGGAGCGGGTGGGTAACTGGGCCAAGCTGGCGGCCGCGGAACGACTGCGCAACCGCGGCCAGCTAGTGCTGGGGATTGGCCCGATTGAGCAAGAAAAACGTTTTGACCGGTTTGTCCGGGCTATGCAGCGGGTGACCTATCCAGCCACCGGCGTGGTTATCGGGGACGGAGACCCCCAGCTGCTGGCGGGTCTGCGCTCTTACGGCACCGATGCGCAGGTTTCTTTCCTGGGGTGGCGTAGGTCCTTGGACACGTGGCTGCAAGCCGCGAGCGTGCTGCTCATCACTTCCGAATGGGAGTCGCGGGGCTTCATCGCCCAAGAAGCCATGAGCTTGGGTCTGCCGATTGTGTCTGCCCCGGTCGGAAAATTGCGCGATATTTTGCTGCCGGCAGGAGTAGCAGTAGAAAGTCAACAGAGTGAGAGCCTAATCGGAGGGGAACGAGACGCGGGAACGTCCAATGAGACGGAACTGGGGATTGGCAGCCTTGTGGTGGACACGGAAGATGCTGACGCCACGGCTCAAGCCATTACGAAACTGCTGGCCAACCCCAGCATCTGGTATGAAAAACAAGAGTCTGCTCGGCATCGCGCCGCCACCTGGCCGACCACCGAGCAAGTCGCCAGCGAATGGCTGGGGTTTTATCGGCGCTCCCAAGCGGGCCAGGGCCAGCGAGAAAACCACAGTACCTCGGAACCGCAAATAGGAGAACACAAATGAGCGATACCCCCTCGCACTGGGAACCCTTGGAAGATAAGCGAACCGAGTTTCCCGTGGTGGATTCTCTGGAAGTGTTTACGGGCAAGGTATTTTCCATGCTCACCGAGTGGGTTCGCTATGGCGATGGGGCGGTGATACGGGATTTTGTGAAGCATCCGGGGGCGGTTGCCATCGTTCCGATACGAGAAGGCCCGGCCAGCACTTCGGGAGAGCCGGAAGTGCTGCTGATCAACCAGTATCGTCACCCGGTGGGCGCGACCCTGTGGGAGATTCCCGCGGGATTGCTGGACATTGCGGGGGAGGATCCACTGCGGGCAGCGCAACGGGAGCTGGAGGAAGAAGCCGATTTGCACGCGGCTCGCTGGGATGTGCTGGTGGATTATTTCACCACACCGGGCGGGTCTTCCGAAGCTCTGCGAGTGTTCTTGGCCCGCGATTTGACACTGATTCCCGATGTGGAGCGCAGTTTTCAGCGTGAAGCCGAAGAAGCGTTTATGACGCGGCGCTGGGTGGGGTTGCGTCAGGCGGTGGCGGCGATTTTTGCGGGACAGATACATAATCCTTCCGCGGTTGTCGGAGTGTTGGCCACCGCGCTGGCTCTGGGGCTGCCCGGCGTTTCTCCGGTTTCTTTGCGCCCGGTGTCAGCCCCGTGGTTTCGGAAAACCTATCCGAATTAGACCCGCCGCCAGTCCGCTGTGCTGCCGTTGTTTGGAGCTCCAGCCGAACGCCGCTGGTCTAGCCCGGCTGAGGAAAACTGATTTTTGACACACTCACGTTGCGCAAATTTCTCAATAAAACCGCAGTTTGGCGTATTTTGGCGGGTTTTAAGCAATGACTCGCTTGGGAAAATATGCTAGATTTAGGAAAGTCATTGTTGATGTAAAGATTTTGATGAAAGGGGAACGGGATGCCAGCAATCGTGGATGATCAGGGCACCCGTCAAGTCGTTCTGGACCTAATCATCGAAAAAGGCCCCATTACTGCTTCTGTCCTGGCTAACATCCTCAAACTCACCCCGGCGGCAGTTCGCCGCCACCTCATCTATCTGGAGGACAGCGGGCAAATCGAGAACCTCGAATCGACCGGAAAGATTCGCGGTCGCGGGCGTCCGGCACGCCACTATGTGGCAACCGACGCCGGGCGCGCCACGTTGCCAGATGGTTATTCACAGATGGCGAATAAAGCGCTGGACTACCTGCAACAGGTTGCCGGTGACCAGGCTATCGAAGATTTTGCGAACCGACATTCGCGAGAAGTCGAACGCCGTTATGCTCCGGTGGTTCATGCCGCCGGAGATGACCCACAAGCCCGGGTCGTGGCTTTGGCGGATGCGTTGGCGCAGGACGGCTATGCCGCAACTGTTCGGCAAACCGCGCATGGGCTGGCGCTGCAGCTGTGCCAGGGATCCTGCCCAGTACAGGACGTGGCCAAGTCCTATCCGAAACTGTGTGAGGCAGAAACACAAGCCTTTTCCCGGCTGCTTGACACCCATGTGCAACGTCTCGCTACGCTCGCCGAGGGCGACCATGCCTGCACCACCAGCGTGCCGCTAACCCTGCGTAAGAATGGGGCCATGAGCAGCATTAATGTATTGAGCGCGGCGAAGGCCAGCGCGAAGTCGGGAGGAACAAAAAAGTGAAGACGCCCCCTGGTGACTTCTGACAACATAAAGCCCCGAACGGGCTACCCAGACTTAGAGAAAAACTCGAATGAAAGGACAGAGATGAGCGATGCTCTGACTGAGTCAGATCAGAAAAAGCGCGCGGATGATGAGATTATTGAGTCTATTTCCGATAAGTACGAATTTGGCTGGCATGACTCCGATGCTGCCGGACAGGCCGCGAAGCGTGGCTTGGACGAGGAAGTGGTGCGCTATATCTCCAAGATGAAGGATGAGCCGGAATGGATGCTGAAAATGAGGCTGAAAGCTCTCAAGATTTTTCAGCGCAAGCCCATTCCAAACTGGGGTCCCGATTTGAACTTCCTGGACTTTGACGAGTTCAAGTACTTCGTGCGGGCCGCCGATAAGGTCGCCCAATCCTGGGATGACCTGCCCGAGGACATCAAACAGACCTATGACCGTCTGGGAATTCCCGAAGCGGAGCGCCAACGCCTAGTGGACGGGGTGGCCGCCCAGTACGAATCGGAAGTCGTCTACCACCAAATTCGCGAAGACCTCGAGAAACAGGGAGTCGTGTTTCTTGACACTGACACGGGATTGAAAGAATACCCCGAGCTGTTCCAGGAGTACTTTGGGCGGGCCGTACCGGCGGGGGACAACAAATTCGCCGCGCTGAACACGGCCGTGTGGTCCGGCGGTTCATTTATCTACGTTCCTAAGGGAGTGCAGTGTACGGTTCCCCTGCAGGCCTACTTCCGCATCAACACCGAGAGCATGGGGCAATTCGAGCGGACCCTAATCATCGCCGACGAAGGCTCCTACGTACACTACGTGGAAGGCTGTACCGCCCCGATTTACCAGTCGGATTCCCTGCACGCCGCCATCGTGGAAATCTTTGTGAAAAAGAACGCCCGGGTGCGCTACACAACCATCCAAAACTGGTCGAATAACGTGTTGAACCTGGTGACCCAACGTGCCTTCTGCGAGGAAGGCGCCACGATGGAATGGATTGACGGCAACATCGGCTCGCGCATCAACATGAAATATCCCTCGGTGTACCTGCTGGGGGAGCACGCTCACGGTGAGACGCTGTCCATCGCTTTTGCGGGCAAGGGACAGCATCAGGACACCGGCTCAAAAATGCTGCACCGAGCACCGCACACGTCCTCGCACATTGTCAGCAAATCTATCTCGCGGCAAGGCGGACGTTCGTCATACCGGGGCTTGGTCGACATTGCCGAAAACGCCACCGGTTCTAAGTCCAACGTGCTGTGCGACGCCCTACTGGTGGACACCATTTCCCGCTCTGACACCTACCCTTATGTGGATGTGCGCAATGACGAGGTTGAAATGGGACACGAAGCGACCGTTTCCAAAGTGTCTGAGGACCAGCTGTTTTACCTGATGAGCCGGGGGCTCACCGAGACGGAAGCGATGGCGACCATCGTGCGTGGTTTTGTCGAGCCCATCGCCAAGGAACTGCCGATGGAATACGCCTTGGAGCTGAATCGACTTATCGAACTGCAGATGGAAGGGTCGGTGGGCTAAATGACTGAAGTAACTGTGCCAACAGGCGGTGTGCTGGCCGCTCCGACCCCGACCCGGGTGACTTCCACTTCCGTGGAGGATTTTCCGATGCCGACCGGACGGGAAGAGGCCTGGCGTTTCACGCCATTATCGCGGTTTGCCGGTTTGCTGGAAGAATCTCTCCAGGGTGGCGGAGCCAAGTTTGCGGTGGACGGCACGGCTTTGCGTGCCGACGAACCAGTCCAGCCCGAGGCGGGTCTGACCCTGAAACTGTCCGCGGTGGTGGGACTGTCGCCCCTGGCCGGAGCCCCTTTTGATCGCGCTGGGGCCGTAGGGTGGAGCAATATTTCCAAAACCCTCGATGTGGCGGTGACAGGCGCGGTGAGTCGACCGGTCTGGATTGACGTCACCGCTGAGGAGCCAGACACGGTCGGTCACGTGCGGATACACGCGGAAAAAGCGTCCCAAGCTACCATCGTGTTGCGTCATCGCGGCGGCGGCTCCCTGAACGAGACGTTGGAAGTGAAAGCGGAGCCGGACGCGAAACTGAACGTGGTCAGCCTGCAAGCTTGGGACGATACCGCGGTGCATATGGCGACCCAACAGATGACTTTGGGTGAGAACGCCAGCGTGAAACACGCCAACGTCACCTTGGGAGGGGACTCAGTGCGAATTGCGATGGGAGTGAATCTGCCCGCAGAACGCAGCGATCTAAACCTGCTGGGACTGTACTTTACCAACGCGGGAAAACATCAGGAACACCGGCTGTTTATCGAGCATACGGGGCAAAAATCGAAGTCCCGTGTGACTTACAAGGGAGCTTTGCAAGGCCAGGAGGCCCGCGCCGTGTGGATTGGCGACGTCGGTATCGGGCCGCAGGCTTTCGGGACGGATTCCTACGAACTGAACCGAAACCTGGTGCTGGGCAAGGGACCTCGCGTGGATTCCGTGCCGAATCTAGAGATTCACAACGGTGAAATCGAAGGTGCCGGACACGCTTCGGCAACCGGCCGATTTGACGACGAACAGCTGTTCTACCTGCAAAGCCGCGGCATCGACGCGGTCAACGCGAAACGACTGGTGGTGCGCGCGTTCTATGCGGAACTATTGAATATGTTAGAAATACCGGAATTGACTGACTACGTATTGGGAACCGTAGATAGTCACCTGAGTGTAGGGAGTTTGCAATGAGTTTTATCAATGTTGCCAGTGTCGATGAAATCGAGCCGGGAACCGGCAAAGAAGTTACTGTGGAAGACACCGAAATCGTGGTTTTGCGCAGCGATGAGGGAGATTTCCACGCGATGGCAAAGGAATGTCCGCACGCCGGGTTCTCCATGGTGGACGGCATTATTGAGGACGGTTGCGTAGAGTGTGCCGCGCATGGGGCGCAGTTCGATTTGGAAACCGGCGAGCCGCAGTCGCCGGCGCACGACCCACTGAAGATTTACCCCGTCCAAATTGCCGACGGTTTCGTAGCGGTGGATTTGAAAGCATAACAAAGCCCGGCTGAGCACGAAACGTGCCGAACGGCTTGGAATGGAAAAAGGAAACAGGAGAAAACAGTGTCAGTGTTGGAAGTAAAGGACCTCAAAGCCCAGGTGGAGACCCCGGAGGGGCCAAAAAAGATTTTGAAAGGCGTAAACCTGACCATCAACTCCGGGGAAGTACACGCCATTATGGGACCCAACGGTTCGGGCAAATCGACTCTGAGCTATGTCCTGGCGGGACACCCGAAATATGAAGTCACCGGCGGCGAAGCCTGTCTGGACGGCAAGAACATCCTGGAGATGAGTGTGGACGAGCGCGCTCGGGCGGGACTGTTCCTGGCGATGCAGTACCCGGTCGAAGTCCCCGGGGTGAGCGTGTCGAACTTCTTGCGCACCGCCAAAACCGCGGTGGCAGGGCAAGCTCCAGCGTTGCGCAACTGGATGAAAGAAGTCAACGGAGCTTTTGACGACTTTAAAATGGAGAAAGAATTTGCCAGCCGGGATCTGAATGCAGGTTTTTCCGGCGGGGAAAAGAAACGCCTGGAAATCCTGCAGATGCAGCTGCTGGCGCCGCAGTTCGCGATCTTGGACGAAACGGATTCCGGCTTGGATATTGACGCTCTCAAGGTAGTTTCCGAAGGTATCAACCGGGTGCATGAGGCTGCCAATACCGGAATCCTGCTGATTACCCACTATTCCCGGATTTTGCGTTACGTCCACCCCGATTTTGTTCATGTTTTCGTGGATGGGCGCATCAGCAAAGAAGGTGGACCCGAACTGGCCGACGAACTCGAAGCTGAGGGCTACGACAAGTACCTGGGGACTTCGACGGCTGCCTAAAGGCGGCGTGAGCGGCGAAGGGAAGGAGTTGTCATGGTAACAGGCCCGGCGGCGACAGATTTCAGCGCGGCGGAGCTAACCCGTATTCGCGCGGATTTCCCGATTCTCAATGTTTTGGGACGCGACGGTCAGCCCATCGACTACCTGGACTCGGGGGCAACCTCGCAAAAGCCGGCGGTCGTGTTGGAAGCCATTGACGACTTTTACCGCCGCCACAACGGGGCAGTACACCGCGGCACTCACCAGCTCGGCGACGAAGCCACGGCCTTGTTTGAAGATGCCCGCCAGGACGTGGCGGACTTCTTGGGCGTGAGCGACCCCGAAGAAATCGTGTGGACCTCGGGAGCGACTGAGGCGCTGAACCTGGTGGCTTACGGGTTTGCCGCTGCCACTTGGGAACGCGCGGGCGGACCTTTTGCCTTGCAACCAGGGGATGAAATCGTGTTCACCAGGGCGGAGCACCACGCTAACCTGGTGCCGTGGCAGCTGGTGGCAAAACGCACCGGAGCCGTCACGAAAGTCATCGAGCTGACCCCCGACGGGCGCTTGGACGTGAGTCGCCTGGAGGATGTCATTACGTCGCGCACGCGGGTCGTTGCGTTCACACACCTGTCCAACGTGACGGGGGCGGTGACGGACATTGCGCCAATTATTGCCGCCGCCCGAGCGGCCGGGGCCATCGTCGTCATGGATACCTGCCAATCCAGCGCGCACCTGCCGCTGGATGTCGATGGGCTCGGGGTTGACTTCGCGTGTTTTTCCGCGCACAAGATGCTCGGCCCCACCGGGGTGGGAGCCTTGTGGGGGCGCCGGGAGCTGCTCGAACAGCTGCCAGTATTCCTCAGCGGCGGTTCCATGATTGAAAACGTGACGGTGGAGGAAACGACTTTCATGCCGGCTCCCTACCGCTTTGAAGCCGGCACGCAACCGGTCGCCCAGATTGTGGGTTGGGCCGCCGCGTGCAAGTACCTGCAGGAACTGGGGATGGAACGGGTAGCTGCACACGAACAGGCCCTCACCGCTTACGCCCTGCCGAGGCTGGTGGAGATTCCTGGCGTGAAACTGCTCGGCCCCACCGACATGACGCATCGCGCTGGGGTATTGTCCTTTGAAATGAAAGGGATTCACCCTCATGACCTGGGACAATACTTGGATTCGCAAGGGGTGGCGGTACGGGTCGGCCATCACTGCGCCATTCCGCTGCATCGGTTCTTTGGGGTGAACGCTTCCACGCGAGCCACGTTTAGCCCCACCACGACTATTGATGAGATTGACCGTTGGCTGCAAGCGCTTCCCCAGGCCGCGAAGTTCTTTGGCGTCACGCCGGCGGATAGTTGAATAGACAGAAGGAACACAAGTGAACGAACTGGAAAACCTGTATCAACAGCTCATCTTGGAGCAGTCTAAGGCTCGGCATGGCTCTGGCGCTCTGCCCGGCTGGGCTGCCAGTTCTCACCAGGTTAATCCGACCTGCGGTGATGAGGTTACGCTGCAGGTGGAAGTGGCTGACGGAAAGCTGCGCAACCTGGTGTGGGACGGGCACGGTTGCTCGATTTCGCAGGCCTCCCTGTCGATGATGTGGGAGCTGGTGCAGGGTCAAGACCTGGAAACTGTGCACGGGCTGGAACAGGATTTCAACGAGATGATGCATTCGCGAGGCCGGGGAGTGGACGAAGACTTGCTCGATCGTCTGGGTGATGCGTCCAGCCTGGAAGGGGTGTCCCGCTACGTCAACCGCGTGAAATGCGCCCTGCTGGGGTGGATGGCTTTGAAGGATGCGCTGGCCCAAGCTGCGGCCTCGGATGGAACCGGCGGCGGCACCCAGGCGGCGCCGCACTGCGACCCGCGAGTGATGAACCGGACTTGTGACCCTAAAACCACACAAAACAACAAAGGAACAAACCCATGAGTGAAGAACCCTTGAGTAAAGAGCTATTGGACGAGCTGGGTACACCGAAGACCAGCGCGGCGGTGGAGTCAGAGGTCAACACCGCACCATCAGGGTCGGTAACCGTGGTTGACGGGATAGCGGCAGATGCCGTGGCGGAACCGGGAGCGGAACTTTCCGAAGAGCAACGTGCCTTGGTGGAAGAAATCGTGGAGTTGCTGAAGGACGTTATTGATCCGGAACTGGGCATCAACATCGTGGATTTGGGGTTGCTTTACGGGCTGCACTTGGACGGAGACGACCTGGTTATTGATATGACCCTGACCTCCGCTGGCTGCCCATTGACGGATATGATTGAGCGCCAGTGCCGTTTCGTGCTGGAAGATTTGGTGAAAACCGTGTCTATCAACTGGGTGTGGCTGCCGCCGTGGGGTCCGGACAAAATCACCGAGGACGGCCGCGAGCAGCTGCGAGCCCTCGGTTTCAACGTGTGATTTATACGCAGGCACCTAACTTGGCGTTATCTGGTGAGTAGTGCAAATCTGTGGAGTGCACATCGTATTTGACGATTTTGGTACAGCTACCGAGATAACTTGCCCAAAAAGATGTCCCGGCTCTTGTTAGAATTACCCTATGTCCCACCTTTTTACGCCGTTTCGGCTGAAAAACCTCGAGACCCGCAACCGTTTGTGGATGCCGCCGATGTGTCAATTTACCGCCTCTTCCGAGGGGCCATCCGCGGGTTGGCCTAACGATTGGCACGAAGTTCACTACGGGGCCAGGGCATCAGGCGGGGTGGGTGCCGTCATTGTGGAAGCGACCGCGGTGAGCCCGGAAGGACGTATCAGCCCTTTTGACTTAATGCTGGATCGGGACGAAAAGATCCCGGCTTTTGCCCGGTTGGCCACCCTCATCAAGGAAGGCGGTGCGGCTGCGGGCATCCAGATTTCTCACGCCGGCAGGAAGGCCTCCACGTCTCCTTCTGGCACGCCCCTGGCTCCCGAAGACTCCGACCTGGGAGGCATCGGCTGGCATACCATTGCTCCTAGCCCGATTCCGTTTACCTCCCGCCACGAAACTCCCCGCGAAATGAGTGTCGCGGATATCCACAAAACGCAAACGGACTTCGTTTCCGCCATTCGCCGCGCTTTGGCGGCCGGTTTCGATTTTGTGGAACTTCACGGCGCCCACGGTTACCTGTTGAGCCAGTTCATTTCCCCGCTGACTAACCAACGCACCGATGAATACGGCGGGGATTTGCAGGGGCGTTTCCGTTTTTGGCGTGAACTGGTCATTGCGATTCGCGGGGAGCTGGGGGGAAACTTCCCGCTCTTGATGCGGATTTCGGCGACGAACTGGGTTCCCAGCGGAGCTTTCGGGCTGCAACGTGACGTCACTTTGGAAGACTGGGGTCGGATCGTCCAGGATCTGGCGGCTTTCGGGGTTGACTTTATTGACGTGTCCACCGGCGGGCTGATTGACGGGGTAACGATTCCGCAAGCGCCGGGTTATCAGGTCAAATATGCCACCGAGATTCAAGACCGGGGGCCCCTGCCCGTTTCGGCTGTCGGCATGATTACCGAACCGGCACAAGCTGAACAGATTTTGGTCAACGGTCAAGCCTCCGTGGTTCAGGTCGGCCGGCCGTTGCTGACTGACCCCTCGCTGCCCCTAGCCTGGGCGGCGCGTTTGGGCGACGAAGCCCCCATTCCCAAGCCTTACATCAACGGCACTCCGCGCAGCTAACGCTGGCTTTGGGCCGGCCGCCGCCAAATCCTTTTGACATTTCCTGGGGAGCTACTTTGCTTTCGCAATCAGAGCTTGCCCCAGGTACGTCACAAATTCCTGTAATTCGGCGCGAGCCTCGTTGGCGTCCTTGACAGGGTTTTTGCCGTCGAAATATACCCGAATCTCCAAGTTACCGACCCGTTGAAACACCCCGACTTCGGTGGGGGCAATCTGGCCTTCACCGCGGTCCGTTCCGTAAGTCATCATCAAACCATCTCGGGCTCCGTCAAGAGGATAATCCGCCGCCGCGGTGGTTTGATTCGAGCTGGCTCCTCCGGGAGTCGTCACCGCATAGGTGGGGCAGGCTTGAGCCAAATCCCGCTGGACTTTAATCGCTTTCTCAGCCTGCGCCACAGACGGGTAGGCCCGCAGTTGAGAGCGCACTACCGTAGCGTGATTGTTGAGGTTGGCTTGGGAAAAAGCCGCGGGGATTTCCGGTTTGTCAGTATAGGAGTCCATGAGTTTTTGCTGGCACATCGCGGGTTTGAACGTGGTCTCCCGTAGCAAATCCAACGCTTGATGATCCGCGGAGCGCATCGAAGCGGTCGTTTCTTCGTCATAGACTTTCAGGCTGTCGCCCTTAATCTTTAGCCCACCCAAAATAATGGCCAGATTGGGGCCAGAGAACTGTTTCACCATCGTCGGAAGGGAATTTTTTTGCTTGAGGTAAGCGCTGTCGGGGTTGTCCAGAGTCTGTTTCGTGCCAGCACATCCGCTCAACATCGCGACAAGCAGCGCCGCCCCCAGTACGCTGGCGACTGTCTTTTGGTAACGCATCAGTTTTCCTCCCAAGTGTGTCTCAAACAGTTTACCGTTTCGTGTGGCGTTGAGAGACCACGGCTCAATCGACTTCAACTAGTTCCAGATAAGTTTCGTCCCACAGGTCCTCATCACCATCGGGCAGCAGCAGGACTCGTTGCGGATCCAGCGCTTTCACCGCGCCCGGATCGTGGGTGACCAGGATAACCGCGCCCTCATAGGTGGCCAAGGAGTTCAGAATTTCCTCCCGTGAGGCGGGGTCCAGGTTATTGGTCGGTTCGTCCAGCAGCAGCACGTTCGCCCCGCTCACCACCAATGTCGCCAGAGCCAAGCGCGTCTTTTCGCCACCGGACAGCACCGCGGTGGGTTTGTCGGCGTCCGCCCCGGAGAACAGGAACTGTCCCAGCAGGGAACGCACCTGGGTGTCGTCAAGTTCCGGAGCGGCCTGGCGCAGATTCTCAACTACGGACAGGGAATCGTCCAGGGTCTCGTGTTCCTGGGCGTAATAGCCGAGCTTCAGTCCGTGACCGGCAACCACCCGTCCGGTGTCGCTGGTCTCCAGACCAGCCAAGATACGCAACATGGTGGTTTTCCCCGCACCGTTGAACCCTAACACCACGACTTTTGAGCCGCGGTCGATAGCCAGCGTCAGGTCAGTAAAGACTTCCAGGGAACCGTAGGTTTTGGAAATTCCTTCAGCAGCTAGGGGAACTTTCCCACAAGGCTGGGGCTGCGGGAAATCGAGTTTGGCGACTTTTTCTTTCGGGCCTTCCGCCTGGGTATTTTCCAGCAGCTGCGCCGCTCGGCGCAACATCTGTTGAGCCGCCACGGCCTTGGTGGCTTTCGCGTGGAGGCGTTCGCCCTGGGCTTGCAGGGCCGCGGCTTTCTTTTCCGCTACCGCCCGTTCCCGTTTCCGCCGCGCCTCGTCGTCCGCGCGGGCTTGTAAATAGGCTTTCCAGCCCATGTGGTACACATCCAACGCGCCGCGCATCGCATCGAGGTACAAAACCTGATTTAAGGTTTCGTCCAAAAGTTTCACGTTGTGCGAAATAATCAGGACCCCGCCGGGAAACGAACGCAGGTAACTGCGCAGCCACACTATGGAGTCATGGTCTAAGTGGTTGGTGGGCTCGTCCAACAACAGGGTGTCCGCCCCGGAAAACAGCACGCGCGCCAGTTCGACCCGGCGGCGTTGCCCCCCGGAGAGCGTCCCCAAAGACTGGCGTAACGTTTCGTTGGAAATCCCCAAGTTAGCTGCGATTTGTGCAGCCTCGGAAGCTGCCGCGTAGCCGCCGGACATATGAAACTCCTGATCCAGGCGCACATATTTTTCCATGGCCTTTTGCTGTTTTTCGCCCGTCTCGCGGCTCATCGCCTCCTCTGCCTTACGGATTCTGGCTTCGATGACATCGAGTCCGCGCACGCTCAAGATGTGGTCGCGCACGATCTGGTCAGGATCGACTTCCCGAGGGTCTTGGGGAAGGTAACCCGGGGTCGTCGACCGGGATACGGTTCCTTCAACCTGAATCGCGTCGGGCAGTCCGGTACCGCTCAGCAGTCTCATCAGGGTGGTTTTGCCGGCGCCGTTGCGTCCCACCAAACCGACCCGCATACCCTTGTTGACCTGGAACGAAGCGTGTTCCATGAGGACACGGTCCGCAATCCGCAAGGTGAGGTCGGTGGCAGTAATCACCCCAAGAGTTTAGTCGGAAAACCGCCAGAACCGAAAACCTGCCCACCCGACCTTGTGACGTGAGATACAACCCCCAACAAATCCGTCTGGGGAACGATTCTCGGGACGAAAATCACCCCAAAGGGTGAGTGGAGATGGCGGTAGATGCGATAGCGTTAAAACGCACAAGCCGCTCGACTGGAAGGACAGAAAATGGCTGAAAAGCAATCTATTTTGGGGCGTATTGCCCAAATTACCAAGGCTAATATCAACTCGCTGCTGGACAAGGCAGAGGACCCCGAAAAGCTGCTTGACCAACTGGTACGTGATTACACCAATGAAATCGCGGAGGCTGAACAGGCGGTGGCGCAAACGATTGGGAATCTGCGTTTAGCGGAACGCGACCGCGATGAGGATCAGCAGGCCGCCACCGAGTGGGGGGCGAAAGCCGCGGCGGCTTCCCAAAAAGCCGATGAACTGCGAGCTGCCGGCAACGCGGCCGAAGCTGACAAGATGGACAACCTGGCGAAGGTCGCCATCACGAAACAGATTAGCTTTGAAAAGGAGGTCGAGGAAGCGGCTCCGATTATTGCTTCCCAGACCGCCACGGTGGATAAGCTCAAGTCCGGGCTGAACACGATGAAGATGCAGCTGGAGGACTTGAAGTCGAAGCGGGACTCGTTGGTGGCTCGCTCAAAGACCGCGGCCACGCAAACCCAGGTGCAGCAGGCCGTTTCCAAGATTAACATTATGGATCCGACTTCCGAGCTGGGGCGTTTTGAGGAAAAGGTCCGCCGGGCCGAGGCCATGGCGGCCGGTCAGGCCGAGCTGGCAGGAGAGGGCGAATCCCTGGAGGAACAGTTCGCCGCCCTGGATGTGTCCGCGGCAGACGCGGAAGTGGCAGCGCGACTCAACGCTTTGAAGAACAACGGCTAGGGAGCTGACAAAGTTGTGGGGCTGGTTGATTGTCAACCGGCCCCACGCTGTTTTTATGTCCGAGGAATTAAGCTGACCTCAGACTCGGGGTTTTGCCACGAGCCAGTTTGGGCGCGAACCGTGCCAAGCTGTAGGCCGCGGCGGTGATGAGGGTCAGCGTTGCCATAATCAGCCCCACGGTTCCGGTCGCCACAATGCAAAGCGTGGAAAGGATCAGCGCCGGGAGGAGCCACCCTACAGAAAAACTGTGCTTAATGGAAACCGCTACGAAACCAAACGAAGCCAGCGCCAGGACTATCACGGCCAGCTGAGAGGGAAGGGGCACCGACGGATAGTAAATAGTGGTGTGTTCAGAGGGGTAAAATGTTTTGCCGCTCAGGTACATCTGCCACAGCGCGAACCCGGAGTGAGCCACGACTGCGAGACTGAGAAATATGGCAACAATTCGTTGAATAACCAAATTTGCTTTCATCATTGCACCACCTTTCAAAACACCGACAACTTAGTAATATTTTATCTTACGGTTCATATTAAAACCAGGGGCGCGGTCGTCTCTACGGGGGCACAAACCGCGCCCGTCATTGACTTGCAGGGCAGGGTGGCTATTTCCGGGTACGAATCCACAGGCGGTCGAATTCCCAAGCGGAGAGTTCCGCGGCGACTTCGCCGTTGCGTTCCATGCCGTGGAGCAAATCCCCGGCCTCGCGCAGCAGCGAAAGCGCCCAGCGGATAGTGGTTTCCCGGTCCGACCCGGCGGAATAAACCAGTTGCACCGCGCATTTCCGCAGGTAGCGAGCCCGCAAGAGCGGTTGTTCGCTGTACAAATCCGCGGCGCAGCCATAGAGCCCGGCGGCGCGGATACCCTGCAGGTCTCGCGCCGCCAAGTCCGCGGCGATGACCGTAAATTCTTGCTCCAGTTCCAGTTGATTGTGGCTTTGCGCCCAAGCCGACACTTCCTCGGCGTATTCAATGCCTTTCTTGGCGCGTCCCATCCGCGCCAGCGAACGAGCCAGTATCGCTTTGATGCCGATGCGGCGGGTTTCTCCCAGATTCAGCTGGTCAAAGAGTTGGAGGGTCTCGATGCCGTAGGCGATGACGTCCTGGTCCAGGTGCATTTCGGCGCTGAGCTCGGTACGAGTGGCGCTCAGCAGGGCTCGTTGGAGCAACAGACCCTCCGATTTGGCCTGCTGGTATAGCTTTTTCACCCGCTCCAGAGCCGCGGCGAGGTTTCCACTGTCCTGATCTAGGTTCAGGCGAAACATTCCGATGGTCATGCGGGCGCCTTGCACATCAGAAAATATCCCTAGGTTGCTCTCCAAATCGTCAAGGAAAAACTGCGCCTGTTCCTCGTGTCCCTGAGCCAGAAAAATTTTCGCTTGTAACAGCGCGGAATCCAGGCGAATTCGAGCGGTGCTGCCGGCCGCTTCGCCGCGAAGGATTTGGGCAGCTCGCAAATCCCCCAGTTCCAGCAGGCTGGCAGCCAAAACAATCATCGATTCAGATTTTTCCAGCGAATCGGGGACCCTGGTGAGGAATTTAATCAGTTGCGCCGCGGTCTCGGAAGCTTCCACCGGGGGAATCTGAGGCAACAGCAGGGCATGGGCTTGTACCAGAGCATAGGTGGCGCCCTGCAAGTCGTCTAGGTGGTGGCACCACACCGCGACTTGCTTCCAGGTGGAGGCCGCCGCGCCGTTTTCACCGCGAGCCACCAGCATGTCTGCCCACAGACGCAAAATATTCAGATTTTCTGTCTCGCTGCGATTGGGGTTGGGGGCGAAAGGTTCGGCTAGGGGGAAAGACTGCAGAGCGTAGGCGAGTAGGCGCAAACTGACGGAATGGGACGCGGTGGCGTACTGGCTGGCCAAATCCGGCAGCAACAGTGTGGAATCCATCCGATTGACCATTACGCATCGTCCTCCTGGGGCAAATCTGACGATAGCTGCGTGCTTTCGTCAGACATGACCGACGGCTGGGTGCCATCCTCGACTCCGGCCATCCAAGTGCGCAGCTCATTCCACTTGGCGAGTTCCGGGGCGGCGAGGCTACGTTCCCCCTCCGGGGTGGACATCAGCAGCGAGAGGGCCTCATCCATGAGATCTTTCGCTAAGGATAGCGCGGTACGCACTTCGATGGAATTGGCATCCGGGGCCATCTCTAAGTGTTTTAGGGTTTCAGCTTCCAGTTTTGCGGCGGGGGTGTCTGTCGCGGGGGGGACTGCACAAGGTTCCTCGGGGAGCTTTTCGCGTGGAGGTTTCAGTCCGACGGTGGCCAAAATGGCTGCGGACTCTTTGCGGAGGAAGCGGGCTTGCAACGATATTTCGCCACCGGTCAGCTCGGCGCAAAAACCGTAAAGGTTCGCGGCGCGAGCTTGGTCCCCGCTGATTCTGGCGGATTTCGCTCCCATCTCATAAAGCACAATGGCGGTATCCACATCCCCGTGCTCCCGCGCTCGAGTGCCGGCGATTTCGGCACAGTTGACCGCCTGGATATGACGCCCCAAACCGGCCAAGCCCTGCACCAAGACGATGTCCAAGGTCCGCACCACCTCGTTGTTGATGCCGATATCGTGGGCTACGTCCAGAGCCCACGAAGCCAAGTCAACCACGATTTCCGGTTTGTTCAGTTCCACTAGGGAAGAAATCTGTTCCATCGCCGCGACCACCGCCATATAGGGCAGGTCATAGTCGCGGCACAGGTCAGTGACAATTCTGAGGTGGTTGGCGGCGTCCACGTGACGGCCGATGGCTCGATACCAGGTTCCCAGGAACTCGCGCACCTCGACTTGCAGGGCTAGGGGGTCCTCGGAATCGCGCCCTAAGATAAGCTCACCAAACTCCAGAGCCTCATCAATTTGCCCGCTGCAAGCCAACAACACCGCGTCAGCCAGGTCCAAACGGGCTTTGAGGGATTCTTTTTCGGGACAGATGACCCGAGCTTGATCCAGAGTTTCCCGCCCATCGGCGTTGGCGCCGATGAGGGCGAAACCATGAACCAGGTGGGCGAGGGTAGCGGTGGTCAAATCCGGGTTTTGCGCCATAGCGGTGGGGTTATCGAACAGCAGATCCACGATGTCACGCAAATCCTGACGAATCGCCCCCACGAAAGGCGAACCGTGTTCGGTGTCGTCATCGAGACGGAAAGACCGATCCACGTGCAGTTGCGCGAGAGCCGCCGCTTGAGACACAATATCGCCAGCCCCCGCGGCTTGGGTGGCGGCGAACTTAAAGATAGCGCGGCAGGCGCTGACGTCCCCCAAAGCGTCCAAAATGGTGGCCCGGAGTCGCAGGAACGAAATAGCGTGGTGGGGAGCCACCGCACTTAAAGGGGCGTTGGGGAAAGCCTGCAGCATTCGGTCAGCGAGACGCCACGCATAAGAGCCGGTGGCATCCGTGTACGCTTCACACAGCTCATCCAGAGAATCTGGAACGGGAGGAAGAATGAAACGCTGCATGAGGAAAGTTTATCCCGCCAACAGAGACAAATCGTCCAAAAGCGCGCGAGGTTTGCCCGAAATAGTAGCATCCACGAACTCGTCAGCTCTCACCAGCCAGTTGCGTGCCGCGCTTAGATCGTCTAACTGCCAATAGGCTTGCACCAGGTAACACGCTAAACGCAGCGACTGGCGGTGATCGTCGAGTCTTTCTCCGATTTCCAGCAACAGTTCGCCTGTGTCGATAACTTCGTTCCATTTTCCGGCCGCGGCCAGGAACGTCACCCGGTTTGCCCCCAGTACCAAGCGTTCCTTATCGGCAGAAATCGCGGCCGGAAGCGCCGAGAAATCGACCGAGTCCTTGAAAGTTCGCAACCGTTTCTCAACCTCGGCAACCTGTTGAACGTCCAGCAGTCGAAACTCGGGAACGGGTTGTCGCAGCCAGGATGGGTCGTTTAGGTCAGGCAGCACCCATTCCGGACTGGTTTCGCTCAAACCCTGTTCGGCCAACAGATTTTTCACCCCGAAACGGGCGCTCAAAAGGTCTTTTACCGAAGCGAAAGAACACAGCGGGGCTTCGTGCAGGCTCTGGATGACCCGCGTGGACATGGTGTTGTTAGCGTTACGGGAGTCAAAAGCCAGAGCAAGTTTCATGGCAACCGACTCGAGCCGGGCTTGTGCCAGCGCCAAAGTATCGGCCGGAGTGAGGCCCTCGAACGGAAGCCAACGATTCGACCCGTTGATTGCGAAGCCGAGGGGCGGCACTTTTGTGCCCGTCCCGATGAAAGCCCCCACGGCTCGGGACAGGAAAGTTGCCGCCGCACGGGTCGCCACCAGCAAATCCCAAGGATCCTCGGGGTTAGAGAACCACTGTGCGTGAGTTTCCAGCAGCTCCAACCCCTCGGGGATATTCCAAGTGGCCGCGCAAAAACGCAGGTGGGAGGCAATGTCACCGAGGTATTGCGACGTTTCGGTCTGGAGCCGGTAAGAGCGTTCGTGGGCGCGCCACGCCGCGTCGCCCTCGCCCGCCCAAGACAGCGGCAGCATCAGGAGGGGGTTGAGGTCATCCGGTTGAACGCACTGCCAGTCCGCCTCGGCGCTACGTTCCAAAGCGTCTCGGTACAGAGAAAGCGCTTGGGCAAACTCCGAGGAGTTGACGGCCCAGGCGATGCGGGAACGGTAATGATGCAGGGGACAGTCCGCCTCGTCGCGAACCTCGCGGGGTATCTCTTCGAGGGCAGAAATGATTTCGAGGGCTTCGCGGGCGGCTTCGCGGTGGCCTCGCCCCAGCTCCACCTGGTGGCGGGTAATCCAGCGGGAACGCAAGGAAATGCCCGCTTCTGCCGTGAAATATTCCATCCAGAAGGTCAGGTGTTCGATGAGTTTCGCGCTCACGCCGGGGTGCCGGGCCGCCAGGGTGGGGATTTGGAGCAGCTGTTGGGCGATGACCTGGTTTTGAGTCTCGGTGGGGACCATCTGACCGTGCGCGACCTGCTGGAGCACCCACGACAGAGTGGCCAAAGCAGATTCGGTGTCGCCGGACTCGAGGGCATCCCACACGAGTTCCAAGCGGACGGTGATTTCTGTTTCGTCCAAGCCGTGTTTGTGAGCCAAAGACGCCAGTTCCTCCAGGCGGTGCAGGCGCTCTGGACCCAAGGGGTCACCCAGGGCAGTTTCCAGATCATCGCCAATCTGCGTGGCGAGAATTTCTGGATCCACTCCCGGAACGAAACCGTCGGACTCAAAAATGCTCATCAGCACCCATTCTTGCATATTCACGAGTTTCCCCAGTCCGGTTTCCCGGTGTGTCACACGTGCCCGGGCGGCGAGCCCCGGTATGGTGAGTTTAACCGGGATAGGTAAGGGGGAGCCTGTTGAGCATAACGTTTTCAGATGATGCTTACTCCTTCGACTCCACGCCGGATGATTCCGCCCCCTACAGCGCGGCGGTGTTAGCCACGCAGTTGATGAATGCGGCTTCGATTCCCCCCGGACTGCCGCGCACAAAAGCGACCTTAGACGTGGTCAGTGCGGCTCGTGATGCGGGTTACGACGACTTGTTGGCCGGGGCCGAACTGGAGCTAATTGGCTGCTATCTGGAAGGACGCAACCCTGGGAAGGCGCTGGAAGCATTTTCCTCCACTTTGACGCGCTTGCTGCATCGCCCGGAACTCTACGACTCCCGTCAGCTGGAGCAGCTCTCCCGGTACTATCCCGAGGTCATCGAAAGCGCCTGCACCCACCCCGATGTTCCCCTGTCGCTGCTGAATCATTTATTGGCCGGTTTGCAGGCTTTACAAGTCAGCCTCGAGCCCTCGTCGGCCGCCGGTGACTACCTGCGCCACCGGATGCGCGAAGCGTTGGGAAACCCCGCTAGTGACCGGTACTTCTTGGACCGCGCCATCGACCAGATTACCCCCGCGGATCATCCGGCGCTGGGACGCGCGGTCGATATTTCTCAAGTGGAACTGGCCTGGGATCGTCACCCGGAGCAGGCGTTACAGGTGTCGTGGCGGATGCTGACTCACGAGGTTCCCGGCCCACAGAAGGCGCGGCTGCTGCGGGTGATGCTCCCCGGGCTGGTAGCCACGGATGCCTGGCAGGTCGCCTGGGAAGCGCACTTGGTGGCTTATGAATATGACCGTGAGGAATCCCGTCTGTCTGAGATTTGTGAACACTTCCGGTTCCTGGCGGTGGCGGGAATGTGGCCACGTTTGCTCCTGTTGCTGGAACGGCACCTGGGTCTCATTCGCCATGCTCACGACCCGTGGGATTTGTTGGTCGGCCTGCGAGCTGTTGTCGGGGCGCTCGAGGCTTTGGACTGGGCTGGATACGGGAATTATCCCTTGAAAGTATCTCTGGCTCCGGCTTCGCGTTTCCACGAGATTCCGGCTCTGGTGCACCCGAGTGTGGCCCAGGCCCGCGATTTGCTGGGGCAGGCAGCCGCGACCTTAGCGGCTCGCTATGATGAGCGCAACGGCAATGTTGAGGTGTCGTCGTCGTTGGGTCTGCTGGATTCGCATCCCCTCCCTGACGGTCTGTTGTTGCAAGGCAATGAGGGGGACGCGCGGTTTATGGCTCGGCTGCTGCGGGCGCGGGCGCTGCTGGAATGCGACCAAGGGTTTGACGCTCTGCTGCTGTTGGGAGGGCTGGAACAGACGAACTTCCCCTCCGTGCGGCGTCTCGGTCCCGAGATTCGAATGCTGACGTCCCTAGCGCGGATGCAGATGTCTCACGACTCCGCCAGCGCCGCGGAATCGTCGGCTGCCAAATCCGATCCCGAATCCCAATCTGCCTAGCTTTGCCGCGGGCCAGCCAAAAGCAGGGTTACCGCGGTTGTTCCCCCTGCAACTTGTGCAGGAACTGGCGAGTGCGTTCCTGAGTGGGGTGGTGAATGAGCTGTTCCGCGGGGCCCTCTTCCAGCACGGTGCCGCCGTCCATGAAAACGGCACGGTCAGCGACCTGGGCGGCGAACTCCATCTCGTGAGTGACGATAACCATCGTCATGCGTTCGTCAGCCAGAGAGCGGATAATGGCCAGGATTTCGCCGGTCAGCTCGGGGTCCAGCGCGGAAGTTGGCTCGTCAAAGTACAGCATTCGCGGTTTCAACGCGAGTGCTCGGGCGATGGCTACCCGCTGCTTTTGCCCCCCGCTCAGCTCGGAGGGGTAGGCATTGCCTTTGTCTCCCAAGTTCATGCGTTCCAGGAGCTGTTGGGCTTCGGCGCGAACCTCGGCCGGGTGACGATGTTGCACTTTAATCGGGGCATCGGTGAGGTTGCGCATGACGTTCCAGTGGGGGAACAGGTTGAAGTTCTGGAACACCAGTCCGTAGTCGTGCCGAAATCGTTTTTCGTCGCCGCTCGAGGTTTTTTCACCATTTTTCATGGTCAGGGCGGTTTCCCCGAAGTATTCGATGCTCCCGGAATCCATGCGGTCCAGGAAAGTGGCGCAGCGCAGCAAGGTGGACTTCCCCGAACCGGAAGGACCCAGAATCGCCAGGACCTCGCCCTGCTCGACCTGTACGCAGACCCCTTTCAAGACGGCTAGGTCGCCGAAACTCTTGTGCATGTCTTTAATGGATAGTGCGGTGCTCATGATTCCCTGCTTTGCTGGTGACATCTCAGATTTGGTATTTGCTGACGCGTTTTTCCAACTTACTCATGGTCATGGCCACCACCATGTTAAAGACGTAATAGAAAATGCCGGCAGCGACGAAAGGCGCCATCGAAGCGGTGGTGGAGGCGTATTCCCTGGCGATGGAAAACATTTCCAAGAAAGAAATGACTTGGGCCAGGGACGTGTCCTTGACCAGGGTGATGACTTCGTTAGTGATGGAAGGCAGCACCGTGCGAAACATCTGGGGCAGCTTGATGGTATAGAAAGTGCGCTGCTGAGAATAGCCCAGAACAAACGCCGCTTCAGTTTGCCCCTGGGGGATAGCTTGGAAACCGCCGCGATAGATTTCGGCGAAATAGGCGGCGTAGTTGATGGAAAAAGCAATGATGGCAGCCCAGAAATTGTAAGACGCACTGATAGGCACTTTGAACAGGTAATACGGCCCAAAATACACGACCATGAGCTGCAGCATCAGGGGAGTGCCACGCATAATCGAGATATAGAACTGGACTATCCAGTTCAGGGGTTTAAACGGAGCTACCCGCCCGGCGTACACCAGTAATCCCAGGGGGAGGGATATGACCAGCGTCAGCGCGAACAAAATCACGGTGCGGCCAAAGCCCAAGGTCAGTTCAGGAAGGAAAGTCCACTCGTTCATGTTGCATTCTTAAACTGAGGAGTTTTCGGTGCCGCTTAGTGCTGTCCCGCGCTAAAAGCGACACCGAAAACTCAACTTTGGCTACGTTTATTTGGTGATGACGGCGTTTTCCAAGCCGTATTTCTTGGCGAGTTCCATGAACTTGCCGTCCGCAATCATCTCATCGAGGGTGGCTTGCACCTGGTCATGCAGGGCTTCGTTGCCGAGTTTGAAGCCCACACCGTACTGTTCGGTCTGCACCGGCTTTTCCATGATGGTGAACAGTTCCTTTTTGCGCGTCTCTAGCTGGTAGTTGGCGACACCGATGTCCACAGCCACCGCGTCGGCAGCCCCCGCTTCCAAACTCATGAACGCATTGTTGTAGTCGGGAACTTTGCTGAGGGTTTTGAATGAAGCGAGCAAATCCTTGTTGGCTTCGTCCTCGAGGGCTGCCAAGCCGGAAGAATCAGCCTGCACTATGACGGTCTTGCCCGCCAGAGCCGCGGCGTCTTTCAGGTTGTCGGCGCTGCGGGTCACAAAAACAATGGAGTTATCTACATAAGGTTTTGACCAGGTGTACTTGTCCTCGCGGCCGTTCATGGTGAAACCGTTCCACAAGCAATCCACTGACCCCGAGTCGAGCTGCATATCTTTGGCATCCCAGTCGATGGGTTTCTTTTCCAGGGTCCATTTGTTTCGTTTCGCTACCTCGGCAGCCAAGTCCAAGTCGAAACCGGTGTATTCCCCAGTCGTTTCGTCCTTGTAACCGTAAGGAGGGAAGTTCGCGTCAAAGCCGACCACGAACTTGTCGCCGGCACTTTTCGTGGAGTTGTCCCCTGCGGCGCCGGCGTTTTGCGAAGAGGCTCCGCCGCAAGCAGTCAAAGAAAAAGCCACGGCGAGACCTGCCGCGAGACTGACAATTTTTTTCAAAACCATTGTCTTTCCTTTAAATAGTGAAAATGACTTTTGTCTTTTGCAGTCTAACAGCGTGACCGCGGGGATTTAAACCGCGTCAGAAATCCGGGCAATTCCAAAACACGCCGAGGCGCATCCCGGTAAATTGCGCAACACTCACTAAATTTTTGGCGTCAAAAAACCGACATTACTTTAACCCTTAAGTTCAAGGTTAAGGTTGGAAGGGGAAAATCATGATGGAACCAGCACCACTGGCAGTCATCCGTGTCGTAGGCGTCGGAGGTGGCGGTGTCAACGCGGTAAACCGGATGATTGAGTCGAATCTGCGCGGTGTCGAGTTCATCGCGATTAACACCGATGCGCAAGCGCTGTTGATGTCGGATGCAGACGTCAAACTGGAGATTGGTAGGGAGTCTACCCACGGTTTGGGCGCAGGAGCCGATCCGGAAGTCGGCAAGGCGGCCGCGACTGCTCACGAGGACGATATCCGCGAGGTATTGCGCGATTCCAATATGGTCTTTGTGACTGCTGGAGAAGGCGGTGGCACCGGTACTGGTGGGGCTCCGGTTGTGGCCGGTATCGCCCGCGAGCTCGGCGCTTTGACTATCGGTGTGGTCACCCGGCCCTTCCAATTTGAGGGTCGCCGACGCGAGCAGCAGGCCGACCGTGGTATTGAAGCGCTGCGCGAACAAGTCGATGCCCTCATTGTGATCCCAAACCAGCGCCTGTTGGAATCCACGGACACCAATCTCTCAGTTTTGGATGCTTTCCGTGCCGCTGACCAGGTCCTGCAATCCTCTGTGCAGGGTATCACCGAAATTATCACCATCCCCGGCACCATCAACGTCGACTTCGCAGACGTGACCACCACCTTGAAAGACGCCAAGACCGCCCTGATGGGGATTGGGACAGCCACCGGCCCGGATCGAGCCCTCATTGCGGTGGAGATGGCGATTTCTTCACCGCTGCTGGAAAGCTCTATGGACGGTGCCGACCGAGTCCTCATCTTCTTCCAAGGCGGAACGGATCTGGGTATGCAAGAGATGAACGACGCCGCCCAGATGGTTCGCGAACTGGCCGATCCGGAGGCTAACGTCATCGTCGGTTACGCTCCGAACGAAGAATTTGCCGATGAGATTAAAGTCACGGTTATCGCTGCAGGTTTCGAACGCGAAGATGGGAACGCGTCCTCCGCGCGAGCCGCTCAGACTTCCTCCGTTGCCCGTTCAGCAGCACGTCCCGCCCCATCCGCTCCGAGCGCCAAGCCGGCCGCCGCGACCCGGGCTAGTGAACCGAGCGAAAAGCGGACGGTACCGCAGCCGAGCTCGAAAGCACCCGCGGCTGCGAAACCGGACCCGGCACCTGCTGAAACCGCTTCTGAAAAGGAAGAAATCCTCGACGGAATCGAAGCCCGACTGGCTCAGCACCGCCACGAATCCGCCGCGAAAGTTCCCGAGCTGAAAGCTCCGAAGTTCCCTGCTGGTACCGAGGCGATGGGAACTTTGAAGCCCAAGTCCGAGCCGCACCAGCCGGAAATCAAGCTCACCGGGCTGAGCGGAATTCCTGACGCGAAACGCGAACCTTTAGCCGTTACCTCCGGGATTCGTCCGGTGTCTCCCGATGCGGCGAGCGTGCCGGACTACGTGGATTCCTCGCGGGAACAGCATGCCCCGGCACTGCGTTTGGAACAGGTTTTCGATGACATCGCGGGGGACGATGAACTCGACATCCCGGACTTCTTAAAATAAGTCTGTCTCATCCAGGCAGCGAGGCTGTTTCACCCGAAACTTTCTTCGCATCTCCCAAAAGAAAACCGTTCCCGTCGTTGACTCCCAGTCATCGACGGGGCGGCTTTCGCAATTTTCGCTCTGATTAGCGACACTCCGCAACAATTCCCCACTAAAACAACCGTTATCGCGTAACCTCATTCCAGTTGTCCAATTCACACCGAAACCTAGGGGAGAAATTATGGGTCTGGCGCTGCGTAACGTTTTAGAGAAAGTCGGCTTGCGGGAACCCGAAATCGACGATTACGATGACGAGGAATTCATCGAAGATGAAACTCCGTTGGGCGAGGTTCACGAATTTCCCGGTTCCACCGAGTCGGAAACTGCCTCTCGTCAAACCCCGGAAACTCCGGCTGAGGCTCCGATTGGCGCGATTGACCGGATTAAGACAGCCAAGCCCACCACATACTCAGATGCCAAAGAAATCGGCGACTACCTGCGCGATAACGTGCCAGTCATCCTCAACTTGGCTTACCTTTCTGCCAAAGAGGCGCAGCGCATGGTCGACTTTGCTTCCGGCTTGACTTACGGTCTGCGTGGTTCTTTCGAGGAAGTCGGCACCCGTGTGTTCCTGCTTTCCCCGCAGCACCTTAAGACTATCGAGGCGACCCCGAAGCCGTCGTCTTCCTTACTACAGACTTTGTAACTGCTAATCTCCTTCCATCCTGAGGTTCCCCCGTCGCGTGTAGCGGTGGGGGAACCTTGGTCTGTCTAGCCGGCAGGCGTCAGGTAGGATGGACTGCGTGAGTATGGTGCAACTGATTGGCCTAGTGATTTACTACGCGATAAACGTCTATGTTTTCATCCTAATCTTGCGGGTCGTTCTGGACTGGGTGCAGCTTTTGGCCAGGGGTTGGCGCCCTCAGGGGATTATCTTGGTGTTTGCTAACTTGATTTACGCTCTGACGGATCCACCGGTACGGTTCTTTGGGCGTCTGATACCTCCGCTGCGTATCGGCGGATTAGCCCTTGACATGGGGTTTTTAGTGTTTTTTATCCTCCTGTTCTTGCTGCAATGGTTGGTGGTCAGGCTGACTTTTATGGTTTAGCCGCCGCGTTTTCGTTTTCATCACACTCCGCGATTAGTAAAATTTCCCCCTTTCGGAGTAAGTTTTAAACCTCAGTATTCACACAAGTAACAAAAAATGTGTAACAATATCTTTTGTACAAAACGTGCGAATGCCCAAAAGGTTTTGGAAGTCGGGGCGCAAGCCCCCTGATACGGACGAGGTGACGAATATGGCGTTGCTCACCACAGATGACATCGTCAACAAGAAGTTTCAGCCCACGAAATTCCGCGAAGGCTATGACCAGGATGAAGTGGATGATTTCTTGGACGAGGTGGTGAATACCCTCGATACCCTGACCAAAGAGCGTGACTCGCTCCGGGCCGAGCTGGAGGAAGCGAACCGCAAGATTGCCGAGCTGTCCAGTGGCGCAGCGCCGACTACGCCAGAAGCTCCGGCGGTGGAACCGGTTGCCGAACCGGTCACACCCGAACCGGCTGCTATGGTGGAACCCGCACCGGGTGCGGGGGAGGTTCCGGCGTCAACTTCCGCAGTTTCCATGCTGGATATGGCCCAGCGTCTGCACGACGAATACGTGCAAGACGGTCAAAAGAAGAGCGAGGAAATCATTGCCAACGCTCGTGTCGAAGCCGACCGCATTATTGCTGATGCAGAGCAGGAGCATTCCCGCGTACTGGCTCAGTTGGAGCAGGAACGCGGTATGTTGGAGCGCAAGATCGAAGAGCTCAAGACTTTCGAATCCGAGTATCGCGCCAAGATGAGTTCGTTCCTAGAGGGCATTCTTTCAGACTTGGCGGATTCCGCACCGACCAACTAAGTTGTCGTTCAAATCCATCTCTAACCGTCAGTCGACGGGAGATTCCCACCGATTCTCTCGCTGGCTGACGGTGCTTTTAATCATGGTGGTGGTGGGCGGCATCGACCAGATAACGAAACGCCTCGCCTTGCGCTTCCTGGCCGCCGATACCGCGCCGCGGCCTTTGCTGGGCTCATACGTAACCCTGCACCTCACGCACAACCCTGGCGCCGCTTTGTCTATCGGCCAGGGCCAGACCCTGGTCGTCACCATCTTTAGCTTGATACTGGTGTTTATTTTGACCGTGCTGTCGTTCTTGACACACAGCCGGACGTGGGCTTACATTTTGGCGGTCGTGTCCGGCGGGGGGATGGCTAACCTGGTCGACAGGTTCCAAGGCCCGACCTGGGGTACCGGAAAGGTCGTGGACTTTATTGATTACTTCGGGTGGTTTGTCGGCAATGTGGCTGACATTTTCGTAGTTGTCGGGGTGGCGGTGATTTTCGTTTTGCTGCTTCGCGGCGTACCTCTGTTCGCTACTTCCCAACCTGACCCCGTATCGAGGTGCTCCGAGGCGGACGGAGGCCAGGATTGTTCCGTAAAGGGTAAAGATTCGTGAGTCGTTTGTTGCCGGTACCGGAAGGGCTCGCGGGGCTTCGCGCGGACGTGGGGCTGTCGCGGCTGTTGGGGCTGTCACGAGCGAAAGCGGGAGCCCTGCTGGAATCCGGAGCGGTCACGCAAAACGATGAGATCCTCAAAAAATCCGATGAACTGACCCCGGGAAGTCTGCTGGAAATAGAGATTCCCGAACCTGTCGGCTATGTTCCGGAAGTCACCCGCGTAGAGAACTTAGGAATTTTATATGCCGATGATGATTTGGTCGTGGTAGATAAGCCGGCTGGGGTCGCCGCCCATACTGGCCCCGGTTGGGAGGGACCCACGGTAGTTGGGGCACTTAGGGCCGCCGGTATTCGTGTGTCAACGTCCGGACCAGTGGAACGCGAAGGCATTGTGCACCGTCTGGACGCGGGAACGTCGGGAGCCATGGTGGTTGCGAAATCGGAACTGGCCTACGGCAAACTGAAGAACGAGTTTCGCTACCATCGGGTCGAAAAAATTTACACCGCCCTCGCCACGGGAAAGGTGAAACCCCCGGTAGGGACCATTGACGCCCCCATCGGTAGGGCGCCGGGGCGCGAGTTTAAGATGGCGGTCGTGTCCGGGGGTAAGCCCGCGGTGACGCACTACGACGTCATCGAGGAACTGCGGGGGGCAACCTTGTTGAAAGTCCAATTGGAGACCGGGCGAACCCACCAGATTCGCGTGCATCTCGCGGCTATTGGGCACCCCCTGGTGGGAGATACGGAATACGGAGCGGATCGGAAAGCGGCGGCACGGCTGGGGCTGGAACGGCAATGGCTGCACGCCAGTCGGCTGGCGTTTAAGCATCCGCGAACCGGTCTGGAAGTCGCGGTGCAGGCTCCGCTACCTGCAGATTTAGCAGCAGCTTTAGAGCTTTTGCGCCAATAGTCAGGCCGAAATTCGCGACTCGCGGTCCCACCTGCGAGACTGGAACCTGGCGGGCTCGCCGCGGAAAAAACGACTAGGATTGACCCATGCCCAGTTCCGATTTTGTTCATCTCCACGTCCATACCGACTACTCGATCTTGGATGGGGCGGCAAAGATTAAGCGGCTGGTTGCCAAAGCGGTAGAAAATCAGCAGAAGGCCGTGGCGATTACCGATCACGGTTATTTGTTCGGGGCTTTTGAGTTTTATCAAGAATGTCGTAAGGCCGGGATTCAACCCATTATCGGCTTGGAAGCCTATGTCACTCCGGGGACTTCACGCTTTGACACCACTCGAGTGCAGTGGGGTACTTTGGAACAGCAAAAGGCCGGTGACGACGTATCCGCTCGCGGCGCTTATACGCATATGACGCTGCTGTCCCGAACCACTGAGGGGATGCACAATCTGTTCCGGCTGGGCTCGTATGCCTCTCTGGACGGACAGATGGGCAAATGGCCGCGGGCTGACCGGGAACTGTTGGAACGCTACCACGAGGGGCTGATTGGCACGGCAGGCTGTCCCTCCGGGGAGGTCCAGACCCGGCTGCGGTTGGGACAGTACCAGGAGGCTCGGCGGGCTGCCGGGGAACTGCAGGACATCTTCGGCAAAGACAATTTTTATGTGGAGCTAATGGATCACGGTCTGTCCATCGAAAACCGCGTGCGTAAAGACCTACTGCGCTTAGCGCGGGAAATCAACGCACCTGTCATTGCTACCAACGACTCCCACTACGTCAATAAGGAAGACCGGGAAATCCAAGACGCGATGCTGTGCATCAACTCCGGGGATCGGCTGTCTAACCCGGACCGGTTCCGCTTTGACGGCACGGATTATTATCTGCGGCCCAGCGAAGAAATGCACGAACTGTTTGCGGAAATCCCCGAGGCCCTAGACAACACCCTGCTGATCGCCGAGCAGTGCAACGTCGAATTCCCGGACGTGAAAGAAGGCACTTTTATGCCGGTGTTCCCGGTGCCAGCCGGAGAGGACGAGGTGTCTTGGTTTATTAAGGAAGTTGAACGCGGCTTACAGTATCGGTTCCCGAACGGCATATCCGAGGAAGTCCGCAAACGCGCCGACTACGAGGTTGAGATTATTGTCCAAATGGGATTCCCCTCGTACTTCCTGATTGTTTCGGACTACATTCAGTGGGCGAAAGACAACGGGATTCGGGTCGGGCCGGGGCGCGGCTCTGGTGCTGGCTCCATGGTCGCCTACGCCATGCGCATCACGGATTTGGATCCCATCAAACACGGGCTGTTGTTTGAACGGTTCCTCAATCCGGAGCGGGTGTCCATGCCCGATATCGACGTAGATTTCGACGATCGGCGCCGTCAGGACGTGATTGACTACGTGACCCGCAAATACGGCAAGGACAAAGTGTCCCAGGTTGTGACCTACGGCACGATTAAATCAAAGCAAGCCCTGAAGGACGCGGCACGCATTTCGGGCGCGGATTTCTCTAAGGGGGAAAAGCTCACCAAGGCGATGCCGCCGGCGGTCATGGGTAAAGACATCCCGCTGTCCGGCATGTACGATTCGCAGCATCCGCGCTACAAAGAAGCCGAGGAATTCCGCAAAGTCGTGGCCGAAGACCCGTTTAACCGCCAAATTTTTGACCTGGCAGCCGGGGTGGAAGGCATGGTCCGCCAGTGGGGGGTACACGCGTGTGCGGTCATCATGTCGCGAGAAACCTTGACTGACGTCATTCCCATGATGAAACGCCCGCAAGACGGAGCCATGATTACCCAGTTCGACTACCCGACTTGTGAGCACCTGGGCCTGCTAAAGATGGACTTCCTGGGGCTAAAGAACCTCACCATTATTTCCGATGCCTTGGACAACATTAAGATTAACGGGAAAACCCCACCCGACCTGGAGCGTTTGGAAGTTGATGACAAAGCGACTTACGAATTGCTGTCCACGGGCGAAACGTTGGGGGTGTTCCAGCTCGATGGCGGGGGGATGCGCACCTTGCTGAAGCAGCTGCGGCCCACCGAGTTCGACGATATTTCCGCTCTGGTGGCGCTGTATCGTCCCGGACCGATGGGGGCGGATTCCCACACGAACTACGCATTTCGGAAGAACGGGTTGCAAAAGATTGAGCCGATTCATCGTGAGCTGGAGGAACCGCTGAAAGATATCCTCGGCTACACCTACGGCCTGATTATCTATCAGGAACAGGTCATGGCGATCGCCCAAAAGGTCGCCGGATTTACCCTGGGGCAGGCCGATATTTTGCGTAAAGCCATGGGGAAAAAGAAGAAAGACGTTCTGGCCGAACAGTACGTGAAGTTCCATGATGGGATGATTGCTAACGGCTATTCCGAGGATTGCTGCAAAACCCTGTGGGAAATTCTGGTACCTTTCGCTGATTATGCATTCAACAAATCTCACTCGGCGGCTTACGGGCTAATTGCTTACTGGACCGCTTATCTTAAGGCGAACTTCCCGACCGAATATATGGCGGCCGTGCTGACCACCCAGACGGATAAAGACAAGCTGGGGATGTATTTGAACGAGGTGCGCCGCATGGGGATTAAGGTTTTGCCTCCTGACGTGAACCAGTCCTATGGGGCTTTTGCACCTGACGGAAACGACATTCGTTTTGGCTTGGCCTCGATTCGTAACGTCGGAGGAAACGTGGTGGCGGAAATCATCAAGGCACGCCAAGAAAAAGGCGCCTACACGTCCTTTTCCGATTTTCTGAAGAAAGTTCCGGCGGAAGTCTGCAACAAACGCACTATCGGTTCCCTGATTAAGGCCGGAGCTTTCGACACGTTCGGAGCCTCACGCCATGCTCTTACCGCGATTCATGAGCAGGCAGTGGAAGCAGTGGTGTCTACGAAACGTCAAGAGTCCAACGGACAGTTCGACCTGTTTGCCGCCTTAGAGATGGACGGAGCCGATTCCACGGACAATTTACTGGGCTCGGCCAGCATTGATATCCCCGATATCCCGGAGTGGCCCAAGAATAAACTGCTCGCGTTTGAACGTGAAATGTTGGGAATGTATGTCTCGGACCACCCTCTTTCGGGAATGAAACGGGTGTTGGAAGGCCTAGCTGAGGACCGCATCGTGGATCTGACCTCGGAGGAGGGCAAAGGCAATGATTCCCCAGTCAAAATTGCCGGTCTGGTGACAGCGGTGAACGTAAAAATTTCCAAGCGTTCCGGCCAGCAGTGGGCAATTGCGAAAATCGAAGACATGACCGGCTCTGTGGAAGTACTGTTCTTTGCGAAAACCTACGAAAACATTGCCGCTGACCTGGTCCAAGACAATATTGTGGTGGTCGGCGGACGGCTGCGCCGCGAGGATGAATCCGTTTCGATTTATGCCAGCGACTTGAGCGTACCGAAATTATCGCTACATCTGGATCACTTGGACGAAGTGGATCTATTGCTGCCCGCCGAGCGCTGCACCCCAGAAAATATGCGCGCCTTTGGGGCCCTGCTGGACCGTTTCCCTGGCCAGGCTCCCGTGCGTCTGCATATTTTGGAGCAAGGGAAGCTGCAAGTCCTGGACTTGGGTCCCGAACGCCTGGTGAACGCCGGTCCGGATTTCTTAGGTGAGCTGCGCGCCATGCTGGGGTATGACTCGATTATCACCCCAGGAACTAACCCCTTAGAATCCAGTGCGGCCGCCGAACTGGCCGAACTGGATCCGCATCCCGACCAGTCTCAAGATCCCCCGGAAGACACCCTGTTCGACACCGGCAGCTAGCCGTTTCGCGCTGCGGGTGGTTCCGGTAGTCCCTCAGGTTTCACCAGCAGGGTCGGCTTGGCGCACCGGGTTCGCGGGGTTTTCGGGGCTGGTCAGTTAGCTGTTAAGATAAATACCGTGTTCAACGTATTGGATTTTTCAAAAGAAAACGTGGATGCCGCGGTGCTGCGTGAGCGGCTTCCCCGGGCGGCCCTCAATGTCGAGCGGGCGGTGGAGGCGGTGGCGCCCCTAATCGAGGCGGTGCGCCGCGAAGGGGCCAAAGCCCTGCGCGACCAAGCCGAGCAGTTCGACCGGGTGCGTCCCCGCCTGTTGCGGGTCCCGGCGGCTGAAATTGAGCGAGCTTTACGGGAACTGGATCCGGGGCTACGCGAAGCAATTGAAACTTCCATTGCCAACAACCGGAAGGGTCACGAAGCGCAGCTGCCTCGCCCGGTCGTCACCGAGATTATTCCCGGCGGCACCGTTACGCAACGCTGGATTCCGGTGCGGCGCGTGGGTCTGTACGTGCCGGGCGGGCTCGCGGTCTATCCCAGCTCGGTCATCATGAACGTGGTGGCGGCACAAGTGGCGGGGGTGGACCAGATTGCTCTGGCCTCCCCGGCGCAGCAGGCTTTCGACGGCTCGGTACACCCCACCGTGCTGGCGACCTGCGCCTTATTGGGTGTGACCGAAGTCTATGCCATGGGCGGGGCCGGAGCGATTGGTGCGTTTGCCTACGGGGCAAAGGGCGAAACGCCAGACGATGGTCAGGTTTTGGTGGAGCCTGTGGACGTCGTTACCGGTCCGGGCAATATCTACGTCGCGGCCGCGAAACGCGTGGTGTCCAGTGTCTGCGGTATCGACGCGGAAGCCGGCACCACCGAGATTGCCATCATTGCTGATAGCAGCGCCACGCCGAAATTTGTCGCTGCGGATTTAATCAGCCAAGCCGAACACGACCCGGCAGCCGCCTCGGTACTGATTACTGACTCAACCGACCTTGTGACCCAGGTGAGAGCGGAACTGGACCGTCAAGTTCCCCAACGTGACCACCACGAACGTATCGCCACCGCCCTATCCGGACCGCAGTCGGGCGCCATCCTCACTCGGGATATCGAACAATCCATCGCCGTGGCGAACGCTTACGGAGCTGAACACCTCGAAATTCAAACCGCTGATGCCCGCAAAGTGGCAGCAAAAATTCACAATGCGGGGGCAATCTTTGTCGGCGACTACACCCCGGTGCCGCTGGGGGATTACCTGGCAGGCTCCAACCACGTCTTGCCCACCGGAGGCACGGCCTCCCATGCTTCGGGCCTGAATGTGATGGCTTTTCTGAAGTCCGTGCAACAGATTGAATACACCCAACAGGCCGCGGACGCGCTGACCGACCGCCTGGTGGTATTTAGCCATGCGGAGGACCTGGAAGGCCACGGAGCGTCCTTGCTGGCACGTCGGGAAGGCAAGTAGATGAGCGCAACAGACGCCCTCGCCATGCCTGATGACGCCATGCAACTGCCCTTGCGGGAGGACTTGGCGGGGCTCGAACCCTACGGGGCGCCCCAGCTGCAGGTACCGGTGGCCATCAATGTGAACGAAAACCCCTATCCGGTGCCGGCTCCGGTGGTAGAGGCGATTACCGCGGCAGTGCACGAGGCGGCGGGCAGCCTGAATCGTTATCCCGACCGGGATTTTCCGGCTCTACGCCTTGCCCTGAGCGATTATCTGGAGCGGGAATCCGGAGTGCGGGTGGCTCCCGAATGGTTATGGGCCGCCAATGGCTCCAACGAGGTCATGCATCATTTGTTCAGCGCTTTTGGGGGACCGGGACATCCGGCGCTGTCGTCCTCGCCCACGTACTCGATGTATCCCGAATATGCCCGCAACACCTTGACCGAGTTGCTGGACGTGCCGCGGCGAGAGGATTTCTCCGTGGACGTGGCTGCGTTGAAGCAAGCCGTAGACCGCGCACACCCAGCGCTGCTGGTGCTGGCTTCCCCCAACAATCCCACAGGAACCCACCTGAGCTCCGCAGATGTGGCTGAAATCCTGAGTTTTACTCGCACCAGCGGACCGCACGGGAGCGCGACCCTGGTGGTCATTGACGAAGCCTACGGCGAGTTTCGCCGTGACGGGGTACCTTCCGCACTGGAACTGTTGGCGGCGCACCCGCACCTGGTGGTGTCCAGAACTATGTCCAAGGCTTTCGCGATGGCCGGATTGCGGTTGGGGTACTTGGCGGCTCGTCCCCAGATTATTTCCCAGCTCATGCTGGTGCGATTGCCCTATCACCTGTCGGCTCTGACTCAGGCGGCAGCTCTGGCGGCGCTGTCCCAGTCAGATTTGCTGCAAGCCCAGGTGGACAAAATGCGCCACACTCGAGACCTGATGGTGCAAACCCTGCGAGAAATGGGGTTGAGCGTGGCAGAATCGGATACGAACTTTGTTTTCTTTGGAAAGTTCAGCGACCGCCAAAAAGTCTGGCAAGATTTGCTTGACCGCGGCGTGTTGATTCGCGTAGTCGGACCCGATGGCTGGCTACGAGCCAGCGTGGGCACCGAGGAAGAAACTGAGGTGTTTCTTTCCGCCCTAAAGGAGGTATTGAAATGAACGAAACTCGAACCCCCCGGGTGGCGCAGGTCACGCGGGAAACGTCGGAATCTCAGGTAAAGGTGCGGGTGAACCTGGACGGAACCGGCCAAGCCAACATACACACTACGGTGCCGTTCTATGACCACATGCTCACCGCTTTGGCGCGTCACTCCCTGATTGATTTGGACATTGCAGCCTCGGGAGACACCGACATTGATGTCCATCACACGGTGGAGGATACGGCTATTGTTTTGGGGCAGGCTCTGCGTGAGGCGTTGGGGGACAAGGCCGGTATCCGCCGTTTCGGTGACGCGTGCGTGCCGCTGGACGAGGCTTTGGCGCACGCCGTGGTGGATTTGGCGGGAAGGCCCTACGTCGTCTGTGAAGGAGAACCGGAAGGCCAGCAGTATCACCTCATCGGCGGGCACTTTACCGGTTCGTTGACTTATCACGTGTTTGAGTCCCTGGCGCTGAATGCCGGTATTTGTCTGCATCTGCGCCTGTTGGCGGGCCGGGACCCGCACCACATCGTGGAGGCCCAATTCAAGGCCCTGGCGCGGGCGTTAAAGGCCGCGGTGGAATACGATCCGCGAGTGGTGGGTGTCCCCTCCACCAAAGGAACTCTGTAGCATCGGGAAAGGCTAGTGATGAGTGAACCACAAGAATCCCGAAATCCCGAGGACAGAGGGGACAAACCTGGCGATCAGCAAGCCTACGATGCCGAGTTTGCCGACCTCATCGCCAAACTGGGAGATGTTGACTTTGAGCCCGAATCCCCGGTGACAGGCCCGGACGAAACGCTGGATTTACCGGAAGAGCCCGAGCCTGCGCTGGTGGAAAGGCGTGCTACCGCGTGTTTCCTGACCCCAGTGGCCTCGGCAGAAGCCTTGGGGGCGCTGTGTGCGTTGAGTGATATTTCGGCCGTGGTGGTGCCGACGGAGGCCGGGGCGCTGGTGGTGCAAAACCTGGAGCTGACCGAAGAACAGTGGGGAATGGCGCTGCTGGTGGAAAGCCTCAATGAGCTGGATTCAGATTTGGATACGGTGGCGTCGACACTCACCGAGATTATTCGAATGCCGGTGGTGGTGTTTTCTGCCCTGCTGGCTCCCGGCACCGAACAGGAACCCGGAGTGACCGGTCAAGTCCTGGCGGGACGCTGGGCTAATCAGGCTTTTGAGGCGGATTTGCCGGCTGGGCTGGTCATCGCACAGATGCCTATCGTGATTGAGGACCTAGTGTTGGGGCGGGTTAATCCGGCGGCCGTGGACGGAGCGGTTGATACCGTCGATATTCCCCGCTGGAAAGCGCTGCGAATGCTGGGCAAAGGTATCAAAGATTCGCGTGAGGAACGCCGGCGCCAACGGGGTCAGGCAGATTCCTCCGATGATGCGGCTTGGGGCGTGGATTCAGAAGGGCGGGGGGACGCCTCATGACCGACCCTCAAGTTGTCGTTCTGGATCACGGGTACGGCAATGTGCTTTCCGTTGCGCACGCCCTCGAGCGGGCGGGAGCGCGGGTGTCGCTCTCGGCTGACGCGGCGGAAGTTGCCCAAGCAGACGGTTTGGTGGTTCCGGGAGTGGGAGCGTTTGCGGCGGTGATGCGTTCCCTGCAAGCCTCGCGGGCGCCCCAGATGATTGAGCGTCGGCTCGCCGGAGGCCGCCCAGTGCTGGGCATTTGCGTCGGTTTGCAGGTCATGTTTACCTCCGGGGATGAAAACGGGGAAGTGACTGCCGGACTGGATCAGTGGCCCGGAATGGTGACGGCGCTGCCAGCGGCGCGTTTACCGCATATGGGCTGGTCAAAAGTGCACGTCCCAGCGCAGTCGCAGCTGTTGGCGGGGCTTGACGGACAACGTTTCTATTTTGTGCACTCTTATGCTTGCCTCAGCGATCCCGCTGCAGCCTTGGGCACTGACGAGGAATCACGGCGGCTGTTCCGCCCCCCGCTGGTGTCCTGGGCACATTACGGAGCCGACTTTGTGGCAGCCGTGGAAAACCGAGCCTTGTGCGCCACCCAGTTCCACCCGGAAAAGTCCGGACCAGCCGGGGCACGCGTGTTCGCAAACTGGTTAGAGATGCTCTAGAGGTAGCGGGTCGCGAAGACCCCGGAAAGGACTCTCAATGACACAAATGGTGCTGTTACCAGCAATTGACCTGGTTGACGGAAAGGCAACTCGGCTGACCGAAGGTAAAGCCGGAACCGAAAAAGTCTATGGTGAGCCTGTACAAGTTGCCGCGGAGTTCCTGGCCGCAGGGGCGCGCTGGCTGCATCTGGTCGACCTGGACGCCGCTTTCGGGCGAGGTTCCAACGCTGACCTGGTAGAGTCGCTGGTGAGGGCCTATCCGGATCTGAAGTTTGAGGTCAGTGGGGGATTACGTGATGATGACTCGCTGTGCCGCATGCTCGATGCCGGAGCGGCGCGCGTGAACCTGGGCACCGCTGCAATCGAAAATCCCGAGTGGTGCGCCACGGTCATTGAACGGTTTGGGCAGCGAATCGCAATCGGTTTAGATGTGCGCGGCGAGCGGGTTTATGGCCGCGGCTGGGTCAGTGAAGGGCCGCTGTTGGTGGATATTTTGCGTGATTTGGATGCCTTGGGCTGTGCCCGTTACGTGGTGACCGATGTGTCGAAAGACGGCACCTTGACAGGGCCGAACCTGGAGCTGTTGGCTCAGGTGTGCCAATCCAGTCCGGCAAAAGTTGTGGCGAGCGGGGGAGTCTGCGCCCTGCGCGACCTGCAAGCCCTGCGGGACTTGGCGGGGGTCCACCCGAACCTGGAGGGGGTCATCGTCGGCAAAGCCATCTATGAGGGACGCTTCACGGTAGCCGAAGCCTTGGCGAGCCTGGCGGCCTGACGCTGCGGGATTCTGTTTGAAAGCGCGGCGAAATCCATGAAGCATCTGGCGAGCAATCCCTACGCGTCTGATTATGGCGCTTTACTGCCCGGAACCCAACGCGCCCTGGAACTGGCTGCAGCCAAAGATGTGGGGGCCGCGCAGGTTGAGCTATTTTCAGCGCTGCAAAGCGAACGCCTCATCGTGGAGGCTCCCGTGGCGGTCTCGGGAAGCTGTGAGTCAACTACCTTCGCGGGCGTATATTCCCCCTACGGGTCGGCCTTGCCGGCGTATTCCAGCGCAACGCGCTTCGCGGAGCTGAGGAATCCAGAGGACCGGCCGCTGCTGGTCAATCCCGCGCGAATCGCCTTGGCAGCCTTGGCTACCGAGGGATTTCTGTGGCTGGATGCCCCGGTGGTACTGGGTAGCGCTACTCAGGCCAAGCCGTTGGCGCGTGACCCGGAGTGGATTCATGCCTATGCGCCGAACATCATGCTGGGTCCGCCCGCTTTGAACTCCCTAGCCAGTGGCGACGACTGGCTCCCGGCCTGGGATGATGCCGAACTCGCGACACTGCTCAACTCACTTTCAGCCCATACGGGCACCGAAATCGAGACCATCGCAGCCGGCCCGGCGGGGGGACTGGTCGTCACAGTCCGCACCCCTGACGACCTTGACGCCGCGAAACTTGCCGTCAAACGGTTTCACAAATCCCTTCTGAAGTCAGCAGAAATCCCTCCACGCGCCACATACGTGCAGCTCCTCCCCGTGCGCTGACGCCCGCCCTTGCTATCCACCCCAGCACCCGGAACTGAAACATCACCGAAGCTCTTGCCGGTAAACGACTATTAAGTACCAAAAAGTGTTTACAAAAAGATACCGAAATCGGTACACTTAGAGGTACCAAAGGAGGTTGTGATGAATTTCTATACGGCACGGGAACTGCGCACAACTCCGAAAGCGCTGTGGGATGACTTAGAGAGCGATGGGTCGGTGGTCATAACCAAAAACGGCAAACCGGCTGCGCTGATGATTGAGGTCAACGGCCGGACGCTCGAAGAAACGCAATGGGCATACCGTCAGTTTCGGTTCAATAATGCCTTGCAAAGAATGCGGGCTCGCGCGGAATCGATGAATTTCCTGACTGAGCAGGAAATCGAGGCTGAAATCGCCGCTACCCGCAGAGAGATGCACGATGAAACCTGAGACTGCCGGTCGTCTCGTGGTCATCGATACGAATATTCTGGTGTCCGCTTTGTGGTCAAATCTTGGCGCTCCCAGGAAGCTGCTTGATTATTTGGGCCAGATGGGCACGTTGAAACCTTGCTACGACGCCAGGATGATGAGGGAGTACACCGCGGTTCTGCATCGTCCGAAATTCCTGTTCGAGCCTGAGGAAATTGACGTGGTTCTCGAGGAAATCCGCCAGAAGGGCTGGTTGATTGTGGAACCCGCGAATATCGAACGCGTCACTGGCTTTGACCGCGCCCAATTCCCCGATCAGGATGACATTGCCTTCGTCGAAGTCGCCGCTGCGGTGGGATGCCCGCTGGTGACGGGTAACCTGAAGCACTTTCCGGGTGTGCCTTTCGCCACTACCGTCCGGGAGTTTTTGGATGCCTGTAATCTTTAGAATCTCAAGGTTTTCCCCGCGCCCGGTGACGTGACGTTACCAGGGAGGCGAGTGGGAACGCTAGGGAACCCGACACGGGACGCTAGCACTGCCAGCGCTCCCCACCGCCCTTGTGAAAGACGTTAAGCGTGGGGAATATCGCCTAGCCAGTCCACGACGTGTTGAATCAGGGCCTCGTCAAAGACATCGTCCGAGTGGTGTTCACCAATCCACTGTTGAATCGAACCGCCGGCTGCCGCGTCCATTTTCTTCCGAGCCTCCGTAGGTTTAACCAGGACCTGCCACAGCATATTCTTGGCTTCTTCCACCGACCGATAGAAAAATGGGTAGTCCGCCGGCACCAGGGCGTGTGCCCATTCGAGGTCAGGAAAGATGCCTATAACTCCCGCTCCCAAGGCTTCCACGTACTCGATGCCGTAGGATTCTTCCTCGGTGGTCGCCAGGAAAGCGGTCGTATGTGCCAGAGCCTCCCAGTAGGATTGGCGCGTGGCGGTCAAAGGTCCCACCCAAATCCAGTCGCGATGGGAAAACTTCATGGCGGCTTCGCTGACCAGGTGGGTTTCGTGCAGACGCATCTCGACCCGCAGCGGAATCTGGCGGTGTACCCAGTTGACCACGTCCAAGAAAATATCCGGGCGCTTCTTTGCCGAAAGATAAATCGAGGGATAGAGCACGACCGGAATCTCCGTCTCTACCCGCGGACGGACATGAGCCAGGCGGAATCCCAGGTTTACCCACCCCAGCTGCATCTGTTCATGCAGCGGTTTCACGGTCCATTTTTCGGCAATCTCCCGGACTTCCATCGCGGTGCGTTCCGAGTTGGCAAAAGTGGGGAACAGGGCACAGGACAGGGCCATGGAGGCGATGCCCTCCACGGTCGTCATTTCCCGAGGCGACCACCACATGAAGTTCATGATGTGTGGTTTTTCCGCCCCGGCGTTATGCATTTTTTGCCACAATCGCGGCGAGTCGATGACGTCCATGTTGATGACCGCCGTGTCGTTCGGGTCGAGCATCTCAATGGGAGCCACGCTGAAGTTTTCGGCGCGGCGGGCGGGGCCACCAATCAGGATAGAGTCGGGAAAGTTGCGCAAAATCCGTCGCACCAGGGTGTCGCCGGCGGAGTGTCCGGCCACTCGGCCGGTTTCGTCAACTTTGGCATTGTCCCACTTGATTGCCAGTTTCATGGTTATTCCCCTTTCCGTTCCGCAGTCAGGTCGGGCGGCTGCGGGGGATTGCTTTGCGATGGTTCGTTCGTGAGTTCTAGGTCGGGAACTTGGTTCAGAAGGTCGGTGCCGGCATCCGTCGGTGAAGAGTCGAGAATCTCGTCTAGCGCGGCTGCGTCAATGGGGGCTTCGATACCGCCGGGGCGCGGTGCAATCTTTATTGCCGGCCGGGTGACCCGGTCTTTCACACTGGGGATTCCGTTCAAAGCCGTGTCTACCGGAGGTTCGTGGTCGTGCATGGCGTCACGAGAGGCGCCGCGAATACGCATCTGATAGAAACTGCACCACACGAAGTACGCTGAAGCCACGAAAAAGACCCCGGCTAGGATATGCACCAAGCGTGCCTGACCCTGGTTCGTCAAGCTCACCGCCAATTCCACAGCCAGCAGGCCGAACAGGGTGGTGAATTTGATGATCGGGTTCAGAGCCACCGAGGACGTGTCTTTGAACGGGTCGCCGACCGTATCCCCGACGATGGTCGCGTCGTGCAGTTCGGTGCCTTTCATGTGCAAATCAACTTCCACGACTTTCTTCGCGTTGTCCCAAGCCCCGCCGGCGTTAGCCATGAATATAGCCTGGTAGAGGCCAAAAATAGCGATAGAGATCAGGTAGCCGATGAAAAAGAACGGCTCAACAAACGCGAAAGACAGTGTGGCAAAGAACACCGCCAGGAAGATAAGCAGCATGCCCTGTTGGGCGTACTGCGTACAAATCTCGACGACCGCGCGGCTGTCCTTTTCGGAGGCCCGTTCGCTGCTGGCATCGAGGCGGATATTGTCTTTGATAAAGGCCACAGCGCGGTTGGCCCCGGTCGTTACGGCCTGAATGGAGGCCCCGGAGAACCAGTAAATGACGGCGCCCCCAGTAATCAATCCCAGCAGGAACGGAGCGTGAAGCAGTGAAAGGTTGCCCACGGCTTGTGCGTCCTGCAAACGATTCGTAAGCGTCATGATGATAGAGAAAATCATGGTGGTGGCGCCCACCACGGCGGTGCCGATGAGAACCGGCTTTGCCGTGGCTTTAAACGTATTGCCCGCCCCGTCGTTGTCCTCCAGCATGAGTTTCGCGGTGTCCCAAGCGGGCTTAATAGTGTAGTCAGCCATTAGCTCGGCTTCGATGTTCTCGACCGATTCGATACGTGAAAGTTCATAGACGGATTGGGCATTGTCGGTGACCGGACCGTAGGAGTCAACGGCGATGGTCACCGGGCCCATTCCCAAGAAACCGAAAGCTACCAGGCCAAAGGCGAATACTGCCGGAGCTGCCATCAGAGATTCCGGTATCAGCAGGGAAATCAGGAAAGCGATTCCCATCAGACCCACAATCGTAATTCCCAGCCAGTATCCGGACATGTTGCCGGCAACCATACCGGACAAAATGTTCAATGAGGCACCGCCCTCACGAGAGGATTTCACGGTTTCCCGCACGAAACGCGCTTTGGTAGAGGTAAATACTTTCACCAGTTCGGGAATTAAAGCTCCCGCGAGGGTCCCGCAGGTAATGATGGTCGCCAGTTTCAGCCACAGGTAGTTGCCTTGTTCACCCATCACAAAGAAAGTCACCAGGAAAATCAGCACGATGCACAGAATCGAAGTCAACCAGACCAACGTCGTCAGCGGGGTTTCAAAGTTCATGCGTTTCGCATCCCCGTAACGCCCCTTGACCCACATGGCGTTGATGGTGTAGGCCAGTGCCGCACCGAGAATCATTGCCGCGCGTACCGTAAAGATCCACACCAGCAGCAGTGCCTGAATAGAAATGTCCGGCACTGCCAGAATGACGTAAGTCACCAGAGCCACGCCGGTAACGCCATAAGTTTCAAAGCCATCAGCGGAAGGCCCTACCGAATCTCCGGCATTGTCTCCGGTGCAGTCAGCGATAACCCCGGGGTTACGCGGATCGTCCTCATCGATTTTGAACACGATCTTCATGAGGTCCGCGCCGATATCGGCAATCTTGGTAAAGATACCCCCCGCGATACGCAGCGCGGACGCCCCTAGTGACTCCCCGATAGCAAAACCGATGAAACACGAACCGGCCACGTCAGCGGGCAGGAACACCAGAATAACCAGCATCATGAACAGTTCGAGGGAAATCAGTACGGTTCCGATGGACATACCGGCCTGCAGTGGAATCTGGTGGACGGGATAGGGCTTGCCGCGCAACGAAGCAAAAGCCGCCCGGGCGTTAGCGAAAGTGTTGACCCGAATGCCAAACCAGGCCACGGCAAACGAACCGCCCATCCCCAGCAGGCTAAATAACACCACAATCCCGACTTTGCCCCAACTAAAGCCCACCAACACTTTGTAATAAATGAGAATGATGACCGTGATGAAAGCCCACAGCAGCAACAGGAACTTACCCTGTTTCACCAAGTAGGCTTTGCAGGTGGAGTAAATGAGTTCGGCGACGTCCAGCATGGATTGATGCACCGGCAGGCTGCGGAGTTTAAAGAACGTCACTATGCCAAACACCAGACCGGCGAGGCACACTACCATGCCGAGAATCAGCAAGCTGGTACCAGCTATGCCGTGTATGTTGGCGAGGGACAAATCGGGAAGTATCAGGTTTGCCTCGCCGCCGCCGGGTCCGTCTCCCTGTCTCGCACCAGTCTGCGGGAGTACCCCCGCGAAGCTTGCAGCCAGAGCCTTTAGGTCAGGAATCATCGGTCAGCCTCGTTTCCCTAGGTCGTTACCTTACCTGTAATTTTAGGCGGCATCTCCTCGATTTTTGGGGCTTTTAGGGGTGAGCTTGGGTTGTGCCTGACAATGTCAACCTCGGCAGTCACAAGCCCGGTTGTGTTCGTAGTTTTTTTAGGCGACCCTTGGGTGGTCCCGTTGCTGCTTTGGTTTCGAGATGCTTTGGAAACACGAAATGTGCGAAAATCCCGCGGATAGGCTAGAATCTACTCTGTTCGGCTGTATGCCGAAACAAGCGGAAAGTTTTCCCACCTCCACCCGGTGCAGTTTCCTTACGGAAACGGTACGTCTTGGGTTACGGTCTAAAGCGCTCGGCTGTGCTTTTTATGCCACAGACGCGGGATAACTTTGTGTATGTTTCGGTTCGCGGCGTGGTTACAAGCAAGGAGTCCTCATTACTGACGTAAGGATTAATGACCAAATTCGGGTGCCAGAAGTGCGCCTGGTTGGTGTCAACGGCGAACAAATCGGAGTGGTGGCAACCCTAAAGGCTATCGCCTTGGCCGATGACGCCGGTCTGGACCTGGTGGAAGTCGCCCCTGAAGCGCATCCTCCGGTGTGCAAACTGATGGATTACGGCAAATACAAGTACGAAGCCGCGCAAAAGGCTCGCGATCAGCGTCGGAATCAGGCCAGTACCCAACTGAAAGAAATCCGCTTGGGGCTTAAGATTGACGACCACGACTACGAGGTGAAAAAAGGCCACATTCTGCGTTTCCTTGATGGTGGCGACAAAGTCAAAATCATGATTAAGTTCCGGGGACGGGAACAGAGCCGCCCTGAAATGGGCATCAAACTTTTGGAACGCTTGGCTGAGGATATTGCTCATGACGGTGTCGTTGAGTCTGCCCCCCGGCAGGACGGCCGTTCCATGACTATGGTGATTGGCCCGGTTAAGAAAAAGACTGACGCCGTGAGCCAACAGCGCAAGCGTCGCGAAGATGAACGTCAGGCGAAGCGTGACGCCAAGGCGGAACGGGCTTTGCGCAACCAGCAGCGGGTGGCTCAACAAGCGAACGCCCCGGTTTTGAAGCCGTTGACTTTCGATCAGCTCGGTTCCGGCAGCCTAGCCGCCGCGGCCCCGAAGGCTCCTGAGCCTCCCGCCGCGAAGTCGGCTGCAAAATCGCCGGCACGAAAGAAACCCGCCAGCCCTACCGCGTCGAAAACCTCGGCACCAGCGGCTAAACCTGCGGCTGATGCCGACCACAGCCCGGAAGCTGATGCAAAACCGGCCACGCGAAAGGCACCGGCTCGGAAAACAACTGCAAAGACCGCTGCAAAGACGGCTGCGAAATCTGCTACGGCGGCCGACAAGCCTGCTGCCACCAGTGCCAAGACTCCTACTCGGAGAACCACTGGCACCACTAAGAAAGCTGCCCCCAAGACAACCGCGGGCAAAACCGATAAACCGGCCACCAAGAAGGCCCCGCTTAAGAAAGAGGAGAAATAATATGCCAAAGAATAAAACCCATTCTGGGACTAAAAAGCGGATTCGTGTTACTGGCTCTGGCAAGCTGATGCGCGAACAGACTAACAAGCGCCACCTGCTGGAACACAAGTCGTCTCGGCGGACCCGTCGCCTCAGCCAAGACCAGGTCGTGGCTCCCGCTGACGTGAAACGCATGAAGAAACTGTTGGGTAAGTAAAGGAAAAAGGAGATTAATCATGGCACGTGTTAAGCGCGCAGTAAACGCTCACAAGAAACGCCGCACCACTCTGGAACGGGCCGAGGGTTACCGCGGCCAGCGTTCTCGCCTGTACCGTAAGGCTAAGGAACAGGTCACCCACAGTTTTGTGTATAACTACCGCGACCGCAAGGCGCGCAAGGGCGACTTCCGTCGGCTGTGGATTACCCGTATCAATGCGGCTTGCCGCGCCCAGGGCATGACCTACAACCGCTTCATGCAGGGTCTGCGTTTGGCGGGTATTGAGGTCGATCGTCGGATGCTGGCGGAACTGGCAGTTAGCGACATTGCGGCTTTCAACGAATTGGTTAAGGCTGCTCAGGCTGCTCTGCCCAAAGATGTGAACGCTCCCGCGGCTGCCTAAAGCCCAGCGTTTAGCAATCGAAAATTTTATGGTTCAACGCCGCGAAATCCTCGACAACCCCGGAAGCGAACGCATCCGGAAGGTGGCGGGGCTTTCGCGGCGTTCCGCACGCCTACGTTCAGGTCTGACCCGGGTGGAAGGTCCCCAAGCGGTCACTGAGCTGCTGCGCAGCGCTCCCCAGGCGGTCACAGATTTATTTGTGACCGAGGTGGGAGCCGAGGCCCGCCCGGAGCTGCTGAGTCTCGCGCAGTCAACCGCATCCGCAGGGGGGCTGCACGTTCATGTGATTTCTCCCCAGGTCGAGAAGGCCTTGAGTGATGCTGCACAAGGGTGGATTGCGGTGTCGCGTTTCGAGGCTTTTCCGTCTGTGCCGGCCTCACCAGAGGGGACGCTGGCTTTGATTTTGCCCGCTACTCAAGACCCGGGCAATGCGGGGACACTGATTCGACTGGCTGACGCTTGTGGGGCATCGACGGTGTTTATGGGGCAAGACTGTGCCGACGCAACCAGTCCGAAAGTTATTCGCGCTTCGGTGGGCAGTGTGTTTCATGTTCCCACGCCGCGGTTTCAGGATTTAGAAGCCGTAGTGGTGGCTCTGCGAGCCGAAGGGTGGACCATTGTGGGCACGTCCCTATCCGGCGACGTCATGCTGACCCCGGTTACAGCCGCGACCTGGAGCGACAAGAAAGTCGCTTGGGTCATGGGCAACGAAGCGCACGGACTGGACCCAACCGAAGAATCCTGGTGCGATGTGTTGGTGTCTATTCCCATGTTTGGCCGTGCCGAGTCCCTAAACGTGACGTCCGCGGCGACCTTGTGCCTGTGGCTGAGCGCGGCGGCGCAGCGGCTGTAACCGGTGGTTTTCACGGTAGCCGCTGAAACGCAACAAAAAAAAGGGGAGTCTAGCCCAGTGCTTTTAGGGCAGATTCAAAGTCAGGATCCGTGGTGATTTCGTCGACCAGCTGGGTGTATTTCACCACACCGTTCGGATCAATAATCACGATGGAACGAGCGAACAATCCGGCCATCGGGGAGTCGGCTAACTGGACACCGTAATCCTGGCCGAAACTGGAACGGAACGCCGAAGTGGTGGTGACGTGGTCAATGCCTTCTGCGGCGCAAAAACGTCCCAAAGCGAAAGGCAGGTCGCGCGAAACACAGACGACTTCCACCCCGTCGAGCTGGGCGGCTTCGGCGTTGAAACGCCGCACTGAGGCGGCACAAACCCCAGTATCAATGGAGGGGAAAATGTTGAGGAGCACAGTCTTGCCGCGGAAATCTGATAGTTTCGCTTCAGACAAGTCCTGTTTCACGGTCACGAAGTCCGGGGAGGGGGAGCCCACCGCGGGCAGCGAACCAACAGTATTTACGGGATTACCTTGCAAGTGAGTTGTAGCCATATCCCTATCCTAACAGCGTCTTTTCCCGGTCAGGTTGAAACCGCAGCGAGACTAAGCGATCGAAATCGGCGATTAAATCGGGGTGGCTGGCATATATGACCACCAACCCCGGTTTCATCCCCGATTTCTAACCTCCCGCTCCCGACATGCCCGGAACAGACCCCTAATTCGGGGACAGGAGTCTAAAAAGGTAGTTGCCTCGGCAGGAAACCGAGGCAACTGGTGTCGAATTTTTCAGAAAGTATTTACTTCGCCCCAAAGGGTGCCCATCCAGTGTAGAACTCTATGGAGTCTTTTGCCACCCAGACGATAGCAGCCACGATGATGACCACCAGGGAACCGTAGACAGCCCAGCCCAACGCTCGCATCTGCGGCGTCGGCTCGGTGTCGGCAATGATTTCACCGGTTTCATCACGAATGGGGTCCCCGGCATGAGCGCGCATTCCCAAGGCATAGAGCATGGGAATCCCGGCTCCAAAAATGAGTGCCAAAGCGGCCACTCGAACGATTGCCCAAGCCATGTCGACAGTCATTTTTCTTCCTTTCAGAGGTTACTTATCCGGTGATTCCGAAGCAGTGGCGGCAACCGTTTTACTCGCGCCAGCGCCGGCCGCGACGGGAATACTACGTTCGCCCTTCAGATGCTCATCTGAAAAGAGCACTTCCTCGAGTTCGCGATCGAGTTTGCGCAGCTGCTCAATCAGGTCATCGCGCTGACGTCTCAGCTCGACAATTCGGTCGGCTCGCGACTGCGAGGTAACCAGGGCGGCTTCGGCGGCTTTGTCCAAGCCCTGTTGCATGATTTCGTCGATGTCCTCACGCAGATTCACGTCAACCTCGCGGTTTGCCGCGGTTTGTAGCGAAGAATCAATCGACTCGGCGTTCGGATCCCACTCTTCGTTCACGTTCTTGGCACTCACGGAATTCTTGCGCGAACGCAGCACGATGAGAGCGACCATAAACAGCAGGATGGCCAGGTCAAGCAGCGCTCCGACTATGGGGTGCGCCCGACCCGCCAAAGCGGCAATCCACCAGGTCGCATAGCCGACCACACCGGCGCAGGGCAGAGTAATGACCCAAGCGGAGGCCATACGCATGGCGACCCCCCAGCGCACGGTGGCGCCCTTCTTGCCCAATCCTGTGCCCAAGATGGCTCCGGTGGTCACGTGAGTGGTGGACAAAGCCATCCCCCCAGCAGCCGAGGTCAGAATGATAGCCGCGGAAGTCGCTTCTGCAGCCATGCCCTGGGGAGGCTCCAGGTCGACCAGGCCCTTACCCAAGGTGCGGATAACCCGCCAGCCGCCGGAGAGCGTCCCTGCCGCAATAGCTACGGCGCACGCCAAGATGACCAGGACGGGGATACGATCCTCCGCGGTTGCGTTACCGGTCGCGATGAGAGCCAGGAAAATCACGCCCATAGTCTTCTGGGCATCGCCCGCGCCGTGCGCCAGCGAGACCAGGCACGCCGTGATGACTTGGCCGTGACGGAAGTGTGAGGCTTTCCGCTCTTTTGGAATCGTGTTCGTAATCCAGTAGACCAAGGCGGTCGCGGTGGCGGACACGCCGGCTGCAATCAGGGGCGAGGCCACGGCAGGAATCACAATCTTGCCTAAGATAGAGCTCCATTCCACGCCCCCGGCGCCCATCGCCGCGAACGCCGCGCCAATCATGCCGCCGAACAAAGCGTGAGAGGAACTGGAAGGCAGCCCCAGCAGCCACGTAAACAGGTTCCAGATAATGGCTCCTATCAGGGCGCAAAACACCACCATCAACAGGTTGATACCCTCGGCTTGGTTGGTGAGGTCATAGGAACTCAAATCAACGATGCCGCTGGCGACCGTAGCAGCGACGTTCACGGAGAGGAACGCCCCGATCATGTTCAAACCGGCAGAAATCGCCACCGCCTGGAAGGGCTTGAGGGCGCCGGTTGAGATCGAAGTGGCCATAGCGTTGGCGGTGTCGTGGAAGCCGTTGGTGAAGTCGAAAGACAGTGCTGTAATGATGACGATTGCAAGCACGATAGTGGCAGTAATTTCCAAAATTAGCATCCTTAGGATTGTGAGTGTGACTGTCGGAGGCTCAAGCCGTCGTATTAGGCCTGCGGCTCGCGCCCGGCAACCAGAGAAACTCTACCTTTTGACTGTTAACTGAACATTGCACGGATGTTAAATGCGTGTAAATTCTGGGCGGGATTTCTGTTAAAAATCTTTTGGGGAGGCTCGCCGTGGCGAACCTCCCCAAAAGATTATTTTCTAAGCAAATTTTTACATACAGGCAGGCTTAGAAAACGCCCAGATTTGCTTTGGCTTTGCGGCCATCAGTCAGGGTGACACCCAAGGTGCGGGAATCCAGGTAACGGTCATTGCTGATAGAAACATCTTTCGCCAAGCGGCCCAGCTGAGAAACCTCAATCCAGTTCTGCAAGCGCTTGTCCTTGCCGTTCGCGCTGCCAATGTAGCCATCGCCGAAGTTGAAGTTAGCGAGCAGCATCTCCTGCTGGGGCTTGATCAGGTTAGACATCGTGACGCGGAAGGTGCGCGTGGAGGAGGCGCGATCGAAGCCCAAATCCTCAACGGTAGAACCCTTGAACCGGCCGGTGGTGATGCGACGGTCAACGCCCTGCGGGCCGGAAACCTGGTGAACCTTCACCAAGAAAGACACCGTCGGGAACTCGCCATAGTAGTTTTCGGTACCCACGTTCTTGACACGCAGCGCTACAGTACCGGCGTAACCGGCAGCCTTAGCGGTAGAAACCGTGAGGAAGGGAGCCAAGTCGAGCTTGCCGTCGTTTACGGCGTCCGGATCAACGGGCTTCAGCTCGGTAGAGGCCACGAACTTTTCCGTGGGGTGGGGGTATCCCGCGTCCTGAGAAGCGTTGGTGTCGCCGTTGCCGCCCAGAGCGCCGTCCGGCGTGGCGTACATCTTGACGACAACTTCGTTCTTAACCGGAGCCTTGGAAGTCCAGGCGAAAGCATGGCCCCAAGTCCCGTTAGGCTTGCAAGCCTGCTGGGTGCCGGTCATGGTGATGGTACGGAAGCCGTAGGTGGCTTCACCAGTGTTGCCGGCAGGAACCTGGTAAGGGCCAATCTGTTGACCAGCGGTGTAGGACAGGGAGTAAGAGATGGAGTAGCCGATAGTCTTGGCCAGGGAAGCGGTGATGGAAGCGTTGGGGCCCTGACCTGCGGGTGTGTTTGTCGAAGCGGTGGCGCTGACACCCGCGTTCAAGTCGCTGTGGTAAGTGAAGCTAATTGACTCGGTCTTTGACAGAGTCTGGGTCAGCGGCACCGGAGCGTTGGTGCGGTTGGTGGTGGAAATCGTACCTTTAGGCTCGAAGTTGGTCGAGACTTTGTAGATGACTGTACGCAGATCCTCGCCGGCGTTGCACACCGGGTAGGCGTTCAAAACGTTCGCCTTCAGGAAGTTGTTTGCCCGGTAGGTGTTGACCACGGGTAGCTTGTCGTTATTCTGAACTGTTTCCGGAGTGAAGTCCTGGAAAGAGTCGGCATGAGCCGGAACTAAGAAGGCACCGCCCAATAATGCTGCGCCCGCCACAGAGGCGAAAATGTGTTTTACTTTCATGTTTTCTCCATACGTAGTTGCTATATTCACCGCTGAATGTTCAGAGCCAGAGACGACCCTGTCGCTGCGCACCCAGCTTACGGAGAGATTATCACCAGGCTACGTTCAGGAAAAATTCAGACAAATTTGCCTGTTAAATGTTCGGGATGGAGCGAATAAACCGCTAAATAATGCGGAAAAATCACAGTCAGAAAGAGGCGCAAATCCGATTTTTGCGAAAAATCTACGCGGGGGAGCCTAATCGCCTTAAATGGCCACAAAATACTTATTGACCTGCGGATTTACCAAGTTTTAAGGCACTTTAGGAGATGAATACAACTGTATGAGAACATATAATTTATTTACAAGAATTTATCATTCAGGGCTACGGTCCGAAACGGGTTTTTACTGACGATGCGAGAAAAAGAAAACCGCGCCAAGGAAAACCTTGACGCGGCATTCAAGAAGTGAATCGGGTTTAGCGACCCGTGTTGCGCACCACGCGATTGGACTTGATGCACTTGGTGCACACGTTCAAATGCCGGGGGGTGCCATTAACGATGGCGCGAACCCGCTGAATGTTCGGGTTGAAACGACGCTTGTTGCGCCGGTGAGAGTGAGACACACTCATCCCGAAACCGGGACCTTTTCCACATACATCGCATACCGCAGCCATGTTCTTACCTCTGATTTCCTGTAATTCTTCAAAGTCGTTCACGGGCTTTGAACCCGCAGCTCTCAACGAGCAACCTCACTATGATAAGGCAAACCGGACCGATTCTCAAATCGAACCCCTGCTTTGAAAGCACTTTCGTCACGTGTACCTAAGACGTCGGTCGTTCGGAAACACGACGCAGAACCCGCAGATTAGAATAGGACTGCCAGGACGCCGTTGTCCTGGCAATACGGTGTACAAATCCTTTTTACGGGGAATAGATAGGAGCGATGATGGCTGGGCGTATCGAAGAGGACCTGTTGGGGAAACGTGAAATTCCTGAGGATGCTTACTACGGGGTGCAAACCCTGCGGGCAATCGAGAATTTCCATATATCGGGCAAGAAAATCCAAGACGTTCCTGAATTTGTCAGAGCCATGGTACAGGTTAAGAAAGCGGTGGCACTGGCCAATGAAGAGCTACACGTTCTTCCGCACGACATTGTCGCCGCTATCGTGGCGGGCTGTGACGAAGTGCTAGAGAAGGGCCGAGCCATGGATCAGTTCCCCGTGGACGTGTTCCAAGGTGGGGCGGGCACCTCGGTGAACATGAACGCTAACGAAGTGGTGGCTAACCTGGCTTTGGAACTGTTGGGCTATGAAAAAGGCCGCTACGACATCATCAACCCCAACGACCACGTGAACAAGAGCCAATCCACCAATGATGCTTACCCGACCGGGTTCCGGGTAGCAGTGTACACCCTGCTCCAAGATGTCGAGCGGGCGGTGCAGGAGCTGTCCGACGCTTTTGCTCGCAAAGGTGAAGAATTCAAAGACATTCTTAAGATGGGCCGCACGCAGCTGCAGGATGCTGTCCCCATGACGCTGGGCCAGGAATTCAACGGTTTTTCGGTCAATATCGCCGAGGAACTGACACGTCTGCGTGTCGCCGGGGCTTTGCTGCTGGAAATGAACTTGGGGGCAACCGCTATTGGCACCGGCGTGAACACACCGGAGGGTTATCCGAAAGTCGCGTGCCAAAAGCTGGCTGAGGTGACCGGCTACGACATTGTTCCGGCGACGAACCTGTTGGAGGCCACTTCGGATAACGGCGCCTACCTGGCAGTCCACGCGGTGCTGAAACGGCTGGCATCCAAGCTGTCGAAAATTTGTGACGACCTGCGTTTGCTTTCCTCGGGACCGCGCTGTGGCCTACATGAAATTAATCTTCCCGAGATGCAGCCGGGTTCCTCGATTATGCCGGCAAAAGTTAACCCGGTCATTCCCGAGGTCGTTGACCAGGTTTGTTTCAAGGTCATGGGCAACGATGTCGCCCTCACCCACGCTGCCGCAGCGGGCCAGCTGCAGTTAAACGTGATGGAACCAGCCGCAGCTCAGTGCATGTTTGAATCCATTGAGCTACTGACCAACGCTATTAACACCTTGCGTACCAAGTGCATTGACGGTATCACCGCCAACCGCGAAGTCTGCGAGGCTTACGTGCATAACTCCATCGGCATTGTCACCTACCTCAATGACATCATTGGTCACCACAACGGTGACTTGATTGGTAAGGAAGCCGCTAGGACGGGCAAATCTGTCAAGGAGCTGGTGATTGAGAAAGGCTTGATGAGCGCCGCGGAAGTCGACGAAGTCCTCAGCATAGAGTCCCTCATGAGTCCCCACTACACCGGCAAGGTTTGGGGCGACGATGAACGGGGTCTGCCCCAGCGTTGATTCCGTGGTGAGGATAATTCCCCAGTTTGGTTGGTCCCATTGTCGCTTCGGGTAGCGGCAGTGGGGCCGACATTTCTGGTCGTTAGGCGCAAAACTGTACCTACCGGAATGGGAACCGGGAAAACCGGTTGATGACAGGTAACTTGGGAAGAAAGCAGGGAGGAAACAAGTTTGGATACCGCGCGACAAAAGCTGGAGACTAAAGACCTTCGCGAGTGGTGCGTGCGCACGGGGGAGATCCTCAATCAGGCGCGGGATTTGTTGGACGACCTCAACACTTTTCCGGTGCCGAATTTCAACACCGGAGCTAATCTGGCGAACTCTTGGGCGGCGGCCACGCGTGCGGCTCAGACCCTGCCCCTCTCCCTGCGTCCCGCCGAATTTATGGCGACACTAAGCCGAGAAGTTGCGAAATTCCCCTATGGTTCGGTCGGAATTTTCCTCGCTTCCGGTTTTGCCGCCTGTGCCGAGGCTTGGGGGGATACGTCGGTGGTGCGTCCGGCCGATTTACTGATGGCCATCGATGCCATGGACAGGGCATTTCAGGAAGTCAACGGCGCAGATACCAGTGAATTTGGGCTATCTCGATTGATTTCTACCGTCTCGGAACAGCTTTCGGAACTGGAACTGTTGACGTTGTCTCAAGTCGTGGATACGGCTTTGGTTTGTGCGCAAGAAGCTACCATTGATTCCGCTGACGCCCACGGCGGGGTGGGGGATGCCGGTCTGGCGGGAGCGTGTTTGGTTTTTGCGTCCTTGGCAGATTTGGCCGCTGCAGCCGAAGGCGACGCCCTCACAAATGTTTCTACGGTGCAAGCCATGTTGAGCGATTGGGCTAATCGGTCGCGTATCGTTGCGGAAAGTTTGCGGCACACGGTGCCGGGTGGTGAATTTGCTGCCACTTTCCATTTTGAAGCCTTGGATATCTCCACCGGAAAACTTTGGGAAAGCCTGCGAGCGGCTAGCTCCGAAGTGCTGGTTTGCAAGATTTTAGATGAAATCGGAGTGGGACGTTTCGTGGCTCACGTACACACACCATCGCCTCTGGCAGCCCTACCATACCCCCACGGAGCTGTACTGATTCATCATCTCGGCTTGCGTCCCGAGCCTATTGAAGGCGACGAAGATCCCCTAACTAGACTCACTGCGGATTTTGACAATGTGGTGGTTTTGTCTGACTTTGCCGCCCGTCAGGCTCCGCTGGTGACTCCGGGCTTGCTGGTCCTCAGTGCTGCGCCGGCACTGGTAGAGACCTATGCCAGAGCGGGAGCCACGGTTCTTTTAGGTACTGAAAATCCCGAACAGATTTGTTGGGCGTGTCGCGCCCTCCCGAAAGGCCGCGCTGCTCTCATCATCCCCGCCACCCCCAAATCGCGCGAAATGGCTCTGACAATGCGCGATTCCTTAGTTGATACCGAATTTTCGGATGCTCCTGTAATGGTGGCAGACACCGAAGATGAACTGAGCGCTGCGTGGCTGGTGCAATCTCTGCAGGGAAAGCGGTTTCGTGGTGCAGGCGCGGAGCAGCTGCGCGATTTGGAAACCGCTTGCCGGGAGTTGAAAGCCAGCATCCGGGTTGAACCCCTGTCAGACCATGACCTGGACACCCAAATCCGGGACCTTGCCAATGACGTGGGTCCAAACCGAGAACTCCACGCGGTCATCAGTTCCGAAAACGTCAGCACGGACCGGATGAATCTGCAGCTTGCTCTGTCGAGCTACGCCGATATAGAGCTGGTTGCCTACTACGGAGGACAGCCCGGCTCCACCTGTATCGGGGTTCGTTTTTGAAGTCAGGCGTTTCTTTGTCCGCGGTGACCTTCGAGTTCCCCCAAACTTCAGAATTTTCGGTGAGAGGCTGCCTGATAAGGTGAAACCATGGTGAACTTGCAGACCCCTCTGGAACGGATGCTTAAGGCGAAATCCGTCGTCTCCAAGTTCGCTCACCTGGGGGTACTGACCTTGGGTGACTTGCTGTGGTACCCGCCGCGGCGAACTTATCGATGGGGGGAGCTGACCCGTTTTGACTCGCTGACCCCCGGCGCGGACGTCACAGTGTTTGCAGTGGTGATGGATTCACACTTGGGCTGGACCCGCCGCCACGACAAAGCCATGCTCACGGTAACCCTGCAGGACCAGCTAGAAACGGGCGCCCCCGACCAGGGGGGCTTCCGTCCGGACTTGTGGGGTCGGAGAGCCAACCGCCTGACCGTGCGTTTCTTTGCGAAGCATCCCAACGCCTTGAATATGCACGCAAATCGCCTGGAAAAGGGGACTTTAGCGGTTTTTGCCGGGCGGCTTTCAGGCAAACCGGGCAGCCGGGCCAGTGAAGCTTTCCTGGCGCATCCGGAATACCGGGTTCTGGCCGATTATGACCCGGAAGTCGTGAAAACGCTCTCGACCCGCCCCCAGCCGCTCTATCACTCCACCGCGGGTCTGCCCTCTTGGAAAATCGGGAAAATCATTGACTCTCAGCTGCTGATGCTAAACCCCGCGGAGATTCCCGAAGCCATACCCGACTCGCTGCGCCGCGAGAGGAACCTACCTGATGCCTACACAGCTTTGCTCGGCTTGCACCACCCGGAAACCGATGCCCAATACCAGGCTGCGGTGGATTATCTGCGGTTTCGTGAGGCATTCACGCTGGGGGCAGCTCTAGCGAAAGCCCGCAACCAGATCCAATCACATCCGGCCTGGTCTTTGCCGGTTTCGGGGGACGTTTCCGCGCCGAATGCGGATGCGGGCGGGGAACCTGGAGACCTGGTTTCACGAGTCGTGGCGGGGCTGCCTTTCCAGCTCACTGGCGGGCAGTGCCAAGTTTGGGACGAAATCGCGGGGGACATTGCCCGCGAAGTCCCGATGAATCGGCTGCTGCAGGGGGAAGTTGGGTCGGGCAAGACCGTGGTGTCGGCTTTGGCGTGTGTCGCCGCAGTACAAAACGGTTTTCAAGCGGCCTTCATGGCTCCTACCGAAGTCCTCGCCCAGCAGCATTTTCAGACCCTCAATCGACTGTTGGGGTCGCTGGCGGATCCTCTGGGTGAGCTATCGGGGTCACAGCCCGGTACGGATAGTGTCCCGCTGCGTTTACTGACCGGATCAACACCCGCCTCGGAGAAACGAGAAATTGCCAACCGAGGTGCGGCAGGTGAGCCGATGCTGGTGGTGGGGACCCAGGCTCTGCTGACCCAGTCGCTGCAGTTTTCTCGCCTCGCCCTGGTGGTGGTTGATGAACAGCACCGTTTCGGGGTGGAACAGCGAGGCGCTCTGCTGGCCAAAGGGGAGCGAGCCCCGCATTTCTTGACGATGACAGCTACCCCGATACCGCGAACCGTCGCCATGACCGTGTTTGGAGACCTGGATGTTTCCGTGTTGCGCCAGCTACCCGCGGGGCGCGCCGAGGTTCAGACGTTCCTGGTCAACGAAGCAAATGTGCGGTGGGTCACACGGGCCTGGAGCCGAGCCGCGGAAGAAATCGAACGGGGAGGGCGAGTTTATGTGCTTTGCCCCAAGATAGCCCCTGATACCTCTGAACAGGACCCCGCCGACTGGGCGGAGTCTCCCAATCCTGCGGAAACCGGGCGGAAAACGCGAAAAACCTCGGCGCAAACCAGCTGGGGTGACGATTTAGCCGGGTTTGGAGAACTCGAAGAGTTAGAGCCCGGCCGGGTCTTGCACACCGTTACCCAGACCGCGGCGCAACTGGCGGCCCTACCTGTATTTAGGGATATTCCTATCGGGGTGGCACATTCCAACCTGGATTCAGGCGCCAAGCAACAGGCCGTGGCGGACTTTGCCGCGGGTCGCACCCCGCTGCTGGTGTCCACCACGGTTGTGGAAGTCGGCATGGACGTGCCCGAAGCCTCCATGATGATTATTTTGGATGCCGACCGTTACGGGATTTCGCAGCTGCACCAGCTGCGGGGGCGGATTGGGCGCGGTTCCCGTCCCGGCGTTTGCCTCGCCATTGCCCCCCTGGATTTCCCGCCTGTGTCGGACAACCTGGCGGATTTGATGGCACAAGCGGGGGAGGGGACGCTGTCTCCGGCTCTAGCGCGTCTGTTGGCTTTTGCGGCGAGCCGGGACGGATTCGCGCTGGCTGAGGCCGATTTGAGTATTCGGCGGGAGGGCGACGTGCTGGGGCAAAGCCAGTCGGGCCGCCGCTCCCGGCTCAAGGTGCTTTCCCTGGTCAGCGACGTGGAAGTCATCACGGCCGCGAAAGCTGCGGCGGCCGCGGTGGTGGCGAAAGATCCCCAGCTCAGCAAGCATCCCGAGCTGGCCCGGCTGGTGTTTGACCTGGGGGAAGGAGCCCAGAATCTCACGAAGTCCTAGGGGAGTACGGTAGGTGTGTTTAAACTTGGTAAAATTCCACCTGTGTATTCATGGTGGCGGCGTCTAGGAGCATTTATCGCGATGCTGACAGTGACGCTGGTGGCACTTCCTCAGGCCAGCGCGATACCTGTCGCTGCCCGCGACTCGCTTGTTCCAACCGGCCTGTGGACGCAGGACGCGAAGACCGCGGCGCCTTCCCCCGATGCTCCCGGCGTACTGTTTTTAGGGATGAGCGGCCTGAAGCCCAGCGACCTCGATTTGCAAGGTAATCAGCTGGGGGAAATGTTGGTTCCGTTTACTTTTTCGGCACTGAGTACCAGGTCATTTCGGATTTATACCTGCCCCACCGAGGGGTGGATGCAGCTGCGTGCCCGTGGCGACGTCGCGGACGAAGAGGGGCGCCGACTGGCAAAAACTGTGGGGGCACCGTGCTTGGGGATGAAGCTGGTGAAGAGTAACGGTACGACCGCGAACACTCCGGTTCAGGTTGGCCCCGCCGCCGCGCTCTTGCCCAAAGCCTCAGCCGTCACCTACGCCCAGTTCAAGGGTCGTACCGAAAACATTACCTGGCCCGCTCACGGGGTTTTCGCCCCGGACGCGTGGGCGGTAGGACGGAATGCGGGAATACCGTTGGCGAATCGGCGCGGTCAGGTCGCCCATTGGCAGCCACTGCCGGTTATCTCTGAAATGGCGCGGATTAACCCTTCCGCACTTGATTCCCTCTATAACGAGAGAACCGGTGCTGGCGCCAGAGCTGCCCTTGACGCAAAAGCTCAACAGCCCGCCTTGCCGCTGGGCAAGACCCTGAAAAACCGGACTGTCCTGGAATCCGCGTGGCAAGATCTTCTCGCTGCCGCCCCCAGCGACGTCGTGGTGGACTTGGATACAGTGGACACCGCCGTGCTTAACCAGAACACCTACGATACGGCAAAGACCCTGTCCTTACAGCAACTTTCTGCCATCTTGAGCGCGAATCAGGGGGCGGCGCACCCTCGGCCGGTGATTATCGCCTCGTTGGGGGATTTTGAGGGGGCCAGGTCCCTGCAGCTGTTGGCGGCGCAAACTCCGGGGTTAGCGCTGACGGGCGGGAAACCGGCCGCAGCTTCCGGCGTCGGAACTGCTGGCACCACGGGCGTGCTCTATACTTCCACCACTCGCGCCGCCGGTTTAGCCACCATTGCCGATGTGCGCGGTTTGGTTATTAATGCGCGCACCTACCTGAATCCGAAACTCGTCCCCCCGGCGAATCTCACTCTTCCCGAACTGAGTGTTACCCCGGTCGGCAGCGTTGCCGGGGCCTGCTCTGTGATTACCGAGCAGCAACGTCATGCCAGCTCCGCCCTGCGTGCCAACTCATCGTGGTATCAGGTCTTTCACCTGCTGTGTTACCTGGCTATCGGGGCGCTGCTAATCTGGGCTTTCGCGTCGCGAGGCGTGCGGCGATTGGCAAACAGCTGGTGGGCGGTGCGGCTCCTGAGCCTTATCGCTTTCGCGATGCTACCCGCAGCGCTGATTTTGAACTGGATTCCGTGGTGGAATTTGCCCGGCACCGACTCTGCTGTCGGGGCAATTGGAATAGCCCTAGCTTTGACCGCGGTGATTACGGGGGCTTTGGTGGTTCCTCTGTGGCGTAGCTCGCACGCGGTGGCTATCTTGGCGGGGATTTCATTCTTTATTTTGGCGCTGGACATCGTCTTGGGCTCTGCCCATCAGCGCAACGGATTCATGGGTTCCCTGGTACTCAGTTCGCGGCGCTACTACGGCATCTCTAACCGCACCTACATCATTCTCATTGCCGGGGCTTTGCTGGCGTTACTGCCGGTTTTGCAACGTTTTTGGGGCCAGCGTCGGGCCGCATGGGCCACCGCGGGGATCGGCGTCGCTGTTCTCTTGGTTGATGCTTTGCCCCGTTGGGGGGCGGATTTTGGGGGACCTCCGGGAATTATTTTGGCTTTTGGGATTGTCGCCTTGCTGTCTTCCGGAGCGCGGCCGCGCTGGTGGCACGCCGGTCTGTGGGTGGTGCTCACGCTAGCGGTGATGGGGACTATCGGCTGGTTCTCCCGCGGTTCAGACAGTCATATCGGAAACTTTTGGTCCAATCTGGGCAGCAGCGAAAGTCAGGAGTTGATTGCCGGGAAAGTCCGTGACGTGCTGCGTTCCTTTGTGAACAACCTTGGGGTCGTCATACTTTTGGTGCTGGTAGTGGCGGCACTAGTGGCGGCTTTGGTGATTGTGAAACGTCGCCAGGTGTCCTGGCCGCGGTGGGTGTCCTCTTGGGATCAGCTCACTGACCTGCCGGCCCTGCGCGTGGTGGCTTTAGGTATTTTGCTGGGCATGGCAGTGGCGGTACCTATCAACGATTCCGGGGTAATGATTGTGAAAGAAGCTATCTATCTGGTGTTGCCAGCCCTTGGTGCCATCATCGCGCAGCGCGCCGCCCAACTCAACCTCGGCCCTGAGCCTGTTGCAAATAAGTGACCAGGGTATCGCCGTAGCTCTTAGCGGCGTAGGCTTGCAGCCCCGAGGGAATCTCAGGAGCGGGAAACTTTTTCGATGTCTCCAGAACCATGACGCCTTCCGGGCTGAGGTGCGCGGTCAGACCTGCCAGAATCTCTGAGAGCACGTAAGGCGCCAAAGCGTAGGGGGGATCTAAGAAAATCAGGTCAAAGCAATCCGCGGGTTTCAGTTCGGAAACAAACTTAGCGGCATCTTTCACCAGGACACGGGCGCGATCCCGGTAGTGCAGGGCGTCTATGTTCGCGCGCAACACTTTGGCTGCCGATCCGGCGGCATCTACAAACACCGCGCTCACCCCGCCGCGGGACAGCGCCTCCAAACCGAGGGCTCCTGAGCCGGCAAACAAATCCAAAACCATGGCACCTTGTGGGAACCCCGAACAAAGCAGGTGAGAGAACATCGCTTCGCGCACCCGCTCCGAAGTGGGACGGGTCCCCGACTTCGGCACATTCAGGCGCAAGCCCCCTTTTTCGCCAGCAACAATTCGTGTCACAGACGACAGCCTAGCCGAATTGCCGGTAATCTGGATACGTGACTCAAGCGCTTTGCCCCGGAACTTTTGACCCATTCACCTATGGGCACCTCGATATGGTGCGCCAATGCTTGACCTTTGCCGACGTCGTGGTGATTGGAATTGCTCAGAATTCAAAGAAAACCCCGCTGCTTTCGCTACCGAAACGTATCGAACTGGCCCAGACCACTATCCGGGAAGCGAAACTCGATACCCGCGTCAACGTGGAAATTGTGGATGGATTGTTAGCTGATTTCTGTAAAGAACATCATATTGACGTCATCGCGAAAGGGCTGCGCACTTCCCAGGACTTTGATTACGAAAATCCGATGAGTCAGATGAATCGCCAGATTGGGGCTCCGCCGACTGTGTTTGTGGGCTGCAAACCGGCGTTGATTCACATCTCAAGTTCTATGGTTAAGGAAGTTGCCAGTTACGGAGCCGATGTCTATTCGATGGTTTGTGCCGATACCGCGCAGGCTCTGTATGAGGCGTACCAAGTCAGCCCTCCAAATCGGGATAATAATGTCATAGCAGCCCGTTTCGATAAGTACAACAGCTAGGGAGAAAAATGAGCGAGGAAAACAGGGACGACCAAATAATGGAATCGGCGGATTTGCCTACCGCTGCTGAGGGCAGCTCAGATGAACCCGATGTCGGGCAGGAGACCCCCGCGACCCTCAGTCCGGATTCGGACTCGACAGCGACAGATGACGCTGGCGAAGCGGAGTTTGTGGAACCCGAAGCCCTAACTTCAGAGCAAATGGTGGCTGCGCTGAACGCTCAGGATTACAAAGGCTCCGAGCTGATGGACGTATTAGCCCAGATGGAAGCCTTAATTTCACAGGCTCGTTCCCTGCCGATGAGTTCGTCCGTGCTGGTCAATAAGGCTCAGGCCCTTTCCCTGCTGGAGTCGGCACGCGAGGCGATGCCGACTGATATCCGCATCGCGAACCAGATTGTGGCCGGAGCAAATGCGGTCATCGCCCGCGCCCAAGAGGAGGCTGAGACAGCCTTGGCACAGGCCAATTCCACTTCTGAACGCATCCAAGCCGACGCCCACGCCCGAGCCGACGAACTGGTCAACCAAGAACGCATCGTCGTCATGGCCAAGGAACGTGCCGAGATGATTATTGAAACTGCGACCCGTCAGGCGACCAATCTGGCTGCGGGAGCCGACCGCTATTGCGAGGAAAAGCTAACAGAGCTGGAAGAAACCCTGGACAAACTAAAGGAACAATCCGCGGCAGGACGGCGGGTCTTGAGCGAACGTGCCCGGTTTAACCCCGACGATTTGCCCCAACCAGAGGCAGAAACTCCGGAGGCCAAACATGACTAGCAGTGCCAAAGCACATGGTGCAGGGAAAAAGTCGGCTCGGTTAGACAATCACGAGGCTGCGTTCGACTATCTCATCGGCTTGACCTCCCTGCCGGGCAATCCCGGAAAAACCCTCGAACTGCACGATTACCTGTTGCCGTTGCCCGACACCTGGACGAACGGGGTCGTGACCTCACGGGAGTCAGAAGGCCGTTTCGAGGTCAGTTTGCAGTCCTTGCACGAGGGGATTTTGGTCAGCCTGCGGGGCACGGTACCGACTGATGCTCAATGTTCGCGCTGTTTAGACCCGGTTCCAGGGACGGTAGAAGTCAACGAAACCCAGATGTTTTTCTATCCTGGCGCGCGTGAAGCGGCCCGCCAGGAAGGGGACGAAGAGTGGGAGGACATCCTCGAAGTAAGCACTGACGATGAGGTCGACCTCGAGCCGGTGCTGCGAGACGCCCTGGTGCTGGGCATGGAGACTTTGCCGCTGTGCCGACCCGACTGCCAGGGATTATGTCCGGATTGCGGGGAAAAGTTTGCGGATTTGCCTCCCGATCATCATCACGAGGTTTTGGATCCGCGCTGGGCCGCGTTGGGAGATTTAGCTAATGAGCTGCGCGCCCAGGAAGCCGGAGGGAACGAAGCCTCGTGAAACAATCCCCACAAAACACAGACGACACCGGCGAACCGGGCCAGAGCCGAGCCACCTTGGAACGTTTACTTGCAGACTGGGGACAACCGGTCGATAAAGAACTTTTGGTAGTCGCGATGACCCACCGGTCTTTTGCCCACGAACACGGGAAAACCGGCTCGACCGGCACGAATGAAAGGCTGGAATTCCTGGGGGACGCGGTCTTACAAATCGTGGTCACAGAATACTTGTTCCGTAACTTCCCCGATGTTCCCGAGGGCGAGTTGGCTCCGATGCGCGCCGCCACCGTCAGCCAAACCCCGCTGGCGGAAGTCGCGCGACGGCTGCACCTGGGCGATTACATCCTGCTGGGAATCGGCGAGGACCGTCAGGGCGGCCGGGAAAAGGACTCCATCTTGTCCGACACGTTAGAGGCCCTGATTGGCGCGTCCTACCTCACGTCAGGTTTGGAATCGACACGGGTCACTATAGAGCGTCACCTGCGGCGATACTTGCGCAACGCGCCGCGCCGGGCGGTCGGTATGGACTGGAAGACCCATCTCAGCGAGTTTGCGGCCGCCAACTCGCTGGGCGAACCGGAATATGTGGTGCAGGGCAGTGGGCCGGATCATGCCCGCGTGTTCAGGGCAGAAATCCGGTTGGATGGTGAGGTTCTGGGCGAAGGTCAGGGCACTTCCAAGAAATCCGCTGAACACAGCGCTGCCGAGGCTGCTTTCGAGGCGCTGCAGGATCGTTTTGGGGATCAGGTGGCTGATGCCTGAGCTTCCCGAAGTGGAGACGATTCGCCGGAATCTGGAACAAACCGTGGTGGGAGCGCGGGTCCTGAGCATCAGTGACCCGACCCATGAGCGGACTTTGCGTAACCAGCAGGGGGGAATTGCCGCGTTACGTGCGGGACTGGAGGGGGCGCGTCTGGGCGCAGCAGTCCGGCGCGGAAAGTTTTTATGGTTTCCCTTAGCGGGGGATGTCACAAGTGCAGAAGGCTCGCTTGCCCTCGTGATGCACCTGGGTATGTCGGGTCAGCTGCGGGTCGAATCCGCAGATGCGGCTCTACACAGCGCCGGGTCAGCTGTGCCACCACCAGCTCAGCAAGGCCTCGAGGAGGCTCGCCCCTTCACCCATGAGCGCCTCCGTTTCACCCTCGACAACGGGAAAGACCTGGTGTTTTGCGACCAACGCACCTTTGGACACGTCGAACTCAGGACGCTGCGGCCCACCGCGGACGGTGCGCCCGGGGGAACTGGCTCCACGGAACCGCTGCTGCCTCAGGATGTGGAACATATTGCCCGTGATGTACTCGATCCGAGCCGCGACACGACGGAGTTCGTGGAAAAGACTCACGCCAGTACTCGAGCGATAAAAACCAAGCTGTTAGATCAGGGCATTGTCTCCGGTATTGGCAATATTTATGCAGATGAAGGCCTGTTTGCTGCCCGAATACATCCCGCTACTCCCGGCCGGTCGCTCAGTGACAGGAAACTGCGGGAGTTGCTGAGTGCTGTGGCGGTCGTGATGGAGCAGGCTTTGGACTTCGGCGGTACTTCGTTTGACCGCCTGTACGTGAATTCTTGGGGTAATCCTGGCGAATTTGCGAAAGAATTGCAGGTTTACGGTCGGGGCGGCCAAAGTTGTCGCCGCTGCGGGACCCGGCTCGATAAAATGACTATTGACGGTCGCTCCAGCGTGTTTTGCCCACGCTGCCAGCGAAAACGTTAGGAAGGACCAAAGATGACTGAGCAGTCGGAGATTCGCGTCATGATTGTTGACGACCACGAGATTGTTCGCCGTGGAATCGCCGAGCTTGTCGATAGGGCAGCGGATTTGCGAGTCGTCGCCGAAGCCGGTTCGGTTGCCGAAGCCCTGTCTAGGGCCGAGTTGGCCAACCCGAACGTGGTCTTGGTGGACTTGCAGCTGCCCGACGGCACCGGCATCGATTTGATTCGTCAGCTGCGAGTAATGACGCCAAACGCCCGCATGGTGGTGCTGACCTCCTTTGACGATGACGAGGCGCTGGCGGAATCCCTGCAAGTGGGGGCGGCAGCTTATCTGTTGAAAACTGTCGCCGGGGTGGAAATTACGAACGTCATCAAGGCCGTGGCGGCGGGGAGGACTCTGCTCGATGAGCGTACCGTGACCCGCACCAGCGCAAACCGCAGCGACCCTACCGAACACTTGACCCCTACTGAAAAGAAAATCCTGGGATTAATCGGCGATGGCCTATCTAACCGGGAAATTGGGGATGCCCTAGGCGTGGCCGAAAAGACCGTGAAAAACCACATTACGGCACTGCTGTCGAAAATGGGCCTGCAACGGCGCACCCAGGTGGCGGCGTGGGTTGCATCGCAGCGTTCCGCAGAGTGGCGCAAGAATTCTCCGCGTCAGGAACTGTGAGCCCGGCAGGCAGATAGCGTCTCAATCCCGAAATTAACTAAGCGGAATACACCACGTCAGAAGGGTTCCGCTGGCGCCGTCGGGGCGTTTACCGATGCGCATCATCCCCAGGTGAATCGTGGCGCGCGCGGCCATATTGGCTAAGCCCGAATGGTGGTCAATCTTGGAATTAAGCCCGCACCCGTCATCCTGAATCTCCACTCGCAGCAGTCCGTTGGGCTGGGTTGGCGTGGGTACGCTCGCGTCGGTGAGGGCGCATCGGGGTGGTATCAACTCCGGATTGAACCAAATATCTACTTCCAGACGCACCTCGGTGGCGTGGGCGTGGCGAGCCACGTTCGTCAAGCCCTCGCGCACGACTGCCAACACATCCGAGATGAGGGTTTCCGGTAGCCTCCGGCGCAGCCGTTCCTCCATTCGTTCCATATTGTCCAGGGTGCAAACTTCATCGTCTACGCGCACAATGAGCGAAGGCGCGAATCCGAGGGAACGACGAGACAGCGAGGCCTCCATCCGCAATCCGCCCAACAGCTCCGGTTCCGCGCTGTCTTGATCTTTCAGTTCGCTGACGATTCGGCGAATTTCCCCCACAGAGTCGCCCACTGAACGCAACGCCTCATCCAGGGTGGTGCGAATCGTCTGAGCTGTGAGTTCCTGATCGCTGAGGTCTTCTTTTAAGGCTTCGAGGTGCAGGGAGGTCGCGAACAGCTGCTGTATAGCCAGGTCATGCAGGTCACGAGCAATGCGCTGGCGTTCTTCCAGCAGCTCCGCGCGGTCTTCGGACTGCCGCACGCCGGACAGGCGCAGCGCCAAAGTGGCTTGTGCCGCAAAATTCTCGGCGGCTCGCAAATCCGGCACGGTAAATTCGGGGCTGCCAGGGTTGCGAAACAGGATAATGACCCCGCTGGCGGCTCCGCGCTCGCTCATCGGGGCATAAAGAGCCGGACCAAAAATGGACAGTTCGGGAATCCGCAGTAAGTTGGCGCGTTCCATCGACTCCACAATGATGCCGACATTGTTGCGAATGACCGCCTGGGCGCGCCCCTCGGGAGGAAATTCCATCCCAATCATCTGTGTGGCAGCTTCGCCGTCAGCAATTTCACAAATGTATTTTCCGCCCAAGCTGGGCAGTACAATCAGGGTCGTATCGGCTTCCGCTACCCGGCGCACAGAAGAGGCGATGAGGGACAGCGCTTCCTCTTCATCGGTGTCTTCCAGCAGCGCCGTGGTAATGCTTTGGCTCATGCGGTTCCACCGCTGCAAAGTTTCGAGCTCCAAGTTCAGCGCATAGATTTTTTCACGCAAAACTGCGTGGCTTTCCCCCAAATATTTATTAACCTTGAGGCTTCTTAGCTCAGACGTAGCTTTTCTCCTGTTCTAGGTTCCAACGGTAGGTGGGGTTGGTTTTGACCAAACTGGCGTGTGTTCCGCGAGCGGTGATGTGGGTCACGCCGTCCTCGTCTTCGCTATCCAGCTTACCAAGAACGATGACTTCATCGGCTTTGTCCAAGGCACTGAGCCGGTGAGTGACCAACAGCACGCCGCGTTCCCCGCTCTTGCCGGTCGCCAGTAGGTCCGACACCAGCTGGTCGGCTAGAGCCCCGTCCAGGTGCTCTCCGGGTTCGTCCAGGGCGAGGAGCTGCGCCGGGGTCGCCAAAGCCCGTGCCAACAGGATGCGTCGACGTTCTCCACCGCTCAGTGCGGCTCCGTCCATGCCGAGCACAGTGTCCAGGCCGTCCGGAGCGGCCTTAAGCCACGGCCCCATTCCTGCCTCTTGCAGAAGCTTTTCTGCCTCCACGGTGCCCACATTGGCTCGCGCTACCCGAATGTTCTCTAGGGCGGTGGTGGCAAAAATATGGGCGTCCTCCGCGGTCATCACGATTTTTTCGCTCACGGTGGGACGCGGCAGTGTGCTGATGTCGATTCCTCCCAGCGTCAGGCTGCCACCGCGCGGCGGAATCAAACCTGCCAAGGTATAAAGCAGCGTGGATTTGCCGATTCCGGAACGCCCCACAATCGCCAAAGCCTTGCCGGGGCGCAGTTCCAAATCAATTCCGCTGGCAATAATCGGCCCGCCGGGCCACCCAATCTCCAGGTCTTTGGCTACCAGGCGAGCCTCAACTTCGGTGACGGGCGAGAGTTCCGTGCGGTGCCCCTCCGCGTTGACCGCCGCATCCGGGACGGCATCGCTGGTCGGGGCGGCGTCTTCTGCGTAAATCTGCTTCAGGGCGGCTTCGACATAGTCAGCTCCACCCATCAAATCCACCAGACGGGTCGCGGCGGCCCCGGAGGACACCAGCTGTACCGCGGCGGCAGCCAGTTGGGAGGTCCCTTCAAAAGCTGCTAGGGGAGCCAGCACCAAAATCGCCAGGTTCACGTCCCACAGCTGGCCGCTGACGACCAGGGGAGTGCCAATCAGAAAACCGCACAGGACGGCCGCCCCCATCGAAATATTGTCAATAAAAGCGGCGATGGCAGAGGGGCGGGCAGCCTTGTCTTTCAGACGTTGAATGACTTGTTCGACTTGGTTGAGGTGGTCTTGCGCAGCCTGCAGACGCCCGGAAACTGCCAGTTCGCTGGCATTCATCATGAGGTTTTGGGCGCTGGCAGTCAGCTCAATCTGGGCCTGCTGGGAAGCCAGCTCGGCGATACGGGCGGCACGAATTGTCAGCAAAGGTCCCACCACTCCGGCCATCAGCAGGCAGATCAGCAGCGTGAGCGCTGCTAGGGGAGCCAGGAACCAGAACAAAATAACGGTGGCGAGGGCGGTGAGAGCCGTAACCATTCCGGGAAGGACAGACTTCACCACGAAGTCTCCGACCGAATCAACATCGCCGCCCGTGCGGGCCAGGATTTCCCCGCGCCGCAAGGCTGCGATATTTTTGGCCGGACGACCCGCCAGAATCCGGTAAACCGTGTGCCGCAAATCGGCTACCCCCAACAGGGCGACCTTGTGAGACGCCAGGCGCTCCAGATAGCGAAACAACGCCCGGCCAATCCCGAAGAAACGCACGGCTACGGCCGCGACCGCCAAGTCCATCCACAGAGCGTCAATCTGGGCGGCACGGGCGATGAGCCAAGCCGCCACCACCGACAGCCCGATGGCGCAGGCCAACGTCGAGACGCCCAGGAGGATAGCCAGAGCCATATTGGCGCGATTCAGGCGCATCATCCGATAGGTCAGGCGCAGGTTGCGCAGCTCCTCGCGCGAAATAAACGCCGTGTTTTTCATAGCGGGACCATAAAACCCGGCAGCGGATTCCATGACTTCGGCGGGGAAAGTTGACTTGTCGCTACTCATGCGCGCACCTCGTTATCAGCAAAATCTAGATTCAAAATGAGCGGGGGCAAATCCTCACGCCCATCCGGTTTGCGTTTGCGTTCCCGCGGTTTCGGTTTCGCTTCGGCTGCCGCCTGAGCTTCCTGTTCCGCTTCGGCTGCGGTGAAAGTTCTGGTTTCGACCGGAATAGACACGTCGGCGACATTCATCACGGCTTGGCGGTGGGCAATGACGACCACTGTTTTCCCTTGAGCTTTCAGGGCTTTAATTCCGGCAATGACCTGGGTTTCCAGATTTGCGTCCAGGTGCGCGGTCGGCTCGTCCAAGACGATGAACTGTGCTTTTTGGGTCAGGGTGCGGGTTAACGCCAAGCGTTGCCGCTGACCGACTGACAAACCCAAGCCGCCAGCGCCAAGCTGGGTCAGCCAGCCTTCTGACAGCCCCTGCACCACCGTATCGAAGTGGGTGATACGGCTGGCTTCCACCAGGGCGGGGCTCGGGGTGTCCCCGGACTCGCCCAGATTTTCCAAAACTGTTCCGGGCAGAATAGCCGGATTTTGGGGAACCCAGGCACATTGTTCCCACCACGAGGCCGGGTCGATGTCGTGCAGCGGTACGTCGCCCGCGGGTCCGCTCACCGTCAGCTCGCCCTGGTCCACAGTTTGCAGCCCCAAAAGGCTCATGGCGGTGGTCGTTTTCCCGGAACCGCTGGCGCCGGTCAGGGCGTAAATTTTCCCCGGTTCGAGGCTAGCCGTGAGGTTGGCGGGAGCCCACATACCACGAGCTTTCACGCCTATGTCACGTAGCTGAATGGTGGCTTTTGCTAAGTCAGGAGCCGCGAGGTGCCCGGTTTTCGGCAGCGGTTCCTCAAGGATAGCAAAGGCGGCTTCCGCGGCGGTGACACCGTCGGAGGAGGCGTGGAATTGCTTGCCGACTTCGCGCAGCGGGCTAAAGACCTCCGGAGTCAGCATGATGACCAGCAGCCCGGTGAACAGGTCGAGTTGGTTATTCAACAGACGAATCCCGACTTCTACCGCAACCAGAGCCACACACAGGGTGGTCAGGAATTCCAGAGCACCGCCGCTCATGAACGCGACGCGCAACGTTTGCATAGTGGAACGGGAGTATTCGTAGCCGACCCGTTTCACCTGCTTGGCGGGGTCTTGCTCGCGTCCCAAAGATTTCAGGGTTGCTAGGCCGGCCAGGAGGTCCACCAATTGACCGCCCATGCGTTTCATGGAAGCTAGGCGTTTGTCGGAGTATTCCTGGGTCAAAATCCCGATGAGAATCATGAACAGGGGGATGAGCGGAATGGTGGCCAGCACGAACAGAGAGCTAATCCAGTCCAGGTAAAAAATCACCAACAGGGTTAGGGGAGTGACTGTCACCGAGAGTAAAAGTTGGGGCAGGAAAAAAACGAAGTAAGCGTCGAGGTCTTTCAAGGCGCGCACGACCGTGGTCACGGTGTCTTGACCGTGCTGGGTTTGCCAGCGGGGGCCGAGCTTGGTAGCGTGGGACAGGACTTTTTCCCGGATTTCTTTGATAGCACCCGTCGCTGCCCGGTGCGCAAACCACTGCCGAACCAGCAGGGACAAGCCCCTACCCAAAAGGACCAAAACCAACACTCCGAGGGTGGGAACGATGAAAGACAAAGGCTGGTGATCCATGATGACCGGGGTCGCGGCCTTCGAGATGAGCCAGTCTTGAGCGATGATGAAAACTGCCGAGAAAAAACCAAAAACAGTGATAAAGATGATGTATCCGCGGGCAGTTTTTGCGTACTTCAGCAGTCGGGGGTCCATGGGTTTCACCCCCTCAGCTTTCCACATTTTAGGGAAAATCTCCACAACGCGAGGAGGACGAAACCCCGGTTAAACTGGTGCGGGCGGGCCACCGTAGTGACCCGCCCGTAACGGTTTCAGACCGTCGTCGCTTTATTTAGCCAACCAGGAAGTTCGCGCCTTCGCGAATCTTATCGGGCTCCAAGCCGCCTGCAGGAGCCACGCTGATACGAGCGCGGAACATGTAGACAGACCAGATGGTGTAACCCAATACGATCGGAACCAGGATGATGGCCGCCACGGTCATCACAATCTGAGTTCCTGCGGAAGCCGCAGACTGAGCGATAGTCAGCGAGTAAGCCGGATCAATCGAGGACTTCATTACGTTCGGGAAGAGCATGGCGAACACCCAAGCCACAGCCATAGCAATGGCGATGGAATTGAAGGTGAAGGCCTTTGCTGAAGCACCCTTGAACGCAAAGAGCAGGCTGACGATGAGGCAGACTGCCGCGAGGACCAGGAAGATCAGTGCGAAGATGAAACCATCGCCCTTGAAAGCGAAAGTGCCCCACACCGCAAAGACTGCGGTCAGGACGGTCGAAATGAGACCCAACTTCGGGGCAATCGCGACCGCGCGTTCCTGAACAGCTCCGTCGGTCTTAAGAGCCAAGAAGTTGGCGCCTTGGACCAAGGACAGAGAGGCAATTACCAAACCGCCGAGAATCGCGAAACCGGAACCGCCAATCAGCAAGCTCACCAGCTGGCTGAAGGGGAATTGGCCCAGACCGATGAAAGAGTGAATCTGAGACATACCGGCATTGGCGATGTCGACGTTCTCAGGACCAACTTCGGTGAACGGGGTCTTGGGATCGGCCACGATAATCTTCATGCCGGCTACCAGGTTGCCGAAGGCTACACCCAGCAGAACCGGAACCAGCCAAGCCGTGATGGTTTGGATGGTATCCCAGGTGCTGCGCCACTTCAGCGTGTCCACCTTGTTGCGCCATTCGATAGCCGCGATACGACCAATCAAGCACAGCAGAACCAGGAACAAAGCGATGTACATACCGGAGAACATCACGGCGTACCACTCGGGAGAAGAAGCGAAGGTCGCGCCACCAGCGGTGAGCAGCCACACTTCGTTGCCGTCCCAGTGCGGGCCGATGGCGCGAACCATCTGACCGCGCTCGTCATCGGTCTTACCGATGATACGCAGCAACATACCGGTACCCAAGCCGTAGCCTTCCAGGACGAGATAGCCAGCCCACAGGACCGCTACGAGGATAAACCAAAGGATTTGCAGAAAAGTCATTGTCTGATTTCCTCCTTAGTAAGCGAACGACAACTCTTGAGAGGCAGCGTTCGGGCCACCATCGGAGGCCGGGGTGTTGATGCCCTCTTTGGAGTAACGGACCATGAGCTTGAACCAGATGATACCGAGCACCAGGTAAACCAAGGTGAACAGAATCAACGAAATCAAGAACTCAAGCGGACTAACTACGCCAGACAAGCCGTCGCCAGTCAGCATGAACACGCCGGCGGCGTCGGTCTTGACCGCGAGGTCAGAACCGAAGGCATCCTGGTTCGGGTACACGATGAACGGCTGACGACCAAACTCGGTCATAATCCAGCCGAAGGACGCAGACAGGAACGGCATCGGCAGCGTAATCAGGGCGAGACGCTTCAGACCCTTAGAGGTGGAAACCTTGCCGCCACGGGTCTGGTACAGACCGACCAGAGCCAAGGCTGCACAGAACAGACCCAGGCCCATCATCAAGCGGAAGGACCAGAACACCAGCAGGACGGACGGTGAATAAGGAGCCCAGCTGTAAACGCCGGTTTCACCCTTAATCCCAGAAGTGTTAGCGGTGTCGATGTTCGGAGCCTTATCGCCGTACTTGTCCGCGGCGTTCTCTAGCATGGTCTGGGTGCGCTCGGAGGAGTCAGCCATACCGGCGATGGAACGGGAGAACGAATTGTGCGCGACAAAACCGAGCAGACCCGGAATCTTGCCGACACCGACTTCGGTCAACGGCCAAGAGCCGTCGTCGTTCTTTTGGATGTTCTGCGGGCAGTCCGAGAAAGCCACCAGAGCCAGGGCGCCGGATTCGCCAGCGCACAGACCCTCAGCGGCAGCCATCTTGGCCGGCTGGTAGTAAACCAGATGCTGGCCCTGCAAGTGGCCCGAAGCAATGGTCAAAACGCCAGCGACCAGCATGATGGTCATGCCCCAGCGGGCAATCGGACGCCAGACTTCGCGGGCTTCGGTGTCGCCGATACCGCCAGCGTTGGCGGCGCGAACCATCCACCACAGAGAAATGCCGGCCACGATGGTGGAGGCCAGCAAGATAGAAGAAGTTACCACGTGGAACACAGCGAGCCACATGGTGGAGTTGGTAACAACTTGGAAGAATGCGGTAGCGCCGTTCAAGGTAGCGCGACCGGTAGCCGGGTCAAAGACCGCACCAACCGGGCGCTGCATCCAGGAGTTAGCGCCGATAATCCACAACATAGAAGTGTTGACGCCGACCATTACCAGCCAAGACACGACAACGTGAGCTTTCTTGGAGATCTTGCCCCAACCGAAGATCCACACTCCGAGGAACGTAGACTCCATGAAGAATGAAAGCAGAGCTTCAAAAGCCAGAGGAGCGCCGAAGATATCACCGACGAAGCGGGAGTACTCGGACCAGCCCATGCCGAATTGGAATTCCTGCACGATACCGGTTGCAACGCCCAAGGCAAAGTTAACAATAAACAGCCTTCCAAAGAACCGTGTCGCCTTCAGCCAGTATTCCTTGCCGGTGCGGTACCACAATGTTTCCATCAGTGCTACCAGCAAGGACATGCCGATGGTGAACGGAACCAGGATAAAGTGGTAGACGGTTGTAATACCGAACTGCCACCGCGCCAAGTCGAGGCCTTCAAGCCCCATTGAGACGACGGTCACCTTTTCCGCCTTTCCGTAGATTTTATAGAAATTGCATTTAGGATCAGATTTACTTCGTGGTCACATAGCGTAATCGCCAAGCGAACCTGAGCCACTTCCTAAATCTACCCTAAAATTTTACCAACTTGTACATTTCGCACCCCCATCGGAGGTTTTTCTGGGCAAAAAATCCGACTGTGCGATAGGATGTTCCACAGAGATAGGAGTGTCTTGAGCAGCCCAAGTCGGCAACTCGGAACCTTTTGTGAGCCCAGTCTCGCGGTTTCATTAGCCCGGTCTATCCCTTATCTCTCTTAGACTTTCCACCGTTTGGTGATGACTGACAACTAAATAGATCGGTTGGTTGCTGGCCGGTCTCTTGCAGGAGCTTTAAAGTGAATAAGACAACAGAATCCGAAAAAACTGCGGTTGCTAAAACGACTTCGCGTAATTCCGGTACGGCACGAACTCGTACTCGGTCCTCCGCCACTAAAGATACGAAAGACCAGACTTTTCAAAAAGTAAATGCATCCTCAAGGAAGGTAAAGGACTCCGGTCCGACTTTCTCGGCTTCAGAAGCGTCGTCTGCCACTAGTGTGCCCAGCGCAGGGGTGTCTTTGCCGGCCGCTAGCCTGCTGTTCCAGGCCCCAGACCTGTCCACCTTTACTCCGGCGGCGCCAGCCGAAGAAAAACCGGCTCGCAATACTCGTTCTAATCAGAGTGCCACCGTCGAGCCGGAAAACCGCAGCCGGAGAAAGTCCTCGACCACTAAGGGCGAGTCTGCGTCGACCTCTCGGACCAATTCGAAAACCTCCAGCCGTAAGAAAACCCCGGCGCATAACGCACCCGAGGGCGGGAATACCCCCACTGCTGAGAAAGACACGACCCCGGAGAGCGAAAACAGCACAACCCGCCGGCGGCGGCGCCGGACCCGTTCTGATGGTGGGGAAAGTGAAGAAGTCAAGGCTCTTGACGGTTCTACCCGGTTGGAAGCGAAACGGATTCGCCGTAAGGCTGGGCGTAAGGAAAGCCGCAAACGGACTCCCATTACAGAAGCGGAGTTCCTGGCGCGTCGAGAAAACGTGAAACGAGAGATGGTCGTGAGAGAACGCGACGGTTTGAACCAAATTGCCGTTCTCGAGGACGGGTTGCTGGTCGAGCATTACGTTTCGCGGCACACCCAAGAGACTGCTGTGGGCAACGTTTACCTGGGCAAGGTGCAGAATGTCCTGTCCTCGATGGAGGCGGCATTCGTGGACATCGGCAAGGGACGCAACGCTGTGCTCTATGCCGGAGAAGTGAACTGGGATGCCGCCGGTTTGAATGCCAAAACCGGGCGTATCGAGGATGCGCTCAACCCTGGCGACCTGGTTTTGGTGCAGGTCACAAAGGATCCGATTGGGCATAAGGGTGCCCGTTTGACGTCTCAGATTACCCTGGCTGGCCGTCACTTGGTGTTGGTGCCCAGTGGCGCGATGACAGGAATCTCGCGCAAGTTGCCCGAGGAGGAACGCAAACGTCTCAAGGCCCTGCTGAAAACGATGGTCCCGGCCGGTTACGGAGTTATTGTTCGAACCGCCGCGGAGGGAGCCACGGAAGCGCAGCTGCGCGCCGATGTGGAACGTCTCACCCGCATCTGGCAAGAAATCGAGACGAAACAGCGCAAGACCCGCAACGGGCCGGTGCTGCTACACGGGGAACCGGAACTGGCAGTGCGAGTCGTACGCGACATATTTAATGAGGACTTCCGTTCCCTGACTATTCAGGGCGATACCGCGTGGAAGACCATTTCCAAATATGTGCGTGATTTGTCCCCGGAGTTAAAGGACCGCCTGAAGCACTGGGAAGGCGAGGACGATATTTTTGCCGCTCACCGCATTGACGAACAGCTCGCGAAAGGCTTTGAACGCAAGGTGTGGCTGCCCAGCGGCGGTTATCTGATTATTGACCGGACCGAAGCGATGACGGTTATTGACGTCAATACCGGGCGGTACATCGGCGCCGGGGGAACTCTGGAAGAAACCGTAACCAAGAACAACTTGGAGGCCGCCGAGGAAATCGTGCGTCAGCTGCGGCTGCGCGACATCGGTGGCATTGTGGTAATCGACTTTGTGGATATGGTTATCGAGTCGAACCGGGATTTGGTGCTACGCCGCCTGGTGGAATGCCTAGGACGCGACCGGACTCGTCACCAGGTCACCGAAGTGACTTCCCTCGGCCTGATTCAGATGACCCGCAAACGGGTCGGTCAAGGGCTGGTAGAGGCATTTTCGACCCAGTGTGAATGCTGTGACGGCCGCGGCTTCATCGTTCACGATGTGCCGGTCGAGAACAACGGGCAAGCCCCAGAAGACGTGGTGTCCCATCCTGCACCTCGGCGCGGATCCACGTCTTCGGCAAGTTCGAAGCGTGGTCGGTCCCGTGCAAAATCGGTGAAGGAAACGAACCCGGAAGTGCGTCAAACTATGGCGGCTATCGCTACTGCCGCTCACTCCTCCGAGGAACACGAGCCGCCTGCCCCGCGCCAATCGCACTCGTCCAAAACTCGGGAACCGAAGCTATTGACGACGCCGCAGGAAAAGCCTTCCCTGGACAAGGCCAGTGACAAGCCCTCCTTGGAAAAGGCCAGCGAGAAACCTGCTCTGGATGGGGCGCAAACACGCCTGGAAATCACAGGTTCAGACGCTCCTACGGAGGGTACCGCACCGCGACGCCGCCACCGCCGGGCCGCCTCTACCGGGGTTATCAATACGGATTCGGCAGATGCCGATATTGTGGTTTCACAAGGGTAGTTCCCGGATTTTTCCGCAGTTTGCTCGGTCCACCGGGGGTCTGCGGACAGTTTTTGGAGTGAGGCGTCTTGGGTAACCTTCTGGGCGGGCAAAACCTACACGTGGAGTATCCGGACAAGCTCCTGCTTGACGACGTCACGGTCGGGGTTAGCGCCGGGGACCGTATCGGGATTGTCGGGCGCAACGGAGACGGCAAATCAACGCTGCTGCGGGTGCTGTTCGGAACCCAGCAGCCGCATTCCGGGCTCGTCACCCGGCGCAACGGGCTGCGGGTGGCTTTGCTGGGACAGGAAGACGCTCTGAGCGGCTGTGACACGGTGGAAACAGTGCTGTTGGCAGGCTCCAAACACCACGAAGTCCTCAGCGACCCGCGGATTCGAGAAGTATTAGATGGGTTATTGCCCGCAATCGCGTGGGAATCGCCGGTCGAGGCACTGAGTGGGGGACAGCGCCGACGCCTCGCCCTCGCGAAACTCCTGATTGGCGATTGGGACGTTATCGGACTGGACGAGCCCACGAACCACCTGGATATGGAGGGGGTGGCGTGGCTGGCGCATCACCTGAATCGCCGCTGGTCCGCACGGGAGGGCGCCCTGTTGCTGGTGACCCACGACCGATGGTTCCTCGATGCGGTGTCGCGCGATACTTGGGAAGTCCACGACGGCATGGTGGAACCGTTTGAAGGTGGATACGCGGCCTATATTTTGGCTCGCGTGGAACGTGACCGGCAGGCTGCTCTCGCCGCCGAAAAACGCCAAAATCTGTTACGCAAAGAACTGGCTTGGCTGCGCCGCGGAGCCCCGGCGCGAACTTCCAAACCGAAGTTTCGCATCGACGCCGCCAACGCGCTTATCGAAGATGTTCCGCCAGTGCGCGACACGGTGCAGCTGGTGAAACTGGCCACCGGAAGGCTTGGGAAAATCGTTGTGGACCTGGTGGATGTGGATTTTTCCTATGACGCACAAGGGGATTCCCCTTCGGTTTTACGCGATGTCACGTGGCGAGTGGCGCCGGGGGAGCGCGCCGGAATCTTGGGCGCCAACGGAGCCGGAAAGTCGACCCTGCTGGGTTTGCTGGCGGGGGACCTCACCCCGACTCGGGGGCGACGCCGCGAAGGCAAGACAGTGCAAATTGGCATCCTGGATCAAGAGTTTCGGGCGCTGCGCGAGATTGCGGATTACCGTGTCTACCAGGTATTGGGCAAGCTCAAAGGCTCTTTTGAGGTGGAAGGCAGGGAACTGAGCCCCGCCCAGATGCTGGAACGTTTGGGGTTCAATTCCTCCCAGCTGCAAGCCAAGGTAGGGGCGTTGAGCGGGGGACAGAAACGGCGTCTGCAGATTTTGTTACTGCTGCTCGAAGAACCGAATGTGATGATTTTGGACGAGCCCACCAACGATATTGATACCGATACGTTAACTGCTTTGGAAGACGTGTTGGACGCCTGGCCGGGAACGTTGCTGGTCGTCTCCCACGATCGCTACCTCATTGAACGGATTACCGATAACCAGTATGCCGTTATCGACCACGGTCTGCGCCACCTTCCCGGAGGCGTGGACGAATACTTGGAGTTGGCCGAACAGGCGCGGCAAGCCAGCCGACCCAAGTCGGACGAGCCGTCAGCCCCGCGGGGGAACCTTGAGAACGGGAAAACCAGTTCCAAAGCCGATTACGAAACCCAAAAACGTCTGCAATCCGTGGAACGTAAGCTTGCCAAGGCCAGCGTACAGGCAGCCCAGATTGAATCGCAGCTGGCTGAGACAAACCCCGCCGACTACGAAAAACTGGCGGAATTGACCAAAGAACTGCAAACCGCCCGCGGCCGGGTCGAACAACTTGAGGCACAGTGGATGGACGAGGCGGAAGGGCTTTAGATTTGGACTTACGCAAAGCCTGAACTTCCCTCCATCAACTCGATAAGCTGGAAACATGAGTGAAGACCCCACCCCAACTGTACCGTCGGGCATTCCTGAACTGGATGCCCAATCCGTGCGAGACGTCAGCGAACGCGCCCAGATGCTGATTATTACCGGCATGAGCGGGGCTGGACGCAGCCAAACCGCCCAGGTCTTGGAGGATTTGAACTGGTATGTGGTGGACAATCTGCCTCCCCGGATGCTCGGTCCTTTGGCGCGGATGATGACTCCCGGAGGCGAAGGTGTGCACCGCCTGGCAGTGGTGGTTGACGTGCGTTCGCGCAGTTTCTTTTCGGAATTCATGTCCACCCTGGATGCGTTGCGAGAAGCCCAGGTCGACCTGCAAGTTTTATTCCTCGATTGTTCCGACGCGGTGTTGGTGCGCCGCTACGAACAGGTGCGCCGCCCCCACCCCTTGCAGGGTGAAGGGCGGATTATGGACGGGATTGCCTCGGAACGGGAGCTGCTCGGGCCCATCCGCGACCGCGCCAACATCTATGTGGACACGACCCACATGAATGTTCACGACCTGGCCCGGCGAATCCGCGAACTCGTGAGCGGGGAAACCGTCAACGGACTAAACGTGACGGTGATGAGTTTCGGGTTTAAATACGGTTTACCCATGGACGCCGATCACGTGGTCGATGTGAGATTTTTTCCCAATCCTTACTGGGTGACGGAACTGCGACACCTGACCGGACGGGATGAGGCAGTGGCGAAATACGTATTAAGCCAGCCCGGGGCCAGCGAGTTTGCCCAGAACTACGTTGATACTTTGGCGCCGGTACTGAACGGCTACCTGCACGAGTTAAAGCCATTTGTGACGATTGCCGTGGGGTGTACCGGAGGGCAGCATCGTTCGGTGGCGATGGCTGAACGCCTGTCCAACCTGCTGCGGTCTAAAGGTTTCCAAGTACGCACCGTACATCGTGATATCGGCAAGGAATAATTCGGGGGGATTACAGATATGGATTCACAAGGACATTATTTTGAGCCTCCCCAAGATTCCGTTTGGCCGGGGCGCGCGACCGGCCCGAAAGTGGTGGCTTTTGGCGGAGGACACGGTCTGTACGCCACCCTTTCGGCTTTGCGCCACCTCACCACGGACCTCACGGCGGTCGTTACCGTGGCCGACGACGGAGGTTCCAGCGGGCGTTTGCGTCAAGAGTTCGACCTGCTACCGCCGGGCGACTTGCGCATGGCGCTGGCGGCCTTGTGCGATGAATCCGATTGGGGTCTGACCTGGCGTGATATTTTGCAGTTTCGGTTCAAATCTAACGGGGAAATGAACGGACACAACCTGGGTAACCTGTTGCTGGCCGGTTTGTGGCAGATTCTGGATGACCCGGTCGCGGGTCTGGAATGGATGACCCGACTGTTGGATGCGCAAGGTCGGGTTTTGCCGATGTCCACTGTCCCCATGGCTATCGAAGCTGATTTGGAAGTTGACGGTCGGATTCAAACGATCCGCGGTCAATCCAAGATTGCGAAGGCACCGGGGGTGGTGCGGGGAATTCGTTTGGATCCTCCCGATGCACCGGTTACGCCCCAAGTCTTACAGGCCGTCGCAAGCGCGGATTGGGTCGTGTTGGGTCCGGGCTCCTGGTACACCTCGGTGATGCCGCACCTGCTGATTACAGATTTAAGGGAAGCACTGGTGCGCTCGCCGGCACGGAAAGCCTTGGTGCTGAACCTCAGCCGCCAACGCGGGGAGACACAAGACCTGACTCTGCCCGATCATCTGCGGGTTTTACATCAGATAGTTCCTGAGCTGCGGCTGTCGGTGGTGATTGGCGACCCCGTTTCGGTGACGGATATTGACGACTTACAAAATGCCGCTAACGACCTGGGGTGTCAGGTTATGTTGCGCCAAATTTCGGTCGGAGACGGCACCGCACGCCACGATTTCTTGCGGTTGGCGGCCGCCTTCAGGGATGCTATGAGCGGAAACTGGGGAGATTTGTCCAGTATCGAAGAGCTCGACAATCATTAGCTAGAATAGTGATTGAACTCACTAACCGGCTCGCAACCGTGTCGGTTTTTCACAACTAGGAGGAAGTGACACTATGTCCCTGACAGCAGTCGCGAAAGACGAACTCGTGGGGGTTCGCGTCGAATCGCGAGCCGATTTTCGCGCTGAAACGTCTGCGCTGCTGCGGTTTGCGGGGGGAATCCACCTGGTGGCAGGTTCCATAGTGGTGGAGGCGGAATTGGATCACCCGGATTGCGCGAAACGGTTGCAGCACGCTCTGCGGAGTCTGTACCATACGGCCTCCTCTGTGGTGGTGGTCAGCGGAACCGGAATCCGTAAAGCGGATCGCTACGTGGTGCGAGTGGTGCCGGGGGCAGAAAAACTGGCGAAAGAAACTGGGCTGTTGGACAAACAGGGCCGTCCGGTGCGGGGGCTGGCCCCGGAAATCGTGTCCGGACCCCTATCCGGCTGCGTGGCCGCGTGGCGCGGAGCCTTTCTGGCTCGCGGGTCCCTGACAGAGCCAACGCGGTCTTCGGCGCTGGAAGTGACGGCACCCGGTCCCGAAGCGGCTCTAGCCTTGGTGGGCATGGCTCGTCGTATGGGGGCGAACGCCAAGTCACGAGAGGTGCGTCAACTATCTCGGGTCGCCGTGCGGGAAAACGACTCTATTAGGGCTTTGCTGACTCAGATGGGCGCGATCACGGCTTTGCGCGAGTGGACAGATAAACGCGAAAGGCGCGAGAAACGCGGGGAAGTCAACCGGTTGGCGAATTTTGATGATGCCAATATGCGCCGGTCCACCCGGGCTGCCGTGTTGGCGGGGGCACGCGTGCGCCGGGCTTTTGAAATCCTGGGCGACGACATTCCCCCGCACCTCATTTCTGCGGGGCGGCTGCGTCTGGAATACAAGCAGGCTTCGCTGGAAGAACTCGGCCAGCTCAGCGAACCGCAGCTGACAAAAGACGCAGTGGCGGGCCGAATCCGCCGCCTGTTAGCCATGGCTGATAAACGGGCGGAGGAGCTGGGAATCCCCGACACCGAATCTGGGTTGAATCCCGAAATGCTGGAATCATGAATGCCGCCGGTCATGCCGCTTTGAGCCCGGTTCACAAGGGGGGTAACCCCGTCTGCGGTGACGTTAGGTTCCCATGAAAGCGTCAGATTTTCCCAAAGTCTCCGAGATTCCCACACAGCCGGGGGTGTACCGGTGGCGCGATGGCCGCGACCGAGTCATCTATGTGGGTAAAGCCAAGAATCTGCGCAATCGACTGACGTCTTACTTCGTAGACCCCGCCCGTCTGCATCCGCGCACCGCGAAAATGGTCGCCAGTGCCGCGTCGGTGTCCTGGGTGGTGGTCGGTTCCGAGGTTGAGGCTCTGACCTTGGAATACACCTGGATTAAGGAACACGACCCCCAGTTCAACGTGATGTTTAAGGACGACAAGTCCTACCCGTACTTCGCGGTGACGATGAACCAGGAATATCCGCGTATGGGGGTGCTGCGTACCGCGCATCAACGCGGAGTGCGCTACTTCGGACCCTACACGGCGGTGTGGGCGATTCGCCAAACCCTGGAGCTGCTGCAAAGCGTGTTTCCGGTGCGGACCTGCTCCGATGGGGTGCTTGCTCGGGCCCAAGCCGCTAACCGGGCGTGTTTGCTGGGTTATATCGGACGTTGCGCCGCGCCGTGTATCGGCCGCGTCAGCGCCGCGCAGCACCGTGAACTGGCGGAAAAAGTCTGCGACTTCATGAGCGGGCGTGATGCCGGGTTCCTGCGTGAGATTGAGACTGCCATGTGGGACGATGCTAAGTCTTATCGTTTCGAGGACGCGGCGCGGAAACGGGACCAGCTGGAGGCGCTGCGTAAGGTTTTGGAAAAAAACGCTGCCGTGCTCAGCGACGACACAGACGCGGATCTGTTCGCCCTCGAAGCCGATGAACTCCAGGTTTCTGTCCAGGTGTTTTATGTACGGGCGGGGCGGATTCGCGGGCAGCGCGGCTGGGTGAGCGCGCGGGAAGAGGACCTGGACGAACCCTCCCTGATGGCACGGGCTTTGGAGCAAATCTATGGAGAAACTGCGGCAGACATGGCCCGCGAGGGAGGCGCCACGCGTCCCCAGCGAGTCGGCCCCAGTTCCGCCAACGATATGGCTCATTTTGATACTTCCGTCATTCCCAAGGAGATTTTGGTTTCCGTATCCCCAACAGATGTGGGTGTGTTGCAGCGCTGGTTGAGTGAGTTGCGGGGCTCCCAGGTGAGTATTAGGGTGCCGCAGCGCGGGGCCAAACGCGACGCCCTGTCCCGGGTGCAGCTCAATGCGGTGGAGGGGCTGCGCCTGTACAAGACCCGGCGAGCTCGGGATTTGACGCAGCGGAACCTGGCCTTGAATGAGCTGGGACGACTGCTCGACATTGATCCACCGCTGCGCATTGAGTGTTACGACATTTCTCACACACAAGGCACATTTCAGATGGGTTCCATGGTGGTGTTCGAGGACGGCGCTCCTCGTAAAAATGCCTATCGGAAGTTTTCGATTCGAGGCGCTGACGGCACGGGTACCCCGGACGATACGACCGCCATGAACGAGGTGCTGCGTCGGCGCTTTGAACGCCTCATTCAAGAGGAAAACGGCCTGGGCGCGGCGCTGCCCGAGCCCACCGCAACAACTTCAGCGAGCGGCACGGCCCTTGTCGAAACGAAAAACCCTTCCACCCAGACGGCACGATCTAGCGCCATGCCCCCCTTGGGAACGGAGAAAGAACCGCGGCGGTTTTCCTACCGTCCCGATTTGGTCGTGGTGGACGGAGCACTGCCCCAAGTTCATGCCGCACGGGCGGCGATGGATGAGGTCGGGGTGTGGGACATTCCGGTCATCGGACTGGCAAAACGCTTGGAGGAAGTCTGGCGGGTAGACGACGACTTTCCGGTCATTTTTCCGCGTACCTCCGAAGCCCTGTATTTGCTGCAGTATTTACGTGATGAATCACACCGTTTTGCCATCAGCGCGCATCGCAAGAAACGCGCCCAGGCTATGACTCGTTCGATTCTGGATGCGGCTCCAGGAGTTGGTCCCGCCCGTCAGAAGGCGTTGCTCAAACATTTCGGATCGGTCAAGCGTTTGCGTGAGGCCAGCGCCTCCGAGATTGCCCAAGTCCCCGGTTTTGGCTTGAAAACAGCGGAAAACCTCGTGGCATTCCTGAACAATTCCGTGAATTCTGGTAAGAATTAACGCATGTCCGATAACCCGACTGAGCTGCGTCTGCGCGGAATCAGGTTTAACCTTTTAGCGAAAAACCTGGTCAGCGGGGTAGCCGTGTTACTGACTCCGGGCTTGGTATTTTTAGTTTCTCTGGTGGTTTTGCTTCACCTGTTAGGGCGGGTAGCCAGCAGTTCTCAAGGTGCGCTCAGCGTTAACCTGCCCGTGGTGGTGGGAGCGCTGATTGTCGTGGGAGTGGCCGGAGCAGCGGGGGCGTGGGCGCTCATCAGATTCATTTCCCGTTCCATAACCGATGCTGCCAGCTCGGTGCGGAGCAGTGCCCAGGCGATAGCGGCAGGAGATTTTACGGTGGCAGCGCGGGGAGTGACCAATGATGAGCTGTCTGATTTGGTGCGGGTGATGAATGAAACTCGTTTAGCTCTCAGTCAGCTGATGAATGAAACTCGCAGCGTGTACCGTCAGGTTTCTGAGGAACAAACCGGATTGCACGGTGCGGTTGGCGCCTTGGGTGAGGCCGGTGGCAAGGTCGGTCAGGAAGTCGATACGGTCACGCCCCAAGCTCAGATGCTCACCCAGTCGGCAACGGAACTGGTTGATGCCGCTGCCGAGATTTCCTCCTCCCGAAGTAACATTGCCCGTCACACTGAGGAAGCCCTAGCAATTGGGCACAGCGAAGTGCAGGACCTAGCAGAAATTTCTCAGATTATTCAAGATTTTCAATCCCACAGTCAAGAAATTTCTGTTTCCGTGGATCAGATTGCCCAAATCGCGGAACGAACCAGCCTGTTAGCTTTGAATGCCACCATTGAATCGGCGAAAGCCGGGGAAATCGGGGCCGGTTTCGCGGTCGTGGCCGGACAGATTAAAGAACTTGCGGTGCAAACCAGCACCGCGGCGGCGGCGGTTACCCAGGCTTCTACAGAGATTCAGGAACGTTGCGACCGGGCGGTGGGAGTGACTGCCGACGTCGCCGAAAAATTGAACCAAATTAATGATTCTCAGCAGGTTTCCGCCCAAGCCGTGGCTGACCAGGCCGCGGTCGTGGCCTCGATGGAGGCAGCCTGTGCGGGAGCACTTGCCCAGGCCCAGGCCTTGAGCGAGGAAATCGAGACCATCGCCGAGGCCGCCACCCAGTCTCAGACCAGTTTGCAAAACATCGACTCCGAATCCGACAAAGTGGAGGAAATTATTTCTTCCACCCGCACCATGATCCACAACCTCCAGATGATTGAGGACGCGGGGGAACGCAATCCGGAAAGCCCAGAGGAATCGGGGGAACAGTCATGAAACAAAAGCTGATCTCCATCGCGGGGCAGTTCCGGTTTACCGCGTGGTTGAGTTTTGGGTTTTCGGCGCTTTCTGTGGTGTTACTGCTGGTGGGGTTGAAGCGAATCCTCTCTCTGGGAAGTCAGCCCCAGGTCCAGCAGCGTGAAATTTTCACCCAAATCATCATCCAAGTCATTTTGATAGTGATTTTGGCCATCCTGGGGACGATCATTGGTTTTACCATGCGGGCCCGAATCCGCCGCTCGGTGAAAGCTGTGTCCCTGACCCTAGCGGACTGCGCGGCGGGCAATTTTACGAAACGTGCCCAAATCTATACCAAAGACGAAATTGCGGATATGTCGCAAGCCGTCAATGAGGCGATGGTTTCCTTGTCCTCCCTGGTGGTCAATCTGCGCAGCGGGGTAGACGGACTGCGGAACTTTGCCGTGCTTGCCGGCAGCCAGGCCGAAATCGTCAAAACGGGCAACGACCGGGTCTTAGAGAGCAGTAACCGGCTGTCTGAAACCGGGACAGAACTGGGACAGACGGCGCAAACCTTGACTGAGAACGGCACCGCGGTAGCGGGAGACATCGCCAATTTGTCCGAAATTGCCTCCAGCAACGAAATTCTGCGTTCCGAAGGCATCACGGCCGCACGCAATCTGAGCAACGCGGTCAACGAGCTGAAAACCTCGGTGGAATACATTATGGCTTTAATGACGGATATTTCTGTTATCTCGGAACAAACCAATATGCTGGCGTTGAACGCCACCATCGAGGCTGCCCGCAGCGCGGAAGCCGGGCGGGGTTTTGCTGTGGTCGCCAACCAGGCCAAAGATTTGGCTTCGCAAACTGCCCAAACTACCGGTGAGGTTATCAGCCAGGTCGCCCAGCTCCAGACCCAAGCGATAGACGGGGAACAGCGCATCGAATCTCTGTTGTCCCAGCTGGAGGCGCTGAGTGCCTCTCAACAGGCTGTCAACCAGGACGTGAACCGTCAAGAAACGGCTTTGTCCAACGCTAACACCGGCATCGACGAGGTGCGTTCGTTTTCTGACGAACTGTTCACTCATTCGCAATCCTTAGCGTCCCTCTCCCATAGTGCCCATACTGAATCTGAGCAGTTCCAAGACCACATGAGCGTGGTGCAAGACGCCGTCTCAACCTTGGATGAGCGTATGGCCCGGTTTACGGTTTAGCCCCTTCAGGATAGTTAAGCGATGCACTTTCCCCCCTCTGAATACCTGCGGCTGGTCGCTTTCGACCTTGACGACACCCTGGCACCCTCAAAAATGCCCCTTGACACCGAAATGGCGGCTGCCCTAGCTAGGCTGCTGAACAGCTACGAAGCGGCCGTTATTTCCGGCGGCCAGCTCTCTCAGTTCCAGTCCCAAGTTCTTTCCCGACTCGCCGACCAGCCGGTCCCAAAGCACACGCTGCACCTGCTGCCCACCTGCGGCACCCAGTATTACCGAATGGAACCGGGAAGCAGCCCGGATGAACTGGTGCGCGTCTACCGTCGAGACCTCGCGGCGGACCTGCGGCGACAGACTGTTGAAACTATCGAAACAACCGCTCGTGAACTCGGCTTTTGGGAATCCTCACCGTGGGGAAACATCATCGAGGACCGCGGCACCCAGGTGACGTTTTCCGCCTTGGGTCAGCAAGCGCCCCTCGCGGCAAAACGAGCCTGGGACCCCGACGGCTCTAAGAAAGCCGCGTTGGTGCAGGCGCTGGGAAAGCAGTTGCCCCAGCTGGAGGTGCGCAGCGGGGGAGCCACCTCGGTGGACGTCACGGCACGCGGAGTGGATAAAGCTTACGGCATCCGCTCCCTAATGGAATCGACCGGATACACCCCGCTCAACCTTGTGTTCTTGGGGGATCGTCTCGACGAGCGGGGCAACGATTATCCGGTGCTGGCAACCGGGGTGCCGTGTCAGGCGGTGAGCAGTCCCGCGGACACTTTGTCCTGGCTGCGGCGGTTGCTCGCCTAGCGATCCCAAGTTTCGGTTGGTGATGAACCGTTCACGGGCGATTTTGCGGCGGTCGCCCAGCAGGCGATAGCGATAGCCCCGGCCACGTTCAGGGAATCGACCCCGTGAGCCATCGCGATGCGCACCACTTTATCGGCGCGGGCAATGGTCCGCGGTTTCAACCCATCCCGTTCAGCTCCCGCAATGAGGGCAACCTTTCGAGTCGGATCAGTGGCCAATTCCGCCGCGTAATCTCGCAAGTCCTGGGAGTCCTCGCGCAAGGCCAACGCGACCAGTTCAAAACCAGCCTCGTGAAATAACGTCGGGTCGGGCCAGCGTTCCAACCGGGTCCAAGGCACTTGAAAAATCGTGCCCATCGAAACCCGTACCGCCCGGCGATACAGCGGGTCAGCGCATGAGGGCGTGACCATGATGGCGTCGTAGCCGCAGGCCGCGGCACTGCGCACTGCTGCTCCCACATTCGTGTGATCGACCAAATCTTCCAGGATTAAGACTCGGGACGAACGGTTCAGGATTTCGCGCGGATCCGGGGCCGGTTTGCGCTGCATGGCTGCTATCGCCCCGCGGTGCAGATGAAAACCCACTAGGCGTTCCAAGAGGGCTTCCGGAGCCACAAACACGGGAATGGGACCGCCGTCGTCCGCAAATCCGGTGGCTGGGCTGGCGGCGAGTAATGGGCGGATAATCTCCAACCAATGCGGGGCTAAAAGCAGGGAGCGCGGGGTATATCCGGCGCGCAGGGCTCGGCCGATAACTTCGTTGGATTCCGCCATGAACAGCCCCTGTTCCGCTTCCAGACTGCGGCGCAGATTCACGTCTTTTAACTGGGTGTAGTCACTCAGATATTCCGGGTAGGCAGTGAGGGAATCCAGGTCAATTAGCACGCTTAATTCTGCCTTTTAATCCCCAAAATTCCCAACTTTAGACCGAAAAAAAGCGGATTTACAGAGTTTTCCACAAGGGGGGCGAAATGGGGGTTTTCCACAGGTAAGAAAATCCTTTTTCGACACCCGGCCCGATTGTGAGAACACTGATAAAAAACACGACGCCAACCGAGGCTGGGGGAAAACAGAAAGGAACACCTATGGCGACTTTAGAAATTATGCAAGAACTGCGCAATTGGAGGGCTCAGGAAGTGCCGCATCATGACGTTAGTTGCGATTGTGAGCGCTGTAACTTAGCAAAAACCATGTCTTTAGAAAGTTTGCGGGGTCTTATCGGCAATCCTCAGCTGGATCCGGGCATCTACGGTCCGCGGGGCTGGACGGTGCTGGAAGGAGTCACCACCCTGGCTCTGCCGTATTCGGACTGGATGTGGTTTGACATGGCTCGCGAATATCCCGATGTGGACGTGGAGGAAATGGTTGATTATCTGCCGTACTCAGATGGAGACGCGTGGTTAGCCACCCAACTGTTGAAAGTGATACCGCCCAACGCATTGGACGAGCGGCAAAACTATGCTCCGCGGTTAGAGAATCTGTTGCGATTCGTGGCGCAGCATCCCGGTGAAACGTTCTTTTCCGGCTACATGATTGGGCCGCAGCGCTTTGATGAGCGTTTGAGCATAGATACTGTCTTTGTGTCGCCGCATCTGTTGGGGCTCGGTCCTGACGACGAGGATCCGCACGCGGCCTATGCAGGCCTCAAGTGCTTTGAGTTGGGTGAAGACGCCTGTCCCGATGAAGTCAGCGTCTTTCATAACGGGCACCTGAATCAGCAGCTGTGGCGGTTCTGGTGGGATTAGTTAGGCTCAACGCGAGGCGGGTAGGCCGTCTCAAACCGGTCAGAAGTCAGCTGTGGGTCAGTTCCCGGTTGAGGCGTGCCGGCCAGGCGGGACCCTCATAGATAAACGCGGAAAACCCTTCGATGAGGTTCGCGCCGGCAGCCAGCATAGCGCGGGCATCGTCAAGGGTCGAGATGCCGCCGACCCCGATAATGGTTTTCTCCCGGCTCAGGTTTGCTCGCAGCACTTTCACAACCTCCAGGGCACGGGTTCGCAGCGGCGCGCCAGATACTCCGCCGGCACCCAAGTCGTGCTTGATGGTCGTGTTGGTCGCCACCACTCCAGCCAAGCCCTCATCCGTAGCCAGCTGCGCTACCGCAACGATGTCCTCATCGGCCAGATCGGGGGCAATTTTTACAAACACGGGCAGCTCGGATAGTCCCTGGAACTCCAGTTCGCGTTGCACCGCTTTGACGATGGGGCGCAGGGAGGAAACTGCCTGTAGGTCACGTAATCCGGGGGTGTTTGGCGAGGACACGTTGATAACCAGGAAATCTACTAGGGCAGCCAATACCCGCGTGACTTTACGGTAATCCGCTGGGGCTTTTTCGGGGGGAGTGACCTTGTTCTTCCCGATATTGGCACCGATGATGATTCCCTCACCGTATTCGGTTCGCCAGCGCCGTAGCCGGCGGGCCGCCACTCGGGCGCCTTCGTTGTTGAAGCCCATCGCGTTGCGCAGGGCACGCTGTTGCGGGATACGCCACAAGCGTGGACGGCTGTTGCCGGGCTGCGGCAAGGGAGTGATGGTGCCGATTTCCATAAATCCAAAGCCCAGCGCGTCCCACATGGCGACCGCGCGGGCTTCTTTGTCCATGCCTGCCGCCAAGCCCAGGGGGCCGTAGGTGCGGAACTCGGTACCCGAAAGGTCGGGGTCGAAATTTGGCCGGGGCAGGGGCCAGGTAAAGGTTGGTTCACCACGGTGGACTATTCGGGAAGCCGCCTGGCGTGCCATGCCAAACCGTCCCCAAAATGCTAACCAGTCGATAGCGCGGCGATGCACCCATTCGGCATCGAGTTTCACGAAAAGGTGACGAAACACAAACTTGTACATAGGGACAAGTTTAGTCGGGTCGAAAGATGAACGGGACTAGGGACGCTTCAACGGAGACTTGGGATAATCATCGGGCTGCGTATGAACCACAAAATCCCCCAGCACATCGTCGATGAGAGCATTCAAATGGTCGTCAATAGTCACGTCTAAAGCTCCCAAATTGTCCTCTATCTGAGACGCTTTGGAGGCTCCAATAATGACGCCGGAAACATTTGGGCGAGCCAACAGCCAGGCCAAAGCCAGCTGATTCATGCGGCAACCGGCTTCTTCCGCGACTCGGCGCAATCCCTGCACCGCGGCCAGCAGGTCGTCCTGCATCCAGCGGTGCATAAACTTGGAGCCAACTTTGCTGGCCGCACGCGTTTTTTCTTTAGGAGTGTCCCCCGGACGGTACTTTCCGGTCAACACCCCTTGTGCCAGAGGAGAAAAGCACAGGTGTCCCATGCCGTTGTGTTCGCAAGCCTCGACGACACCGTCCTCGACGACTCGCCACAGCAGAGAGTATTGAGCCTGGTTAGAGACCAGGGGAATCTTCAGTTCGCGGGCCAAATGCGCTGCATCGCGAATCTGGTCGGGATACCACTCGGAAACCCCAACGTAGAGAATCTTTCCGGCCCTCACCAGGTCGGAAAAAGCCAGCATGGTTTCTTCCAGCGGGGTTTCATAATCGAAACGATGCGCCTGATAGACATCCAGGTAATCGGTGCGCAGCCGCTTCAAAGAGTTGTGGCAAGACTCAAAAATATGTTTGCGGGACAGTCCGGCATCGTTTGGTCCGAAACCCTTGACCGGCCAATAGACCTTGGACATCAGTACCAAGTCTTGACGATCCACGTCCCGCAAAGCCCGACCCAGGACTTTTTCGGCAGCGCCGTTGGCATAAACATCGGCGGTATCAAATGTAAAAATTCCGTTCTCAAGGGCGGTCCGAACGATTTTTTCCGCAGTTTTGTCTTCTATCTGGGCTCCGTGAGTGAGCCAGTTCCCGAGGATCAGCGAAGAAATCTTAAGTCCAGAGTTACCTAAATAACGTGTGTCCATGATGCCAGTCTATAAGTTATAGAGCGTTGACCGCGACTCTTAACGGGCGGTAAACGCTGAATTTACGCTAATTTAACAATAAAACAGCGCGTTTATCAGGAATCTCGCTGCCGTTTAGCGGACTTGCCGCGCCCCACCTGAGGCTTCGGGCTGCGCCACCGGCGAATCATGATGGCGCGCGTAAAGGCATACCAGCGCAATCCCCGTGGGACATTGTCGGCACCCAGACGTTTCACCACCATCCGTCGGGCTTGTCCCGCGATGAAACCGGCATCTAACATACCCAGAATCAAAACGGCGTAAGAGCCAATTAAAGTCCAGGTATTGACTTTTTGGGCCAGATCCGAGTTTTGCCGGTTCAAAATGGAAACAGCAATCAAGCTGAGGGCCATGAGCGTCAGCATCGTCACAATCATGAATTCAGCGAAACTGTAACGTCCGTCGATGTAGTCCCGGGTCATCCGGCGAGCTTGGCCGCGATGTTGGTAAGGCAGCAAATCTTCACGCCCCGTGCGCAAACCTTCCTGTTCGCGTTCGTAGCGACGACGCGATTCCGCGCGCGCCCGCTCTTTCGCGACTTTCTTGTCAACCCCCAGCAGTCCCTGGTAGTTGCGGGCTTCCTGCTGTTTACGAGAAGGGGTAGGCCCCTTCTTTTGGCGTGGGTTGGTGGTGGTTTTCGATTCGCCCGTGTTTTCAGCTTCGCTTGGCTGCTGCTTTTTTAATAGACTCATGATAGGCAAATCATGCCACAGATTTTTTATGTTGGAAAACCGGCAAAGTGACCGGCAAACGAAATAAAGGGAAAGGAAAATGCGGTGGAGGAAGTAACCTTGCGCGAACGCGCAACTGCCGATTTCAACAATGTAGTCGAGTTCTTGAAAGGCTTGGTGCGGATTCCCGCGGTGTCCTCTCTGCCGGAACATGCCTCGGATATGCAGGCCAGCGCGGAATACATTGTGAAGAACCTGGAGGCAGCTGGAGCCACGACGCGCATTGTGACCGTCACAGATTCGAAAACTGGATTAGTTTCTCGTCCTGCAATTTTGGCTGAAAAGTCCGGACCGGCTGGCGCTCCCACCGTGCTGCTCTATGCGCACCACGACGTGCAGCCCACCGGGGACTTGGATAAGTGGGATTCGGATCCGTTTGAGCCGGTGGAGCGCGACGGCCGTCTCTATGGCCGCGGTGCCAGCGATGATGGAGCCGGGGTGGCCACCCACTTGGGAATGCTGCGGGCGTGGGGCGATGAACTACCCGTCAACGTGAAAATCTTTATCGAAGGCGAGGAGGAAGTTGGCTCTCCCACCTTTACCGCCTTTCTGGAACAGAATCAGGAATTCCTGCAGGCTGATGTCATCATCGTGACCGATTCCGGGAACTGGGATGTGCACCAGCCAGCCTTGACCACCGGTCTGCGCGGCGTGTTGAGCGTAGACGTGAGCGTCAAGACTTTGGACCATGCCGTGCATTCCGGGGCTTTCGGCGGGGTCACCGTAGATGCCCTGACCTGCCTGTGCCGGCTCATCGCTACTTTGCACGATCACAAGGGCAGTGTGGCGGTGCCAGGATTGGTGACGAATACAGTGGCGGACGTGGACTACCCAGAAGATGACTTGCGGAAACAAATGGGTGCTGTGGCGGGACTGGAACTGACGGGAACTGGTGACCTCGCCTCCCGCCTGTGGACCCAGCCGGCCATCAGCGTCATCGGGATTGACGCGCCCAGCGTCGCGGCCAGCTCGAATACGATTATCCCGCAGGCGAAAGCCCGGATTTCTATGCGGATTGCCCCCGGTCAGGACCCTCAAGAGGCAGCTCAAGCACTGTCGGATTACCTGTTCGCCAACGCTCCTTTCGGAGCCGAAGTCAGCGTGGAGTGCCTGGAAGCCGGTCCGGCCTATGCCGCCAATCTGGATTCTCCGGTGCTGGCTTTGATGCACGGAGCCCTGACCGATGCGTTTGGGGTCAAGAGCGTCAATATTGGGCAAGGTGGCTCGATTCCCTTCATCGCCACTTTCCAGGAGTTTTTCCCCGCTGCCGAAGTCCTCGTGACCGGGGTAGAGGATCCCTACACCAACGCCCACTCGGAAAACGAATCCCAAGATTTAGCTGATTTACAAGGGGCGGTGCTCGCCGAGACCCTGCTGTTGGGGCGGTTGGCTCACGACTCGGCAACGGCGCTCAAGTAGGTTCAGCCCGGTGCGAATCCAGATTCTGGCGACTCCCGAATTCGCCGATTTTGCTCAGGACTTTTGCGGCGCGTGGGGCCAGTACCATCCGGCTGACACCCTGCACCTGGACGTGGCGGATTTGCAGCCGGCCCAGCCGGCACGAGCGAAGTGCACGAGCCCGGCCGCGTTCAACTCGGCCGTTCCCACCCCGGACAGCACCGGCACGGCGCTTGTGAAAGGACTGACCATTGTCAGCCTCCGGCAAGTCCGGCTGGACGCGCAGGCCGATTTATACCTGGTCATCCAACCGGAAATCACCGATGTTCCCGGCCCAGCTGACTTGGCGAACCTGGTTGTGGCTCGGGCGGCACGGCGAGGCATTCAACCAGTGGTGGTGTTGGCTGCGGATTCCCCGCTGTCACGCCGCCAGCTGCAGGAATCGGGCATCGCCCAAGCCTACTTTCTCACCGAACACCCCGCACGTAGTGCCGCGCAGTGGGGACGTATCCTGGGCCAAACCTGGCATTTGCCCGATTGAAAGCAATGAGACTGCCCGACAGGTGGCGATATGCCCAGGTCAGGGCGGTACCGAAACTGAGGAAGAAAAAACGACATAAATAAGGTTAGACTAAGTTGCAGTGTTTTTCATGAAAGGAATATAGATGGAGACAGCTTCTTTGACCCACGAGGTCACTTTGACGGATGCCGCAGTAGCAAAGGTTAAATCCTTGCTGGAACAGGAAGGCCGCGACGATTTGCGGTTGCGCGTGGGCGTAGCTCCCGGGGGCTGTTCCGGTTTGATTTACCAGCTCGAATTCGATGACGAACTGTCCGAAGACGACGCGGTACGGGATTTCGATGGCGTTGAGCTGGTCGTTGACAAAATGAGCGTGCCCTACCTGGCTGGCGCCACGGTTGATTTCCAGGACACCTTGGCTCAGACCGGATTCGTTATCGATAACCCCAATGCGGTCAACACCTGTTCCTGCGGAGGTTCCTTTCACTAGGGCAATCCTGGCAGGTGTCGCGGCGATCTCGGTTTTCCGGGCTCGCCGCTTTTTTAGCGCTACGAGGTGCGGTTCAGCGGTTTAGGGGCGTGCGCTGAGGTAACAAAGTCGAAAAGTTGGTAACAATTAGGCCCGAACGAGGGCTTTTTCACGGTAAAATCAAGTTTGAACAATTCTGAACTTGAGTATTCCTGGGGAGTATCGTGTTACGAAAAATTGCCTTGGCTCTAACGGCTGCTAGCCTCGCGCTGTCGCTTTCTGCCTGTTCTAAACCTGCTGGCAGCGAAATGCCTACCGTGGCTTCGCCCCAGTTCGGGACGGTTCCAGAGATTAATTTCCCGGCAGCCCCGCCGCCGGAGGCTCCCGTAATGAAGGTGCTCGATGACGGCGACGGAAAAGGCGAAGCGGTCAAGGACAATGACTTGGTCGTAGTGGATTACTACGGCAAAGTCTGGGGCGGCGATTTGATGCCCGATTCCACCATTACTGACGCGGCGGGACCGCGCGCGATTTCACTGGCTAATCCGCCGATTGAAGGCTGGAAAGAGCTGAGTGGGGTCAAGGTTGGTCAGCGGGTTCTGCTGATTCTGCCCCCGAACAAGGCTTACGGTGATATGGGTGCCAGCAGTATTGGGGTTAAAAAGGGCGACACGCTGGCCTACGTGGTGGACGTGCGTTTAGCGGTGTCCGCGGACGCGGCCTCCAAGTTCCAGGTCACTCCTACCAATAACCCTTTGCCAGAAGGAATCAGCATTGAGACCGACGGCCAAGGCGCATACACCCTGAACACCGTGGCGGCAGGGGCATATCCCTCCAAACAAACCACCGCGGTTCATGCCACTGGCGACGGCCCGGCAGTCGAAGCGGGACAGGGCGTCATCGTGAAACGGGTCAGTACGGATTGGAACGGACAGACCACCGCCGCAGACTGGAATGCCGGTGAGTTACTTTCGGTTTCAGCTGACTCTTTGGGGCTGGCTGATTTGCCGCTGGGCAGCCTGGTCTTGGTCCTCACTCCAGCTACGCCCACGGCTGACCCCCAGGCGGAATTGTTGCAGCTGGTTTCCGCTTACGATACAAACCGTTAACCCCGCGTGTTACGGGACGCGAAACTGGAATTTTGGTGAAAAGAGGAGCAATCTTGCAACACCTACAGAAACGACTAGCGGTTCTTTCCCTGTTTGCTTTGGCCGCCGCGGGTTTGACAGCGTGCCAAGAGACTCCCAGAGAGGACAACGCCCCGCTGGCCAACCCGAAAAACTGTGTTAAGACCATTACCCCGTCCACATCCGCGGAACCCGCAGCGGTAAAACCGGTAGAAAACGGACCGGTTCCCGCGGTGAATCCCCCCGATGGTTTCGGGACGGAACCGAGCATTGCGGCGGGAACGGGACCGGCTCCTAAAGATTTCATTCGCACCGTGCTACATGAAGGTACCGGAACCGTCGTTTCCGCGAACGCTGACGTCATCGTTCATTACAAGGGGCAAACGTGGAACGGTGAAGTCTTTGACAATTCCTGGCAAAAGGGCGAACCCGCCCACTTTTCTCTGGGCAGCAACATTATCGAAGGTTGGACCTGGGGTTTGGCCGGGCGTAACGTCGGGGATCGGATTGAGCTCGTCATTCCGCCGCGCCTAGCATACAAGGAGCTCACGGAACGGGAACAAGCCGCCAAAGACGCCGGACAGCCCTTGCCGGGTAAGGTTCACCCGCTGGCCGGCGAAACTTTGGTGTTCGTCATTGACATCCTGTTCGCGCCTCCGGTCACGGAAGAAACCCAGCTGGCGGCCTATACCCAGCTTCTGGCGCAGTCCCAACCTACCGGGGCGAAACTTCCTGACGGCCTGCGCATCTATTGCAGTCCCGGTACTGAACCCCAGCCGGCATATGTCGAAGGTTCAAAAGTTCCCGGCAAGCCCTTCAACGTTTGGACTTTGGCAGGCCAGGGACAGCCCATTCAGGCTGGCGACCAGGTCGGATATGTGGTTGTTTCCGGTTCTTGGGGAGACAAGCCCACCTCGACTTGGATTAACGGCCAGGGCGTTTTGTGGGCGGATGCGGAAACCATGAAAGCCGTGGGCAAAAACGTCGGCTCTCGGCTGGTGATGGTGGGGCCTCCGAACAAATCCGCACCGCGCGGGGTCGTCCAGATTGTCGATATCGTAGACGCTATTGCTCTTCCAACTTTGGAATAGGCAGGTACACAGGATTCCTCTGGTTGGCAGGCTCGGGCTACGCCCGCCGGTGGGCGCAGCTGAACTGTTTGGCGTGCACACCATCGGTAGGTAAAATGTTCATGTCTTCAGTAAAGGAGCAAATTCTATGGAAGCAATAGCAGGCACCGATGCCGTGCAAGTCATGCTTTTCAGTGGCAATCCCCATACCCGTCAAACTGTCATGGATGCGGCCGGACTCAGCGGTAGTTTTGATATACCGCCGATAGAATGGCAGGAAGTGGCGACCCCGGATGCGGTGAAACAAAATTTCGCTGAGAACCGCTATGCGGCTCTGGTGCTTGACGCTGAAACCTATCAGGAGGGCGGGCAGTCGGTGGCTCGTTGGCTCAATATCCATGCGGATAAAGTTCCGCCTATCATCATGCTGGTGGCTCGCCAACAGGACGAATGGATGTCACGCTGGTCCGGGGCCAGCTATTGTGTGCCGGCTCCCTACGAGGCGGACGCCGTGATGGCGGCCTTAAAGCAGGCTCTTTCTGAGGCGGCTTGAGAGCCTTAGCGCCGGCGGATGGGCAGAAGCAAACCCATACCCACCGCTAGTGCCAGCAGGCACACAGTGGCTGCCACTGCCGAATAAGCCGGTTGCGTAATCCCCAGGATTATGAAGCCGATGATGGCGGCAACCAGCAGCAGCCAACCGACCTTGGTGCGTGTCCGCAAAGTCGGTAAAGGGGGATTGGGAGCCACGAAGCCTTCAGTGTCTTCCGCTGGAGTCCAGTCCCGAGGTCCGAAACCTCCGAGTTCGGGAGTGGCCGCCGCGAGTTGTTCGAAACGGCGGTTGACTTCCTCAGGGGTTTCCTCATCGCGATCCTTGTGACCGCTTCGTTTACGAAACGTCATATTTGAACTATACATGAAGCCCTTTGGGCACTGGAGGTATCGACTGTGTACAGATTCTCGAAGTTTGTCGCCGGACCGTTGTTGCGCCTCTTGTTTCAGCCGTGGATACGTGGAGCGGAAAACATTCCCGAAACCGGACCGGCAATTTTGGCTTCCAATCACCTCGCCGTCATCGACTCGGTGTTCCTGCCGCTGATGAGCAAGCGGGAAATTACTTTCGTTGGGAAATCTGATTACTTTACCGGCACCGGCTTTAAAGGCTGGATTACTAAGCATTTTATGCAGTCCGTGGGGGTCATTCCAGTAGACCGTTCCGGCGGCAAAGCCTCCCAGGTCGCTTTGGATAAAGGTCTGCAGGTTTTGGAACGCGGCGGGCTGTTCGGTATTTATCCCGAAGGCACCCGCTCCCCGGACGGCAGGCTTTATCGTGGAAAAACGGGGATTGCCCGGCTGTCTCTCATCAGCGGTGCCCCGATTATTCCGGTGGCGATGGTGGGAACGAACAAATCGCAGCCTATCGGCAAGACCATCCCCAAGCTTGAGCGCATTGGGGTCATTATCGGAAAGCCTCTGGACTTCTCCCGATACAAGGGTATGGAGAATAATCGCTACGTGCTGCGTTCCATCACTGACGAAGTCATGTATGACCTGATGCTGCTGTCCGGCCAGGAATACGTTGATGAATATGCCGCCAATGTGAAAAAACGCCTGGAGACACAGCGAAAAGCCGGCAAGGAAAACGGCAAAGACTCTGAAACAGCCGCAAGTGAGGCGGGGAATTCGGATACTTCCTCTTCCGAGGAACAGCCGGATACCACACCAGACTTAGCCACCCAACACGGCGATGAATCATAGAATGTTAAGGAATAGAACAACGAGAAAGGCAGAAATATGGCTCTGAAGCGAGTAGCTCTGTTGACGGCCGGCGGTTTTGCGCCGTGCCTGTCCACCGCGGTGGGCATGTTGATTGAACGGTACACCGAGTTGGAACCGGAGGTGGACATCATCGCTTACGAGCACGGCTATCACGGTCTGCTCACCGGCAAGTATTTGCAGATCGATGATGACGCCCGAGCTCATGCCTCCCGTTTGCAGCTCTATGGCGGTTCGCCCATCGGTAACTCCCGAGTCAAGCTGACGAACACCGCCGACCTGGTGAAACGCGGTCTTATCAAGGAGGGTGAGGACGCCCTGAAAGTCGCTGCCGACCAGCTGGTAAAGGACGGTGTAGATGTACTGCACACCATCGGTGGGGACGATACGAACACGACCGCAGCAGATCTAGCAGCCTACCTGGAAGCGCACAAGTATCACCTCACGGTGGTGGGCTTGCCCAAGACGATTGACAACGACGTGGTGCCGATTCGTCAATCTTTGGGTGCCTACACGGCGGCGGAAAATACTTCCCTTTTTGCCCAGCACATTATTTCTGAATCCCGAGTATCTCCGCGAATGCTGATTGTGCATGAGGTAATGGGACGCAACTGTGGTTGGCTGACAGCTTACTCGGCAAAGCTGTACCGCGAGTGGCTGGACCAGCAAACCTTTGTGCCATCGGTGGGGTTGGACCGTAAACACTGGGATATTAACGGTATCTACGTGCCGGAGATGCACATGGATATCGAAGCCGAAGGCAAACGCCTCAAGAAAATTATGGACGAAAACGACACCGTCAACATTTTCCTATCCGAAGGCGCCGGGGTCATGGATATTGTGGCCGAGATGGAGGCTCAAAACCAGGTCGTCAACCGTGACGCGTTTGGGCATGTGCGTCTGGACGAAATCAATCCGGGACAATACTTTGCCAAGCGTTTTGCCAAGGCTGTAGACGCCGAAAAAGTCCTGGTTCAAAAATCCGGCTACTTCGCGCGTTCCGCCCCGTCCAATCAAGCTGACTTGCAGCTCATCAAGGGCATGGTTGACCTCGGCGTGCAGTGCGCTATCGCCGGAGAATCCGGGGTCATTGGACACGATGAGGAAAATGGCAACCGTTTGAGCTGTATCGATTTCCAGCGCATCAAGGGCGGCAAGCCGTTCGACGTGAATCTGCCGTGGTTCCGCCAGATGCTCCAGGAGATTGGCCAAGCCTAGGCTTTTCAGGTTTTCTCACCTGCCTCGCTCCGGGTTAAACTATAGGAAAGTTGCCCGGAGCGAGGGCTTTTAATGGCAAACACACGAAGTGGGAACGCGGAAATGGTCTTGAATACACTACGGGATTTTGAAACTGTCTGGCGTGGCGCAGCCGCTTTCCAGCAGCCGCACTATCCTGACCCAGCCAAGGTCACCGAGGTCTGTGCCGCTCTGAAACAGCGCCCGCCGCTGGTTTTTGCCGGAGAGGTCAACGAACTGCAAAACCTGATGGCACAAGCTTGTGTCGGGGAGGCTTTCGTGCTGACCGGAGGGGATTGCGCCGAAACGTTCGCGGAGTCCACAGCCGACCACCTGAAACTAAAAATTCAGACCATCCTGCAAATGGCCGTCGTTTTGGCCTACGGCGGGGGACTGCCCATCATCAAAATGGGCCGCATGGCAGGCCAATATGCCAAACCCCGCTCTTCTGACACGGAAACCCGCGACGGGGTGACTTTGGAGTCTTACCGAGGCGACGCGGTCAACGGACACGAGTTCAACGCAGAGTCGCGCACCCCCGACCCGCGCCGGCTCATGTCTTGCTACCAGTATTCCGCCGCTACGCTGAACCTGATTCGGGCGTTTACCCAGGGCGGTTACGCGGATATGCGCCGGGTCCACGAATGGAACAAAGGCTTCATGCGCAACCGGGCTTACTCGAAATTCGACGACCTGGCTACCGCGATTGACGCGGCCATGCAGTTTATGAAAGCCACCGGGGTTCCCTCGGACGCGCTGCGAACCACCGATTTTTATGCCTCACATGAAGCGCTCCTCCTAGAATACGAAAGTGCTCTGACCCGCGTGGATTCCATCAGCGGGGATCTGTACGACACCTCCGCGCACTTCTTGTGGATTGGGGAACGCACTCGTCAGGTGGACGGGGCACACGTGGCTTTGCTGTCCCAAGTGAAAAATCCGCTGGGAGTTAAGCTGGGGCCGAATTCGACTCCTGATGACGTGAAAGGACTCGTGGAACGGTTAAACCCGGAGGGATTGGCGGGACGTTTGACTTTCATCACCCGGATGGGAGCCAGCAATATCCGGGAAAAACTTCCCCCCCTGTTGCAGGCCGGCAAAGACACCGGCACTCCTCTGGTGTGGATGTGCGATCCGATGCACGGCAACACGGTAAAGACCGGGTCGGGCTACAAAACTCGTCACTTTGAGACGATTCTGGACGAGGTGCGGGGATTTTTTGCCGCGCACGAGGCCGTGGGGACGGTTCCCGGGGGCATTCACGTGGAACTAACGGGCGAGGACGTGACCGAAATTGTTGGCGGTACGGAAACTATCGACGAATCCGCCCTTGCCAACCGTTACGAAACGTTGGTCGATCCCCGTCTAAACCACCAACAAGCCCTGGAACTGGCTTTCTTAGTGGCGCAAATGCTGGCTCAGGCAAAACCGGGAATCCAACCGGCTGACTTAGAGAACTTCCCGGCACTGGGTTTTTAATCCACGCCTGTCTGGCATCGCGGCGTTGACACGGCAGTCGTTGTCGAGGGGACAGGCCTCGGTTCTCTGTGTGTGAGTGTGCTCAGAAGAGGGTAATCGTCACCGTGGAGCCGACTTTTGCCTGGGTACCGGCACCAGGGTTGGAGTTCAAAACCCGCTTAGAATCCCCGAAAGTCCGTTTCACGTTCACCGTAAACCCGGCGGATTCCAGGGCGGCGCGGGCATCGCTTTCGTTTTTGCCGAAAACATTTGGTACCGCCACCATTTCCGGGCCTTTAGAAACCACCAAGGCCACCTGATCCAGTCGGTGAACTGTGGTGTTGGGAGCCACGCTTTGGCTGACGACCTTGCCTTTGGGCACACTATCCGAGAAATCTTCCGTGACCTGGGGTTGCAAACCGACCCGGGTCAACTCGTTTTGGGCCTCCTGGCTCGGTTTACCAACCAAATCTGGCATCGAAACGGGTTGGCGGCCCTTTGAAACCGTGAACTTTACCATCGTGTTGTGCGCTACGCTGGCATTCGGAGCCGGGTCTTGCACAGAAACCTGTCCCTGGGGCACTGTGTCGTGGAAGTCCTCGCTGATCTGCGGGGCGTCAAAGCGAGCTTTTTTCACCAGCTCCAGGGCTTCCTCTCGCGTTTTCCCGGTCAAATCGGGCATTGTCAGCATCTCGACGCCCTTGGAGACAAAAATTTTCGCGGTCTGGAAACGCCCCAGCGGTTTACCGGGCGCCGGATTGGTGCGAGCCACGTTACCGGCGGGAACGTTGTCGTCGAACACGTCCACACGTTCAAAAGGCACATCGGCAGTGGTGAGGGACTTGGCGGCGTCCGACCACTGTTGATTGACCACGTCCACCATGGGCCTAAACGAACCCGGTCCCCACATAAAGAACCAGGTCAGGATAGCCGCTAACAGGACTATGGCGCCGATTATTGCCGCAATCACGGGCCCCCGCTTCTTGTGCGGGGTGCCGGTATCGCCGTCAGTGGGCGTAACGGCGGGCGTGGTGGTGGAAGTGGAGTTCAGCGCGGACCCGGCTTTACGTTCCCGGCGGCGCTTCCACCAGGACTTGTGATGTGAGGGAGAACCGGGGGCGCCAGGTAGCGGAACTTCGTTGAGAGTTGGGGTTAGTTCCTGGTCCAAGTCTGCATCGGGGGCGCTGGGTGCCGGTGGGGTGTCCCCGCGCAGTGCCATCTCGGTAGGGTCCAGCTCGGCAATGGTTTGGTTGATCAGTTCCAGAGCGGCGTCCCCGTTCAAAGGCCGTTTGGCTGGGTCGCGGGTCGTGAGTTTCGCAATCAGGTCGTCGACTGGCTGGGGTACCCAAGGCTCGGTTTCTTTGATGTGTGGAACGTCTTGGTTCACGTGGGCGTAAGCAATCTGGATAGGAGAATCACCGGAGAACGGGGGAACTCCAGCCAAGAGCTCAAAAAGCATGATGCCGGTCGCGTAAACGTCCACGCGGGAATCCGCGGCGGCCCCCGAGACGGTCTCGGGAGACAGGTACGCTACCGTCCCCAAGATTGAGCCGGTGGTGGCAGCGGTGACTTCGGAGGCGGCGCGCGCCAAACCAAAATCGGCGACCTTTACCTGGCCGGGTTCCGGCAACAGCACGTTTTCTGGCTTCACATCGCGGTGAATCAGCCCGGAGCGGTGGGCGGCGGCCAGGGCTTGGAGGATTTCTTTGGTGATTTTGAGGGCTTCGCCTACCGGCAGGCACCCCTGCGAACGCAGGTAAGTACGCAGGTTAGGGCCCTTTACCAGTTCCATCACCAGGTAGCTAGAGCCCTGGGCGCTGCCCTGGTCATACACCGCGACCACACCGGGATGGGTCAGCTTAGCTGCCGCTCGAGCCTCGCGGCGGAACCGGGCCACAAAGTCCGCGGACTCCGCTAGGTGGGGATACATAATTTTCAAAGCTACCGGCCGGTCCAGGCGCGTGTCTCGTGCCCGGTACACGGTAGCCATCCCGCCGCGGGCAATTCGTTTTTCGATGACATAACGGGCATCAATAGTCTGTCCCACCAAGCGATCCGGCGGATTCTGCGGAACCTGAGGAGCTGCGGGAGTGGACTGGGCAGGCGGGAAAGAATCGGGCATATTGCCGTTAGAGTGACGTCCCGTGGAAGTTGGTTTTGGCGCCGGCACCGCGGTCGTGGCTCCGGTACCGTCAAAATTTTCCTTTTCTGCGTCACTCACGCCCAAAAGTCTAGGTTAAATTGCTCGGTATTTCTGTGTCCCTCCCCGTGATGCGTCGCTTTTTGCATTAGTTTTGCATTGTGAGTGAAATCTGGAAGGAATATAACTGGCTGACTATCAATGAAGCGGCGGCTTATCTGGGCGTGGAGGCGAAAGTCATTCGCTCTTGGCTGAAAGATGTATCCCTGCTGGCCCTGGCGTCGCCAGAGGACGGAAAGCTGCGTATTCCCCAGGTTTTCCTGGTGGCTGCAGAGTCTGAAGGGGCTTACCGCGGCCCGCTGGAGGTCTTACGCGGCACGCTGATTCTGTTGCGTGACGGCGGATTCAGCGATGCCGAAGCGATGAACTGGATACTCAGCGAGGACGACAGCCTGGGGGACACCCCGTTGAACGCGTTGCGGGCGGGACGCAAGAAAGCTGTGCGCCGCGTGGCGGGAGCCTTAGCTCTCTAGTTGGCGCGGTTCACCAGGGAGGACCCGAAAGCCGCGAGCTGCCGTTTCACTTCCGTGTCGCACGGCATGGCGTCAAGGTATCTCTGTGATTGTTCCAGATGCTCATTCATCAGGTCGGAAATGGCGCGTCGTGCTCCGGAACCGGTGATGATGGCGCAAATGTTGTCAATGATAGGCGGAGTTAAGTCCGGCGCCCCCCAGTAGCGCATCAAGTAATCCCGTCCCTGATCGTCTGTCATTTCCCAAGCGAGGGCGAGTTGTACCGTGCGTTTGCCAGAACGAATATCATCGCCGGCCGGTTTTCCGGTCAGTTCTTGATCGCCAAAAATTCCCAAATCATCATCGCGCAACTGGTAAGCCACACCCAAGGGAGTGGCGAACCCCTCCAACTGTTCTATCAGGGAATCGCTGGCCCCCCGCAGCGCGGCCCCCAGCAACAGCGGTATCACCACTGAGTAACGCGCGGTCTTGTGCTTGATAATCTCCATAGCGTCTTCTTGGCGCGGCGGCAGATTGGGCGAAATCTCGCGAGTTTCAGCGGAAAGGTCGAGAAACTGTCCATAAGCAACTTCAGCTTGCATAGAGACATAAAAATCGCAGGCCCTCTGGGAATTCTCATTAGAGAGCGTGCTGATGGACTTGGAGAAGTAAGAGTTTGCTGCCGCATAGAGCAAATCGCCCCAGAGAATGGCCGCAAACTCGCCGAAGCGAGGTCCGCCCGAGAGCAGAGAAGTCATAAACGCGATTTGTGCTGAGGGCAGGCCGCGGCGTTTCATCGCTTCATCGATGATGTCGTCATGAACTAGGGCCGAAGCCTGGAACAGTTCGAGGCTGGCGCCCAAGTCCAGAAGTTGGTCGGGAATCTCGTCGGATTTGAGGGGGCCAGCGGCGCTAATCCACCCCATGTAGGCGGCGATAGCCCGAAAACGTTTGCCGCGGTTCAGCAATCCGATAGTGGGTGCGGAAAACTCGTCAAGCTGCGTGGTGGTGAGGGCTTTGCTGGTGCAATATTTCCACGGTTCAGCTAGGCGGGCGCCGACACCGGAGCGCACTTCAGCTATCAGGGAAATTTCCTCGAGCATGACCTAAATTTACCATGTCACAGGGAATTTTGTTAGTATGAAATTATAATTGTGCCTTGTACGTTTTGAAACAATCCCTCAATGCGAAAGGTTCTCGGTGTCTACCAGCAAAAAGACCATTGAAAATCAAGGCGAAACCACCTCTGTAACCACTCGTAAGACTGCCAGTAAGGCGGCAGCGGGCACCAAGACTGGTTCCACCACTCGGAAAGCTGCCACCAAGTCTGCGGCGGCGAAAAAAACTTCGACGAGTACGAAAACTTCAAGCAAATCTTCGGTGAAGACCAAAGCCGCAGCCAGCACCAAGAGCGCGGCAAAGACCACTAAGGCGACCGCGAAGACGAGTGCCAAGACTACAGCGCCAAAGACTGCCAAGACTACGGCGAAAACGACCACCCGGACTTCTGTGAAAGCGACAACCGGAACCACCGCGAAGGCTGGCACGAAAACTTCCGCTAAGACCACCGCGAAGACGACCACCCGGACTTCTGCGAAAGCACCCGCCAAGGCCACTACAAAAACCACGGCAAAAACTGGTGGGAAAACCGCTGCCAAGACGAAACCGGCTGCGGCGGCTGAAAAAACCCCGGCACGTAAGCCTCGGGCCACCAAGGCCAGCGCCAAACCGGCTAGCAAGGGCACGAAGAGCGGGAAATCGGCAAAGGATCAGGAACTGCTCGAAGATTCCTTGGAATCGCTGGCACCCGACGCTGAGAACGAAGCCGACATCGAGGACGAATCCGATGAAAAGGAAAGCGAGCCGGACGAAGGCGAACTGGAAGACACCGAAATCGACGATGAGGACTTGGAAAACCTAGAGGGCGACGACGAAGACTCAGACGACGCCGAGGAATCCGAGGAAACGGAAGACGCTGAGGAATCTGAGGACGGCGAGGACGATGATTCCCGCGGGGAAAAGTCGAAAGACAGCGAAACCAAGTCGGGCGCTAAAGCCAAGGCTTCGACCAGCGCGGAGTACACGCTTTCAGAGAAGGACGACACGGACGAACCGGCTCAAAAAGTAACCGTGGCCGGGGCGACTTCTGACCCGGTAAAGGACTACTTAAAGCAAATCGGTAAGGTCGCGCTGCTGAACGCGGAACAGGAAGTGGACCTGTCCAAGCGGATTGAGGCCGGGCTGTACGCCGACCACCTGCTGAAAACCAGCCAGGAAACCATGACTCCGAAACAGATTCGGGAACTGCACTACGTGGTTCAAGACGGGCAAATGGCAAAGAATCACCTGCTGGAGGCGAACCTGCGGCTGGTGGTAGCCCTGGCAAAGAAATATACCGGGCGCGGTATGTTGTTCCTTGACTTGATTCAAGAGGGCAACCTGGGTCTGATTCGCGCGGTGGAAAAGTTCGATTATTCCAAAGGGTATAAATTCTCGACCTATGCCACCTGGTGGATTCGACAGGCCATCACCCGTGCCATGGCGGATCAGGCGCGCACCATCCGGATCCCCGTACACATGGTGGAAGTCATTAATAAGCTGGCCCGTGTCCAGCGCCAAATGCTGCAGGATTTGGGACGCGAACCCACCCCGGACGAACTGGCGCAAGAGCTCGAGATGACCCCGGAAAAGGTCGTGGAAGTCCAGAAATACGGTCGCGAGCCGATTTCGTTGCACACCCCGCTGGGTGAGGACGGCGACTCCGAATTCGGGGATTTGATTGAAGATTCCGAAGCGGTGGTTCCCGCCGACGCGGTCAGCTTCATGATGCTCCAAGAACAGTTGCAGCGCGTTTTGGACACCTTGAGTGAGCGTGAATCTGGCGTTATTGCCATGCGTTTCGGCCTCAAAGACGGCCAACCGAAGACCTTGGACGAAATCGGGCGCCGCTACGGGGTCACTCGCGAGCGTATCCGCCAGATCGAGGCCAAGACAATGTCCAAGCTGCGCCACCCGGCGCGGTCCCAATCTTTGCGTGATTACTTGAACTAATAGCGACCTGTGCCATCCTGGTTCGGGTTGTGTTTGTGGATAAAGGGTGGGATTTGGGGGGTAGCTGCCATTATTGGCAGCTACAGCCCAAATCTCCCTAGTTATCCACGCTGACGGTGCCCTGAGCTTCTCTAAAGAGTTGGGATAAAAACTATTTAAACGCGTCGGTGTGCCATATATGGCACACCGACGCGAATTAATAGGTTTAAGCGTGCTGGTCGGGAACCTCGGGGTGTAAAACTGGGCGAATGTGGTGGTGGGTGGTGTGCGGGTGGGCGCTTCGTCGCGGGGGGTGCTCGCGAGAGGCGGTAGGGGGAGTGCCCCCTCGCGTTTTGCGCGACTATTGTCGCAAAACGCTCACCGGTCTCTCGCTGAGTCGCCCCCTGCTCCGGTCGCGCCCGACGCCCTGGTTCGGCATGCGTGTGGTGGTGTTCGCTGGTGGTGAACAGCGTGCGGGGGGGGGTGTTAATGGAAGGATTAATGTGTTGTGCCGCTGTGTGCAGTAGCTATGGGTCTACTGGGCGGGCGGCTGTGATTTTTCTGGTTTCTTTTGGAAAGGATATGGCGTGATGCGTTTACGCAGTTTTGTGGCTGGGGCGGTTTCGCTGGTGTTGGTGGGTTCCTTGTCTGTGGGAGCCTATGGCTTGTGCCGGAATTTGGAAAAAGGCCGGATTTATGGTGCAAATCGGGTGGAGACTTCGATTGCGATAACGAAAGCGGCTTTCCCGGGTCAGGCGCAGAGTGTGTATTTGGCGCGGATGGATGTGTTTGCTGATGCTCTGGCTGGTGGGGCTTTGATGGATGGTCCGGTGTTGTTGGTGCCACGTGATGGTCAAGTGCCTGGGAATGTAGCGGTGGAGATTAAGCGTTTGAATCCGAAGCGGGTCGTGGCTTTGGGTGGTCCGGCGTCGGTGTCGGAGCAGATGCTGGCCTCAGCGGCTGGTGGTCGTGAGACTGGGCGTCTGGGTGGCGCTGACCGGGTGGAGACTTCCATCAAGATTGCTACTAAACGGGCGGAGCAGGCTCCGGTAACGGAGGTGTATGTGGCTGATGGTAAGGGTGCTAGTGGTCAGGGTTCCCCAGATCCTTTGGCTGGTGGTTCGCTGACTAAGGGCGGGATTTATATTTATATGCCGGGTTCTGAGTTGCGTTTGAAGCAGGCTATTGACCAGGTGAATGCGCCTAAGGTGATGGCTTTGGGTGGCCCGGCGTCGGTGTCGGAGCAGCATTTGTACGAGATGGCAGGTGACCGTGAGACTGGGCGTTTGTCGGGGGTGGATTGTTATGCGACGGCGAGTATTATTGCTCGGGCGGCTTTCCCGGAGGGTGCCGAGGTGGCGTATATAGCTAATAGCGAGAATTATGCTGATGCGGTGTCGGGTGGTTCCTTGAAAGATGGGCCGCTGCTACTGGTGCCGAGCTCGGGGGTGGTGCCGGAGTCAGTAAAGAACGCGGTTATCGGTTTGAGTGCTAAGAAGGTCGTGGCTCTGGGCGGCCCCGCAGCTATCTCTGAGGATGTCCTCGACCAGGCCGCGCTACGCAAGAACTGTGGAGTTGGTCTCAGAGTCACCCAAGACCAGGTTCGCCAAGCCCTCATCGACAAGATTAACGCTAATACTAGGGGATACGCGCCGGGCAAGCCCTTGAAGAAATACTCCCAGTGGCTAGAAACCAAAGCCCAGGGCATGTTCGACGATTCCTACTGGAGTGACGTCTATCCCTTGACTAAGTATTATGCGGATAATGCCTACAACCGAGCCTTCCAACGTCTAGCGGTACTTAGAGGTTCGAGTGGAGTTTGTGGGAAAGTTTTTGAAGGCTACGGTAGGATTGACACTTCAGACTGTTTCGATTCGGCTGCCTGCGTGATTGACCATATTCGCAATGCGGATATTTTCCTGCCCCACCGGGGACGTACCACCTTAGATGGAAGTTGTGTGGATACTTTTGAGGGATCCTCGCTGGCGACGGATTCGAATACCGAGTATGGCATAGCGGTGGAAATCACCCCGAACCAGGTGCGCTACGCCTGGAAGGCGGAGTGAGGATCCCCACAGTCAGCGGCAAAAACGCTTGAGAACTGCTACGCCGGTGCCGGCCGATACTCACCCTGGGTGTCGGTCGGCACCTCATGAACCTATCCCGGTACAATCACGTGGCTGAACCTAGCCTGGCGTGGTTATCGGGAGCGACCAGTCCCGCTGTCACGCGCCCAACAGTGCCAGGGGGATGACGTGAATCCCATCGCGACGGGTATAGGCCTCAGCGCCGGCGCTGATAACCGCGCAGCTGCGCAGTTGCGTGTCGAGTTTATCGCGCAGCCACAGCAGGTGACGGCAGTCATCGCTGGTGATGTCCGTTTTCAGTTTGACTTCGAAAGCGAGGGTGCGTTTACCTGCGCCGCGCAGTAGTAGATCGATTTCGTGATCCCCGTTTTGGGTGCGCAAGTGATAGGCTCGCAGCCCGTGCACCTGACCCGCGACCCGCAGCGTCAAGACCGCCAAGGCCTCGAACAGGCGTGGTCCCATTACCGGGTCGTCGCGTAAAGCCTCGGCATCCAGATCCAGCAAGCTGGCCGCCAGGGCTGGATCCGCCAGCTGGTGTTTGGGGCTTTTCGCCAGGCGGGTTATCGGATTCGCGGTCAAATCCCAAGCCGGAACCGGGTCTAGGATCCAAATCCGGGTCAGGAAATCCCGATAAGCTAAGGCGGTGTTTTTTGCCGGCTTGTCGGCTTCACCCGGGGTTGCGGCTTTCAGGATTTCCCCATACCCGGTGGTGGTGGAACTCGCCGCCGCGTATGCCCGCATCCAGGCTTGCAGTCGCCCGGGGCTGCGCAGGTTATACCCGGCCTCAGGAGCATCACGATCCACAATCGCCTGGAGATATGCTCGCAATTGTTTGCTGCGATACGGTGCGGGCAGGGTGGTAATGCGGGGGAACCCGGAGGCGCAAATCGCCTCGGCGTAGTCCCCCCACTGCCAAGTGGTTGCCCCGCTTACTTTTTCTTGCGGGTTCATGAGTAGCTTGCCGAGATTGACTTGCACTTCGTGAACTCCCCGCTCGAATAGGCTCATGGGGTGCATCCGCAGGGTGGTGACCCGCCCCGCTCCGGTGTGTGTGCCCGAGGAATCCTTGATCAGCGCCGAGCCGGTCAGCAGGAACGAACCTGGGGCGTATTCGCGGTCTACTTCACGGCGCACCAGGTCGAATACCTCGGGCAGACGCTGCCATTCGTCGATTAGCACCGGGCGGGTGTCCGCTAGCAAACGCGAGGGCTGGGCTTCCAGGAGCGACTGTTGCCCGGGTGCGTCCAGTAACCACGAGGTTTTGGCGTAACGCAGGGCGGTGGAGGTTTTACCCACCGCGCGTGGTCCTTGAATACAGATTGCCGGCAGGTGCGCCAGCATTCCCGGCAACACCCCGTCCAGGGCACGTTCTAAATACTGCATAAACCCTATGATATCAGGGATTGTGTGATTCTATTGACCAAATCGCATGGCAGATACTGACCTAATCGCAGATATTCTATTGGGTAAATCGCAGGTTTTTCTCTGGTTGCAGGTTCATGAGGTGCTGGTCTGGAATACATGACAGAAGATTTGGGTGAGCGCTACCCGGCATGGTACATGTCCACTTTTAGGGATCCATGACACATTTTGTTTTCCCGTTTGGGTGAGAAAAAGTCGGGGCGGGGGTAGCGTAGTTGCTGAGTTCGTTGGTTTCTGGCTGGGTTCCGGGTTCATGAGGGGCTAGCCGGGTTCCATAGTTTTTTCGATAAGGAGGATTTTGATGACGCGTAGACGCGTGATAACAGGCTTAGTGGCTGGTGGGGCTGGTTGCGGCTGGTTCCATGCTTGGTTTGGCTGGTGTGTCAGTAGTACCGGCGGTGGCTGGTGAGTTGGCTCATGAGCGTTTGGCTGGCCCGTCTGGGGTGGAGACATCTTTGGCGGTGGCGAAGCATACGTGGGGGAGCGCGTGGCCGGTGGTGTATGTGGCGTCTAATCGTAACCCGGTGGATGCGCTACCAGCGGCGACTATTGGGGACGGCCCGGTGGTGTTGACTGATGGTAAGAGTCTGAATCTGGGTGGGGTGAAACCCGGCAAGATTGTGTTGCTTGGTGGCGTGGGTGCGGTGCCGCAGGCTATTGAGGACCAGGCGAAAGCCAGCGGTGTGGAAGTGGTTCGTTTGGCGGGGGCGGATCGTAATGCTACGGCGGGGGCTATCGCTAAACAGTGGGTGAAGGTTAACGGTACCCCGAAGAATGTGTATGTGACGAAGAATGTGGGTTCGGGTTCTCCTGACGCGGTCGCAGCGAGTGTGTTGCGTGATGGCCCGATTTTGACGTTTACGAATGATGCTTCCGCGGCAGCGTTGCCGGGGGTTGTTTCCGAACTGAAAGCTCCCAAGGTTACCGCCCTGGGGGGTACGGCTGTTGTGCCGGATAGTGTGTTGAACATGGCTGCTGGTGGGAAAGCGACGGCTCGTTTGGCGGGGGCGAACCGGTATGAGACCGCGTTCACTATCGCTAAGTATGCTAAGGCTCAAAAGTCCGGCAGTGTCGTGTACCTGGCGTCGGGTACCGCGTTGAAAGACGCGATGGTCGCTGGAGCCGCCAAAGACGGAGTTATCCTGCTGAGTCCGGCTAACGGGGAGGGTGTGAAAGCGAAAGCTGACGCCCTGGGTGCTAGCAAACTGATGATTATCGGCGGGACCGGAGTCATGCCCGATGTTACCGTCCAAGCCGCCACCACCGGAGTAATCCCCAAACCGAAACTGGCAGACATGACCCTGGCAGAAATGCGCGCCAACTACCCATTAGCGGGCGAACCCGAGCAGTTACCGAGGGGCAACGCTTCGTATTCGTACTGCCTGAGCGATGGAGACGAATTCCGTGTTTTCTATGATGGTATTGGGCTGCCGATGGTTTTTAAAGCCGAACCTTACACTGGCATGACTCCGCATCGCCTTCTGGATATGTGGCCTTGGAAGTTTGAGGATTTGAGCGACGCGCAACGCTGGTTCACCGATCCGAATTACCGAGATTACGGTGACATGACGGATCCTACGGCTATTTACGGTTTTGGAACGTTCCTTGCAGCCAAACCCAAACCCAACAACGAGGATGCAGATGTCTTTGCTTTATATCCTTCTCAGTGCCGTAAAGGTGCTGAACATCCCGAATGGGCCAAACCCTTCCCCTACGGAAAACGCTTCGAAGGAGGAGGTGTTCCGGGTTTAGCCTATTCCTGTGCCGCTGACTCTACTGGTTTAAAGTGTTTCTATTGGGATGGTGAGAATTCGACCGAAAACAATCCGTACTGGTGGACTGCTATAGCTTAGCCGCATCTGAAACTGGCTGATGGTCAGAAACTCGCATTCCTGACCATGTTGGGGGTGTCTGCTGCAAGGCAGACACCCCCAACTTATGCCCAAATTAGCGCTCGAATTACTGCCCGGAGCCCAGCAGCGCTAAACAAAATCTCCGCGCGGTCTTCGGTGCGGTGCCAGCCGGTGCGGGCGGCGTTTAGCTCGGGTCAGACTCGCGCAACATCTTGATATGGGGGATATTGTCCTCCAAGTAGGGTTCGGAAATCTGGCGGAACCCGAGGCTTTCATAGAACCCCTGGGCATAGACCTGTCCCTCCAGATAGATGGCCTCAGCGTGGAAACGCTCTTGAGCCACACGTATTCCTGCTTTCATGATTTCAGAACCCAAGCCCTGGCGGCGGCGCGCGGCAATGACGCGGCCGATTGCGACATATTCGCTCTCCACGCCGCGATCCAAGACGCGCAGGTAAGCCAGAATTTCGCCGTCCTGTTCCAGCCACACGTGCAGAGAACCCTCATCGCGCCCATCAATTTCCGGGTAAGGGCAAGCCTGTTCGACCACGAAAACATCCACCCGCAGTTTCAAAATCGCATACAGTTCCGTGTTGCTAAGCTGCGCAAAAGTCTTAACCTTGAGCTCCAAAGGTGACGCCTCCTGTGTCGTGGGTTTCATGCCTTATCGGCCTTTTAGTCTACCAGCGGTTTACGGGGCCACACAGAGCAAAAACCGAGGGCACGGGAGCCAAAAAGCGGGACGCTCGGCAAGGCAACCTGCAGCGCGGCGCCGCTACGCATAGGATATAGCCCGTGGTTACTGCAAAAGATGTCTCGGATTACTCCGCTCACCACCTTTCCGTCTTGGAGGGGCTGGAGGCGGTGCGCAAGCGTCCCGCTATGTATATCGGTTCGACCGACAGGCGCGGACTTATGCACTGCCTGTGGGAAATCATCGATAACTCGGTTGATGAGGCCCTGGCGGGGTTTTGCGACCACATCGAAGTCGTGCTTTATCCCGACCATTCGGCGGAAGTGCGCGACAACGGACGCGGGGTGCCGATAGACGAAGTGCCCGGCACGGGCTTGAGCGGTGTGGAAGTCGTGTACACAAAACTGCACGCGGGCGGCAAATTCGATGCCGGTCTGTACAAGGTCGCGGGAGGCCTGCACGGGGTGGGAGCCTCGGTGGTCAACGCCCTGTCCGCCCGTATGGACGTGGCGGTAGACCGTGGCGGTTACACTCACGGTCTGCAGTTTCGCCGGGGCGAACCCGGGGTGTTCAGTGACACGGCGGAACTGAACCCCAACAACGCTTTCCAACCTTTCGAGCACTCCTCAAAGCTGACGAAACTCGGCAAGGTTAAGAAAGGCACCACCGGGACGCGGGTACGGTTCTGGGCAGATTTTCAGATTTTCCCCAAGGACGTTGACTTCAGTTACGAGGACCTGTCCAACCGGGCGCGCAAAACGTCGTTCTTGGTTCCCGGATTATCCATCACCGTCACCGACCTGCGTGGGGAGGAAACCCTCACCGACACGTTCTTGCACAAGGGCGGTACAGTCGACTTTGTGGACTATCTCGCGCCGGACCGGGCCATCACCGACACTTGGCAGCTACAGGGGAGCGGTACCTTTACGGAAATCGTGCAAGTGCCGAACCAGAAAACGGGTCACCTGGAACCCAAAGAGATGGAACGCACCTGCGAGGTCGACGTGGCACTGCGGTGGGGAGTGGGCTACGACACCGTGGAACAAAGCTACGTGAACATTATCGAGACCCCGGTCGGCGGTACGCACCTGGCGGGCTTCGAGGCGGGGCTGGTGAAAACCTTGCGCGCGGCAATCCAAGCCAACTCGCGCCGCCTGAAACTGGGCGCTAAAGAATCGAAAATCGAGAAAGAGGACATTCTGGCGGGCATGACCGCCGTCATCACGGTGCGCCTGCCCGAACCCGAATTCGAGGGGCAAACGAAAGAAGCCTTGGGCAGCGCCAAAGTCAAGCCAATCGTGACCAAAGTCGTGACTGAGGGGCTCGAAGCGAAGCTGAACTCCCGGAAACGCGAGGACAAAAACCAAGTTTCCGCACTTCTGGACAAAATCGTGGCCGAGATGCGTTCGCGCCTGTCCGCCCGACTGTCCAAAGAGATTACGCGGCGGAAAAACGCGCTGGAAACCTCGACTCTCCCGACGAAACTTGTGGATTGTCGCAGCGACGACGTAGAGAAATCCGAGCTGTTCATTGTGGAGGGCGATTCCGCGCTCGGTACCGCGAAAGCCGCCCGGAACTCCGAATTTCAAGCCCTGTTCCCGATTCGCGGAAAAATCCTCAACGTGCAAAAGACCGGAACCGCCCAGATGCTGGCGAACGCGGAGTGCGCGGCGATTATCCAGGTGCTTGGGGCCGGGTCGGGGCGGACTTTCGACATTTCACAAGCCCGGTACGGCAAAGTCATCATGATGACGGATGCGGACGTGGACGGGGCGCATATCCGCACGCTGCTGTTGACCCTGTTCTTCCGCTATATGCGGCCCATGATTGCTGCAGGCCGGGTTTTTGCGGCCGTTCCGCCGCTGCACCGGATTCAGGTCAACGCGAAAGGCAAGACGCCGGGCGAGTTCCGCTACACCTATTCCGAGGACCAGCTGCATAAGGAACTGGGGAAACTGGAGCAGACCGGGCGAACCTATAAGGAACCCATCCAGCGCTACAAGGGTCTGGGCGAAATGGACGCTGACCAGCTGGCGGAAACGACCATGGATCCGCGCCACCGCACGCTGCGGAGAATCCGTTTAAGTGATGAAGCCGCTGTCAACCGGGCGGAAGAAGTCTTTGAGCTATTGATGGGTTCAGCAGTGCCGCCGCGGCGGGAATTCATTATCGAGGGAGCCTCTAAGTTGGACGCCGAGATGATTGACGCCTAGAATCGTCAGATAAGCTCCAGGTTGATATGCGGTTTTTTCACCGGTCACATTAACCAAGCTCACGGCAACGGCTCCTAACAAGCGAGGGAGAGATTTGGCTCAACTTTTTGCTTCCCCAGCCGCTACTCCAGGCATCACCTGGAAACCGCTGGAAGCCGCGCATAAGCGGGACCTGATGCGGCTCATAGTCGATATGGAACGTATCGACAATCCGCCCTATCGTACTTCGCAGGCAGAAGTTGATTCGATTTTTCAATCCGATTTTTGTGGCCTGAGCGCCTGGGACCAAGACTCGCGGATGGTCGCCTACGCCATCGTGCGTGTTGAGGAAACCGATGGAGTCCAGGCCATCTGTTCCGGGGGCGTAGAGACGAGTTGGCGGAATCGCGGAGTCGGTTCCATCATCTTTCAATGGGAAGTTCAAACTGCTCACGCCATGCTGGCGGAAAAGCCGCGACCGGCCCAGATTGTGTGTTTCGTGGACCAAGCAGCGAGTGACGCCGAACCGCAATTGCGAGCCAGCGGTTTTCAGCCCGCCCATACTTACCTGGAACTGCGCCGAGATTTGGCAGCACCGGGGGAACTGGTGGCACCCGGCCAGTATCTGGAAATTATCCCGTGGTCTGCGGATTTCGATGACCATGTGCGCCGGGCTCACAATGAGCTGATGGCCCTGGCGGCAGGTGCTCCCGCCCAAGATCTGCAGACGTGGCAGTCGAACCGGCCCTTCTTTGCTCCCGAATGGTCTTTTATCGCCTTGGACAAGTCCAGCGATGTAGCCGAGGTCGCGGGTTATCTGCTTTCCGCTCGCTACGAGCAGGACTGGGAGGCGATGGGGTTCACTCAAGGCTATACCGAAATCCTGGGAGTCCTGCCCGATTATGCGGAAACCCAGGTCGCCGCGGCACTGCTGTCACACGCCATTGCGGCTTACCAGGAATCGGGAATGCAGTTCGCGGCGGTGGGGTTGGATCAAGAAAACCCGACTGAAGTCGCAAAACTTTATACTGATTTTGGGTATGAAGTTACGGGAGGCTCGACCGAGTGGGTGGTGAATCTGCCTGTCGAGGCGCAGAAGCCCGTGGACTCCTCAATTTTGCGTGAGGAAGTTGCCCAGATGAACCGTCAGTCAGCCGCCGCGCTGCCGACCCGAAAAGGAGAGAAAACAGGGCGTAGGGTTCCCCAAGCCCCGCCGGGAGCGTAATGTATCGCTCTCGGCTTGTTTCCACCAGGCAAAAAAAGAAATATATTAAAATCCGGTATCAACCAAAATAGGCGATATCAGATTTCAAGTTCGAGCCGGAACCGTCGCGGCGTTCGTCCAGTTCCGGCAGTTTGACTGGTTTACCTTTGGCGTCTACGGCATGAATCGGATCCGGACCGACAAAAGCCATATCGAGGGCGTACTCGCCCTTGAGGAAACGCTGCACGCGCACCCCTTGTGCGCCCCGGCCCTTCACGGGATAGCGATCCAGAGGCGTGAGCTTAATGGAGCTTTGGTTTGCTCCGGGCATGGCGTTCATAATGGCGGCAACGGTGGCCACGGTGGTAGCCGCGACCAGCTCATCAGGGACGATTGCCCCGGCAATAACCCGCGTATTTTCTTTCAGGTTCATACCCGCGACCCCGCCCGCGTTGCGCCCTTGGGGGCGAACTTTACTCGCCGGGGTGCGCAGCAGCTGGGCATCAGTCGAAATCATCACGATTTGGGCGTCGTCCGGGCAAGCCCCGGCATAGACCAGCTGGTCAGTGTCTTCCAGGTTGATGATGCTAAACCGGTTTTGGGTGCTGGGATAGTCCGGACGCATCCGCTTCACGATGCCCTGTTCGGTCACCATACCGACCGTTTCGTCTTTATCCAAAGTGAGGATACCGACTACGGTTTCTCCGTCCTCCAATCGTGCTGCGGCTGACAGCTGCGGTGCTCCGTCAAAAGACCAGGGGGGTGCGCTTTCCGCGAGGCTCTCCGCAACGTTGTCCGCGGCACTTGCCGTCTCAGTCGAATCTGTTGACCCGGCAACACCGGAGCTGGCAGAGCCAGCCAGCGGGGACTTTTCCCCCGGAGGAAGATTCAACACGTCCAGGCGCACCACAAAACCCGATGAGGTGACGACCCCAAAGGACCCTCGCGTATGGGTCAAGATAGAGCCGGCGACCGTACTGTTGAATCCCTCTAAGCGTGTCACGGGACCGGTATGCGCCAAGCGGATAGCCCGCCCGTCGGCACCCAGGACAATCCGGCAGGGTACATCGGGAACCTCCAAGGGCACATCCGTAACCGTCATCGCCCCCAAAACCGGCAGCGCGGCGTCTTCGGAAGCCGCCACGGCCGAACCGTCCTCTTCCATCAACACGGTGCGCCGCGGTGTGGACAGTTTTGCCGCGGTTTGGCGCAAATCATTTCGCACCACGTCATGCAGTTTCTCGGTGGACGCCAAAATCTGTTCCAGCTCGGCAATCGCTTGGCGCAGCTCGTCAGCTTCTGCCTCCAGTTCCAGCCGAGAAAACTTGGTCAAACGGCGCAACCGCAACTCGAGGATGAATTCCGCCTGGGCTTCGGACAAATCGAACACCGTCATCAAACGTTGGCGGGCTGCGGCGGAATCATCGGAGGTCCGAATGACCTCGATGACTTCGTCCAGGTTCAGTACGGCGATGAGCAATCCATCGACCAAATGCAGGCGTTCCTGCTTTTTCTTCAATCTGAACTCGCTGCGCCGCCGCGTGACCTCAATGCGGTGATCGACAAATACTTGCAGGGCTGCTTTCAGTCCCAACGTGCGCGGCTGGCCATCGACCAGGGCGACCGTATTAATGCCGAAGGATTCCTGCAGGGGAGTGTACTTGTACAGCGAAGCCAAAACAGCCTCGGGATGAAATCCGTTCTTAACCTCGACCACCAGGCGCATTCCGTGAGTCCGGTCAGATAAATCCTGCCAGCCCGAAACACCCTTGACCTTTCCGGAGCTGACAGTTTCTTTCAGCTTTTCAGCAACCCTTTCGGGACCTACCTGGTAAGGTAGTTCGGTAATGACAATGCCGCGCTTGCGGGCCGTGACCTGCTCGATTGTGGCCCGGGCACGAGTGGTGAAAATTCCTCTCCCGGTTTCGTAGGCTTCGCGGATTCCGTCCAAGCCCACAATAATTCCACCGCCGGGAAGGTCCGGGCCAGGGCAGTACTTCATGAGTTCCGCGGTATCGGCTTGCGGATGATCCAGCAGGTAGATGGCGGCGTTGATGGTTTCGCCCACATTGTGGGGCGGAATGTTGGTGGCCATGCCCACCGCGATGCCATTCGCGCCGTTGACCAGCAGGTTCGGGAACGCAGCGGGGAGTACCGCGGGCTGGGTGAGCTGATTGTCATAGTTTGGCACAAAGTCAACAACATCCTCGTCCAAATCATCCACCAGAGCTAGGGCGGCGGGAGCCAGTCGAGCCTCCGTGTAGCGCGCCGCAGCGGGACCGTCATCTAGCGAGCCAAAGTTGCCGTGACCATCGATAAGCGGCACGCGCATGGTGAAAGGCTGGGCCAGGCGCACTAGGGCATCGTATATAGCCGAATCCCCATGCGGGTGCAGTTTACCCATCACGTCTCCCACGACGCGTTGCGACTTCACGTGCCCTTTGTCCGGGGTCAGCCCCATTTGTTTCATCTGGAACAGAATGCGGCGCTGGACCGGTTTCAGCCCGTCTTTCGCGTCGGGCAGGGCACGCGCATGAATGACTGAATAGGCATATTCCAGGAACGAGTGCTCCATTTCCTCGTTAATGTCGATGTCTTGGATGTGTTCGAGGGGGGAGTCAGACATGACATCAATTCTTACGATTTTTCCCGCTCTTACGCCGCTTGCCACACCGGCGAGGCCGGAAATGATTGAATGGAAGGGTGAGTGAGACGGAATTTCACACTGAAATCATGGCCGCGGACGATTCTGATTTGCGCCTCGACGCTCTGCTGGTAAGCGAGTTCGAGGCAGCCGGATGGCCCCGTTTACCTCAGGGGCTGCCCTCCTCTCCGAATGCGGCGGGCAACCCCGCCGGCGCCCCAATCGTCCTCGTGTTGATTGACGGACTGGGGTGGTGGAACTTGAACGAATATCTGGGACACGCGCCGAACTTACGTGCCCTGGTGAAGACCGCCGCAGCCTCAGAGCAGCCCTTGACCGGCCGCAGTGTATGCCCCTCCACTACCGCGGCCGCCATCACTTCTACCCTGACCGGCATGGCCCCCGGACGGCACAATATGTTGTCCTACCAGTTGATAGACCCGGTGGCGCAGGCGAAATTCAACTTGATTACTTTCGAGGAGTATCCGGGAGGAGTAGAGGAATTCCAAGCCGAACCGACTTGGTTTGAACGTCTCAGCGCGGCAAAAATTCCGGCTTTTGCGTTGGGGCCGAAAAAATTTATCGGCGGCGGACTGACGCGAGCTGCTCTGCGGGGCGCCACTTACGTGGCTTCGGAAAACTTGGATGCGCGAGCCCGTGACGCCGCAAATGTGTCGAAACAGGGTGGACTGACGTATTTCTATATGGCAGAAGTCGATCATGCCGGACACGGCTACGGAGTGGGGTCTGAGAAGTGGGTGAAGAACCTGGAAAAGGCCGATCGCGCGGTTGGAATCATGCTGGATAGCCTGGCACCTGGTGTGAGGGTCATCATTACCGCGGACCACGGCATGTTGAACACGTCCCCAGAGGCTACCGTGAATTTGGCGAAGACTGCGGCGGCAGATTTCATCGCCGACACCAGCGGAGAGGGGCGAGCCCTGCACGTCCATGCCAAACCGGGATCCGCCGCGGCGCTACAAGTTAGTCTGCAGACGCTGCTGCCCGAAGCCAAAGTGTTGAATCGCAACGAAACTGAGGCGTTATTTGCCTCCTATAACGGCACCGCGGTGCGCCGAACGGAACTGTTGGGCGATGTGGTGGTGTTCGCCGCGGGGACAGGCCAAACCTTGGATTCACGCTTTTTCAAAGAACAGGTGTTCCAGATGAAAGGCTTGCACGGAGGCTTGAGCGAACAGGAAATGCGTGTCCCGATGCTGCGTTATTGCAGCTGAGAATGTCTCAGTCGGTCTTAGAGCCGAATAGAATCTCGTCCCATGAGGGCATGGCGGCACGACCCCGGCGCGTGGTGTGTTTGGCACTATCGGCGGGAGGCTGAGCTGGATTTGGCTGCAAATCCTCCATCCCCGGCAACACACCGTTTTCTGTAGTCCGTGCGGTTGGCTGAGCAGTTTTGGAGGACTGGCGTTTCGCGGTGTCGAGGGGCAAAACATCCGCGTCTGGCTGATCCGAAGCGGCGTCCGGGGCGGGTGCAGCTGGCGGCGCGGTCTCAGCGTCGGGAGCAAACCCGGAGGCGATAGCGGCTTCCATCGCGGAAACGTCGTCCTCTTCGTCCCCGGTCACCACGGAAAGCCGGGTTCCCCGAGCGGCGTTCAACTCATCTAGCAAGGCTTCGGTGGCGCTGGTTTCCGGAGACTGTGCCGGGACAGATTTTGTGGTAGTGCTGGGGGAGGCCTCAGCCTCTGGGTCGAAATCAAAACGGAAATGTCCCCGGTTCAACAGGGCGTCGGAACCGGCGGGGGTGGCGGTCTCGGTCAGCCAGCGCGCTTGTTCGTCCAATGCCGTCAACGTGCGGTTTTCGTGGTCAAAATCCCAGTTCGCCTCCAGCGCTTTGGCATCTTGCACAAACTCCAGGTGGACCAACCAGTTCTCGCCGGGCTGCCGGGTCGCGTCCCAGCTCAGAGATGTGGGGCTAACTCCGCGGGTGGCCAGACGATCAATCACCAGTTCGCCCAAGGCCGGCGCGTCCTTTTCCGGGGAAACACGAGTTTCCCGAGCCTGACGGGCGGCATAGATACGTTCCGCTAAAACTGGGGCTTCATAGCGCTTGACCTGTGCCAAGTCCAGACCGGCACTGGTGGCGACCTCTTGGGCAGAGGCACCGCCGCGAATCAAAGTTTGAATGTCTTTTGGACGTAAGTCCTGAGCGTCAGAGGCAGACAGGGCTGCTACGACTTTTCGGCGCTGCTGGCGCACGATGGAGCGCAGCTCTTCGTCAAGGGGTAAAAGGAAGCGCTCACCGTCTGCGTCAACCAAGACGAGGTGCTCGCTGTCAGTATGAATTCCAAGTAAAGAAAGACTGCGCATATTTCCTCCTAAACTACACATTGCCAAAATCGTAGGCAGTTTTCACGTCAACCCGCCGTAACGTTGCCGAGAGGTCGCAATTTCCTTAAAGTAGTGCTAATATCGCGACGCACCGAAACTATTACTTTTAAGGGAGTGCAATGGCTACCGATTATGATGCCCCGCGCAAGCGAGACGAGGAAAACCCTGAGGAATCTATCGAGGAATTAAAGACTCAGCGAAAAAATTCCGAAGATGCTTCCGTTGATGAGGACGAAAATGAAGCTGCGGATTCCTTCGAGTTGCCTGGTGCGGACCTTTCCAATGAAGAACTCTCAGTTCGGGTAGTCCCTAAGCAAGATGACGAATTTGTGTGTTCGCAATGCTTTATTGTGCATCATGCGTCCCAGCTGGCAGGGATAGAAGACGGCCAGCCGGTGTGCATGGATTGTGCGGGTGTAGCCTGATGGGACTTTTCTCAAAGAAACGCAAAACGGTTAAAGTTTCTCAAGAGGTCGAGGACGATTCCTCTGGTGAGCTGGAGAACCCGTCCCCTAACAGTGAATTAATGGAGAAGCCTGCTAGTGAGCCGGTGCAGGAGCCTGCTAGTGAGCCGGTGGAAGAGCCTGCTAGTGAGCCGGTGGAAGAGCCTGCTAGTGAGCCGGTGGAAGAGCCCGTTAGTGTGCTGGTGCAGAAGCTCGTTCCGACCCCAGCCTTGCCTTACGGCCCGGGGACGAAAGACCAACCCGCAGGCCCACTGGACGTCAAACAACTCTCTGACCATGACACCAATCAGTATGTAAACTTTGGAGTGTTTTTGCTGCCGCAGATTCCCGGGCTGGCGGTTCATCCAGAATCTCCGCTGGACGAAAAAACTTTTGGCTCTCTGACCATGCAGATTGGCAAGGCGGCTGTAGAGCTGCTGGCGGTAGCCGCACCAAAGTCGAAACACTTGTGGCCTGAGCTGCGCGCGCAGGTACGAGGAGAAACTACCGCTGCGGGCAACACTTGCGACGAACGCGAGGGCAGCTTCGGTACGGAACTGTTCGTACAGTTAGCGGCACAAGACGCACAGGGTAACCGGGGGCGCGTGCAGGTTCGTTATTGCGGAGTGGACGGCCCGAACTGGTTTGTGCGCCTGGTCTTTAACGGCATGGTGCAAGCCGGGGATCCTGATTTGCAAGCCTTGGAACAGGCCGTCCGTCAGGTCGTGGTGGTGCGTGGTTCCCGGCCAATGACTCCGCGTACGGTCATTCCCGTGGTTTTGCCTGACGACTTAGCACGTCAGCTGGCGGCTCTGCGCGAGCAGCAGGCCTAGCCGGTGCAGGCAGAGTGAGTTCACCATGTCGCCACGTCAACAGATTACCCGGGTCGGCACCGTGCTTTCCACGTCTTTCCTGTCTCCCACGGACGTACCGTCTTTCCGGATTTGTCTGGAAACTGCCGGGGGATTCATCAACGTGCGCTGGCTGGGGAGGACGGAAGTTCCCGGAGTGACCTTGGGACGCCGCCTGCAAGTGTGCGGAATCCCGTTGCAGGGCGAGGACGGGGTGGAACTCATTAACCCGGATTATCAACTCTTGGGGGCCAAATGAGCGAGGAGAAAGACCAGGAAGCGGTTACGGCAGGGCTCAACGATTTTAAAGATGCCCTGGGTCGAAACATGGGAGGCAGACTGGATGCCGAAGAATTCTCCCTGCGACAAGCAGTAGGAGGGTGGCGTGGCATGGTCGAGTCCATCGGGCCGACGCTGGTTTTTGTGGTGGCGTTTGTGGCTGGCTGGGACGTCATGAAGGCCGGGGCGGTATCGCTCGGGTTTGCCGTGGGTCTGATTATCGCGCGGCTCATTGGGCATTCCTCGATTATGCAGGCGTTTGCGGGGTTCTGGGTCGTCATCATCGGCGTGCTCTGGGCCATGTTCAGCGGCAAAGGCGAGAACTACTTTTTGATGAGCCTGATTATTAATGCGGTATATGCCAGCGTGATTCTGGTGTCGATTCTGGCGCGTTTCCCCGTTATCGGTCTGTTGGTCGGGTGGTTTCGCACCCAAGGTCTGAGCTGGCGGACAGATCCGAGGCTGAAAGCGGATAAACAGGCATACTACGCTGTGACCATCATCTGGCTGGGGGTTTTCCTGCTTCGCCTGGCTGTGAAAACACCCCTCTACCTGGGAGGAAACGTACCCTGGCTGGGGACCTTCCAAATCTTGTTGGGCTTGCCACTATTCGCCTTGGCGCTCTACCTCAGCTGGCTCCTGCTGCGCCGCACCCACGGGAAGTTCCTCGACTCCGGCCTTACCGACGTCGACACCCCCGACACCCTCGACGACGCCCGCTGAATCCGCGGCATCCGCGGCCGGAGCGGCGGTCAAAAGTTTTCCGACTTGGTCTACAGTGTCCTCATTTTGCTCGGGGAACAGGAACATCAACTGATCTGAGGCGTGTAAGCTCGCGACCGCGTCGGGAGCCAGCGCTTTCCCGTCTTGAATAACTGCGGTCAGTAAAACCCCCAAGGGCCACTTCAGTTCGCCCGCTGGCCGGCCCAAAACCGGAGAATCAGCGGAAAGGACTATCGAGAACAATCTGTTGCGGGAGTTAAAGAACCGGAAAATCGGCACTAGGGTACCTACGCTGAGGGCCTCCTCGACCAGGGCAGTCATCATACGGGGGGTGGAAATCGGCACGTCCACGCCCCAAGACTCATTGAACATCCACTCATTCTTAGGATTATTAATCCGACCCACCACCCGAGGCACCCCGAACTGGGTCTTGGCCAGTAGCGCAATCACCAGATTAGCCTGGTCGTTTCCGGTAGTGGCGACGACGACATCGGCTTGTGCCCCGCCCGCTTGTTCCATCGTTTCGGGAGTGGACAAGTCTCCCAGAATCCAGTTCGCCTCCGGCACGGAGGAAACTTTCATCGCCTCGGGGCTGGAGTCAGCGATTGTAACCTGATGACCCCTGGCTAGCAGTTCCCTGGCGATGGAGCGGCCGATTGAGCCCGCCCCGGCAATAACAATCAGCATCATTTCTCCTTGGAATTCCGGGCCAAACGGGAGGCCACCGCTTCGCGCTGAGATTCGGCAACAAAATAAAACAACTCGTCGTTTTCCTGTAACACGGTCGAGGCTTCAACCATCAACACTTTAGAAAACCGCAGCACATAGGCGGCCCGAATCTCCAGTTCAGCCTCTAAAGCGGAAACCTTGTGACCGACCCAGCTGGGCCCCACGGGTACACGACACAGGCTCAAGCGCCCGGTTTCCTCGGTAAACACGACATCCGGGGGCAGCGGCAACACCCGAGCCAGCAACAACGCGGTGGTGCGATCCACGGAACCGACGGTGGGGATACCCAGCCGTTCATAAACCTCGGCGCGGCGCGGGTCAGATATGCGTGCCACCACTTTCTTTACGTGATAAATCTCGCGAGCCACGCGAGCCGCCAAGATATTAGCGTTGTCATCATCAGCCACCGCCGCAAAAGCGTAGGCGTCCTCAATCCCGGCCTGCAGCTGAGTGTTGCGGTCGTACCCTTCACCAGTCAGCTTTTGCCCTTGGAAATTTTTGTACAGCCGACGGAAAGATTCCGTGTTGTTGTCGATAATCGCCAGGGTGTGCCCCCGGTCCTCAATCGCTTTCGCCAGCGTGATTCCGACGCGGCCACAGCCCATGATTACAAAATGCACTCTTAAAACATAACCTGAAAGCCACAAATTCGGCTACATTTCACGGGTTAGGGAGGGAAATTCTTTCCGGTTTCAATCCGAGCGGCTAAAGTTGAGACGTGCTGAAGAATCTTACTCCCCGTCAGGGTTGGCTGGAGACTTTTACCCAGCTGGCATTCTTCGCGCCGAAATTTTGGTTTCCCGCCCTCATTGCGGCATCGGTTTTTCCATCGTTGATTGCGTATTCGGGGCCGATTTTTTCGGCGGTAGCCCTGTGGATTGTGGCGTTTGTCCTGATAGCCGGGCTGATAACAACGCTGGCCCACGGGTATTCCCTGGGACAAACCCACCGTTTAGATTC
>NZ_CAMYBV010000003.1 GCF_947254095.1 uncultured Mobiluncus sp.
CCTCCGGTGGCGCGGCGCCGATTCATCATCTCTCGCAAGGCTCCCATCTGGGGTAACGTCCCTGCCAGGCAGCGCGTAGTCACCATGTCGACCCAACCTTCCATAATCGCCAGCAGGGTTTCCAGGCTTTGTTTCGCGGCGGTTTGGTTATTGGTCTGGCTGGGAGTCAGCACGCCTTGCGCGATGAGTTTGTGCAGGGCGTCTTGATCCATCGGGTTCAGACCCTGCATGGCCGACTCCATCGCCTGCAAATCGAAGCTGATGTCCCGGGCGTAGTCCTCAATCGCCTTGGTGACATGCATCCGCAGCCACGGCACGGCGTGATAAAGCCGCACGTAGGCGGCCTCGCGAGTCGCCAGGAAAGTCAACACCGGCTCGACATCCAGGCTGATGTCGGCAGCGAACTTTTCCACGTTTTCTAGCACTATCGCCGCTTGGTTCGCCTCTCCAATCGGCAGTCCGATGTCGGTCGAGCCGAAACTCTCGGCCGCCAAGGTCCCCCAAGCTTGGCCAAACTGCAGCCCGAACAGGTTGGAACTCAAAACCCCCAGCAAGGAATCCAGGTTCAGCGACGCCGGGTCGCCGTCCTTAGAAAACAACCCCATCAGATTTTGCAGTTCGGGCGGGCCGGAAGAAATCTCGACGTGCAGGTCGCCGTCCGCTATATGCGCAGACAGCGCCTGTTTCATTGACTCAGACGTTTTGGCAGCCACCGGGGTAACCAAGATTTTCCAGACTTCAGACGAGGCGTCTAGCCACTTCGGCGCAGATAGGGCGGTATAGCTGGCGGGCGGCGGGGTGAGCGAGGTGACCGGGTCAAGGCGCAAGTTCGCTTCAGACAAAACTTGACGCACCCGGTCGGCGTCTGCGGCGGTCACTACCTGGGTTGCTCCACCCAGACGCCCCAAGGCAGTCATACGCGCCAAGTCCCAGTTCACCGGCTCATCGGAACTGGACAGCAAGGACTGCAGCGGGAAAGCAAAAACCCCTTCCCCGCCGGAAAACGCCGAGAATGGGGTGCCGGAACGGAGCTTTTCCTCCATCTCGCGGGCTTTTTCCTCGCCAAAGACCTGGCGCAGCATCTCAGCCCAGTCAGGCATCTCACTTTCATCCATGAGACTATAGTAACCGTGATGAACACCGATGCGCTGAATAAGGGAACGGATACGCCTGTACCCGAAGTTTCGCTGACGCCCGAATCTGGAACTGATACACCGCCGGAATCCCCTGCTGACGCACCCACTCGTACCCGCTCCCGATGGTCTTTGAGCCGCTGGGTCCTGAGCTTTGCCCTCATCGTCCTGGGGGTGTATTTCCTGTTCATCTATTCCTACCCCGTGGTCATCAACTATCCGGGACCGACCTTTGACGTGCTGGGTAAGGACTCTAAGCAAACCCCCCTCATCGAAGTGAAAGGCGCGAAAACCTATCCGGACAACAACGGGCAGCTGCGCATGACTACGGTGTCTTCCCTGGGCGGACCGGGCTCAATGGTCAGCGGTTGGGACCTGATTGTGGCGGTGTTTAGCCCAAATACCACCATCTTGCCCGAGGACATGGTCTATCCCCGCAACGTCTCCAGCAAAGACATTAAGAAACTCGGCGTACAACAGATGGATCAATCCCAGCTCTCCGCTGAGGCGGTGGCGTTGGAAACCTTGGGTTATGACGTCAATATCACCTGGTCTGTCGCCGAGATTGCCAAAGGCTCGCCCGCGGCCGGCATTTTGCGTAAGAAAGACGTGGTGCAAACCATTTCCCGACCCGGGCAAACCCCGGTGAGTGTCCACACTGTTGAGGACTTGCGCAAATTCTTGAAGGGGGTGCCGGGCGGCGACACTGTTGAACTCGGTATCATCCGCAACGGCGCAGCCCAGACGGTGAGTATGAAAACTGCTCCGGTAAAGTTAGCGAAAGGCAAAACCGGGAAAGGCTCGCAGCTCAGCATCTATTTGGCTTCTGACGTGGACGTCCCCCTCGACATCACTTTTCACCTTAAAGACGTGGGCGGTCCCTCCGCAGGCACCATGTTCGCCCTGGGTATAGTGGAGCAGCTCACCCCCGAACACTTGACCGGAAAATCGGTCATTGCCGGAACCGGAACTATTGACCTGGCCGGCAAAGTCGGCCCTATCAGCGGAATTGAGCAAAAGATGGCGGGGGCGAAAGCTGACGGAGCCAAGTTTTTCCTAGCTCCGGCAGAAAACTGCAACGAAGTTGTGGGCAACATCCCGAAAGGGTTGCGGGTCGCGAAAATCGCGACGTTTTCCGAGGCGCTGGACACCGTGCAAAAGATTCGCGACGGAAAGATCTCTGACCTGCCCCAATGCGCCCTCCCGACCCAGAAATAATAGACTGAGAATATGACAGAAAAGATTGAGCGAGCGGACGGCCGTCGGGCGGACCAGCTCCGCGAAGTGACTTTACACATGGATTGGGTCAGCGCCCCAGAAGGCTGCGTGTTAGTGTCTTGCGGGAACACCCGAGTGCTGTGTTCGGCCAGCCTGACAGAGGGGGTTCCCCGGTGGCGCAAGGACTCCGGCTTGGGATGGGTCACGGCTGAGTACGCCATGTTGCCCCGCGCGACCGATACCCGCAATACCCGCGAGTCCGTGAAAGGAAAAATCAGCGGGCGTACCTCAGAGATTTCCCGGCTCATTGGACGGGCACTGCGCGCCTCAGTGGATTACGCCGCGCTAGGTGAAAACACGATTGCGATAGACTGCGACGTTTTGCAGGCCGATGGGGGCACTCGCACCGCCTCGATTACCGGGGCTTGGATTGCGCTTCAACGCGCTATCGCCGTGGGTAAGGACAACGGTTTCATTCCTGGCAATCCCACGCGCGACTCGGTTTGTGCCATTTCGGTAGGCATCATTGATTCCACTCCCCGCCTGGATTTGCCCTACGAGGAAGATTCTCGTGCCGAAACAGACATGAACGTGGTGATGACCGGCTCAGGAAGTCTGGTGGAGGTGCAGGGAACCGCGGAAGGCGCACCGTTTAGCCGCGCCGAGCTGGACGCTTTGCTGGACCTGGCTCAGGCCGGGTGCCGCGATTTGACTCGGCTGCAGCGCGCGGCGGTAGACAGTGCGCCCGGAGCGGTGTTGACACTAAAAGATGGAGTAATTGCGTGAGTATTTTGACTTCTGTACCGGATTTGCGTGATAAGGACGCTCAGAAACTGGAACTGCCGCCGGAGGCGCAGGTGGTGATGGCGACGGGCAATGCCCACAAGGTTCAGGAAGTTGAAGAGATTTTGCGTCCCTTGGTGCCGAGCCTGCGTCCGGGAGGGATTGTCGCCGCGGGCACGTTGGGGGCTCCTGAGCCTCGCGAGGACGGTACCTCGTTTTCCGCTAACGCCCTGATTAAGGCGCGCGCCCTGGCCAATCTGGTGGACGTACCGATTCTGGCTGACGATTCCGGTTTGAGCGTAGACATTTTGGGCGGCGCCCCCGGAATTTTCTCGGCTCGATGGTGCGGACATCACGGGGATGACCGGGCCAACCTGGAACTTTTGTTGAACCAGCTGCAGGACATGGACGATTCCTACCGCACGGCGGCTTTCATCTGTGCCGCGGTGCTGCTGGTCCCGGGAGGCGGAACATACCTGGGAAACGGGGTTATGGGCGGACGCCTGGTGAGAGAGCCGAAAGGCAAAAACGGTTTCGGATACGACCCGATTTTTATCGCGGACGGCCAAAAGGTCACCAATGGTGAACTCAGCAATGACGCCAAGAACGCGATTTCGCACCGCGCCAAAGCTTTCATTCAGATAGCTCCGCAGCTCGAAGCCATACTGGGGATTCGCACCCGGCTCACCCGGTAACAGCGCCGCTCGAATGGGCGCCGGGCACGAAAGTCGGTAACGAAAAGCACCCCAATTGTCCTGACAAAGTCTGAAAGTAGCCTGTGAGGACAGCGAATTTTTCTTTGATTTTTCCTCGAAGTCTGGCCTTTAGCGGGGCGAGATGGCACAATAATTAGTGAGGGCAAAGGATTGCCCTCGCGGAGTCGTTTAAACTTCGCCAGAGTTTCAGGAGGAAATTATGCTTTCGACTGATGTAATCGGGGCTCTAAACCCCGCATTGACAAATCAGGCTTTCACGCGTCCTGCCCCGGAGCCGAGCGCGAAAGCAGACAAGCCGGAGCCCATCTCGAATACCTCGAAAACCGAGGCCGCGGCTACTGGCACTCACGGTGCGTTGAACGGCAATGTTGCCGAGTTCAAGCCCGTTGTTGGCCCCTCGCAACCGACCCACGCGGATTTGCCCCACACCTACAAGTCATCGAATTCACACCTCGATGTCATGCTGTGACGGTTATCCGAGTTACTAAGGAAAGGATGGAGCCATGAACCCGATTTCAGGTGCTGCGCCGATTATGGACGCAGAAACGATGAAAGCCCTGATGATTAACGCGGTCGCCGCTCAGACAGCCACCGCGACGAAAGCTGCTACGGCAGCCGCGGCGCTAAAGGTCATGAACCCGCAAGGCGGCCTCGACGTTTACGCCTAAGGGCCAGTAATTTGATTCTCACACGCGCTCTACCGCAGTGACCTCCGGTCCCAAGAATCTGCGAGCCAGCCGCGTGAAGGTTTGCGTGTCCCCCGTTGCCAGGAACTGGTAGCGGGGGTTCGGCGTGCCCGCGCGGTCCCCCGTATTCAACCAGTCCTTGTCCAACAGCTGACGATAGACGTCGTGGGCGGTTTCTTCCGCCGAGGAAACCAGGGTCACCTCCGGACCCATAACGTAGCTGATGACACCGGAGAGCAGCGGATAGTGGGTGCAACCCAACACCAGGGTGTCCACCCCGTCTGCACGTACCGGTTCCAGGTATTCCCGCGCCACCGCCAACAGTTCCGGCCCCGAGGTGATACCGCGTTCCACAAAGTCCACGAATGCCGGGCAAGCTTTCGCGCTGACCTGCACTTGTTGGTAAGCATGCAGGGCGCGCTGATAGGTTTCGGTTTCAATAGTGGTGTGGGTGGCGATGACCCCGATATGTCCGTTTCGCGTGGCAGAAACGGCGCGATGCACGGCGGGCGAGATAACCTCCAGGACGGGAATCCCCAGGGCATCATACTTTGAACGCGCCGCAAACACCGCCGTTGCCGACGCCGTGTTACAGGCGATGACCAGCATCTTTACTCCGCGCTCCACCAGTTTGTCCATTACGTTCAAGGACAGTTCCTTGACTTTCTCGACAGGTTTGGTGCCGTAAGGGCTGTTGGCGGTATCCCCGATATAAATCACAGATTCTCCGGGCAACTGGTCGATGATGGAACGAGCCACGGTCAGCCCGCCCAGCCCGGAATCAAAAATCCCAATGGGTGCGTTATTCACTCTCAAATCCTTCGCGTTTCAGCCATCCACAGCCAGCATCAGCGTTTCTAGCCACCATGACAAAGCATTATAGATGCTGGCGATGGTGATTTCGTAAGCCGTGTAAACTCCGGCCTCCGGGTCGGACTCGGCCATCATCTCGACCTCTTCGGCTCTGGTGTCGTTATCGATGTCCAAGGACCACCCCAGCGCCAGTCGCGCATCGTTGATGGCAGTGACCCACACTTTCAACGTCTGTGGTTTCACCACCACGGCACCGTTGCCGTTCGCGGCCCACCGCAGGCTATCGGCGACGACTCGCATGGAGGCGGCCTTTTTCGCCGCCAAGTCCGGGGTGGTCAAGGCGCGCAGTTCCGCCGCCTCTTCCGGGTCTTGGCTCATCGGGCGCAAAATCGCTGCAATGTAGGGGTTCGCCGGGCACGGACGCGGCCCCAGGGGGTCAAAATCCAGCGCCGCCAAGGTTTGGTCGTCGGTCACGCCCCGGGAGTTCGGTTCAAAGCCGGTATTTCCTCGCTGGACGGGTTCAGAAGTGTGTTCGCGGGGCTGTTCAGGGTCGGTTTCCGCCTCCGAGTCCTCGCCCTCGCTGTGCATCTCACGGCGGGCAGTGATGGAAGAAACCGTGTCCACCCCCAACAGCTTCTCAAACATGAGGGTGTGTTCTTTCGGGGAGTTCGGATCGAGGTCCACCCCCATCATGTCCAGGACGTCGCGTTTTTCTTCGGCCTCCATGGCATCAGCCAGTTCCTCGAAAATCCCCGCCAGCAAGACCGCCTCATGCGGCTCAACCCTGCTGAACCACCCTTCTGAAGGCGCGCTCAGCGCTGCAAATGCATGCATCGTGTCCGGCTCCCCTCAATCGGCTTCCTGTTCGAGCGTCGCCCACAGTCCGTATTCGCTCATCGCCAACACGTCGGCCTCCATCTGTTCACGAGTTCCGGCGCTAACTACCGCCCGACCGTTAAAGTGAACTTCTTTCATCAGCCGCTCAGCGCGCTCGTGAGAGTACCCGAAATAGGTCTTAAACACCCACGTCACATAGCTCATCAGGTTCACGGCGTCGTTCCACACCACCGTGTTCCACTGGCCGGGAAGTACCCGGTCCAGCTGGGCGACCGGAGACGGAGCATACTCGGTACCGGGTTCGACAAAACTCACGTTTTAAGGTTAAAGGTTTTCCACCTGGCGCGCAGGATTACCGCGCCTCGAAGCAAAAAGCAGGGGTCTATCCTAGAGCACCAGCAAACCGACCAGACCGGCCAGGAGCAGCACCACCAGGAGGGCGACAACGACCCTGGTCACCCGGCCGCTGCCGAGCTTGTGCGCATTAGAAACGCGGGGAACTACGTTTTTACGAGAAGCGTTGCTCATAGCTTTATGTTACCGGCTCGCGCCGCGCCGCCGCGCCGAGACGAACCGGATTTGGCTGAACCCCACTCATGCGGCAGGCAAACGCGCTGAGGGACGGGGAGCATTCGAGCGAAAACGGAAAAGCCGGCGGGCGCGACTATAGTTATACCTATGAATACGCGCGAAACGACTTCCTTGCTGACCGATATGTATGAGCTGACCATGGTTGACTCCGCTTTGGAACACGGGATGGGCCAGCGCCAATGCGTGTTCGAGATTTTCACCCGGCGTTTTCCCGCCTCCCGGCGGTTCCTGGTGATGGCCGGAGTCGCGCGGATTTTGGAGGGGCTCAAGCGATTTCGTTTTGACGACTCCCAGCTAAAGTACCTGTCGGATCACAAAATCGTCGGGCCGAATACAATCAAGTTCCTGGAGAATTACGAGTTTTCCGGCGACATTTTCGGCTATCCCGAGGGCGAAGTTTTCATGGTCAACTCGCCGATTTTGACGGTGCGCGGAACTTTTGCCGAAGCCTGCCTGTTGGAGACCTACCTGCTGTCGATTTTGAACTTCGACTGCGCGGTGGCGTCAGCAGCGTCCCGCATGACCATCGCCGCTCACGGTCGGCCCTGTCTGGATATGGGGGCGCGCCGGGTGCATGAGCGGGCAGCTGTTTCCGCGGCTCGTGCCGCGCAAATCGGCGGTTTCCAAGGCACGTCTGTTTTGGAAGCCGGCAAGCGTTACGGGATTCGCGCTATCGGCACCGCCGCCCACGCCTTTACCCTGCTGTTCGAGGACGAAGAAGCCGCTTTCACCGCTCAGATTGAGTCGATGGGGCCGGACACAACGCTGCTGGTAGACACGTACGACGTGACCGCAGCGGTCGAAAAAGCGGTGCGGATTGCCCGAGCCGCCGGCGGGGAACTGGGCGCGGTCCGTTTGGATTCGGGTGACCTGGTGGCGGGCGCTTTCAAGGTCCGCCAGCAGCTGGACGACTTGGGGGCGACTTCCACCAAGATTACGGTGACAAACGACCTGGACGAATACGCTATTGCCGGTTTGGGGGCGGCGCCGGTCGATTCCTACGGGGTGGGCACTCGACTGGTGACCGGTTCGGGGATTCCCACCGCCTCCCTGGTTTACAAGCTGGTCGCCCGCGAGGACGCGAACGGAAACCTGGAACCGGTAGCGAAACGCTCGGTTGAGAAATCGACTCGGGGCGGACTGAAGTGGGCGGGACGCGCTATTGAGGATCACACCGCCACGACTGAACTGCTGGTCACGGCCCCGAACCGAGAGGCCGCCACGGAATACTTCGCCAGCCGCGAGGCCCGCCCACTGCAACAGGACTTCGTGGTCGGCGGGACTATTGACAAAACTTGGATGGGCCCCGAGGCCCTGCAGCGCGCCCAGCAGCGCCACATCGAAAGCCGTAACGAGCTGCCTTATCAGGCGTGGCGCCTGAGCGAGGGCGAAGTGGCTATCCCCACGGAATACGTAGATCTCTAACTGTCAGAGCCGCCAAAGAAAGGCCAGCCGGGTTGGCCGTTGTGGTCCCCGTTCATGGATTTCATGATTTCTTTGCACGCCGGGCAAATCGGGAAATTCTTGGGGTCACGCATCGGCACCCAGACTTTGCCGCACAGGGCGATGACGGCCTGGCCGGTCACCGCCGAGGCAGTAATCCGGTCTTTGCGCACGTAGTGGGCGTAACGTTCGTTGTCACCAGGGTTGCGTTTCAGCTCGGTTTCGGTGCGTTCCAGCACCGCCGTGCCGCCTTGAGTCAGGGGTTGGCCCGCAGTTGTTTCGCTCATGCCACCATTGTAACCGCCCTGGCAAGCCTGAGCTGTTGCGGGGAGCGGACCGACCCGAGTCACCGCGCTAAAAACAAAGCCGGCCGCCACTGGGGCGGCCGCTTTGTACGAGATGAGTCGATTACTTGTTGGACACAGCCTTCTTAAGGGTGGAGCCAGCAGAAATCTTAACGCCGTAACCAGCGGGGATCTTGATTTCTTCGCCGGTGCGGGGGTTGCGGCCGGTGCGGGCGGCACGAGACACGCGCTCCACGTTCATCAGACCGGTTACCTTGACAGTTTCGCCCTTCTTAAGGGAGTCAATCAGGATTTCCTGGAAGGCGGACAGAGCACCGTCAGCTTCGGTCTTGGACAGGCCGGCCTTCTTAGCAATCTCAGCAACAAGTTCAGTACGATTCACAGACATGTGATTCCTTTCGGATAGATCGTCGATTTCACTTTGGTGAAATCCTCCATTAGAGACTACGCAAATTTAGCGCATTTGTCAGCGAGTTAGCAAACAATTCGCGAATTTTCCGCGGTTTTTTCCGCTTCAAATTCACTTATTTCACACCGGTCACAAAAGTACCACGTTTTTTGCCTCGACCACACTGCACAAGGTCGGGTCGGCACCGCACACCTCCCCTACAGCATTTCGCGGCGCAACTGCTCGGGGTCACGCGGGGACAAGTCGCTGAGGGTCACGTCCAGCATGGTAAACGCCCCGGTTTCACCCCGCGCGGCTTTCCGGGTGCACGCCCGCGCGGCCGCCACCAGCACGGAGCCGGTGAACTCGGGGTTGGAGTCAAGTTCTAGGTGAAATGTTAGGGATTGGCGTACCTGCGGCGAGGTCGTACCGGTGCGAATAACCTGACCGGCGTGGGGCATTCCGCTGTGGTTTTGCGCCATTTCCGCCGCGGTGATGAAAGTCACGGTCGTGTCATAGTCGGCGAAATAGTTAGGCATGGCTTTGATTTCCGCTTCGATTCGGGCCCTATCCGCCCCAGGCGCGGCCACCACGAAACATTCGCGGGTGTGCATCTGGCGAGCGCTGAGTTCCCCGGCACGCCCCGCCTGCACCGCCGCCACAGTTTCGGGAACCGGAACGGTGTATTGGCGCGCATCCACTACCCCATCCAGACGACGAATCGCGTCGGAGTGCCCTTGTGACACCCCGCGCCCCCAAAACGTAGTGGTGCGCCCTTGTGGCAAAACGGCGTCGCCCAGCACGCGCAACATGGAAAACAGCCCCGGATCCCAGCCGCAGCTGATGATGGCGCAGTGTCCCGCGGCCTGGGCCGCCGCCTCAATGCGGGAAAAATATTCGGGAATGCGCGCGTGGGTGTCAAAGGAATCCACGGTGTGAAACCACTGGCTGGTCGCGACTCCCTGTTCCATCAAGTCCGTGGCCGAACCGCCGCAGTTGATGCAAACATCGATGTCGTCGGCGTAATCGGGCATCTCATTCACACTGGCCACCGGCGCGCCGAAGGTATTCACCGACTGGGGATCACGGCGGGTAAACACCGCCGCCAGCTCCAGGTCCGGGGCGAGCTCCAGAGCTTTTTCGACACCGCGTCCCAAATTTCCATAACCGTTAATTGCTACGCGCTGCATTGATTTACCTAACTTTCAGAAACAATTTTTCGATTATCCTACAAATCGGGCATATTCCCTGCAAGCTGGCGTATCAATACGTGACACGCCGCCCGCCGCACTGGGCTAGTGCGCCCATCCACGCCGCGACCATACCGGTACCGCCCCCGACCCCCCACGTCCCTCGACTAAACCCCTCCACACCTTGGCGAAATCCAAAATACGGTCTTTGCGGGTTTGGAATGTAAGATTTTCTGCGGAGATAGCTCCGGTCCGGTTTCGTGACCCGAAACGGCGCCGACTGCCCCCCTCCGAAAACCGAGAGAACAAAAAGGAAGATTATTTTGGTTGATGTCAGTGTGGTCCCCGAGCAAAGAGCTTCGTGGTCAGGAAAACTAGGTTTCGTCCTCGCGGCAGCCGGTTCGGCGGTCGGACTGGGCACGATCTGGCGTTTCCCGTACCTGGCGGCGCACTACGGCGGGGGCACGTTTATCTTCGTGTTCTTTATCTTTATGCTGACCCTGGGCGTATCGCTGCTGGTCTTAGAGATTTCACTAGGACGGAAAACGGGTGAATCCATCATCGTGGCGTTCACGTCTTTCGGTAAAAAGTATCGTTTCATCGGCGTGTTTATCGCCGCGGTTCCTTTCGTCATCGCCTCGTTTTACGGCGTGGTCGGCGGCTGGGTCACCCGCTATATGTTCGCCTATGCGGCCGGCATGACGAAAGAGCTGGCTGACGGGGGCGAAAACTTCGGGGCGTTCATCTCTGACGCTCCCCAGTCCGTGGCGTTCATGTTGCTGTTCGGGGCCATTACGTTCATCATCGTGGCGCTGGGGGTCAACGGCGGGGTGGAACGAGCCAACCTGATTATGATGCCGGCGCTGATTCTGGTTTCGCTGTTGATTGGTATCTTTACTTTGACCCAGCCCGGCGCGCTGGAGGGTCTGAAATACTTTGTGGTCCCCGATTTTTCCAAGTTTTCACTAGAGTTGCTCATCGCCGCCCTGGGTCAGACGTTCTTTGGTCTGTCGCTGGCCGCGGCGACGATGGTCACTTACGGGTCTTACATGAAAAAGGACGTCTCGATTACGTCCTCGGCTTTCCAAACGACCGCCACCACGCTGGGAATCAGCCTGTTGGCGGGGCTGATGATTATCCCCGCCACGTTCGCGACCTTGGGTTCCGCTGACGAGGTGGCCAAGAATTCGGGGCCGTCCCTGATGTTCTTGGTTATTCCCAAGGTGTTTGAAAAGTTTGGTGGCATCGCCACCGTCATCGGTTTCGTGTTTTTCCTGCTGGTCATGTTCGCGGCCCTGACCAGCATGATTTCCCTGGTCGAGGCCTGCGTGTCCATTCTGCAAGACACGTTGGAATGGAAACGGCGCCAGGCGCTGTTGGTCACCGTCATCGTGCTCAGCGCCACGGGAGTCATCGTGACCTTGGGGTACAGCTCGCTGTCGTTCATTCAGCCGCTCGGAGCCGGTTCGACCATACTGGACCTCTTGGACTTCCTGACCAGCTCGGTTATGATGCCGCTGGGCGGGTTGCTGATGTGCCTGTTCTTTGGCTGGATACGCCAGCCCAAAGTCCTCATCGACGAGGTGTGTCTGTCTGGTGAGTTCAAAAGCGCCGGGCTGTGGAGCGTGATGATTAAATTCATCGCTCCCATTCTGTTGGTGGCCATCTTTATCACCAGCGTGTTGAAAACGTTTGGCGTCATCAGTTTCTAAATATAGTTTTGCCTCCGGCGAGTCACTCACCGGAGGCAAGAACTTTTATAGCTCCACCAGTTTGCGCCGCTGCAGCCGCAGGGTCACGTCGGCGTTGCGGGCCAGCTCTTTCGAGTGAGTCACCACGATGACGCACTTGTCCTCCTCGTGAGCGGCCTTTTGCAGAATCTCGGTCACTCCCGCGGCGGTCGTCTCGTCCAGGTTGCCGGTCGGTTCGTCAGCCAAAATGACCGGCGCTTGTGACACGAGGGCGCGCCCGATGGCGACCCGCTGTTGCTGGCCGCCGGAAAGCAACAGGACATTGCGTTTCGCCTCTTTCGCGTCCAACCCCAGCTTTTCCAACATCTCCGTGCTGGCTTTCGAGTTGACCAGGCGCAGGTTCTCTAACGGAGTCAGGTAGTCGATAAGGTTGTAGTTTTGAAACACCAGGGAAATCTGGTGCTTGCGATGGTAGGAATAGCCCTTTTTCGCGATGTCCTCGCCGTCGAAACGGACCGTGCCCGCGGTCGGGGCGTCGAGTCCGGCCAGTAAACTCAACATCGTGGATTTGCCGGCCCCGGAGGCTCCCAGAATGGCATAGAACTTGCCTTTCTCAAACTCATAGTTGACGTTATCCAGGACTTTCGCCCCCGCCCCTTTGTAGGTGTAATCGATTTGATCCAACTGTAAAATGCTCATTTTTTCTCCTTAACTCAGCTTGGAAAGAATAGTTTTCGGGGTTTGACGCATGATGGGGAACAGCGCCAGCCCCAGCGCGATGATGATGACCAGGAAACCCAGTCCCAGGGACATCGCATTCCCCGCGATTCCGTTGGCGGGTGTTAGTGCCGCTAACGTCTCATTTCCGGCTTTGGCCAGCACCAGCTGACCCAAACTGTTTGACAGCAACCGTCCCAGAATGACTGCCAGCACGGCGCCGATAGCCCCAAACAGGACCGCCTCCAGGAGGAACTGTAGCCCGACCTCCAGTTTCGTCTTGCCCAGGGACAGCAAGATACCAATCTCGGGCAGTCGCGAGCGCACCCAGAATGTCGCAACCAGCGCCAATACCAAGGCTCCGGCCAGGCAGAATCCCCACAGCAGCATTCCCAGCATCTGGTCGACCCCGGAAATGGCTTGGAGGACATCGGCGAACTGCGCCGAGTTGTTTTCTAGGCTCAGCTTGGGAGCCGTGGCCTGGGCCGCTTTCAGGACTTTCGGCAGCTGGTCGGCCCGTTCGGTGAAGTACCGGGCCGTGCTGACCTGACCGCCGAGCTTTTGCAGGGCGTCAAGGTTTGTGAACACCTGGTTTTCCGAGTTCCCCGAGGGCATGCCGGTAGGGTTTTCGGCTTTCCCGGAATAAATCCCCCCGATTTTTAGCCGCACCACGGTGTTTTCGTGACGCAGTTCCAGGGTGTCTCCCAGGTGCAGGGAATTTTTCTGGGCAAAGTCGCGGTGAATCATCGCCTCGACACCAGGTTTACCGATGTGAGAGCCCTGTTCCAGGGTATAGATTTTCCCCAAGAACTCCGGGTTCAGCGACGAATCGCTGGTGCCTTTGATTCCCAGCAAATCCCCGCCGAACTCGGGATCCAACTGAATCCCCCCGGCGGCACTGACCAGTGTCGCGTTCTCCGGTTTTGCCCACGCCTCGCCCTCAAAAGCGTGGCGTTTCACCCCTGGCAGGTCCGCCAGTTGTTTCCGGGTCTGGTCGGGTAGCTGACCGGTTTGGCTGGTGGCGGTGAACCCCGCCAAAACGTTGGAACTAATGGCATCACGCACACTCAACATGGTGGACTTCACCCCGGACTGGGCCACCAGGGCGGTAAACACCAAGGTGATAATCGCCACCATCAGCAGGCTGCGCCGCGGTCGACGGACGACCGAACGCCAAGATCGTGACCACACCCCGTTCATTTGTTATCCACCAACAGGGCGCGCGGGCTCTTGCGCAACATCGGCACGGAGGCGATGACCACGACTATCGCAATCAGCACCAGCACCATGACCGCAACCTGAGTAGCAGAGGCCAGGCTCAGGTCAACAGTGAGTTTCTCTAAGGTCTTCATAGACGCCGAAGATTCCATATCCGCCCCAAACTGGCCGGCTTTCGCCATTTCTTGGGCGGCTTGGTGGTTGACCGAGGACAGCACGGAGGTGCCCATGCCCTGCGCCAGCATTCCCGCCCCGAAGAAAGACAGGACGAAAGCGGGGACGGCGATAAAGATCAGCTCCAGGCCGTACTGCGCCATAATGCTCGCTTTCGTCACCCCCATTGACAGCAGGGTTCCTGTCTCTTTCTTGCGTTCGTTGAGCCACAGGCACAACACCAGCGCCAAAATGGCTCCGGCCAGCACAAAGGTCGCAATCGTGGTGGTGCTCATGACGCTGCGGACCCCGTCAATCGCGCCGGTGATGCCCGAGAGGTACTGGGTCGAGCGGCTCAGCTGGTAGCTGCGCCAATCGATGTCTTTGGCGGCGGCGGCTTTCACCACGTCGTCAAAGTTGGCGCCCTTTTTCACAAAGAAGTTCGCGTCTTGATAGATTTCGGTCGCGGGCGTGACGTTGTACAGGGTCCGGGTCGTGTCCAGGTCGGTGAACACGGTGTTAGAGAACAGTTCGTTGCGCGATACCGCTCGGTCGGCGTTTGAACCGGACACAAGTCCGACGATTTCGGTGGTGACTTCATTAGTCGAGTGGTTTTGGTTATCGGCGTCATAAGGGTTGCCCTTGAGTTTCAGTTTGCTGCCGATAGTCAGGTGATTGGCTTTCGCCAAGTCCTCGTTGATGATGGATTTATTTTTGTCCTGGGCGGTCAGGTGACGGCCCGCCACCAGCTTCAACGCCCCGGAGCGGAAGTTATTGTCCATCTTGGTGTTGTTGACTCCCCACACGTTCACGGCGTTGCCGAACTGGGCTTCTTTCGTTTCGTCATAGTCTTGACGGTCGAGCTTTTGGGCTTTCGCCTCCACCAGGTCAGCGGTGACGTTCTGGCGGGCGACGTAGTTCTCTACCCCGTCCAGCTCGGCAAGTTTTTTAATGTCCGCGGGCTTCACGTTCCCCGCACCTCGCGGGGTGCCCGTGTTGAACTGGGTATTGTTCCCCAGCACAAAACCCTGTCCGGTTTTCGCATCGATTTCCGCCGCGGTGGCGTCAGTAGCGCGGGACACCGCGTTAGCGGACATCAGCACCGTAGACATCGCCAGGAATATAGCGAAAATGATGATGGTTTTGATTCGTTTCCGGGCGACGTATCGCCAGGATCTTCCTACGAACGACAATAGATTCCCTCCTGTCGTGGTGTTTAGCGTAAGCTCAGTGGTTTTCTTTGCTCAGTAAGCATAAGCGACTGCTGCCCCGCTCGCGCCCCCGAAACCTCATACCAGGGTAGTAACCTGCCAATCCGTCCTCAGACTGGGGCACCACTTTGTCCCGGTGAATCTCCGAGCCGGCAAGGACTCGTTTTAGCACGAAATAATCACGGAAACATCACAAAAAGTCCCGTTTTCCTGAAAATTTCCTCAAATTGTCGAGGGAAATCACAGAAAAATCTAAAAGTGCAGGTCGATACCCCGATGAGAGTAGCGAATATAGAAGCAAACCAGGACCCGGCGTTCGGGGACGAACACAGGAACAAAATACAACAACGGCGAATCAGGGTGGGGACAATGATAAACCGAGTAATAATACAGAAAGCGCTGGCTATTATCGCCACGCTTGCCCTAATCGTGGGCACCGTGCAGCTGGTTACGCTAATGGTCCGACCCGCCACGGCCGACGCTTCGACGAACACCTCAAACATTCCCCCGGACTACGGTCCGATTGGTGATTTGACAAACGACCCGTTTACCACGAACTTCCCCCGCCCCGACAATGTCGGACACGCCCCCGAATTGACCAATAACCGCGTTGCTTTGGTGTTTAACTTCGAGCCAAGCTATGCCTGGGAAACCATGGGCGGAGCCTACTTCAGTTACAAAGACGGCAAACCCTACCGCAACTTTGATCAGTCCAATCAGATCATTCAGATGCTGAATCACCTGAAAGGCGCTCCGGTCTCGGTCGGGGTCTACACTTTCCACCGGGCCCGTTCCGCCAACGGCGTGTCCCCCAATAACACCCCGAACCTGAAAGCCACTTCCCTGGAAAACAAAGATGGCTTTGATAAGGTCATCGCCAAATTGCGCACCCTGGACGCCTCCGATGGACAGGGCAAACGAATGAGAGCCGAAGACGGGTCGAACTTCCAATGGGGGCTACAGCAAATTCGCGAAGATATGGATGCCTATGAGCAGGAAATCGAATCCCAATATGGCCGCCGCCCCACGCAGCCCCTGTATAACAACATCATCGTGTTCACCACCGGACTGGGATTCTGCTACGGCAATCCCAGCAATGAGAAATGCCGAGCGGTGTTGGACAGGAATGAGGCCGAAAATGCGGCCTATGCTGAGGCCACGGCTATCGCTAAAAAGGGCGCCCACGTGAACTTTTTAGCTATGGGGCCGTCCTATTACAACGATAGCCGACGCAGAGCCTTCCTCAGCGAATTAGCTAAGAGAACCGACGGCAATATCACCGTCATCAAGCATAATGTGAACGGCTACGGAACAAAGACCTCGAATGGCCTGCTGAACTACGACTGGTATCACTTCCAAGACCCCCGGAAAGACGATGCTTGGTACAAAACGAACAATCCAAAAAATGCCGACCAGCGAGAAGCAATCCGAAAAGCCTGTAACCAATTTGTCCCCCTCCCCGGTGTTCCGGAACCGACGGGAAAACCGTACGACTTAGCTGAGCAACGCTGCAACCACGTGCGCGACGGGAAGTTCGCCGACACCGTCGAGGACTACCTGTTTAAAGATAAAGGTCTGGAGATTACAGCCGACGCGGTCGATGAAAACCTGGTGTTTCAACACCCCATTGCGAATACCGAATTTGAAATCATCGATGGCAGGAAACTGTCTACCGGCACGGATGGCATCGTCGAAAAACCCACCAGGGGTGAGCGCAGCCTGCAAATTGTGCCTCGACCAAATCAGGAAAAGTACGCCCTGACCCGCCTCCGGCTGCCGGATGATAAATACTCCCCGGAAAAACTGCCCCAAGAGGCTAATGCCCGGTGCGTAGGTTTCTCCAGTCGCACAGATCCGATTATTTTTGCCCCGGCAGATGCTACGGGTGCGAATACCCGCGGCGGGATTTCCCTCGAACAAGCCATCCTCGATAAGTACACCTATATTAAGTGCGGGTTCTATCACCGCCCCATGCAAGAATCCGTGCTGCGAAAATCCGTGAAAGTCGGCAATGAGCAAATCCGTTTCGACGTGCTGAAATCCCAGTTTCAAGTGAACTGGAGCTGTAAGGATCCCTACGCGATTGAAAACCAGGACACGCCTTTTGTTACGGGCAACAAAAAGTTGGTGTTGGAGAAACAAAACCCCGACGACCCCGACATTATCCTAAACACCGAATACAGTTTCCCGGATATGCCTATCGGCACTCCCGGAACAGACAAAGTGAAACGTATGCCGGTCGGCGCCACATGCCAGGTAAACAGTTCCGTGAAGTATCCGCACCGCTGCTACGGCAGGGATCAGTCTGCGGGATGCACCGATAAGTGGACGAAAGATGACTGGGACAACCTGATGACCGTGGACGACACGCTGGACCAATCCCAATACTTTGAGGTCAAAACTACTGAAACCGCACCGCCCGCCACAGATTACCATTACGGGTTTAAGGCCTCCGGGGAGCATCTGACGAAACCTGCCTCAGCTGACCCTGCGGAAAAATCCATCTTGGAAACGCTGACCACTTTCACTTCGAAGAAAGCCTCCGTGAAAGTGCGGGTGAAATTTACCAATAACAGTAACGATCCGGCCTATAACACCTTGGAAAAGCACTCGACCGTGCCGGTGTACTACAACTGCCGCTATATGGGCGACCCGACCCGTCCCCCGGAGATTCCTGAGTCTAATGCCGCCGCGATGCCGGGGTATGTAGAACTCGGTGCGGTCGACGTCCCCACCGACGGAACCGAATTCTATGAACTCGGTATTAAGCGAGACCCCAATACCCATCAGCCGATTTTGGATGAACACGGCAAGACCATTCCAATCTGGCCAGTTGGTACGCACTGCCTGTTTACCTCTCTGCCGCCGAAAGACGCTCCGGGAACAGCCACCTCCACCCCGTGGAGCGTACCGGGCTTTAACATCACCGACAGCTACTCCTCCAACGTGTGCGCCAGCAATTGGAAAGATACGGACCCTGCCGAGAAAAAGTGCACCAATAACTATTTCTGGGTTAACTCTCAGGGCGAAAAATCGATTACCTTGACCCAGGACATCGTGCGGAACAATGCGCAGATGACTTTCACCAAGACCGTCAGCGGGGACGCGCAGCAAGTGGGACGGGAGCAAACGTTTACGGAAAACCTCAGCTGTAAACAAGGCGACGTGGACATACCTACCGGCACCGCGAGTTTTAGTGCGAAAGCGGACGTGCCCGTTACGGTCACGGTCCCGGCCGCTGCCACCTGTACCATTACCGAAGAAGATGTGACGGTACCCAACACCATCACCGTCACTAAGCCGGATCCAAAGAATTTCGGTCCGATTACGGACACCACCACCCCGGTTCCGGTCACGACCGATACCAAATTTGAGTATAAAACTGCGACGAAGAAAGTCGAGCACGTTTCTGAATTTGATGAAAATCTGAATGACGTGCGTTACACGAGCCTGCGAGATGCGTTGCGGGGACTTGATAAGACCGTCACTGCAACCTGTCTGAAACCGGGAGTGACCGAACCGGAAGTCATCACCCAGACCATTACCGGTGATGGCACAGTGAGCCTCGGCACCCTGCCAGCCACTACAACCTGCACTTTTAAGACCACCGTGCAGGGGTTGGATAAGTTAGCCTCGGCGGAGGACCCCGAACACCCGGGGCAAAAGCTGTATCCAGATGCCTACCGAGTCATTACCACCTCCACGGTGGACCCCACCACTACGACAGTGAATTCCAGCGGAACTCCGGCGAAAATCACCACAACCTATAAACTGCAGGTGGCGGGGGCTATCACTCTGACGACTGCCTCTACGGAGACCTTGCCCTATAACTCCTTGAAACAGCTGCTGCCCGACAATTACAAATACACCATCAACTGTGGGAAGGGCGACCTAAACGTTACCTTGAACCGTGATGGGGCCGTGGAAGAACTGACCGGGAACCCAGAGATTCCCGCAAACACCCAGTGTACCCTGACCCAAGCCACCACAGATAACGCCAAGCTGACCCGCACCACCACCATGACGCCCTCAAACGGCAGCCCCGCCACGCATACGTCAGGCGATACCGGCAATCCCAAACTCACGTTTACTTCCCCTGGGACGGACGGTACCTTGAACATCAACATTGTTAACGACTATGCGGTGGCATATACACAGCTGATGCTCTCGACCTCCACGGAGGTGAAGACTTCCGCCGATGCTAAGACCGCCGCCAACATTGACGTGCCTGAGGCTTGGAAGACTCCCCTGTTCACGCACAGAACTGATAACGGAACCGGCACGGAAGAGACCGTAGAGGGTTACAAGGTGCGCGCCGAACTGGTGTGTACCAGCGGCACGGACGAATACAAGATTGCCGGCGACTTCACGGTAAACGCTAACGACTGGAACCTGCCCGCCCCGCTCACCGTGCCGGTGGGCTGGAACTGTCAGATTGACCTCAACCAGCCGCTATTCAAGATTCCCGGCGCTGACCTGGTGGATTCCAGCGGCAAGGCACTCCGCGCCGATGCCGCCACGGGTGCGAACTTTACGTGGAGCGCCGTGGGCGATACGGGAACAGCCCCCACCCAGAGCGGTTTAATCGGCAAGCTGGTAACTCAGGCTGGGAATACTGCTGATGCCAACAGTCTCGCTCTGCACATTCCCTACCGAATGCAGCTCGGCTCGTTCAACCTTAAGAAAAAGGTCGGCGGCGAGGGCGTGTCGATGATTCCGGGATCCCACCAGTTCAAGGTCGATTATTCTTGTCGCCTCAACGGGGTGGACATACCGATACCCGCTGCCCGCACAATGGCGGAAAAACAGGACGTTACCGGCACATTAGGCAAAGACCTCAGCAACCGGCTCGCTGACTTGGCAGACCAGCGGAGCATGAAGATGGGACGGTTCGAGCAAGGTGAATGGCACCCGATTGATGCCCTGCCCGCCGGCGCTGTCTGCGCCGTGTCCGAGGACCGGGCCAAAGCCGAGCGTGAGTATTCGAAGTGGGATAACTATTGGGAGCTAACCCCCGGATTCCGTTCTCGCGAACCGATTGTGTCCAACTGCGAAACGAAAGGCACCGAACTTTGTAGCTACCGAGACTCCGGCTCGAAAGCCACTGCCCTGGTGAAGCTGCCGCGCGATGCCGGAACCAAGAACAACGATTTCTGGTCGAATAAAGACAATCCCGACGGATCCACCAACCCGATTGTGCCCAAGACATTGCCGGAAAACTTTGCGGGCACGATGGTGCCGTGGAACAACTACACGTTTAAAAAGACCCAGGTTAAGGTTCACCTCGCGATAGGCGGGAATGGGAAACGCTTGGGCGCAGGCAAGGAGATTTCGCTGCGTCTGTATTGCAAGCCCCCCTCCCTGGTGGCGAATGGAGCGCCGATTGAGGGCAACGGGGGTAACGCCGCCGCTATCTATAACACTACGCTGAAGCTGGAGCACAGTACGTCTGATCCTGACCCCTACACCGCCACCTACCTCTCCGACGTGTTTGTGCCGGTGGGTTATAACTGTGTCATCGCGCAGACCCGGCCGGAACCCTACGACGCTACGGTGGGCTATCAGCTGCACAACCACCCCGCGGATAGTCCCACGATATTGACCCCGGACATTCCCGCTGACGACCACAATCCCCTGGAAACTTTGAAAGGCCAGCTGGCTAAGTATGACGGCACTAACGACCTGTTCGGCACCGTTGATGTCAACGGCGGTACCGTGGGCGGCGTGGCTCACGAGGCGGACGGGAACCTGTTGCCGGCTCAAAACGAGGGTATCTTGAAAGGCTTTCGCGTGCACCCCGACTACGTGGCGGCTCAAGGCTCAACCCAGAATTTCACCGAGTTTGATTTGACGAACACCTACACTCGCCCCGAGGCAAATCTGTGGGTCAATGCCTTGGTGGATAAAACGACCACCAGCACGTATGAAGAAAACGTTGGCTCTAAGCTCACCATTTCGGGATACAAGGTCAAATACACCTGTACCGATGCGTACCTGCGGAATCCGGCGGTACTTCCTGCCAAGGAGGGTACTCCGGTGACATATACCGGCACCGTTGACGTGGGCAGTTCCGGTCACGCTGTTCAGATTACGCGAGCTCAGGAAGATATCCTGCCCGCCACGGCTACCTGCGCTTTCACGCTAGACAACGCCGGCACTGACCCGATTGGAGCCTACAAGACTTTGCGTCACCGGCTCGGCGCGGACTGGAGCGAAGTCACGTCGTCAAGCGGCACGAATCCCGGCACGGAAGTGCATGCGGAAACGTTCCAGCCCGAGTATATGGACAATTATTCATACTCCTGCCCGACCGAAGACGAACCGGATAAGCAATGCCAGGCCACAAAATCGGATTTGACGCAGTATCGGAACGCGAAAGGCGTAACCCTTGACCCCACGGGGCAAAATCAGACCACCATCACTTTCACGAATATCTACCTGGTGCAAAAGGCCGATATTGGAGTGGTGGCCTATCCGCAAGGCGACCGCGCTAAGCAGTATCTGCAGCCAGACACCACCTATGGCTATACCTACAGCTGTAACTATCCGGCACTGCCGGGTTACACGTCCCCCGGCTCGGGCCCATTGCAGCATGAAGACACCAGCGTTACCCCCGCCAAGGTAGGCAACGCCAAGGCGGCCCAGTTGGCGAGCACGATAGTGCCAGTCGGCTCAACCTGCACCATTGTTCCCCAGGAGCCATCGGCAGATTTGAGTGGCCTCGCGGCTGAGGGGCTGACCCACCTGACCGCGCTGATGACGCCGCCACGAAACCAGCTGATAGACCCGGCCACCGGGGCGCCCCGCACCGAACCGACGTTTACCGACGTACTCAAGGCCGATGGCTCCGGCATTGCATGGTCGGCTGCGGCCCGCGCCAAGATACCCGTTACTGGTTTCACGATGACTGCCGGAGACGACCCGCGCGTGGTGCCGCACACGATTTATCGATACAAGGCAAAAGTCCAGGTCCGCAAGGTCGATAAGGAGCAACAGCCAGTCGATAAAGGGGCTATTTTTAAGATTTATCCCGTCGACACGAACGGTCAGCCAGATTTGAATCAACGCATCGAGGTCAGCGAGCAAACCGACGCGAGCGGTAACACAATACCCGGCGTATTCGCAGCCACACTGGCACCCGGTGGCTATGTGCTGGAAGAAAGCAAGTCCGGTATGGGTGAAATGTTGCCGACCTACTGGCCGTTTACCGTAAGCGCCACAAACCACCAGAAAAACAACAATTTTGACCCGTACACCGACTTTGGTGAGGACCTCAAGGTAGAACTGGCGGACTATGTCTCACATTCGGGCCTGGTTGCCGTGAAGACCCCCGCAAACGATGCCCAGCCGTGGTCTATTGATGTGGCGGAAGTCTCTTCCGGGTACCTGCCCAAGACCGGCGGGGCGCGACTCTGGGTTGAAATCACCGGACTGCTGATGCTGGCGGGCGGGCTCGCCCTGGCTTACCGGCGCAAGACTTTACTCAAGGAAAACCACTAATTAACACAGGAAGATGAGGTTAGAAGATTATGAAATCCATAAGAATACCCATTTGGCGTCGCGCCGTGGCGATTTTTGCCACCGGGGCGGTCGCCCTGCTGGGGGCTGCGGGAATGCTCAACGCACCGGCCGCCTCCGCCGCGCCGATTAATCCAGATACAAATGGATCAATCACAGTTCACGCCCTGACTATGCCTACCGGAGGCGGCGTACCCGCCACCGGCATGGAAACAACTTCATTACCGGCGGAAGCCGCGGCAATCCCAGGCGCTGCTTTCAAACTCGAGAAATCCGCCATTAATATCACGACCAACCAAGGCTACTCTGATGCCCTCAGATTGACGGCCGCGCGTTTTGGCAACTTGGATACGAACTTCTCGGCGCGGACCGGCACTACCGGGAATGATGGCTCGTTTAAGTTCGCGAACCTACAGCCGGGCGTGTATCGACTCACGCAGACGTCCGCTCCGGCCGGGAAAACCCTGATGGCTCCGGCGGTCGTGTTCGTCCCCATGACGAACCCCACGAACACGTCTGAGTGGGTGTATAACATTCATGTCTATCCCAAGAACGGAGATGCCGGCCAGATTACCAAGACGGACATCACTCCGGCTGGTACTCCTATCACGGTCGGTTCCACGATGACTTGGCAGATGGACGTGCCGATTCCTGATATCAAGACCGACACTTTCACGGCATTTAAGGTGCAGGATTTGCCGACCAATATGAAAGCTAAGAATGTCACCTCAGTTGTCATTGACCCCGAACACGCGAAGACCGAATTGACCGCTGGCGCTAACAATGACTACACCGTGGCTACTACCGCGAACCAGCTGGAGGTCACTTTTACTACCAATGGTCTGACTAAGATTAATGACGCCAAGGGCAAAAACATGCGTTTGGTGGTCACCACCGAAGTATTGAGCTCGGTCACTACTACCAACAAAGTCACTAACGCCGCGAAAGCCATTTACACCACCGCGGACGGCGACACTAACGAGTCGACTATTGAGTCCGACCCGAATAACCCCGCTAAAACGACGTTTGGCAAACTGAAGATTTTGAACGAAAACGCTTCCGGCACCAAACTTTCCGGGGCACAGTTCCAAATCTTTGCTTGTGACGGAAATGGAACTAACGGGACTGCCCTGCAGGTTAACGGCTCCGATACCTTTACGATCAACGACGCAAATACCGGCGTGACGGTTGAACCGCTGGGCGCCACCAATGGCAATCTCTGCCTGGTGCAAACCAAGGCACCAGACGATTATCAGCAGCTAGCTGGTCCGCAACAGTTTGAATTCACCAGCGCGAAGATTGCTGCCGCTAGTGACAAAACTGTAACGGTGACGGTGAAGAACACCTCCACCAGCTCCATTACCGGACTGCTGCCGAATACCGGCGGCATGGGCATTGCCCTGTTCGTGGTGCTCGGCTTGGTGCTGTTGGGTGGAGCTGCCGTCTATATGCACCGCCAGCGCTCCTAACCGCGCTCACCCGCAGTACCGGGATAATCTCAACTAACCGAAAGGAGGGGAATAACGTGAGCGGAAAGAACTCTGTAGTGTTGGCGCCGCGCTCAGTCGCGAACGCGCCAAAACACATCAACGTCGTCCACTCACGCCCCCGCCTGTGGATTCCTGTGCTGTTGACCATCATCGGGATAGGGGTACTGCTCTACCCGGTGGTGGCGACAAACCTCAACAACTATGAACAACGCCGCCACACCTTGGCCTACAGCGAACAGATAGAACAGAGCCGACCCGAGGCGCTGGACGAAATGCTCGCCAAAGCCGAGGAATACAACCGGAGCATTCCCGGCATTCCCGTGCTCGACCCGTGGATGGCGCGCGTGTCCAAGAACAACTACCCCTATCAAGGGTATTTGCACCAGCTGGACCTGCTGCCCGAAATGGGACGGCTGGTGATTCCCAAAGCGCGGGTCGACCTGCCGATTTATCACGGTTCCGAAGTGGAGACTCTGGAGCGCGGAATTGGCCACCTCTACGGTTCGTCCCTGCCGGTGGGTGGGAATGACACCCACGCCGTGCTGACCGGACACACCGGACTGCCCACCGCGACCCTACTCGACCACCTGGTGGACGTGGAAAAAGGCGATTTGATGTTCCTGGACGTGATGGGACGCAAAATGGCTTACCGGGTTTACGACATTCGAGTCGTGAAACCTGACGAAGTGAAAACCCTCAAAGTCGAGGGGGGACGGGACCTGCTGACGGTGCTGACCTGCACTCCTTATGGAATCAACTCCCACCGCCTGCTGGTCACCGGGGAACGCACCACCCTGCCCCCCGAAGACTTCCCCGCGGCGCAGGCTCCGCTGCAGGTTGTGTCCTGGTGGATGTGGGTGCTGGTCGCTATCGCCGCGGCGGCTGCAGTGCTGGCAATAGTGTGGGTGTGGGGCCAACGGCGCCGGCGGCGAAACGAAAACTTTAAAGGCGATGCGCCCGGCGAAACGGAAAAAACCAGGGAGATGAAGTCATGGAAACGAAACTGAGAATGCGCCTAGCCGCGCTGGGGGCAGGATTTGCGCTGGCTCTCAGCATGGGTACGGCGCCCGCCCTGGCCAGCAGCGCAGAGGACAACATTCCCGCCATCACCGGTGATGCCGAGCATCTCAATGTGGATGATATCGACTCCACCCGTCTGGGCACGCTGGAAGTGCGCCTGACCCGCAAGAACCCCTACGACGACCTCAGTGAGCCTGGCATCACGGATGGCTCGACCGACAACTACACTGTAACGATTTCTAAAGTAAAGAATGTAGCTACCGCCGGGCCTAGCGCTGACTTTACCCAGTTGAGAGAGATGACAGTCGCCCAGGCACGCAATAAAGGCTTGGAAAGCCCCCGAACCGGCACCACGAACAATGCCGGCGTGGTGACGTTCAGCAATCTAGCGCTGGGAATGTACCTCATCGAGTCCACCCCACCCACCACGCCAACCGCCAACTACCTCAAGTTTTCCCCCTCCCTGGTGACCCTGCCCTATGGGGATAATTCGTCCGGGACCGCCCAGTGGGGTTACGGACTGGCGCTGGTGCCGAAACCAATCGTGAACACCCCGACACCGGGAGGGAACACCGGGGGCGGCTCAATCGTGCCCGGCTCCACCCCCACGCCCAGCAAGAGCGCCACGCCCAGCCAGAGCCCAACACCCAGCACTACCCCGACCCCGCCTGAGAAACCGCTACCGCCGCTGCCGAAAGGGGTGGACCCGAACCGGGTCACCGACCCTTATGACATTCCCGGCTGGATTTACGACCCGGACAAGAACACCTACATTCCCAACCCGGACGACCCGCGCGTGGCGGGCGTGTGGGAGCAATGGGGCCTGACCCCGCCGAATCAGTCGTTGCCCGCCAGAGTCGCTGACGCCCTGGCGAAAACCGGGGTGCAGATAGCCGGAGCCGTGACGCTGAGCGCCGGGCTGATTGTGATGGGGCTGGTGCTGATGCGCCGACGCTCTAGCTCAAACGAGCCTGCAGATTCTCGTCCAACGCATTCATAAAGTCGTCGCTGGTCAACCAGGGGGTGTCCCCGCCGACCAACAGCGCCAGGTCCTTGGTCATCTGGCCGCCCTCGACAGTCTTCACAATGACATCCTCAAGGGTCTCGGCGAACTCAATGACCGCCGGAGTGTTATCGAGCTTGCCGCGATGCGCCAGCCCGCGCGTCCACGCATAGATGGAGGCAATCGGGTTGGTGGAAGTCTTTTCCCCACGCTGCCAAGCCCGGTAGTGGCGCGTCACCGTGCCGTGAGCCGCCTCGGCCTCAACCGTGCGCCCATCCGGGGTCATCAGCACAGAAGTCATCAACCCCAGCGAGCCAAAGCCCTGCGCCACCGTGTCGGACTGGACGTCACCGTCATAGTTCTTGCACGCCCAGAGGTAGCCGCCGTGCCACTTCAGGGAGCTGGCGACCATGTCGTCAATCAACCGATGTTCATAGAGCAAACCGGCAGCCTCAAACTTGTCCTTGAATTCGGTTTCATAGATTTCGGCGAAAATGTCTTTGAACTGGCCGTCGTACGCTTTTAGAATCGTGTTCTTGGTTGACAGGTACACCGGGTACTTCCGTACCAGAGCGTAGTTAAAGCAGGCGTGGGCGAAATCGCGAATAGAATCGTTGAAGTTGTACATGCCCATGGTGACGCCGCCCGCCTCGGGCATGTGAATGACCTCGTGCTCGATGGGCTTGCTGCCGTCATCAGGCACCCAGCTCAACATGACCTTGCCGGCGCCGGGAACTTTAAAGTCCGTCGCCTTGTACTGGTCGCCGAACGCGTGACGCGCCACCACAATGGGCTTGTCCCAACCTTTGACCAAACGCGGCACGTTTTGCATGATGATGGGTTCGCGGAAAATGACCCCGCCCAGAATGTTGCGGATAGTGCCGTTGGGGGACTTCCACATTTTCTTTAGTCCAAATTCCTCCACGCGGGCCTCATCAGGAGTGATGGTCGCGCACTTCACGCCCACCCCGTACTTCTTAATGGCATTGGCGGAATCGACAGTGACCTGATCCTCGGTCTTGTCGCGATTTTCGATGCCCAAGTCGTAATACTTCAGGTCCACATCCAGGTAAGGCAAAATGAGTTTTTCGCGAATCTGTTGCCAAATAATGCGGGTCATCTCATCGCCATCGAGTTCGACCACCGGATTTTCCACTTTGATTTTCGCCATTTTTACTCCTTGTAGAGGTCAATTTTGCGGGCTTATCGCCACCATCGAAATTTTACTCGATATCGAGATAAATTTCCAGGATAGTTTTCCCCTGGAGTTGTTTACGGTTTTCCCGCGGCGGCCCGGCGGCCTTACTTCACCAGCTTGTCGGCGTAAAGTTCCTCAATCTCGGCAGCAAACGCCGCGGCCGCTTCCTTGCGCTTGACCTTCATCGACGGGGTCAGCAGACCGTTCTCGACGGTGAAGGCGGTCGGTAAGACCTTAAACTTGCGGATAGACTCGGCGCGAGACACGCGGGCGTTGACTCGTTCCACCGCTCGGGAAATGGCCTGCAACACCTGGGGATCCTTGGAGGCGGTCAGCGCGTCCATCGTGGGCATCCCGTGGTTCTTAAGCCAGGTCGGCAACATGTCCGTATCCAAGGTAATCAGGGCGGACACGAAAGGCATCCCCTCGCCCACCACCAGCACTTCGTTAATCAGGGCATACTGGCGCAGCGGATCTTCCAGCACTGAAGGCGCCACGTTCTTTCCCCCGGCGGTGACGATGATGTCCTTGGCGCGACCGGTAATCCTGACGAAACCGTCCTGGTCAATGGCCGCCAAATCACCGGTCTTAAACCAGCCGTTTTCAAAAGCGGCCTCGGTTTGTTCCGGGTTGTTGCGGTAGCGATGGAAGATGGCCGGGCTCTTTGCCAGCAGCTCGCCGGAGGGGGAAATCTTTAGGTCAGTAGACGCCACCGCGGGCCCGACCGTCCCGATACGGTAGTTCTTAATGTTGTTAAAGCACAGCGGCGCGCAGGTTTCGGTCAAACCGTAGCCCTCCAACACCGGCATGCCGATGCCGCGGAAAAAGTGGCCGAGTTCTTCACTCAACGGCGCCCCGCCGCAAATCACAAACTTCAGATTCGGCCCGAACAGAGACAAAATCCGGCGATAAACCAGTTGAGAATACATCAAACGTTTCGCCCGCAACCGCCGGCTGGGCCCTTCTGCCGTATCCAAAGCCCGCGAATACGCTTCGGCGACTTTCACCGACCGAGAAAACATAATGCGCGAAATCCGGTGCGCCCGGGCTTGGACCTGAGCCGTGTTGTAAATCTTTTCCAGCACCCGCGGCACCACCATGACGTAGGAGGGGGCGAATTCTTGCAGGTCAGTGATGAGGTTGCGGATATTGGGAGCATGACCCAGCGTGCCCGCCCCCCACACTTGAATCAACTGCAGGTATTGGGCCAAAACGTGAGCCAACGGCAGGAACACCAGCAGCCGAGAGGACGGATACCCCGCGATTTCCGGCATCCACTTCATGCCGTTGGCCAGCAGTTCCATCCAGTTCCCGTGCGTGATTTCCACACCTTTGGGCTTTCCGGCAGTCCCGGAGGTGTACACAATCGTGGACACGTCGTCGATAGTCACCGCGCGAGAACGCTCGTCAACCTGGAAATCGGGAACGTCCATACCGGCCTTTTTAATCCTGACCACCGCCGAGTCTTCCAGGCACAACACGTGTTTCAGGCTGCGGCCGCAATCCCGTTTCGAGCTGACCAGCTGGCGCATCGCGTTCGTTTCGCACACCACCAAAGCGGGGTCGGCGTCCTCTAAAATCCACGCAATCTGTTCGGCGGAATCCGTCTCATAAATCGGGACCAACACCAGTCCGGCGCAAAATCCCGCGTATTCCAACAACATCCAGTCATACGAGGTGTGACCCATGATGGAGAACCGATCCCCGGGCTGCAAACCCATCCCAATCAAGCCGCGCGCTACCGAATGAACGTCCTCGTTGAACTCCACCGCCGTCATCGAACGCCACCCGCCGAGCTCGGTCTTTCGGTCCAGCAATTTCGCGTTAGGCAGGCGACGCACCCGGTCCGCCAGGGTCCAAGGCAAAGTTTGGTGTTTCTCAGCAGTAAACAACCGCGGGCAATGCCAGTACCGTTCGCCGTCTACTTCGACCCAACCAGGCTTATCCATCGGGTTTTGCGCCCGATTGACAATCTCGTCTCGATTGTTACGTTTCTCATCAGACATAGGGTTAGCTTACCAACTTTCTGAATTTTCCCACTGCCGAGTTATCGCAGTTCACTCGGGCAATACCAGCATCACCAGGGCAATCCCCACCGCCGTCACGACCAGGACCGTCACGTCAAAGACCGTTCCGCGCGCCCGAGTCCAGGCGTGGCGGTTAGTCAGGCGAAACCCCGCCAGCGCCAACAGCACTACGACTAAACCCCAGACCGCCGCTTGCCACCATCCGATGACAGACAACACCAGTAGAATCACCACCGCCACCACCAGCAGCAACACTTGGGCGCGGCTGGGGGCATCGAAAGGATGCGGAGCCGTGTTGGGCACGACCGTGGGCTGGTCAGGCGTCACAGAATCCAGCGACTGCCAGTCCGGCGTGTCTGGTTCAGGGGTTTGCGACGGGTTTGGGGTGTTCAAAAGAATCCCTCGACGGTTTGCGGGTCGGTTACGGTTATACGGGCGACGCGACCGGCAATCCCCGGATTACCAGCCGCGCCAAACGCCTCTAGTGGAAGAAGTGACGCACCCCGGTGGTGAACATCGTGACCCCGGCCTTTTCACAGACGTCGATGGTTTCCTGGTCACGGATAGAACCGCCGGGCTGGACGATAGCTTTCACGCCCGCGTCGATGAGGATTTGCGGGCCGTCCGCGAACGGGAAGAACGCGTCGGAGGCCGCGACCGCGCCGCGCGCCCGCTCGGGAGGAGCTGCCACCGCCAAGTCGTCGGCTCGTGCGCCCCCGGCGACATCGCTTTGAGCACTCGCGGCCGCGTCTCCAGTTTCGCGTCCGCCCAGGGTGTTGGCGCGTTCCACCGCCAGCTTGCAGGAATCGACCCGGTTGACCTGGCCCATGCCGATGCCAACCGTCGCCCCGTCATGAGCCAAGAGAATGGCGTTAGATTTCGTGGCGCGGATAGTTTGCCAAGCAAACTCCAGGTCGTGCAAGGTCGCCTCGTCAACATCAGGACCGCACACCTTGGTCCAACCGCTGGGCCGGTCGCCCGACTCGGCCACGTCGTCACGCTGCTGGGCCAGGTAGCCCCCGCTGATTTGGCGGATTTCCAAGGCTCCCCGATCGGGAGGAGTGACCTTAAGTACCCGCACGTTCTTTTTCGCCGCCAAGGCGCTCACAGCTCCCGGCTCATAGGACGGAGCCAGCACCACCTCGGTGAAAATCGGGGCAATCTGTTTCGCCAGCTCCACCGTCACCGGACGGTTCACCGCGATGACCCCACCGAAAGCACTGACCGGGTCGCAGGCGTGAGCTTTGCGGTGGGCAGTGGCGACGTCAGCGGCTACCGCGATGCCGCAGGGGTTAGCATGTTTGATAATCGCCACGCAAGGCTCCGCGTGGTCATAAGCCGCGCGAATCGCCGCGTCCCCGTCCGTGTAGTTGTTGAACGACATTTCCTTGCCGTGCAGCTGAATCGCGTTAGCGATACCGGGAGCTGGCACGATAGTCTCATCAGCGCCGATACTGTCGCACAGCGCCACGTCAGCCAAATCCGGGTGGGGAGTGCATTCGGGGCACATACAATCAGAGTCCGGCCCGCCCTCGGCCACCTTTGCCGCCAGCGCATCCATGTCGATGTACAAGGCTGCGGCCTGGTGCGGGTTTTCCCCGTAACGTAAGGAAGTGTCCCGATCCCCCGACATCTCGACCCATTCGGGCAGCGCGTCCGCGCCGTTATCCCCGGTGGCGTCCGGGTCGAGTTCCGCCCCGATAGCCTCCATTGCAAAGTGGGTAATCTGATCATCGAACCAAGTGGCGATGGCCGCGTCATATTCAGCGGTATGCGCGAAAGCCTGAGACGCCAAAATTCGGCGTTCCCGCAGGTCAAAGCCTCCATTTTGGACCGCCTCGATGACGTGGGGGTACATGAAAGGCGCGGTGACCACCGCGACCGAGGGGTGGTTCTTTGCCGCGGCGCGCACCATGGAGGGCCCGCCGATGTCAATCTGTTCCACGCAGGCGTCGAAGTCGGCTCCGCTGGCTACCGTGTCCTCGAACGGGTAGAGGTTGCACACCACCAGGTCGATGGGCTCGACGTTCAGTTCTTGCAGCTGCTTGACGTGGTCAGGTTTGCGCCGATCCGCGAGGATACCGGCGTGGATGTGCGGGTGCAGGGTTTTGACCCGTCCCTCCAAGCATTCGGGAAAGCCCGTCACGTCTTCTACCGGGGTGACGGGAAAGCCCGCGGCCGCAATCTTTTTCGCGGTGGAACCGGTGGAAATGATTTGCACCCCGGCCTCGACCAAAGCCGCCGCCAGCTCTTCCAGCCCGGTCTTGTCCCACACGCTGACCAGCGCGCGCTTGATGGGAATCTGAGTTTCCTGATTACGATTTGTCGTTTCCGCCACCTTGTATTGCCTTCCTTAATTGGGGTTATTGCTCTATCTAAAAATCAACAGTTATTCGGGTGTCTTTCGGGGCCGCGACCGCGGTTGCGCGGAAAGAAACCCCACGGTTCAATCCTAGTCGCTTTCAAAACCGGCACGAACTTCGTCAATCCACCAGCCGTGCGCTACCATTCGGCCCACGCTGTCGACCAGCTGGGCGCATTCGGAGACTTTGATTCTCTCGGTCAAGGTTTCCAGGTCGTCATCGTCGTGGACAGGAACCGCTACCTGGGCCAAAATCGGTCCGGTATCCATACCTGGATCAACAATGAACAGCGTGGCCCCCGCCAGTTTCACCCCGGCGCGCAGCGCATCACGCGGCCCGTGAATACCCACGAAAGAGGGCAGCAGCGAATTGTGGGTGTTGACGATGTGAGAGGGCCATTGAGCTAAGAATTTCGGGCCCAAAATTTTCAAGAACCCGGCGCTGACGACTAAATCCGGTTCCCAGGACTGTACCGCTTCCGTCAGCGCACTGTCCCAGGCCTCCCGGTCGGGAAAGTCCCCCAAACAAACCACGGCGGTGGGAATCCCTTGTGACTGCGCCCACTGCAGTCCCCCGGCTGTCTCCCGGTCGGAAACAACCCCGACTATTTCCGCCCCGTAAGCAGGGTTCGTGGTTGCCTCGGAGAGCGCTTGCAGATTAGAACCGTCCCCGGAAATCAGCACCACCAGACGGGAGGGACGGTCTCCGGGTAGCTTTAAGACTCGCTTCGTCATAAGTCGATTCTAGCAGTGGGCAGAGCCTCCGGATTCTTGCCCGAGACCCGCACCGCGAAACGCCGGGTGGCGGCGCGCATCTGCGGGTGGTTCAGCAGGGCGGTCACCACGAAAGGCACGCCCCAGGCCAGCACTCCCGCATAGAGGGTCGAGCCGGTGGGACCCACGTTCACCAGGCGTCCCGGCCCTAGTGAACCGCTGACAAACCACACGATGAGCAGCCCACCCACCAGCAGTCCCGCCAGGAACAGGGCGAGGGACAACGCGGTGTCAGCCAATCCGAGCTGGTGACGTCCGCCGAGGTAAAGGCCCAAGCCAATCGCTAGTGCTACCGGAAAAATCAGGGGCCACCACCCTACCGGCCCATCCGGCAGCCACGCCAACACCGGCACCGGCGGCAAGTCGCCCCCGATGACCTGACCGGGAGAAAACACTGTTCCCTGACCCAAGCTGAGGCCCGGACCGGTTATCCACGCGATACCCCACACCAGCAGGGTCGGCAGGTAAGCGAGGAGGGCCAAGAACATCGCCACGGAACCGAGCGCGTCCGGTTTCAGTCCGGTCCAGATGGTGCGCATTTGCTCCCAGCCGGTAATCAAGCCCACGACCAGGAAAACCGCGGATAGCGCCGCGCCTCCCCCAGCCAGCACGCGCAGGCAGCGACCCGCCAGGCTCAGCCACGGCCACGGCTCACCCTCGGGGAAAAACACGGTCACATTCCACCAGGTCAGATGCCTGGCGACGACAAAGAACACTATCACCGCAAAGAACAGCGAGAAAATGAACGCGCGCCACACCACCAGGGAAACCGCGGCAAACCCTAGGCAAGCCCAGGTCGGAAAGAGGAACGCCAACAGTCCCCAAGCCAAAGCGGCGACATTCGCCGGTTTCGCCGCCCGCAGACTCGCGGCCAACATCAGCCCCATCAGCAGGGTGAGCCCCCACGGAGTCAAGGAAAACCGCATCGTTTCGCTGGAAAATTCGGCACGGAACGCGGCGGCAAAAATAGCGTTGCCCACCGCTAGGACGTCGCTCCACTTCGTGCCTTTTTCCGAGGGAGTAGCGGCTGTGGGCATCCACACCGCTATCGCCAAGAGCACCAGCACCGCCCAGCTGATTGCCCAAGTCTGGAACCCCAGCCACAGGGAACGCCAGGTTCCAGCAGGGAACAGTTCGGCGCGGGTAGGTTTGTGGAAAACGGAACGAAATGCGGAGCGGAAATCGGGGTGGCGGAACCGTTTCGTCGCGTTCAGTCCCGCGGCACCGGTGCCGGTAGAGCCGGCGGGCGAACCGGAGCGTTCCTGGCTGAGTTCGGTCGGCAGGGATTGGCCATCAGGAGCGGTGGTGACGCGGCGCTGGCGCCTCCCCGGGCGAGTTGGGGGACGCTGACCAGGACGGTTAGACCGTGCGTCCATAACTCTCCTCCCTGGCGCAGTGAGCCGCGCCTCATCCAACCTAAGTATAGGAAACCCTCAGAACCGCGCGGACTTGCCGCGCCGAAGCGGCCCGGCACACCGCCCTATTGCCTGGCGCGCCGGCGAAACCCGCCGCAACGCCCATTGTCCGGCGCGACGCCCTAGTGAATCTCAGACCGTAAACGACCCCCACGGCCCAGCACACCGCCCTTGTGAATCCCGCGCCATAAACCACCCACGCGACCTGGCGTGCCGCCCCATAGCCCGCCGCAACGCCTTGTGAACAGGCAAAAAGGACGCGGCCAAAACCTCAGTTCCGACCGCGCCCCATTGAAAGCTAGGGCAAAACCCTATTTGCTCTGCATGATTTCACGGGCGATGCGCGCAGTTTCGCTCGGCGTCTTGCCGACGCGCACCCCGACAGCCTCGAGCGCTTCTTTCTTGGCCGCCGCAGTCCCTGAGGAACCGGAGACGATAGCGCCGGCGTGCCCCATGGTCTTGCCCTCGGGAGCGGTAAAGCCCGCCACGTAGCCGACGACCGGCTTAGTGACGTGCTCTTTGATGTAGGCAGCCGCGCGTTCCTCAGCGTCCCCGCCGATTTCACCAATCATGACGATCAGTTCGGTTTCGGGATCCTTTTCGAAAGCCTCGAGGGCGTCGATGTGGGTCGTGCCGATAATCGGGTCCCCGCCGATACCGATGCAGGTGGTAAAGCCCAGGTCGCGCAGTTCGTACATCATCTGGTAGGTCAGAGTGCCGGACTTGGACACCAAGCCGAGCTTGCCGCGCGGGGTGATGTCGCCAGGGGTGATGCCGACGTTGGACTTGCCGGGGCTGATGATACCGGGGCAGTTCGGGCCAATCATGCGCACGCCGTGGGACTTCGCGTAGGCGAAAGCGGCGTTCGTGTCCTGGACGGGAATGTGCTCGGTGATGACCACCACCAGTTCCATACCGGCGTCCACGGCTTCGATGATGGCGCCTTTCGCGCCGGCCGGGGGCACAAAGATGACCGAAGTGTTCGCGCCGGTCGCGGCCTTGGCGTCAGCAACCGTGCCGTACACCGGGACGCTGACGGTGCCGCCCTGGACCGAATCAGCCAGCGGGCCGTAGGGAACGACGTCGAATTCGACGGTAGTTCCGGCCTTTTTCGGGTTCGTGCCAGCGACCACCTTGGTGCCGTAAGCGAGCATCCGTGTCGTGTGCTTGCGGCCTTCCGAACCGGTCATGCCCTGGACAATTACTTTGGAGTTCTCATCAAGAAAAATCGACATTGTGGTGCTTCTCCTTTACTTCGCGGCCAGTTGTGCAGCCTTGTCGGCGGCTTCGTCCATCGTTTCCATCATGGTGACCAAGGGGTGGTTGGCGGCTTTCAGAATCGCGCGCCCCTCCTCGACCTTGTTGCCGTCCAGGCGCACCACCAGGGGTTTCGTCGCCTGGTCGCCCAGAATCTGGAGCGCGCCGATGATGCCGTTCGCGACCTCGTCGCACGCCGTGATACCGCCGAAAACATTGACGAAACAGGACTTGACCTGCGGGTCGGTCAAGATTACATCCAGACCTTTCGCCATGACCTCGGCCGAGGCGCCCCCGCCGATGTCCAAGAAGTTCGCGGGCTTAGTGCCATACTTTTCCCCGGCGTAGGCCACCACGTCCAGGGTGGACATAACCAAACCGGCGCCGTTACCGATAATGCCGACCTGGCCTTCCAGGCGCACGTAGTTCAACCCGGCCTCCTGAGCCTTAAGTTCGCGCTCGTCAGCCGCCTTGTGGTCGACCAGTTCGTTGTGCTCGGGGTGACGGTAGCGGGCGTTATCGTCGAGGGTCATCTTGCCGTCAAGGGCGATGATGTCGCCCTGCCGGGTTGCCACCAGCGGGTTTACCTCCACCAGGGTGGCGTCCTCACCGGTGTAAACCTCCCACAGTTTCAGGAAAACCGGAGCGACCTTCGCGGCGGTTTCCGGGTCGAATCCGGCTTCATCGGCAATCTGGCGGGCCACGGCCGCGTCCATGCCGGAGGCGGGAATCGGCACCTTCGCCAGCGCTTCGGGCTTTTCTTTGGCGAGCTGCTCGATTTCCATGCCGCCTTCGACCGAGCACATCGCCAGGTTCTGGCGGTTCGCGCGATCGAGCAGAATCGAGAAATAGAACTCTCGGTCGATGTCGGCTCCGGCCGCCACCATCACGCGGTAAACAGTGTGGCCTTTAATGTCCATACCCAAAATTGCCTGGGCGTTAGCCTCGGCTTCCTCCGCGCTGCGAGCCAGCTTAACGCCACCCGCCTTACCGCGGCCACCGGTCTTAACCTGGGCTTTTACCACTGCCAGCGGAGCGTCCAAGGCGATGAAAGCAGCCTTGGCCTCCTCCACAGTGCTTGCGACTTTGCCCGACAAAACCGGGACTCCATGCTTATCAAACAGGTCACGCGCCTGGTACTCGTAGAGGTCCACGCTGTTCCTTTCATTGTAGAAATTATGTCTCGACATCGAGATATTTCTAGTGTATCTAAAAAAAACAAATTTTCCACCCAGACAATCCCGGTCCAACCGCAAAAAATGTGTCTATGCTGGAGGCATGCCTTTTCAGCACGTTAGCGGAGCAAAGGAGCGTCGTCATGTCAGACCACGGTAACCCGGAAAAACTGTTGAAGTCCAGGCCGGAGCCACCCCTGAAAGTCCCCAATAAAATCTATGAAACTGAGCTGTACCGGCTGCAAACCGAGCTGGCAAAGCTGCAACGCTGGGTGAAACAAACCGGCGCCCGGATTGTAATCATCTTTGAAGGCCGGGACGCCGCCGGGAAAGGCGGGACCATCAAACGGCTGACCGAATACCTCTCGCCGCGTGTTGCCCGGGTCGTGGCGCTGCCCACCCCTACGGAACGCGAAAAAACCCAGTGGTATTTCCAGCGCTACATTTCCCACCTGCCCGCCGCGGGAGAAATCGTGATTTTTGACCGGTCTTGGTACAACCGTGCCGGGGTCGAAAAGGTCATGGGGTTCGCCACCCCGATTCAGGTGCAAAAGTTCATGCAGCAGTGCCCGACTTTTGAACGAATGCTGGTCGAGGACGGCATCATGCTGCGCAAATACTGGTTCTCGGTGTCCGACAAAGTGCAGTACGAGCGGTTTTCCCGGCGTTTGCACGATCCCTTGCGCCAATGGAAACTCTCGCCCATGGACTTGGAGTCCATCACCCGGTGGGAGGACTATTCACGGGCGAAAGACGAGATGCTGGTGCATACCGACACGACGGAATGCCCGTGGTATCAGGTGTCCTCGGACTCCAAGAAGGCCGCGCGGCTCAATATGATTGCCCACTTCCTGTCCACCATTCCCTATACGGATCTGCCCAGCGATACTGCCCCCATTACCTTGCCCGATCGTCCGCCGTCGAGCGGGTATGTGCGCACGTCGTTTGAGACGGTTCGTTCCGTACCTAATCATGCCGCAGAAGTGGTGGGGCGCGCCAAAGCGGGGGAGATTCCGTTTGTGACGTTGGATCTCTCACCGGCTGATGCGGCGTCGCCGGCTGCCGACAGTGCTGAGGACGGCGAGGACGACAAGAAGAAGAAAAAGAAAAAGAAGAAAAAGAAGAAGTAGCTGACTTCCGCTGCAGACCGGCCTCATCCGCCGGTCTGTAGCGTTTTAATCGACTGGAGTGAGTGGGGCAAAGTTCAACAACAACCGTTTGGCGGCGCCCGTGCGGAACTTCACGGTAGCGATGGTGCCTTTGCCTTGGCCCTCCAAGCCGATGACCTTGCCTTCCCCGTAGATGTCGTGGTGGACTCGCTGGCCGACGTGAAGTTCGGGAATCTTGCCAGCCGGTTTCGCTTTCGTGGTTTTCGCCGGCGAGGCGGTCGAGCCTTTGCCGCCCGCCAAGTCGCGCGCCGTAGTCAGCCCTATCCGCGAGTTGGCGAACTTACCCCCGGACGTGGAGCTCGACCCTCGTGAACCGGAGGATTGCCGAGCGCCACGGTATGCGCCATAACCGCTCGTAGCTCCCCTGCGGCCGCCACGCCCACCGTAACCGTAAGCGGAGCTGGCGGGTTCGCCGTAGCCGCGGGACGCGAGCCCACCGAAATAGTCCACGGTGGTGGCTTCGCGCCGGTTATCGACCAGTTCAGCCGGTATATCTTCCAAGAACCGCGAAGCCGGCATGGTTACCGTCTCACCAAAAACCGTACGCGCGGCGCAACGGGTCAGGTACAGCCGCTGGCGCGCCCTGGTGACCGCCACGTAAGCGAGCCGACGTTCCTCTGCCACGTCCTGGGGATTGTCCAGGGAACGAGAATGCGGGAACAGTCCGTCCTCCATCCCGGTCACGAACACGGTGTTGAACTCCAGTCCTTTTGCGGTATGCACCGTCATCAGGGTCACTTCCGGCGAGGCCGTGGGGGGCGCGGGGTCAGCAGGGCGTTCGGGCTGGGCAGCGGTGTCGGGGAGCTGATCCGCGTCTGCGACCAGGGAAATCCGCTCTAAGAAATCCGCTAGGCGGGCATCGGGCTCGGAAAGGGAAAAGTCTTGCGCCACGTTACGCAACTCCGCCAGGTTTTCCACCCGTGCGTCGTCCTGAGGGTCGTTAGATTTCCGCAGTTTCGGCAGGTAGCCGCTGTCTTCCAGAGCCGTGTCCAAGATTTCGTCCAGGGGAGCGCCCGCCGCATCCAAAGCCCGCATGGCGTCCAAAACGCCCACGAACTGGGCAATCCCCGTGCTGGCTTTCGCACTCAAGTCGCCGTGATGGGTTCCCCCCGGTAGGAATTGGCGCAAAGCCTGGCCGAAATCGAGGCTTTCACTCAGTGACACCTCACGAATGGTCGCGACCGCTTTGTCTCCCAAACCGCGTTTTGGTTCGTTCAACACCCGTAGCAGGTTACCGTCATCGGCTGGGTTCGCCGCGGCGCACAGGTAAGCGATAGCGTCCTTGATTTCGCGCCGGTCATAGAACTTGGTGCCGCCCACGACCCGGTAAGGGATGCCCTCTCGCGTCAGCATTTCCTCCAGGGAACGCGACTGGGCGTTGGTTCGGTAGAACACTGCGAATTCGTCCCAAGACGAGCCGTCCTGGCGCAGCGTGAGCAGCTCGCGGACGATGAAAGCGGCCTCGTCCCGGTCGGTGTCAGCCGCATACATCACGGCCTGCACGCCCTGCCCCGCTTCGGTCCAGAGATGCTTTTTCCGCCGGCCCTCGTTTTCCGAGATAATCGCGTTCGCGACGGACAAAATCGTGCCGGTCGAACGGTAGTTTTGTTCCAGATAAACCGTGGTAGCGCCGGGGAAATCCGATTCAAATTCCTCAATGTTGCGAATCGTGGCGCCGCGGAAGGCATAAATCGACTGGTCCGAATCCCCCACTACCGTCAGTTCGGCAGGCGGCTGGGCCTCACCCGCCGCCCCCACCGTGAGCAAGCGGATGAGCTCATACTGCGCCGGGTTCGTATCCTGGTATTCGTCCACCAAAACATGACGGAATTTCGCTCGATATTGCGCCAAAATGTCGGGATGGGCTTTCCACAGATAGACCGTGGACGCAATGAGGTCGTCAAAATCGAACGCGTTGGCGCGACGCAGTAGCTGCTGATACTCGGTATAGATTTCGGCCGTGAGCTGGCTCATCTTGTCCACGCCAGTATCCCGCGCAAACACTTCGGGGGTGATGAGTTCATTTTTGGCTTGGGAAATTTTGGCGGCAAAAGACTTTGGGGTGAAACGTTTCGGGTCCAGCCCCCGACCCTTGATGATGCGCGTCAGCAGGGCTTTCGTGTCGGCGGTGTCATAGATGGAAAAGGATCGGGTCACCCCCAGGGTGTCAGCTTCGGAGCGTAAAATCCGCACGCAGGCACTATGGAAAGTCGACACCCACATATATTTCGCGGCGTTGCCGACCAGGGCTTCGACTCGTTCACGCATCTCGGCGGCCGCCTTGTTGGTGAAAGTAATCGCCAGGACTTCCCAAGGGCGGATTCGCTCAGTCGCCAGCAGCCACGCAATCCGCCGAGTCAGCACCCGGGTCTTGCCCGAACCCGCGCCTGCCATCACCAGGAGCGGACCGGACTCGTGGGTCACCGCGGCCTGCTGTTCCGGGTTCAGTCCGTCCACGATTGCCGCAACTTTGCGCGCCCGCCAGTCCTCGCGCTGCGCCGCGTCTACCCCGGACCAGTCCGCAAAACCGGAGGACATGTCGGGGGTTTCGGGCTGCGCGACCGCCCCCCGCGGCAGGGCTGCCGACACGGGAATCTCGTCGAGCGCCCCTTGTGAAATGGTAGAAAACAAATCATTCATGCCTGTTGAGCCCACTGTTCCGCTAGCGCTTTGATGCTGCTGAGCTTAGAGAACGGCAAAATTTCGCAGACCACACCGTCAGGGCCTTCGTAAGCAATGGCAAATTTAGCCTGGTCAGCCAGCGAAACAATGTCGATGGCGCCGTAGGTCTTCACATCGAAAATCGCTGCCTCACGAAACGAACGGGCCCCATCAACAGACAGCATCAACACGGTGCAATCCCCGTTGCACACCGTGCGTTCGCCGATGTAGCTGAACACTTCCGCATGAGGGGTGCCGGGGCAAGCTCCGTGAAACACTTCCTCAAGCGGGCTCATGATGTTGATGAGCCGGGAATCCATCGCGGCGGTGGGTTGCCCAAAAGTGTGGCCGCCATCGGTCGATTTTGCCCACGTTTTCACCGTCGAGCCTTGGGTTTTTATCAGCAGCATAACTTCGGTTCCGTCACTGTTGGACACCGCCGAACAATAATCTACATTCGCTCCCACCGGGGGTGAGGCCCACCAGCTGGCACCGTGGTCATCCGAGCCGATAAACACCGCTTTGCGATCCCCTGACTCGTCCACGATGACACCCGCGTGGCACAAGCGCTGAGCCCACTGTCCCGACGTCAGTTGCGTGCCGCGCCCGCGCGGAATATACGCCATCGTAAAGTCCCGTCCGGCAATAATCATGGAAGTGATGTCTTGATTTTCCCAGGTCAAGCCGTCGTCATCGGTCCACGCGACAAAGAGCGCAGTTTTTGCTTGGCGTGGATCCCAACCCGGCACCTCGGAACGGGTATAGAAACAAAACATTCGCCCGGTCACGCGGTCATGTAGGAATGAGGGAACATGGAATCCGAGAAATTCCTGCGGGTTGCCCGCCGCCAGGGTGCGGGGTTCTTCCCAGGTCAAACCGTTGTCAAAAGACCGTGACAGGCACAGACTGGTCGGGCACAGCCGGCGATAGTGCGGTTCCTCGGGGCTGGCCGGATTCGCGCCGGCGAGCTCAGCCTTGGTGCGAGTGGCGCACTCTGAGGGCAGCGCCTCCCACATCATCAGCAAAACCCGGCTGGAAGTGCGGGCAATAGCGGGATAGCGTGCTTGCGTGAAGCCGGAGGTAACATGGGGGGCTACCACGGTGCGCTGCATCAATAATCCTTTTCTATCCCGAAAATAATTGCGCCTTTACGTTATCATCTCGCAGCCGTTCACTTCACCTTGCGGCACGCCCGAGGAAGTTTCCCCTCACCCTCAACCAATGCGCCGGTCTTGGGCCCATTTAGACAGTTCGTAACGATTGGACAACTGCAGTTTGCGCAACACGGAGGACACGTGAGATTCGACAGTTTTCACCGAAATATACAGCTCAGAGGCGATTTCTTTGTAAGCGAAACCGCGCGCGATGAGACGCATAACTTCAAACTCGCGCTCCGTAAGGGAATCGAGTTCGGAATCGGTGCCCACCATGTCGGTACGCGCCGCCCCAAACGCATCCAGCACGAAACCCGCCAGCCGAGGTGAGAAAGCCGCGTCTCCCCCCGCCACTCGGACAATGGCGTCAACCAGGTCAGGCGTGGCAATAGTCTTGGTCACGTAGCCGCGGGCTCCCGCCCGAATAACCGCCACCACGTCTTCTGCCGCGTCAGACACCGACAACGCCAGGAACCGGGTCGGCACCCCCATGCAGGCCGCCGCGACTTCTGCGCCCCCGCCGCCGTGACCGCCCGGCAAGTGCACATCCAGCAGCGCCACCGCGGGAACGCCCTGGCGCACTGCGGCAATAGCGTCCTCCACGCTGTCCGCTTCCCCCACGACCTGGACTTCGTCGGGATACTTGCTCAGTTCCGCAATCACTCCCGCCCGAAACAGCCCGTGATCGTCGATGACCAGCACCGAAATGGGACGCTTCGAATGTTCCCCCGCAGCGGCCGGGTTCGCGTTTCCGTCACTCATCGTTTGTCCTCCCTCAGTTTTCCCCAGTTTGGCGGGGCACTTTCATCGCGACTTCGCAGCCGCTAGACCCCGACCGAATGGTCGCGGTGCCGCCGTGGCGCTCGAGCCTTTCAATGATGGAATGTTTCACGCCTTGGTGTCCTTGCGGGATAGCCGCAATGTCGAATCCGGAGCCGTGATCGCGCACGAAACATTCCACCGCATCCGACCCTACTTCCAGATAGACCGAAAACGGAGGCTTTCCATGGCGAGCCGCGTTTGTCAGGGCTTCCCTCGTCGCCGCCACCAGCGGCTCGGACCACGGTCCTGGAACCGCGTCTCCCACCGTGATAGTGTCCAACACTACCCCGTAACGGTCCTCAATCTCGCCGGCCAGCTCCTTAATGATTTGGGACAGGGATGAGTCCGCGTGGCCGCGATCTTCGTAGAGCCAAGAGCGCAACTGACGTTCCTCGGCACGAGCCAGTTTCGCGACTTCCGGGGCGTCGTCGGCTCGCGCACGAATCAGCGCAAGGGTTTGCAGCACAGAATCGTGCAGGTGAGCGGCCATATCGGCGCGGACAGTTTGGCGGGTTTGCTCGGCCAGAGACGCCTTGTAAGACATCCAAAAGCGTGCCCAGAGCGGCAAAACTGCCAAGCTCAGCACCGCGATGACGACCAGGGTGATGAGTCCTCCGCGCAGTGCGTCACCCAGACTGATGGTTCCAGAAAATCCAATCATGACCGCAAAAATCACCAGGAGGGCTCCGGGAATGGCAAAGCCCAGAAACCGTCCCATTCGCAGCTCGACCAGAGAAGACCCGGCGGAAGCCCCCACCCAAATCAGAGCGATACCGGTGATGAGGATGATGATGGCGATGAGGGGACGCAAATCACTCATGATTTTCGGACCAGAATAGGCTCCGAAGACAGCTATGGCGATTAACCCCAGCGCCAGCAAAATTGCCGGAACCGTCACATTTCGCCAGCGGTCATTACTGCCAAAATTCCCCCCGAGCTGCGCGTTAGGGTTCGCCAGTCGCGAATCTCCGGCAAACGGCACACCCGCCTGGACCCCGGGGTTTCCCCGCGGCACAAAAATCCATAACCAGGCGTAGAGCAACAGACTAACCCCGGTGGGAGCTAAAACCACCAGGATGAGCCGCACCAGCCACAGCGGCATTCCCAGATGCAGCGCCAATCCTGCGGCCACCCCAGCCAGAACCCCGTCTTTGCCGGGCGGAACCGTCCCAGACACGGGACGGCGCAGCGGAGGGCGCATACGGGGGGGTGCATCAGATGTGGCCATAAATCCAGTTTGCCACGGCTTGGCGGGGTTTCGCCCGGCTTAAGGGATTAATCAGGGACAAATCAGGGATAACCCCCATAGCCACCGGGCGCTGCAGCGGCAATGATGGAAACATGGAAGAAAACATGAACCCAGATCAAGCAACTGACGCAGTTCCTCCCGCTGGGGGCGAGCCTCCCCAAGGCGGCGAGATTTCCGGCGCGAACGAGACTGCGGATACGAACGCGGCTGCCGGGGCAAACGCGGCTACCGGTGCGGCCCCCTCTAGTTCCGCGAACCCAACCGAGACCGGTGATGCCGCATTCGGCACGCCCAACCCGGGAGCACCTAACTCGCAGACACCCAATCCGCAGGTACCTTACCCGGACGGGACAAACTACGGAACCGCGGGCTACCCCAGTTCGGGCACTTTCCCGAGCAACGGCGCAAACTATGGAACCGCGGGCGCGGGAGGCTACCCCGGAGGCCAAGATTCCACCGGAGCGGCATGGATGCGGTCCAATAACCGAGTCATCGGCGGAGTTTGTGCGGGAATCGCCTCACGCCTGAACATCGACCCCGTAATCGTGCGCGGTTTAGCTGTGGTCGGTTTGCTGTTCTTTGGGGTTATTCCCTTGCTCTACGGGGCGCTGTGGTTGTGGATGCCCAGCCAAACCACCGGACGCAGCTTGTGGACCGATTGGCGCGCCGGCGTGCCCAACCAGGGCGGTGGTGTCGCCGGCTCAATTCTGTTGATGTTTTTCGGGGCGATGCGGATGCTGCCCCAAGGTATTTTCCTGTTCGATGTATTTGACATCTGGGACGGTGGGGACAAATTTGGCGATTTACTCGCGTTCTTTTTTATAGCTCTGGTTTTGTGCTTGCTGCTGGCGCCCCTAGCCGTGGTGGTGCTGGTCATCGTTCACTTTGCGAACCGGAATAAGGCCGGTATGCCGCCAGCCGGGAACGCTTACGTTCCTGGCCCCACCGGCTTTGTTTCCACCCCTCAGGCACCCACTGATCCAGCCCCCGCGGACAGCCTTCACGATGCCTTCGCTTCCCCCGCAGCACCGGCCACCGGCTTCACCCCGCCTACTACCAGCTTTGCGGCTCCCACCACCGGCTTTACGGCTCCAAACCCGGGCTTCACCGTCCCCGCTGCCGGCTCCGCAGCTCCCAGCACCACCTCGACCATGTCTGCCCCACCTCATCCGCAACCAAGGACGATTTTGGCACCGCGCATTCCCGGACCGAGCCGCGCGCTCAGTCTCACGATTTGCGGACTGACGCTGCTGTCGATTTTCACCGGCATCTTGCTGCCCTTGATAGGGGTGCTCGATCCGCTCAGTTCCGCGCTTTTGGCGGTCGGCCTGCTGACGATGGTGCTGGGGGGTGGCATGTTGGTAGCAGCCCTGCAGAAACGACGGACGGGCTGGCTTGCCGTCGTCACCCCACTGGTGATTCTGTTCGTGACGCTGCCCCTGGCAACAGTGGGAATGTCCGTGATGCCCCAGCTGCGCGAGCTGCGTTCCACCATTGACTGGGGTGATGTTCCCGAAACGTTTAGCTACCAGAGCAACGATTTGCGCCCCGGAGATGAACTTAAAGCCGTTCGCGGCAACGCGAACATTGACCTGCGTGCCACAAACCTGGGGAAACCCATCAAAGTCAATCTGGTTAACGGGGACGTTTCCATATACACACTCCCGAACCAAAACGTTGCCTTGGATATCAACTTGGCGCAGGGCAGCGTGACGACTTCCACCCTGAAAGACAGCAAATGGAACATGGACGAAACCTTTTTAAAGTCCTCTTCAAAAGAGACGCACCGCCCGCAATACTTCACTATGGACGGCAATCAGCGCGTGGAATTCGTGGATCGGACCAAGGAATATGAGGCCGCTAACATCAGTCTGGGCAGTTCAGAGGTGACGAAATTAAAAATCCAACACGACGTCCCGCTGTCGGACAACACGCCAGGAAACCAGACAAAACCCCAAACCATCGAAATCAACCTGGCACACGGAACCGTGTCACTCTACGAACGTCCCCCCGTAGATTTATGGAACGGAGCGGTGCTGCCTGACGGGCATTTCCTGGTCAACTATGTGCTAAATGGCCGGGATTTGATGACTGCCAATCTGCAGGAATACAACAGCACTGAGGTCGGCTCTGAAAACGAGAGTAGCGCCGCACTGCGCGAGTTTCGCCGCCGCGCCGTATCCGGGGACGGAGTTATCGAGATTAATAGGACCGGCGGAGTTGAGGGTGACCCCATAGCGCTGGGCGGACAAGGCGTGGCTGAACTGGACATAGACAACACATTAACCCTCGCTGACGTTCAGGCAGGCAAGGCCGGGACGTGGACGGACGCGAACCACGACGGATTCAACGACCTGTTCCAGCCCGGCGGCAGCAAGTGGAAACCCGGCGATAACCTGTTTGACCCGCTAAACGGAACCCCGCGTTCCGCGGGGATGTCCAACGGAACACCAAGCATACCTGCGACACCGGTTCCCCCGGATTCATCCACAACACCTTCCCCGTACCGCGCCCCCGACCTTGAGAACAATTAACAGGTGACAACTATGGAAAACACAACAGAAACCATCTCCCTCTCCCCCAACTTGGAGCCAGAGAAAACACCGGAACCACCCTTGGAACCCCGCCGTGAGCATCGCAGCCTGGCCGCCATCGCCTTCAGCGTGGTGTTTATCCTGATTGGTTTGGTAGTTTTCGGCGCCGCCCTGGGCGTCGTCGTGTCGCTGTGGACGCTGGTCCTGCTGGTATTCGGGACCTCCGGGATCGCCCTGCTGGTTAGCGCCCTGGCGGAATCACGCCGCTAGAGCGCACGGAGACTAACGCTGCGCGCGTAGCTGAGCGGTATCGAAAGAGTCGCGGCCTTCGGCCTGCAGCGCCTCCAGCGGATAGTTCTGTTTGAACTTGAACCAATGCCGCTGGGTGGAAAGCCACACATAGAGACGACGCCGCAGGTATCGCAGGGAAAACTGTCTTTCCGCCGGAGCGAGCAAAGGATTAAAGACTTTGCCCGACCGGTGCAGCGACTGGACTTGACGGCGCACCTGACCGGTCGTGTACTTCAAAATCAGACGTAACGGCAGCACCGTATAGAGAACCGTGTCGAAGTGAGACTTCGGCTCAGTAGGTCGGTTATAGATGATGTCGTTAATCAAAGCGGGCAGCGGGTTATTTCCGGCAGCGGTGTTGTAATACAGGTTCCTGCCGATACGGGGGTTGACCTCAAAGAAGTAAGCCTGACCGGTGGCACTGTCGACCTTGACATCAAAGTTTGCGAAGCCATGCCAGCCGATGCCGGTCAGGAAATCGCTGGCCTGACGATACAGTTCAGGGTAGCTTTCCGTAATCATCGCGGCCGGAATGCCCAGGGCGGTCGGAACGTGGTCTTCCAGCAGCACGTGAGCCGACCCCAGGAAACTAACCCGTTTGTCCGCGTCCACATACACCGTTATGGACAAGCTGTGCGTGTCGTTTCCGGACACCCGCGGCTGGGCCACGAACCGGCGCGCATCCGGGTTTCCGGCAGTGTGCGTTTCCAGCTCCTCCAGAATCGCTCGAGCCCGGCGCGGACTATCAACTGTATAAACCTTGGCTTTGCCCGGCCAGCGCAGCCGCTCGTAACCGTAGGACTGGCTCGGCTTGATAATCAGCGGATATTTGTCCCCCAGGGTTTCGGTGATGGCGTCCATCAGGGCGGTCGTTCCAGCATCGAGATTGAGCTCCAGAGTAGTGGGAACCCGCAACCCGTACTTTTCGGCAGCCTGGGCGAAATGCGCCTTGTCATTGGTCAGTTCGATGACGTCCACGCTGGGGAAAGCAAAGCGATAGTAAGGAGCCAGCCGAGAAGCGTTTTGTTGGATATTGACAACGTGGGTATCTTGGTTCGCCACCAACACCAGCGGGGTGTCCGGGTAACGCGCCGCCAGTTCGGGACCCATCTCTATGAGTTTTTCGATGAAAGCACTGAGGTTTGGGTCGACGCTGCTTTCGTCTATCTCTATCGCGTCAAGCAGACGAGAGTGGCGAATCGGCCCCAGCACCAGAGGGGTAATTATCAGAGATTTCACATGCCATTGCTCATAAAATGACCGCGCAAACGCATACGTTCCAATGTTGCCGGACAGGATAATTGGCAAAAACGGTGCACCGGACTTTTCAGCTGTGTTCATTGATACTCTCCTCTAATAGGTGACCCGGCGAGGGAATATCCCCCGCCGAGCCACCGTAGTTTTCGATAGCGTTACTCTATGAGAAATCGCGATCATCCTCGCCGCGAGAACGATGCGTCCGCCGGCGAGCCCGCTCCCGCGGACGGCGCGGTTCGCTGCTGTCACGCGGATCACGGCGTTCACGGTCACGCGGATCGTGGCTCTCAGAAGTTTCGTTCTGTTCAGATTCCGAATCCGCTGCGACTTCGCCGTCCTCATCGTCTACCACGGCGTGCAGGGAGAGCTTGCCGCGCTGGTCGATTTCGGCAACCTCGACCTGAACCTGCTGGCCGACCTGGAGCACGTCCTCGACGTTTTCCACACGTTTGCCGCCGACCAGGCGACGAATCTGGGAGATGTGGAGCAAACCGTCCTTGCCGGGGGTCAAGGAAATGAACGCCCCGAACGTGGTCGTTTTCACCACGGTACCAACGAAACGTTCGCCAACCTCGGGCATCTGGGGGTTCGCAATCGCGTTCACGGCGTCACGAGCGGCCTCGGCGGCCGGACCGTTATCCGCCCCGATGTAGACGGTGCCGTCGTCCTCAATGGTCAGCTCAGCGCCGGTGTCCTCTTGAATCTGGTTAATCATCTTTCCTTTCGGACCGATGACCTCACCAATCTTGTCCACCGGGATATTCACGGTGAGGATACGCGGCGCGGTCGGGGCCAGTTCATCAGGCCCGTCAATAGCGGCGTGCATCACGTCTAGAATCTTTAGGCGAGCGTCGCGGGCTTGGCCCAGGGCACCCTTTAAGACGTCGGCAGGAATGCCATCAAGTTTCGTGTCCAGCTGCAGGGCAGTAATAAAGTCCTTAGTGCCGGCTACCTTGAAGTCCATGTCACCAAAAGCGTCTTCTGCGCCCAAGATGTCGGTCAGGGTCGCGAACTGGGTGCCGTTTTCGCCCGGTTCACTCATCAGGCCCATCGCGATGCCGGCAATCGGGGCGCGCAGCGGCACACCAGCGTTCAACAGGGACAGCGTGGAGGCGCAAACCGAACCCATCGAGGACGAGCCGTTCGAGCCCATAATCTCGCTGACCTGGCGAATCGCGTAGGGGAACTCCTCGCGAGCCGGAATGACCGGCTCCAGTGCCATCTCTGCCAGGTGGCCGTGACCAATCTCGCGGCGCTTGGGGGAACCGACCCGACCGGTCTCACCGGTGCAGTAGGGCGGGAAGTTGTACTGGTGCATATAGCGTTTGTGCGTCAGCGGGGACAGATTGTCCAACTGCTGTTCCATGCGCAACATATTGAGCGTGGTCACCCCCAGAACCTGGGTTTCCCCGCGCTGGAACAGAGCCGAGCCGTGAACCCGAGGCAGCACCTCGACCTCAGCAGACAGGGAGCGAATATCTTTCAGCCCACGGCCGTCGATACGTTTGCCTTCGTGCAGTACCCGGGCGCGCACCAACTTCTTTTCCAAAGCCTTAAAGGCAGCCTTAAGTTCCTTTTCCTGTTCCTCGAACTCGCCGCCTTCCACCGCGAGCTTCTCGATGGCGGCATCGCGGATTTCGGTCTCGCGATTCTCTCGAGTCAGCTTGTCGGCAATCTGGATAGCCGCGGTCAAATCGGTTTCTACCTCGGCTTTCATCGCCTCAAAGTGGTTGTCCTCGTAGTCGGGGAACAGCGGATATTCCTGGGTTTCCTTGGCGGCCTTGGCAGCCACTTCGGATTGGGCGCGGCACAGTTCCTTAATGAAAGGCTTGGCCGCGTCCAGCGCGCTGGCCACAAAGTCCTCGGTCGGAGCCTGTTTGCCCTCTTGAATCAGGTCCCAGGCGTATTCGCCGCCGCCGGCTTCCACCATCATGATGGCCACGTCTTCTTCGGGGGTGCCCTCGTTGACGACACGACCGGCGATGACCATGTTGAACGTGGATTGTTCCATCTCGGGGTAGGTCGGGAACGCCACCCACTGCCCTTCAATCAAGGCCAGGCGGGTGCCGCCGATGGGTCCAGAGAACGGCAACCCAGCCAACTGGGTCGCCATCGAGGAGGCGTTGATAGCCACTACGTCATAAGCGTGGTCGGGGTGGATTGACAGGACGGTGTCAACGACCTGGACCTCGTTGCGCAGCCCCTTTACGAAAGCCGGACGCAGCGGGCGGTCAATCAGGCGGGCCGCCAGGATAGCCTCGGTACCGGGGCGGCCTTCACGACGGAAGAACGATCCGGGAATACGTCCCGCGGCGTATTGCTTTTCCTCAACGTCTACGGTCAAGGGGAAAAAGTCGAATTGATCTTTCGGTTGCTTACCAACCGTGGTGGCTGCGAACACAACGGTTTCCCCGTCCAGGGTGACCATTGCCGAACCGGCAGCCTGCTGAGCCAAAAGGCCCGTTTCAAAGCGCAGGACGCGCTTGCCAAATTTACCATTGTCGATGACGGCTTCCGCCGCCGTGATTTCGGGTCCCTCCAAGGGATCCCCCTCTCTTTGTTCAGCGCGGCGGTCATCGATCGAGGCCCACTGGGCTGGCTCTCCGCAAACCTCACCGGACGAACCGGGACACTTGCGGCAGTCCAGGAGGCCACTACCGAGGACCGATTAACGCTGGATTCCTACATATATCAGCCGGACAATACCGGCATGAAAAGAAAGCTGACCGGTGACCGGCCAGCTTAGTTACTATTTACGCAAACCGAGGCGCTCTTTGAGGCTGCGGTAGCGTTCGATGTCGACGTCCTGCAAGTAGCCCAGCAGACGCTTGCGCTGGCCGACCAGCAGCATCAAACCACGACGGGAATGATGGTCATGTTCGTGAGTCTTAAAGTGCTCGGTCAGGTCCTTAATCCGCTTGGACAACAGGGCGATTTGCACTTCGGGGGAACCAGTGTCCCCGGGATGAGTCGCGTATTCGTTGATGATTGCTTGCTTTTCTTCCTTGGTCAGTGCCACAGGTTCTCCTTAGATTAACTCGTTGCGCGCAGCGCCCAGGCTTTTCCTGGGGCATCGGCAGCGCGGCCGACATGACGGCTGTACAAGTTTAGCAAACACCCCGCATTCAAGCGAATTTTCTTTGTTTTTCAATAGCGCGGGTCGGCGCGGTATCGCTCGTGGGGGGGCTCGCGGGGGACCTAGGGAGGGGCACGGGTCCCCCTCGTTTTCGTTGCAAAGCAACGAAAACATACCCCCTAGTCCCCCGCCTGAGTACCCCCACTTTCGCTCAGCCGCGCCGCCTTGCGGGAAACGTTGCATTTGCAGGGCGGGTTTTTGGGAAAACTTGAATTTTTAGCTGGGCAGGCTGTTTGGCTTTAGGGCTGATTATTTGGCAAGAATCAATTTGCCGAACGGACGGTTGGTTTTGGCTCCAAGGACTTCGTGAGCTTGAGCGACTTTGGCGAAAGGGTACGTTTCGGCAATAACCGGGCGGATTTGGCCGGATTCGACAGCGGGCCAAACGTATTCACCAACTGCTTGAACCAGGTCAACCTTGGTGTCCGTATCCAACGTGCGAATGGTGGAACCTTGCAAAGTCGCCTGTTTTTGCAAAAAATATGCCAAATCGATTTCCCCGCGTGCTCCCTTTTGCAGTCCGATAATGCTTAAACGTCCCCCGGTCTTTAAAAGATTGAGATTCGATCCCAGCCCTCCGGCCCCACTGACATCCAAAATCAGGTCAAACCCTAAACAGTCAGTCACGTCCTCGAACGCTTTTTTCAGCGATTCTTCGTCACGGTAGTCCGCCACGCCGTCAGCTCCCAGCAGGGTCACTTTTTGGCGACGGGCTTCGTCCCCGGCGGTAGCCGCCACGTTGGCACCCAGCGCCTTGGCCAGTTGCACCGCAACGGTCCCGACCCCACCGCTTCCGCCTTGAATCAGCACGCTGAAGCCAACTGGGTAGCGCCAGCTTTCCCCGTATGGGTCGCGGCCTGCCAGGAAGCCGTCGCGCGGCCCATCCATCCAGGTTATCCGTGGTTCCAAATTGACCAGGTTATGCCAGGAGGTCACCGCTGCCTCCAGCAGCGCCGCCCCGGCCACATAGCCGTCCAAGCGTCCCACCACCGGCACCGGCAGGCACAGGTCAGGATTAGCCACGCAGTATTCCGCCTGGGCACCACCTTCCACCAAGGCCACCACCGCACGTCCCAGCCAAGCCGAGTCAACACCCGACCCCACCTCCACGACGGTGCCGGCGGCCTCCAACCCGAGCGTAGGCGGCGCCCCGGCAGGCGGCGGATAATGGCCTGCCACCTGCAGCAAGTCCGCTCGGTTCACTCCCGCGGCCGCCACTTCAATGAGAATCTGTCCGGCACCGACCTGGGGACGGTCCGCCTCGACCAGGACCGGCACACCGTCAACGCCCTGTACGCTCCACATGAAAACCCCCTTGCTTTAAGTCTTTTCCAAGTCTAAAGCAAGGGGGTCAATGAAATCAGCGAAGCAGCCCCGCGAGCGCTATCCTTTGCCGTGGTCGATATAGGCTCCTTCAGAATGCGCGCCATTGATGGGAAGCCTCACGTCGGTGGGCCAGAAAAGACTGTAAGGCTTAAAGGTAACAGACGCCCGCACACCATTGTATCCACGCCACGACTCCAGGGTAGCCTCGGAATAGTTGTCCGCGAGCAAGACTATGTCAGCCTCGCGCGGATTAGTGGGGTTGCCTGGCCCAATATCCGAAGCATAGGAAATGTCGAATACCGCCGGTTCATCCAAAATGAGCACAGCGTATTCGGAGCCAGCGAACACTTCGGACAACTCCGATACATTCTTGAGGTTCTCCATCTGGATAAGTTCCTTTGCACTTAGTACCCGAATGAGGCCTTCAAGCTGAAAACCCACGTTATTGGTGATGTAATGCGGATTACCGGGACCATCCGCACCTAAACCAACGCCGGCTGCCATGGCTACAGTGCTTTGGGGCAACACGCCTTCTCCTCCGATAAATACAATCTTGTTAGCGCTCATAGACACGATTTGCTGGAAAGTACCTCCACCACCGGGGGGTGTCAGCAGGATAAAACCGTCCTTGGATGCCCCCGCCACCATCGCGTCTTTCAGGGCGGTTCCCGACGCCACGTAGGCGACCTTTCGGGCCGGATCAGTGGCGGCAAACTTGGCGATTTCTAGGGCAGTGAGATAACGATTTGTTCCCGCAAAACGTTGGGTTGCCGCACCGTTCGCGACTGTTTGGAGTACCGCGTCGGGAACCGCGCCAGATCCGCCCAAAGCCACCAGTTGTGCGCCAGCCGGCTGGTCCGCCGGCATCCGCATCGCCACGAACTGCTGTGCGGCGCTGATGCTGGCCTCGTTCGTATAGGTGATGATGGGACCGTCACGCAGCACCGAACCGGCTACCGCGTCGGGGGAACCGGACCCGGCATTTCTCGTCAGATACATCCGGTTGGTGGCGCCGTTTACCCTTATCCAGCGGTCCGCAATAGCCCGGGCAGTCGCGTTGCGGTCCGGGCCAGCCAGGCGTTCCACGTTTTCTGCGCCGCAGGTTTGCCGGGCTTGCTGGGCAATGCTGTCAGGAACCGCGCCCGATCCGCCCAAAATCACGATATGGCCGGGTTTGACCCCACCAAGGTTCAGCTGCTTGCCATCGGTGAGCACCACCGGCCCGTCCCCGATAGTCGCCGCCGGCAGGGCGTCCACCGGGTTACGATTCGCGGCCACGTAGACCACCGGCCAGTTTGTCCCCCAAGTGTGCTTGGCTACCGCCAGGGAGGTTTCCACCCCGCTGGGCCCCGCCAGACGTTCATAGTTCAACCCCTCTGCCTGAGATTCGCTGACGGTGACCAGGGTCATCATCGCTAAAGTCAAGGCTCCCACGGCGCCGGAAATGGCTCCGCGCTTTACCCATGCCTGCATATCTGTAACCTTTCCGTTGCAACAGTCGTGACCCACTCAGCCTATTGAGGCACTTTTGATAACTGAACACCCAAAAGGGTGAAAGTCCCGCCCCTTCCCCGCGCCGGAACAGGGGCGAAATCGGAGCGGATAGCGTCATGCTAAGGTTGAGGGGTGCAAATTTTTCGTGACAAACCGTCAAGTTTCGGGCCGAGTGTCGTGACCATAGGTACTTTTGACGGTGTTCACACCGGACACAAGCGAATCATCGAGAAAGTCGTGGCGCTGGCTCACGAGCACGAGGTGGCCTCTGCCGTGTTGACGTTCGACCCGCTGCCTCGCCAAGTTCACCACCCCGACCCCAAGAATAAGTTGATTTGTTCCCTGCCAGACCGCCTGACCCGCATTGAACAGCTGGGGGTGGACGCAACCTGGGTCCAACAGTATGACCTCGATTTTGCCGCCCAGTCCCCCGCCGAGTTTGTCAATAACTACCTGGTCACCCCCCTGCATCCCCTGGTGGTCGTCATCGGGGAAGATATGCATTTCGGATCCAAGAACAGCGGAGATGCCCATACTTTACGGGAACTGGGGGAACAGTACGGTTTTACCGTCGTGACGGTGTCTAACATCGTCGATCCGATTTTTGGGCGCCGCTGGTCCTCGTCTTGGGTGCGTGAGCTGCTGGCTCAAGGTCGGGTTGACCAGGCAGCTTATGTGTTGGGTCGCGCCCATTCGGTGCGCGGCACGGTCATTCACGGCAAGCGGCGGGGGCGCAAACTGGGATTTCCCACCGCTAACCTGGACGCGGAGTTTGTGGAGGCGATTCCCGCCGATGGTGTTTACGCCGGTTGGCTGCGGATGCCTTACCCGCCCCACTCTAAGAGTCCGACTTCACTAGAGGTGGTGCCCGCCGCCATTTCGGTGGGAACTTCCCCGCATTTTGGCGACGTGGGGCGCACCGTGGAAGCTCACGTTTTAGGGCGCGCGGATTTGGATTTGTACGGGGAAGAAGTCGTGGTCGAGTTCGTGCATCGGATTCGCGACAACCTGGCTTTTGATTCTTTGGACGCACTGTTGGAGCGCATGGATCGCGACCTGCTGGAGACGGCCGTGGTTCTGGGGGTTCCGAAATCCCAACGTATCGACCCCGGCGCGGTCACAGTCTGAGGTCGCGCGGTGGGCTCAGCGTCTTTTGGCAAACGGGACCCGGGAGCGCCTTTTGCCGAAGTCAGGGCAGACCGAGTTTAAGCCGATTCTTGCAGTTTCGGGTCGCGTTTCAGGTAGGCCCGGGTTTCGCGGGCAATCAAACCCGAAGCCAGGATTAGCCCAATCAGGTTCGGCAGAGCCATCAACCCGTTCGTGACATCAGCCAAGGTCCAGGCCACTTTTAGCTCCGTGATGCAGCCCACGAAAACAACTATGGCAAACAACAAACGATAGACGACGACGGCTTGGAGGCCGAACAAACGCTGCACGCAGCGTTCCCCGTAGTAGGCCCAGCCCAGCACGGTGGAAAACGCAAAGAACACCAGGGACACTGCCACCACAAAGTGGCCCTGGCCGCCGGGGAAACCGATGTTGAAAGCTTGGGCGGTGAGAGGTGAACCATCCAGCGTCTCACCGCTGGCGTCGGTCGCTTGCCAAGCTCCCGTAACGACGATGACCAGCGCCGTCATGGACACCACGATGATGGTGTCGATGAAGGTTTGGGTCATGGAGACGAGCCCTTGCCGGACCGGTTCGCGAGTGCGGGCCGCGGCCGCAGCAATCGCGGCCGAGCCCATCCCGGACTCGTTAGAGAAAATCCCGCGCGCCACCCCGTACTGGAGCGCCACCATGAACGTGGAGCCCACGAAACCGCCCGTCGCGGCGCTGCCCGTAAAGGCATCGTGAACAATCAGCGCCAAGGCGCCGGGGATTTTCGTGGCGTACAGACCCAGCACAATCAGCGAGGCTCCCACGTAGAGAATAATCATGATGGGGACAAAAGCCGAGGTCACCCGGCCGATGGATTTCACTCCGCCCAGCAGGACGATACCGGTCAGAGCCGCCATGAACAGGCCGGTCATCCACGGGTTCACCCCGAAAGAGGCCTCTAGCTGGGTCGCAACCGAGTTCGCTTGGGTCAAGTTACCGATACCGAACGAGGCAATAATCGCGAAAATCGCAAAGGCAATAGCCAGAGTCCGACCCAGCCACTTCACTTTCGTGACGTGTTCCAGGTAGTACTGCGGACCGCCGCTCATCTCACCTTTAGTGTCTTTGGTGCGGAAACGCACTGCCAGGAAAGCCTCGGAATACTTAGAAGCCATGCCAACTAAACCGGTAACCCACATCCAGAACACCGCTCCGGGTCCGCCAATGTGGATAGCGGTGGCGACGCCGGCGATGTTGCCAACCCCGACGGTTGCGGCTAGGGCGGTAGTCAACGCTTGGTAGTGGGAAATGTCGCCCTCAATAGTGTCGTCGAGCGGTTGTTTCCCCTCGGGGCTTTCCCCGGTGCCCTCGTCGCGTTTCAGCAGGGCGAGGTGCATGGCGGGACCGAGTTTGCGGAACTGGATTCCCGACAGCCGAATGGTCAGCCACAATCCGGTTCCCAGCAGCAGGGGAATCAGGAAAAACGGCCCCCAGACGAAAGAGTCGATGGTTTTGAGAACCTCAAAAAACTTGTCCATAGTGTATTGCCTCAGTATTTTCGGATACAAACTTGTGGCAAGTTTAGCGAGTGAGCCCGGTTATCCATAATTCGGCACTGTTGTCCACTATTCGAGACAGGCGACAAGGCCGGTGGATGGGGGCGGTGCTTTCGGCCGGTTACCGCGCCGTCAGCAGGGCGCCAATCTGGTTTGCTACGCCTCGTGACACCGCCCCGGAGCCACCGGCGATGGTGTAGGAGGCCTGCGAGTGAGCCTGCACGAAACTTTGCAGGCTCACGTCCAGGGCGGCGGGGCGGCTAAGCAAAATGGCTTGGTTATTCGCGTGCGCGTAGCCGGAGCCGGCCAAGCCGTCCGCAAACACGGTACCCGAAGCAATCAGGTACCCCGAGGTGTTAGGGAAGAAGTTTTGGGCCAACTTGGTGGAGGTCTGGAAACGATCTTTACCCACGATGGTCTTTACCTCGCTAGCGGCAGCACCCCAGGCAGAGTTAGCGGTAGCAGCTGCGGCAGCCCCACCGCCTACGCCCCAGATGCGCAGCTTGCCCCCCTGCTGTGCCGCCATATTCGCTAGGTTAGTAATCGCTTGACGGGTGGTTGGGGGGATACTGTTGGAGCGCGTGAAGAGGATGACACCGTGGGTGTTTGCCACCGAGGGACCGGCGGCGATGGCGTCGGGAATGTTGGGGTCGCTAACGGCGTCGACCAGGAAGACGTCAAGGATCTTTGTGTTGGCAACGACCGAAGCGTTTTCCTGGGCCGCCCAGGCCGCGACCCGGCTGGCGGTATCGAAACGGTCTTGACCCCCTAGGTCGGTGATGGAGATTCCGGCTTGCTGCAGTTCCGTGCGTTGGGCAGCCGAGAGTTTTACTCCCCCGCCAACTACATAGAGGGTCTTGCGCTGCGAGGCCTTGATGGCGGAAATCACCGCCGGTTCCACCGGGTTGGACACCGTGAGCAGCACCGTTGCGCCTCGTGCCCCCACCAAAGCTGCCGAACTCAGAGCATCCGGAGCGAGCCGCCCGGTGGTCAGCGCAATCGCGTCCCCGCTGGTCCCGCTGGCCGCGTGCAACGCCAAGGCTGTAGAGACACGGTCGGCTCCGCCAATCCGGTTCAATCGAGATTCATAAGGATATTCAGCCGCGTTAGGAGACGGCGAACCCAGGGTCACCCCGGTGATGTCTTTCAGCCACGAAGCTAGGGGAATCACGGAACCAAAGTAAGCCCCCTGATCGTTACCCCCAATCAAAGTGCCTATGACCTGGTTCCCCACCACCAGGGGTCCGCCGGAGTCCCCATGTTCCGTTTTCACTCCCGGCCACGAGGTCTTGTAGCTGAACTGACCGGGGGCGCTAGGCACGTTGCAGTTCGCCGCAAATTCACCCTGTTTATCGCCTCGAACCACTGTGAAACAGGTCGCGACAATTCGTTGTGACGTAGACAGGAGGGCATTGGAAGTGCCGCCCCAGCCATACTCCACCGCCACATCGCCGACTTTGGCTGGCCCGGAGGCTAAAGTGACGGGGGGGATGGAATAAACCGGGTTCTCCAGGTGCATAACCGCAGCATCATACTGAGGGTTGGCTTTGTAATCGTTCACGGCAGTGGTCGACTGCCGGGTCGGCCCAAAACTAATGTTGATATATCGGGGCTTATTGACCACGCAATGTCCCGCGGTCAAAACCCAGGAGGGATCAATGAGCACTCCTGTACAGAGTGAGCCGGTGTTATCCCAATTGCTGATACTGATAAAAGCCACCCAACCGGCCTGCGCGGCACTTGGGGCAGCGCCTCCCCCAATCATCAAATCGCCGAATTCCGAACCGGGATACGAATCGGGCGCAGCGGAAGGCTCACCGCTGGGAGCGGAGGTGAAGTTATCAGGAAGTTCGGGGAACTCGCTGGTTTCATCCGCAGCCGGAACTGTCGCCGCCGCCGTGCTGGAAATTGCGGGAGTATCCGCCGGTACAACCGGACTGGCGAGACTCATTTCCGCGGGTCCGGCGAGCAGACCTACAAATCCCAACAAACCGAGTGTAACCATCGGCCACCATGATTTGAGAGACGCGTTTTGTTTCATTTCTTCACTTTCCCAAAATAAAATCAGCTCTTAACTATTTTATGTCTCGACAACTCAAGATTTTGCAGGTCTCAGCACCCAGATTGGTTTCAGCCTGTCACGATTTCGCTCCGCCAGCGCCACGACGCGTTTATCCCCAGCTTTTGTTTCAGTTACTGGTTCGGTTACTGCCACCAGCGCACCGTCGGACGCATTGGGGCACGAATTTGCTGTCTCAAGGGGGATGTTTGGGGCAGCATGGGTCGAGTCCCGCAGCGCTGGAGCTTGTCCGAAAGACAACGCTCGCACCTGAGTTTCATCTCCCGGAAATTCGGGGAAGATTCCCAATATCGCGGCGTCCAAACCCAAGGGGCGCAGCACTCCGTAACGGCGAACTTCGGTCTCGAACTCGGATAGACTGTGTGCTTGGTCCAGTCCGTATGACCCGACCGAAATACGTCGCAATGCAGTCAAATGCGCCCCCACGCCCAGGTCCGCGCCGAGATCTCGAGCCAGGGAACGCACGTAGGTTCCTGCCGAGCAGCCCACTACGATGTCCGCATCGGTGACCTGCACTGGAGGGTTAGAGTCGTCTCCTGCCACCGTTTCGAGAACTGGTGCACCGCGCAGCTCGAGCCGGTGAATGGTCACCGGACGGGGCTGTATTTCCACGTTTTTTCCGGCACGTGCCAAGTCATAGGCACGTTTTCCACCAATTTTTATGGCAGAAAACTTGGCTGGAATTTGGTCGACTGCTCCGCGCCACGGTTCCAGCGCTGCCGTGATTTCCGCCGTGGATAAGGCGGCTCCCGCACGGGATAGAACCTGTCCCAGCGCGTCATCGGTATCTGTAGAGATACCGAATCGCACCCGCGCGGTATAGACCTTGTCATGAGCCGTCAGGTATTGCAGCAGGCGGGTGGCTTTGCCGATGGCACAGATCAGGATTCCCGTGGCCAGCGGGTCAAGGGTGCCGGCGTAACCGACTTTCTTTTGACCTGCCAACCGGCGAATCCGTGACGCTACCGCGTTAGAACTCAACCCCCGTGGCTTATCCACAATGACCAGTCCGGGCGGGCAAGTTTCACCCCGAGGTAAATCCTCAGGGCAGTCAGGCAAAAAGTCTGGCGCGTCAAACATCGTAACCTGCCCCGGAACCCTTGTGAACCAGCCGTCCCCCACCAAAGGTGTCCTCCGGGCCGCTCCCGACGAAAGTTTCCCCGCGGACAGTCCCCTGCCCCGCCAGGTTAGGAGTCCTGGTCATCTTCAGTTTCACGAGGAGTCTTATAAGGATTAGCTTCCCCGGCATACTGGGTGCCTTTGCGCGCTGCCAACTCGGCGTCTGCCGCGCGAGCCTCCGCGAGGGCTGATTCCAAAGCCGCGGCTTGCTGAGGCACCGGATCGGAGACAAATTCCAAGGTAGGAGTCAGGCGGGTGCCCAAATTCTTGCCGACGCGGGAGCGAATCAATCCTTTGGCAGATTCCAAAGCCGCCCCCGAAGCGGTGCGTTCCGTGTCGCTACCATAAGCCGTGTAATAAACTTTGGCGTGCTGCAAATCCCCCGTGACCTCGACCGAAGTAATGGTGACGAAGCCTAATCGCGGATCTTTAATCTTGCCGGCCAACATGCTGGCCACCGTGGTCAAAATGTTTGCGGCGACTTTTTCGCGCCGAGTATCGTCCATTGTTTCTCTCAATCTGCTGTGTTATCACGGCGCCCCAGCCGAGCCCCGGCAGTAAACCGCCGCAGCCCGACCGGGACACCGGGTTGATTAGGAATATTAGTCGCGCGGGATTTCGCGCATTTCCCACGTCTCGATGCGGTCGCCCACCTGGATGTCCTTAAACTCCAGACCGATACCGCACTCGAAGCCTTCGCGGACCTCGGTGACATCGTCCTTTTCGCGACGCAAGGAATGAATCTCCAGCTCTCCGTTGACGACCACACCATCGCGAACCAAGCGGGCTTTGGCGCCACGCTTGATAGTGCCCGACTTGATCAAGCAACCCGCGATATTGCCGAACTTGGAGGACTTAAAGACCTGGCGAATCTCGGCGGTACCGAGTTCGTGTTCCTCATAAATCGGCTTTAGCATACCCTTCAAGGAGTTCTCGACATCCTCAATGACCTGGTAGATGACGGAATAGAACTTCATCTCCACGCCTTCGCTATCTGCCAACTCCGCCACGCGCTCGGCAGGACGTACGTTGAATCCGATAATGATGGCGTTGTCCACGGTAGCCAGGTTGACGTCGTTTTGGGTAATCGCACCGACACCGCGGTGAATGATACGCAAACCGACTTCCTCGCCCACGTCAATCTTTAGCAGGGAGTCTTCCAGAGCTTCGACCGAGCCGGACACGTCGCCCTTGATAATCAAGTTCAGCATGTCGACCTTGCCGGCCTTCAAGGCTTCGTCGAAGGATTCCAGCGTCACGCGCTTGCGGCGCTTGGCCAGCAGTGCTGCACGTTCCGCAGCAGCGCGTTTGTCCGCAATTTGGCGCGCTGTCCGGTCGTCTTCAGCGACCAGGAAGTTATCACCAGCTCGCGGCACCGAGGTTAGCCCCAGCACCTGCACCGGTGTGGAGGGGGTGGCCTCTTCTACATTTTGACCACGTTCGTTGAACATGGCACGCACCCTACCGTAGGCAGTTCCCGCCACAATAGCGTCACCGACGCGCAAAGTACCACGCTGCACCAGCATGGTGGCAACCGTACCGCGTCCCTTGTCCAAGTTCGCTTCAATAGCGACACCGCGGGCGGGAGCGTGCGGATTGGCTTGCAAATCCAGCACTGCGTCAGCAGTCAACAGCACCGCATCCAGCAGGTCCTCAATGCCCATCCGCTGCTTAGCTGAAATCGGCACAAACATGGTGTCACCGCCGTATTCTTCGGGCAGCACCCCATATTCAGACATCTGCGCTTTGACCTTGTCTGGGTTAGCGGTCGGTTTATCAATCTTGTTGACTGCCACCACAATCGGCACGTTCGCAGCCTTGGCATGGTTGATTGCCTCCACGGTCTGCGGCATCACGCCGTCATCAGCGGCGACCACAATAATCGCAATGTCAGTGACCTGAGCACCACGGGCACGCATCGCGGTAAAGGCTTCGTGACCCGGCGTATCAATAAAGGTGAGTTTGCGACCCTTATCGGCCTTTTTCAACGTGACCATGTAAGCGCCAATGTGCTGGGTAATCCCGCCATACTCGGTATCAATCACGTCAGTATTGCGGATGGCGTCCAACAGCTTGGTCTTACCGTGGTCGACGTGACCCATCACCGTCACCACCGGGGGTCGGGGTTCCATTGCCTCGATGTCATCGAGTTCTTCTGCCTCTAGGTCAATATCGAAGGATTCCAGCAGTTCGCGGTCCTCATCCTCCGGTGAAACCACCTCAATCTCGTAGCCGAGTTCCGCTCCCAGCAGCTTGAAAGTGTCTTCGTCCAAGGACTGATTGGCAGTGACCATCTCGCCCATGTGGAACAGCACCGTCACCAACGCAGCAGGATTGACGTGAATCTTGTCTGCAAAGTCGGCAACCGACGCTCCGGAACGAATCCGAACCTCTTGACCGTTGCCTTTCGGGACGGTGACACCGCCAATGACGGGTGCATTTTGCTCTTCGATTTCCTGACGTTTAGCCCGACGACTCTTGCCTTTCCGGGACTTGCCGTGACCGAAAGCGCCCTGGGTAAAGCCGCGCCCACCGCGACCGCGAGGTGGCGAAGGCGGACCGCCAAAAGCCGGAGCGCCGCCAAAACCGCCCCCTGCTAATGCTTCAGGGCTGGGGCGAGAACCACGCCCGCCACGCCCACCGCGACCCGCGGGACCGGAGTCACCGCGCGGGGAACCCATGCGGTCTCCCGGCTTGGGACGCGGACCGCCGCCCTGACCGGGACGGGGAATACCTTGGCTCATTCCCTGCGCAGAAGCGAACGGGTTATTGCCCAGCCGCCCTCGGCGCGGACCCGGCTTGGCTTTAATCCCACTGGTACCACCGGGACGTGGCATTCCCTGCGCAGAAGCGAACGGGTTGTTGCCTGGACGCGCGCCCGGCTTGGGAATCCCGGCTCCTGGCTTGGGAATATCAGGGTGAGCACTCGGTTTCGCCTGCAGTTTGGCAGGGCTGGGACTCGAGTCTGTTTTCTCCGGGGTCGGTTGAGGGGCTGCGGGAGTCTCCGGCGCTTCGGGTGTTTCTGGAGTTGCGTCATCCGGAGTGACCGCCGTCTCTGGAGCCGTTGGCTCAACAGGACTGGCGGGTGATGAAGATTCTGTTTCCGCAGGATCCGCATCCGCAGTTTCACTCTTTGTAGTCGTCTTGACAGCTGGCTTCTTCGCTTTCGCGGTCGCTTTTTCGGCTTTCTCAGCGGCTTCCGGGCTGAACTTGCCCAGTTTTTCCTCTGCAAAGCGTTCCATCATCCGCTTCACTACGGGGCTTTCCACCACGGAGGATGCAGATTTTACGAACTCTCCAGCGTCTTTCAGATACGCCAGCATTTCTTTGGATTCAATACCGAGCTCTTTCGCAAGCTCGTGCACGCGCATTCGTGCCACTTTTCTCCTGTCCTTCGCCACTCCACCCGGCGAAGGGTGAGAATGGATTAATCGTTGGTACTCATCGGGTACTCATCGGGTGCCCAACATCTTCCAACCCGCTCCTAGGTCATTGCGAACACAGTGCCTGGGGATTAATGAAATCCACCAGCCGCATGGTGTCCTCAGCCAATAAGTTCATGTACTCAAACGCGGCTGTTGGAGCCGCGAAAAGCAACGCTCCCGATTATACCCGACTTTTCTCTATGCATTTGAATCGGAGCCCCCAGCCGTGCAAAACCACCAGCCAAAACATTGGGGTGGAACCGTCCATGACGGCTCCACCCCGAAGTTATTGGCAGATTCTCAATCAATACCAGCCGCGGGCACAGAATTTCGCCCAGGCGGCAGCGGGGCTACCGTAGCGACCCTTGATGTAGCTCAAGCCCCAGCGGATTTGAGTGGCCGGGTTTGTAGCCCAGTCCGCCCCGGCGGAAGCCATCTTGCGGCCGGGATTAGCCTGCGGGATACCGTAAGGACCGCCGCGGCGTCCGGCATTCGTGCGCCACCCGGATTCTCGGTTCCACAGGTTGACCAAAGGCTGCATCTGATCCGGTCCCCAACCGTACTGGCCCAACATATCGTAGGCAATACCCTGCGCGGTGCCGGCACCCCACGGATTCGCCGCGCGAGCTGCGGCCTCTCGTGCCGCTTTCTCAGCTGCTGCCTGGGCAGCGGCGGCAGCGGCTTGTTCAGCCGCCTGTTGTTCACAGGTTTTCGCCGCAAAGTTGTCGGCAATAGCGCCGGTACCGCCGATAGCGGTGAGATGTTTACCAGCCAAGGCTCCCAGCACCGCTTGGGGCGCGCAGGAAGTCTGAACCAACACTACCGAAGCTTTATTCTGCTTCGCCAAAGGCGCCAAAGTCAGGGCGTCTACCGGATTCTTGCCGTTGACCAGCAGGTAGTTTTGCGAACCCATAGCCTGAGCGGCCGCCAACGCGGTGGTGTAACGGTTATTTCCCGCTAGCCGCGCGGCGTTCTTACCGGTCAGTTGTTCAACCTGAGCTTTCGTTTGCTCACTCACGACCCCGGTTCCCCCAATAATCGTGACGCTTTGGGGATTCAACTTCGCCAGGGCCTCCGAGCTGGATTCGCCCAACTGCTCGGGCTCCGACAGCAACAGGTTCGCTTCCAGATTCGCCGCGTAGGACGTGGCGGCCAAAATGTCTACCTGCGAATTACCGTTGGCGATAACCACGGGAGCATCCGCTTCGCCTTCCAGAGCGACCTTCGCGGCCGACTCGTAACGGTTGGCACCCCCCAGCGAGGGCGCATTCGGGCTCATGACCGCGGATTTATCATCGTTAGCGGCCTGCAGGGAACCAATGAGCCCGTCAGGCGACTTATCGCTAACTAATACAGGTTCCAGAGCTGTCGCCGCGGACACAGCTTGAGAAGTTTCATAACGATCAACACCAGCCAAACGAACGTTGGCACTGACAGTTTGATTTGTAATGGTTGCGGAATTTTCGTCTTCCGCATTGGCAATCGGGGCAACCCCCGCTACACCGATTCCAGCGATTGCAAATGAACTTGCCATCAGTTTAGTAATACGCATAACTCAAATATTCGGCCGGCTCATTTGACCCAGCCAAATGCCCTCCTCGTTTTTTCGGACGTTTCGCGACCCTTCGCCGCGACTCACCGATTATAACGGTTTGGTAACAACCGTGTCCATTTTGGTGGTTTCAAAGGCTCTCACCTGGGGGTATGTCTTCACAAGGGCGGTTCCGCACGTCGCCGCTCCCCACCGGAAACGCCGGGGACACCCCTTGTGAACAGAAAAACTCAGCCCCCCGAGGAAGCACCTCGGAGGGCTGAGTGTAAGCCTCAGGGACTCAAACTCTAGGCTGGGGCGCCACCATTTTCCGTATCGGAATGGATGTCAATACCCCAACCGGTCAGGCGCGAAGCCAGGCGAGCGTTTTGGCCCTCCTTGCCGATAGCCAGGGACTGCTGGAAGTCCGGGACCACCACTCGCGCCAACCGTTTGGCCTCGTCAATGACCCGCACCGAAATGACTTTCGCGGGGCTCAACGCATTGGCCACGTAAACCGTCGGATCTTCGGCCCAATCGACGATGTCGATTTTTTCTCCGTTCAACTCGTTCATGACCGCCCGGACCCGAGAACCGTTCGGACCGATGCACGCCCCCTTGGCGTTGATGCCTTTCTCGGTCGCCCGCACGGCAATCTTGGTGCGGTGCCCCGGCTCGCGAGCCACGGACTCGATGACGACTTCTTCCTTTTCGATCTCAGGAACTTCGCGCCTAAACAAGCCCTGCACCAAGCCGGGATGGGTGCGGGACAGTTCGATATGCGGGCCTTTCAAGCCGCGCGATGCCGCCAAAACATACATCCGCAGCCGCACTCCGTGCTGATATTTTTCGCCGGGAACCTGTTCCGCGGGCGGAATGATGCCTTCCACATCCCCCAGATTCACGGTCACCAGCTTCGGATCGCGTCCGGAAGTCACCACTCCGGAAACGACTTGCCCAACGCGTTCCTTAAAATCACCGAGGACAGCTTTATCTTCTTCCTCCTGGAAACGTTGAATAATCACGGATTTCACCGTGGCAGCGGCGGTGCGCCCAAAATCTTTGGGAGTAATCTCGGACTCGCCCAGCTCATTGCCGTCCTCGTCCAGCTCCTTGACCAAAACCCGCACCTCGCCGGTCTTGCGATCAACCTCAACCCGTGAATGTTCCTTTTCGGCACCCGGCTGATTGCGGTATGCCTTCAAAAGCGCTTGCTCGACCGTGTCGATAAGCGAGTTCATATCCATGCCTTTTTCGGCTTCCACCAGGCGCAATGCAGACATGTCAATTTGCATAATTCCTCCGTATTGATTTGTCGCTATTTATTTTTTCGTCCGTTGTGCTGGGACCCCCGAGGCTTCCCAAACAAGATGACGGTACGTACCGATTCTATGTCTTCAAAAGGAAAAACCGTAACGTCTCCGTCATCATTTACGCTCAGCCCGGTTTCCGTAACCTCAGTCAAGATTCCGGTGCGAACCTGCCCGTCGATACGCACTTCCACGTCTTTACCCAAGGCGCGGCGCGCCAGCCGCAGGTTCGTCAACTCGTGTTCAGCCCCGAGCGTGGAAATCTCAAGGGTATATGCACCCGGCACCGGATCGCTTGCGTCCAGGGCAGCGCCGATGGCGCGGCTGACTTCCTCTAGCTGGGCGCTGCCCAAATCGGCGTCACCGTCGGGTAAATCCAAACTCAGCGCCACGACCCGCTGATGTTTCGGGCCGGTGACGGCAATTTTTTCCAGATACAGTCCGGCTGCGTCCACCACCGGGCTGACGACCTGAATAATCGCGGCGACACCGGGGTCTGCCGACGTATGCGGTTGTGCCTGTGCTTTTATCTGCAATAGTCTCCCCTTTTTTCGTTCCCTCAGGGTTGCCTGAGCGCGTGAATGGGATGGGGTTGTGAAACAATGGTTCTATGTTTTTACCCCCGTCCCGTTTCCTGAAACTAAGTCTATGGCTTATGGCGGGTGTTGCGCTGGCTGGGTGCGGGCTGCGCATCGATACTCCCCCCGACGCCCTGCCGGAACTGGATGCCGGACAAGCCGGGATTTCCGCCGTTTCCCGCGCGGAAGCAGCCATCAACGCCGGCAGTGAAAAGATGGCTGACGATGCCTCGCTAGCCCCCGGGGTGCGGGCCACAATCGGGACGGTACGCGACCTGTCAGCGACCCGTCTAGCGGCCCTGGGCGGGGTCTGGCAACCGTGGCCGCAGGGCACACCCGAGGGAGCCGACCCCGGACCGCAACCTTCCCCGACTCCGGACAGCGTGGCGGACTTGCTGCAGCTCCTGGTGGATACAGCGGCTACGTCCTGCCAGGCGGGGGCCCGTGCCCCCCAAGCTAACGACGCGCAACTCCTCACGGCCTTGTGCGCCGCCCAACAACTTGACGCCTCTCACGTGGCGGGGGCCGCGGGCAGCAAGCTCCCCGAGCCAAAGGTGCCGGTGGACGAACCGGCAGGCACGAATCCGGAAGGCCCCACCGCACCGCTGACTGAACGGAAAAACCTGCAGAAACTTAAAGAGGCTCAGACCGCCCTGGATTTTGCCCGTTTCCGTATGGACGTGGCGGCGGCGCACCTCAGCGGGGATGACCGGCAGTGGGCTTTGCAAAGGGCGGATTCCCTGGCTTGGGACGTACAGTCGCTGGTGGACGGGGGCGTCGAGGACGTGCGTGCTGGCCAATACGCTTTGGATTTTTCCCAGATTAAGACAGCTCCGGACGCGATCCGCCTCATCAATCAGGCTGATGCCGACGCGTTCGCGGCTCACCTAGAGATTATCGGAATGATTTCGCCCGCCGGCGCAGCGCCGCAGAAATCGCCAGACCCAACCCTCTCGGCGCGGCGTCAACACTGGATTAGTGCGGCGAAAGGCGATGTCGCGTCGCAGAACCGTTTCGGTGTTCCTCCTTCCCAGATTTTCGTGCAGCTATGGCCCTAACCAGCGCAAAAGGGCGTTACGGTCGGTTTGCCCGCCCTAGTGAGGCACAGCGCGTTTTGTACCGGCCACATCTAAAGAAAAGTTAAACGTTTTACAAATACCGAGGCAAGAGATTGGAAAACTGCCCCGTTTATAGCACAATATCTTCACACCCGTTAGGATTTTCTGAGTTCCGAGAGGCTATTTCCGTTGGCTCACACCGATTACCAAGACACGCCGGACGCCACGCCCGAAGAAATCTGGGACGACTTCTTTAAGTTCTCCCAGATGCTCAACCTCGAGATTGACTGTGCCCTAAAGGAAGAGTGCGGCTTCGACCTGCCACAATATTCAATTTTGACGGCATTAGCCAACGCTCCAGAAAAGAAGCTGCAGCTCGGGGAACTCGCCAGACAAACGGTGTTTTCACCCTCTCGATTGAACTATCGCCTCGGTGAGATGGAGAAAAAGGGCTGGCTGAATCGACTGTGCCAAGGTGCGGATAAACGCACTCGCAATGCCTGCCTGTCGACCAAAGGGCTGAACGCTTACGAAGCTGCGGCGAAAGTACAGATGAAAGCCGTGCGCGAACTGTTCGCCGGTCGGGTCTCGCAACCGGATCTAAACGCGATGCGCCGCGTGCTGTCCAGTATGCGTACCCACCTGGAAAAACCGGAATTCTAGAGACCGCAATCGCCTCAGGGACGCCTCGGGGTTTTTTCAGGGTAAACCCCCATAGCTTGTTAGTTTCGGGCTGGCTACGCTGGATTTCAGTTAAGAACTCTAGCGAAAGGTGATCAATATGTCCTCCCCGAATAGTCCCGCCGCACCCGACGAAACGCCGTTTGCTCCTTTGACGTCTCCAGAGGGGTCAGCTTCTGCCGACCCCGAAACGTCCCCCTCCCCCCTTGTGACCAATGCAGAGACAAACCTACCGACTGTCCCGGTAGCCGAGCTGCGAGATGTCACCAAGGTTTACGGGGAAAAAGGCACGCGCGTCGAGGCTCTGCGCGGAGTTAACGTCGATATCAACGCCCGCGAATTCACGGTCATCATGGGCCCCTCCGGTTCCGGTAAATCCACGTTGCTGCACGTCCTAGCCGGTTTGGACGCGGTCACTTCCGGTTCCATCACGGTCAACCGTATGGACATTACAAAGCTGAAGGACAAGCCGCTGACTCTGTGGCGCCGCGACAACGTAGGGTTCGTGTTCCAGTCGTTTAACCTGGTTCCCACCTTGAGCGCGGGGGCCAACATCGAACTGCCGCTGCGCCTGGCGAATAAACCGATAGATCGGCACTGGTTCGACCAAATCGTCACCGGGCTGGACCTCACGACCCGACTGAACCACAAGCCCTACGAGCTGTCCGGCGGGCAGATGCAGCGCGTCGCGGTCGCCCGCGCCCTGCTGTCCCGCCCCGCCATGCTGGTCGCTGACGAGCCGACCGGAAACCTGGACACGGCGTCTTCTGCAGAAGTCCTGAACCTGCTGCGCGCCGCGGTCGATAACTTCGGGCAAACCGTGGTGATGGTCACCCACGACCAGCACGCCGCCACGACCGGGGACCGGGTCTTGATTGTCCGTGACGGGATGATTGTGCATGATTTGCATCACCCCGAACCTGCAGACATCGCGAAGGTGGCGTGAGAGATGAAAGGAATTCTGCGCGCAGATTTGCGCAAAAACGTGAAAAGCTACACCGCTACCGCCTTGGCGATTGCCCTAGCGGTAGCGTTCCTGCTGACCTGCCTTGGGTTGACCGCCGGGCTCAAGACGACTTTGGCTCGCAACCTTACGGAGGAAGCTGCCGGCGCTGACCTGATTGTCACGGCTCCCAACGGGGTTCCCTACGACGGTGAGGGACCCGAACCGGACTACCTGCAAAAGGTCGCGGACCAAGCCCATAAGGCCCACCCGGAGTGGAAAATCCTGACCCGCACGTCCATGAGCGTGGATTTGTCCGCAAATCGCAAAACCGTGTCTGCCTCGGTATTGGGGCTGGGCAATCCCGTGTTCGACCCCAGTTCGGTCGTTGAGGGAAAGCGCCCCAGCTCTGAAACTGAAATCGGTATCGAGCAGTCCAACGCCAAGACCCTCGGGGTCAAAGTCGGGGACACCCTCAACGCAGGAATCTACGATCCTGCCACCGATGACACCAAGACGGTGCCACTCAAGGTCAGCGGTATCTATAAAGCCCGCCCCGGCGCGTTCCCCACCAGCTACGTTACCGATTCCCTGGTGAAAGCCTGGGCTGGGGACGATTATTTGGCTGACATCTTGCTGGTTTCGGGGGTCGGCTCCACACACCTGGACACAGCCAAAGCCGAACTGAAAGAGTTGATTTCCCACATTCCTGACGCAGATTACTATGAGGTGTTCACTGCAGATCAATACTTGGATCGAGCCGTGGATACCATGATGGGCGGACAGGACGTCCTGCTCGTGTTGGCCTTGGTGTTCCCGCTCATCGCCGGCGTTACTGCCATTATTGTCGTGTCGGTGACCTACAACGTACTGTTTGCCCGCCGGCGGCGCCAACTGGCTCTGTTGCGGGCGGTCGGTGCTACCTCCGGTCAGCTCCGTTCCCTGGTGGCCCGCGAGACGTTACTGGTAGGCGCCGTTTCTGCGATGATTGGAGTATTGGCGGGCGTGATTTTTTCGGCCATAGCGTGCCGGATTGCCAACCTCGCCGATACTTGGGGCCAGGCTTTCACCGTTTTGAACTGGCAAAGCCTGCTGGCGGGATTCCTCTGTGGTACCATGATTTCTTTCCTGGCCGGATTTGCCCCGTCTCGCCGGGTCGCCCAGGTCACCCCGATTGAGGCTCTGGCGACGGAGGACAAGCTCAGTCGGCGGCGCAAGCATCGGACGGTTCGCGCCATTTTTGGTTCCATTCTGTTCTTTGGCGGCACCGCCACCATGGTCTACGCCACCGTACAAAACCATCAGTTGATGACGAGCGTCTCAGAGCAGGGAGACATGGATACCTACACCTCCAACTTCTTCCTGACAGCTATGTTTGCCGGAATGATTTCCTTCCTGGGGCTGGTCCTGCTGACTTCCATCGTTTTGCCCTACGTAACTTCCGCTTTGGGCGTTTTCAGTTCCCCCGCGGCGGTGACGTGGCGTTTGGCGGCGGAGAATACGGGGCGTAACCCGCGGCGTACCGGAGCTACCGGCGCGGCCTTGACCTTAGGTATTACCTTGATGGTACTGCTGCTGGTCGGGGCGGCCTCGGTAGACGCTACCGGCAAAAAAGTCATCGACGAACATACTCCGGTAGACCTGCAGCTCGTTTCGGAGGACGAACCGCTGAGCCAATCCACCATCGCCAACGTGAAATCCACTTCCGGTTTGGAACACACCATCGCCGTAAATGGGCTGCTGGGCAGCGCTGTTCCCTGGGGCGAGTACGAAAAAACCCGGCAATTATTGTCTCAGCCGGAAAAACTGACCCAAGACGAAAACGGCGGCTGTATCGTTGCCGCAACGAACGAGCCTTGTGACCCCGACGCGTATACTCAGGAAATGCTGTTGGAATCTAAAGATTTCTCGGCCATTTCGCACAGCCGCATTCCCGTGATTACGCCCGGCCACGTGGGAATCCCGCAGTTGAGCGATGAGGAAGTAGGCAAGCCTTATGCCGTCCGTAGCGGGGATAAGGTGCTGAAACTCACGGCTGAGAAAACTCGCCTAAATTTCGTGTCCGTGAACCCTCAGGATTTGGCTGGCCTGGCCAGTTCCACCCAGGTGGTCCGTCCCGCACAAACCGATGCTGACCAGGAACTTGAGCGTAATGCCACGGTGCTGGCGCCTCGTGTTCTGCTGATGCGGATTTCCCCGGATTGCAGCTTTTCTGACATTGAGCAGCTCGCTTCGGATATTCCGGCCGCCTCCGAGCAGGACGCCTACATCAATGGTTCCGCACCCGACCGAGCCATGTTTACCCAGATAGCACAAGGGTTGATGTGGGGTGCTTTCGCGATGCTGGGAGTATCCGTGTTGGTTGCGCTGGTTGGGGTGGCGAACACTTTGGCTCTCTCGGTGATGGAACGCCGGCGGGAAAATGGAATGCTGCGCGCTCTAGGCATGACGAAAGGACGTTTGCAAGGAATGCTCGCCATCGAAGCACTGTTGACGGCCCTCGGGGCCCTGGTCGTAGGCGTATTAGCCGGTCTGGGTTACGCGATAGCCGGCATCAATGCCCTGCCGGTGACGGAACTCGCCTCCGCACAAATCATTGTGGTACCCCCGTTAGCTATCGCGGCTGCGGCGCTGACCATCGTGGTGGCGCTGTTGGCTTCGATTGGCCCGGCGCGGGCAGCAGCGCGGGTCACGCCAGTGGAGGCGCTGGCTCACGACTGAGTAGGCGGGCGGCTAGCCGAAGCTGGACTTCAGCGAAGCCGCTCCGGTAGCGGTGAGTTCGACCTGGGTCAGGGGACTGATGAGTGGGAGCACCAGAGGAATTTTCCCGGTCGCCCGCAAAGTCACCTGCACCCGGGTCGAAGCCACATCTACGTCAACCAAGTCAATTCCCAACAGGCCAGAGTTCGCGCCTATTGCCGCCCCTGATAGGTATTCAGCAGCGCGTTCTGAGGCGTGATAGGGTTCGATTTTCAGGGGGACGCCGTCCACGATGCCATCTTGGTAATAGGCCGTATCCGCCATATTTGCCGCCGACATAGAGGCGGTTTGATCCGCCAAGCGCTGCAGGCGCCGCTGTTCCAGATACACCCCGGAGACCGCCATACTCATCAGGATAATCACACAAAGCAGCACACAAGCGGCGAGTCCCAACAGCATGATGCGACCGTCCTCGTCACCGAGACGGTCGAAGCGGGCGACAAACCGATGTGACGACGCACCGCCCTTGTGCCATTTCCTAAGCCCCATGCTCGCCCCACTGAATCGGGTGCTCCGCACTCAGCGGCAACGAGGCAGGAAAGGAACCCTGCAGCATGGTTCCCACCAGCGGCAGGGGAACTTGCAGATTAACACGGACGATACCGCGCGAACCCGGCGCGGGACACAATCCGGTCACGCAATCCAGAGAGTAGCGCGCCTGTCCCGCCGGTAAACCCTGGTCAGCGGCCGCTAGCTGCACCGCCAAGCTGGCCGAACTGACCCCCGTTTCGGGGTGTAGCGTGAGGATACGCGCCGCCCCGGCCGCCCCCGCCTCCGCTGCGTACAGGCCGGATTGAACTTGAAAGAAAGCCAAAATCAGGTACACCAGCGGAATCAAAAGCATCATGGTGATACCCACAAACTCCAACGTGGCCTCCCCGGACTCTTCCCGAGCCAAGCGGGAAACGAACCTCGGCCACTTCCGGTTGCACGGGCGCTTCACGGCCCCTCCTCTATCACCGCGTGACCCACCGCGGTCAAGTCCCCCACCCCAAACAGGCCGATAACCGGCATAGGGGCTTTCACCTGCACTTCCATCACTTCCAGGTCCGAGGTGGAATAGGAACCTTGCAGCGTAGCTACGGTGACACGCTCGGCGCTGACCGTATGCACATAGCCGGGGCCCAGAGTCGAGGCGAGGGCAGCGCGCACGGTGTCATCGGCGGCACTCGTGGGCGCACCCGACAGCGCTGCGGCGTGTGCCCCCGCCCCGGCCGCGTCAATCAAAGTCGTGTGGACCCACAGCGCCAGCGACAGCTGCAGCAATCCCAGCACCAGAATCAGCACCAGCGGCATGACGAGGGCGAAACTGGCCGGTTCCGAGCCGGATTCCCCCCACCAGCGCTGTCGGGCGCGCCGAGCCAGAGACTCACGGCACTCACAGGGTCGAGACATGGGCGATGGCATCGTTAAACAGATTCGTCAAGGCCGGCAGGGCCACCGCCGAGAGTGCCACCACCAGCCCCGCGGTCATTAGGGTGACCATCACCCAGCCGGGAACGTCGCCGTCTTCGGCTTGCAAGCGGGTGTACACAAAGTTTCGCAAAGCGCGGAGTTTTTGCATATTTTTATCCTTTCGATTGTGATTTTGACGTTTTACAGCTGCAGCGCCACCAAGCCGGGATAGAGTGCGAAAACCACGGTGAGCGGCAAAATTAGGAACACGACCGGCACCATCATGAGGACTTCTTTCTTTCCACCCTCCGTCAGCAACTGGGTTCGCGCCACGGCTCGTGAATCCGCCACTTGGGAACGCAGCACGCCCGCCAAGGGAGAACCGCGTTCCAACGCGGAAACAATGGCATCTATGAGGTGCGCGAGGATTTCGGAATCATTGCGGGCCCGAGCCGCGGTCAAACTGGGAGCCAGAGAATCTCCGTTGTCGGCCGCCGCCAAGATTTTTTCCAACTCCTGACCGGCGACATCGGTGCAGCGGGCAGAGACGCGGTGCAAAGCCCCGTAGAGAGGTTCCCCGGCTCCCACTGCCAGCGCCAACAGCTCGATAACGTCAGGCAGTTCTTGATTCAAATGCAGTTGGCGACGCCGCGCCGCGCCCGTGAGCCGGTAATCGGGAATCAACAGCCCCGCCAGCACAAAACAGGTCAGCATCACGAAGGCTCCAGGTATCGGCAAGGTTTTTCCCCAAAACCCCAGGAGGCTCAATGCCGCCGCCACTATCCCCAGGGAAACGGCCCATCGCAGCTGGGAACGACGAAATCCGAGCACGTCCCGAGGTAAACCCGCCAACTGCAACCTGCGCTCGACAGAATCTTTGGAGGGGCTGATAAACGTGAGAAACCTGGTTAGGCTGTTATGGGCGAACGGAGTATCCCGCACTCCGGTTCCTCGGTAGGCTGCCATGACGATGAGGTCAGCCTGAACATAAGGGGTGATTCGCCAGGTCGGAAAGGCGCCTTGACGAATCCAGGGACCCAGGCACAGCCCGATAAGTCCACTCCCAGCCAGGATAGCGAGGCCGCCGATCATCCAGGTCAAAAGGTCTTCCACGGTTTACTCCCGCATCGTGCGCGGGCTGACTTCCAGGCGGCCCAAGCGCAGCATCAAGATGTAGGCCAGCGCCGAAATTAGCGCCCCCACCAGCAAAATCATGGAGCCTACCGGGGTGGAATACACCTCTAATGTGCCCGGACGACTCAACAGCAGCGTCAGGATAATCCACGGGGAGGCGGCAGCGAGGCGCGCCCCGGTCACGGTCCAAGATTGGCGTGCCAGCACTTCCCCGCGGGTGCGTTCCTCCGCGCGGAGCATCGCCCCCAAATCCTCCAGCAGGACCACCAAGTCGTTGCCCCCCACTTGTGCAGCTAAACGCAACGCTTCCACGATGCGATCCCCCACTGGATCGGCCAGTTCATGTTTCAAGATTTTTAGGGAGGCGTCGAGGTTGCCGCCCGCCCGATAATCGGCCGCGAAGTGCGCAAAAGGCACTCGCAGCGACTTCGGGGCTCGCGCGGCGACTTCCAGGAGCGTTTCGCCCAAACTCAGCCCCGCTCGTACCCCGGAAACCAGGTTATCCACCAGGTTTGGCCAGGCTTTGCCGCGCTGACCCTGCACGGAATGCAGTTTGCCCTGCAGCCCCAAAAATGGCAGATACGCGGCCAGCAGCCCCGCCAACCACCCGACCATCACCAGCCCAGTGATCAAGGCGAGGCCAATTCCTGCTGACAACCCCGCCAACAGGGATATCGCCAGGAACTGTCCCAGCCCGAGGGGTGTTCCGCTCACCGCGGTGATGTCGTCGAAGCGGGCGCATTTTTGTGCCCAATAGCGTTTCAGGGAGCTTTCTCGGCGGGTCGAATGCCGTTTCGGGCTCAACGTCACCAGGAAAATCCCGAGCGCCGCACTGAGGGCTGCCGCCAGGGTCAGCAGGGGGCTAGTCATCGGGAGCCTCCCGCCAGATAGCCGCCAACTGGCTGGCTCGAGAACCGAAAGCGGAAAGAAAATCGAAATCCGCGGGATTCTTGGCTGGCTGGGCTCCATCGGGCGGCGCACTGTACAGCGGGTGCGCCACAACCTGACCGTCGCGCAGCGTCCCGTCCAAAGCCAACACTTCCGTAACCGCACGGCTGCCTTGCCAGGTTCCGCGCAGCTGCACCACCAGGTCTATGGCTCCCGCTACGGTCGGCACCACGAATGCCGCGGTCACATTTTCCCCGGCCAGCAGCGGCAGGGTCGACAGTTTCGTAATCGCCTGGCGGGCGGTGTTGGCGTGAATCGTAGACATGCCGGGGATTCCGCAGTTCAGGGCGATGAGCATATCCAGGCTTTCGGCGCCGCGGACCTCCCCGATAATCAGCCGGTCGGGACGCATCCGCAGAGTTTCCCGAACCAAATCCCGCAGAGTAATCTCGCCTTGGCCTTCTATCGAGGCGTTGCGGGTTTGCATCGCCACGGCGTCCGGGGCTTTCAGATTCAGTTCCAGCACTTCCTCACAAGTGATGATGCGCTGGTCAGGAGGGATCTCACCACACAGGGCGCGAACCGTGGTGGTTTTCCCCGATTGGGTCGGCCCGGCCACCACGATATTCAGGCCGATACGCACCGCTTCGGCCAGGAAACGAGCCATCCACGCGGGCATCATGTTGAGCCGAACCAGATCCCGCACCCGCACCGCTTTCGCACTGTGCTTACGGATATTGATAGACCAGGTGGCTGTCACGGGCGGAATGACGACGTGCAGACGTTCTCCGGTTTCCAAGGTGGCGTCCACGCAGGGATTGACGAAATCCAGATGCCGTCCCGATGCTCTCAACATTCGCTCTACCAGGGCTTCTACCTCGTCTTCGGCCAGCAACAGGTTGGTCAGGTGGGGTTGTCCGTCGCGGGAACAAAAAACCTGGGAAGGGCTGTTCAACCAGATTTCTTCCACCGCCGGATCATCCATCAGCGGCTGCAGTTTCCCGTAACTCAAGCCCAAGTTGACAACTCCCTCATGTCTGAGAGCCAATAAAATTACGGTCAGTTTAAGCGCTTTTTTTATTGCTACAGCGCCAAACCCCGGTTCCCGAAAGGAAAATTCCCATCTTACATTCATGTAATACTCAGCTTTTTCTGAGGTTTGCCGTACCTTTGCCAAAAGTCGACGCGGCTCCCTCAGTAGCGTCCGCCGTCCCACCCGGAGAGAGGCTTTAATGACCGGATTTCCGGCTTTCCGGAGCGGTTTGTCGGTTTAGCTCCCGGGGTGACATAAAATTGAAAAATGAGCGATACCGATTTCCTGACCTTGGCGGCTTTGGCAACCGTAGCGGTTCCAGACCTTGAGGTTGAGTCATTGTGCCCCCCGCTGGGCGAAGATAACGATTTCCGCTGGGTCGGCGTCCTCGATAATCATTCAGCCCGGTGGAGCATCATCGGAGCCAAGCATCCGGATGCGGAAGCGGCCTTGGACAAGCAACAAAAAATTTTGACCATGCTGACCAATTACCGCGATGCGCACCGGATTCCTTTTGAGGTGCCCCGCATCGAGGGCAGAGCCACCTCGAAAGACGGAACTTCTATTATTGTTTATCGCCAATTGCCAGGCAACCCGTTGGAGTTCAACGAACTGGCAGAGGATCCAGACCTGCTGCGCGCCTTGGGCAAGGCCGTCGCGGCTCTGCACGAGATTCCCGCCAACCTGGTCGCTCACGTGGGCTTTCCCACCCCCAGCGTAGATGACATTCGTGCGGGCCTGCGCAAAAACCTCTCCCGAGCGGTCGCGACCGGTCTGGTTCCCCCGGTTCTGCAAGCTCGTTGGGAACAAGCTCTTGACGAAGATGCCTGGTGGCATTTCCACCCCACGTTTGTCCACGGTTCGCTGGAGCCCCAGCACGTCCTGGTCGCGGATTCCCGGATTTTGGGGATTTCCGGTTTTGCTGAGGTCAGCGTGGGTGACCCGTCCCAGGATTTGTCTTGGGTGGCTTCGGAGCTGACCGACGAGGCCGTGGACCTAGTCTTTGACGCGTACCATTTGGGACGCGCAGAGGGGGCAGACCCGTTCTTGCGTCAACGTACCGACTTGTATATCGAGCTGGCGCTGGTCAATTGGCTCAATTGGGGAGTTGACCAGGGGAATGCCTCGATCATTGCCGATGCCCAAGACTTATTGAACGAGCAGCTGGAGCGGCTGGACGGAGACCTGTCACTAACGGGCCGTCCCCTCTATGAGGAGCAGACCACCAGTGCCCCCGACCACAGCGCGGAAGCGAACGGAATTGCCGTGCCAGCGAGCGAGAGCGACGCAGAAGCGAGCAAAACCGATGCGGAGGCGAGAGAAACTACGGCGGAGATTACTGCCGAAATTCCCTCGGAAATAACCGCTGAAATTCCCTCAGAATCGAGCTCGGAGGTTTCCTCGCCATCCCCGGATAGCGCCTGAGGCCGGCGCCTGAGACCAAGAAGTTTCAGGTTTCCCGCGGCGACCAGGGAGCCCTAGGGCAACCGCCCGGCACACGGCTCCGACCAGCCCTTCTCCCCCTCCTATGGCGGCACACGGCCGAGACAGACACCGCCTTCAACCACAGACCCCTACATAACCTGGGGCGGCGCCTCGCCGGGGCGAACACCGTTTTCCAGCCCGAAATTCCTCCGCAAAGCTCGGGCTGCACATAACCTAGGCAAACCGGCGACGGCTTCAATACCCAAACTTTTCTAAGACTTCGTCCGCCTCCTTTCCACGGTCCGTCAAGTTACTGACCAAAAGGTCTCGGCTGTATTCGGCTATGCCCAGCTCATCGAGGATGTCCCGGAGGGTGAGCAGTTGGCGCTCCGGACTGTCCTCATTGAGGAACACGTAGGCGCACACGATGTCCTCGGCGGGTGTCTGGGGATGAGCCTGCAGCCAGTAGAGACGATAGATGCCCAGCTGGTGAAGCCATTGAGCATAGTTTTCCGGGGTCGGACGCCGACCGGTTTTCCAGTCCAGAATCCAGATTTTTCCGGTTTGTGCCTCGACAAACTGTGCATCAATCCGCAGCGGAATCACGGCACCGCCCGCTTCTTCAACATAAAGCTCACCGTTGAATTCGACTCGTGGACGGCGCAGGCGCCGCAGCAGTTCCAGGTCAGCGTAGTGCTGCTGCCATTTGTGCAGCAGCTTACGCTGTTCGGAGGTGAATCCGTTTTCCATTCCGGCATCAAAAATGAGCACGTCTTCGTTTTCGAGCTGGCTGGCAATCCAAGCGTGCATATAGGTTCCCAAACGGGCCGCCGCGCTGGGTTCCTGCGGCAGGGGACGCAGACGCTGCAGCAGGTATCCCTCGCTGTCTTGCGCCAAACGCGCCATCCCGGTAGCAGAAATTCGTCCCAGCAAATCGCCTGTCCCCAGGCGTGTTTGCGGCTGGTGCAGCAGTTGACCCAAGCGGCGCTCGGTTTCTTCCGCGGCGTCCTGGCTGATTCCGTCTGCGAATTTGCCGCTGGCCAGGGCAGCCTCGGTGGCTGCAACCGCGTGAGCGAAGTCCTGGCGAGTCTGGGTCCACGGCAGTGCCGGCCAAACGCCCGCATCGAACCGGCCCTGATTTGGGTTTTGAGTTTTTTCAGGAATGGAGGTGACTTCGGTCTCGGGCCATTCGACACTGGGGAGTGCTATGCCCAATCGGGTGGCTTCCTGTGCAAACGTCTCAGCGTTGAACGGGGTCAGCAGGTTTTCGGTTTCCGCCGTGCTTCCCCCCGAGGCCTGCACCTCCGTCCCGTCCACGGCACCCGATACCTCAGCATCGGTAAAGATGTGCTGGTGCGGGTCCTGTTCCACCAGGAAAAACTTGCTGGGCAAACGTTCTGTCCTATTCTGCCGTTCGAACCAGCAGTGCCCCAGCAAGAGCCGCGATTTAGCGCGGGTGAAAGCCACGTAGGCCAATCGGGATTCTTCCCGCAGGGTGTATTGGCCAGCCTCTTCCTGGTACGACTCCAACAGACCTTTTTTCGATGATACTTTTCCTTTCGCGGTCAAAACGGTTTGGGTCTTTAGTTCCAGCTCGGGCAGATGGGCCCGGTCACTGCGCAGTGGATAGGGCAGCACGTCACGTTGCGTGACCCAGATGCTGCTTTTAGTAGAGGGGAAAGTCTTTTTGTTCAGGTTCGGAACCGCCACCCAATCCCATTCGAGGCCCTTTGCTGCGTGCATGGTGATAATCTGAACCGCCGCATTATCAACCTCAAAGTCCAGGTCAGCAAAGCTGGCTTCCTCATCTTCACCGGCACTCAGCCAGTTGAGGAATCCGCTCAACGTCGCTCCGGGAGTCTGCCCAAAATCGCGAACCAGGTTTAAGAACTCGACATAGGCCGCGGCATGGCACGGGGAACCGGGCAGCTGCTGTTCAATATCCAAATCGAGCAGTCGATGCGCCAAACGCGCCAGCACAAGAGGGGTCGCGAACACGGCATTTTCCCTAAGTTCCGTGAGGATTCCGCGCAGTTTTTCCAGGCGGAGGGCTGCCTCAGCTGAGACTTGAGCCCCGCCCTCCATCACTATCTGGTAGGGGGTGAAACGGTGCGGATTTTGCCCCACCGCCTGTAGATCGCTCAGTCCCAATCGGTATCGATCGAGCAAAATCAGCAGGCTGGCGCTTTTTTCAGGATTATCAGTGACCTCCAGAGCGGCTCGCACCAAACGCACCCCCGGATCCTCCAAAACACCCTGCATCCCCCTGGTTTGGTAGGGGATTCCAGCTCGGCGCAGTGCCTCAACCAAGCCGGGAATAGCGTTTTTTGCACGGCACAACACCGCGGCGGTAGGCAGCTTTTCGGCAGGCATCCCCTCGCTTTGCAACTTGACCCGCTGGGCTTGCCACAGCCGAAGAAAGTTCACCACCGCTTGACTTTGCTGGATATCGGTCAATGTTTGAATTCCGTAGACGATGCCGGGATTCGCCCCCGGCCGTGCCCGCAGGGGTTTACTGACTGCGGGTTGGAGACCCTGATCCCGCCGGCCTTTCCCCCTCGCGCCCGGGGACGGGGCCGTGGCCAGTTCGGCAGAAATGCGGTTAGCGACTTTGAGGATGGCCTCATCGTTGCGCCACGAGGTCGACAAAGTCCGAGTGAGCAGCTGTTGCGGATCCGAGCAAAACATGGTGCCGAAATCCTCCATAGAGGCCGCGGAAGCCCCCCGCCAACCGTAAATGGCTTGGTTCGGATCGCCCACCGCAGTAACCGCACAATCGCGGAAAATTCCCGAAAGAAAACGCATCTGAGCCACGGAAGTGTCTTGGAATTCGTCCAGGAACACCAGCTGGAATCGTTCCCGCTGGCTGTCCCCGACAACCGGCAGTTGTTCGACCAAGCGGACCGTTTCCCGAGTTTGGTCAGAAAAGTCTGCCATCATGAGTTCCTGTTTGCGTTCATTGAAAGCCTGGATGACGTCTGTGGCGTTACGCCCGAATTCCATAGTGGTGAGGGCAGTTTTCAAATGGCGTAACGCTGTCGCGTTGAGCTCTGAACCTTCAGTATCACGCAGGTGTTTGGCAACAGACAGATAGGAACGGTAGGTCTGTTTCATTTCAGCCAGATCTACGAGATGCGAATTCGTGTCGTTAGCCAGGGACAGCAGGATCTTTATCAGGTTTTCGGTGTTTTCACCCTCGCGTTTCGTCCCCAGCGCTCCGGTCCAGCTTTGCACCACGTCAGTCATGATTTGATACCTGGCTGCGTCGGTGATGGTGGTGAAACCCGATTCCCGCCCGACCAGGTTTCCGAATTCCGTCAGAAGGGTCCCCGCGTAGGAATCGTAGGTTGAAACACTGACCGGGTGGCGCAGCATTTCCGAGGTCATCCCCCGCTGGGCGAGGGCCTCGAAACGCTGACGCAGCTGGTCAAGGTCAAGGTCTGCGGCTTTTAACACCGCGGTGACCTCAGCAGTTTGCTGCCGGTCTTGCACCGACTCCATGAGGCTCGCGAAACGTTCCAAACGCAACGCGAAACGGGCTGCCATTTCTGCCGCAGCCTTGCGAGTAAAGGTCAAACCCAGGATGGCTTCAGGAACAATGCCCGCGTTGACGACCCCATAAACCAGCCGGTTCGCGATGGTTTCCGTTTTCCCGCTGCCGGCCCCGGCGACCACCAGGAGTTGTCCCTGCGGAGCCGTGATTACCGCGGATTGTTCCTCGGTCGGCGGGTTAGCCCCCGTCAAAATAGCTAGTTCACCCGCAGAAAACAGTTCTTTCTCTGGTTTAGATGTAGTCATCGTTGTCTCACTTCCACTCCGAGATTATTCCCAGTACCCCAAGCTCCTAGGGATTCGATTTGTGTCAAATTCGGTCCGCTGAACGCCGCCACCGCTAAGTCCACACGGTCTTGTAAATAGTCTTTCAACAGCATGGCTTCCGGATCGGGCGCTCCCGGGGCTTCACCGCGCAGCCAGGCCAGCGGGTCAAGGAGAATTTGCCGTTGTTCAGCGGAGAACGGATTGGGGAGGGTAATCGTTTCCGTTTCTGAAGCTAGGGCTTTTTGGACCCAGATCTTGGGGTCTCGCGGCTCTTCGATGACTTCGGAGTTCAGCGGTTCGTCCGAGTTTGGCGGCACCAGGAGGGCCACAATTTCCGCCAGATCGCAGGGCTGCTGCTGGCCTAGCGCAGAGGCGTTATAGGCTGCCTGGTAGAGAGCTAACTGCAGATTGCCCGCCACCAGGGGGGCACTGAATTTAGTAAGAGCTCCGGTCTTATAGTCGATTAAGATGACTCGTCCATGCGCAAACATCACCCGGTCAATTCGGGCGTTGTACACCAGGGCGCCGGCCCCGGAACTGGCCTGCAACCGAGCGGGATAACGCACCTCGAAAAGAGAGGGATACTGATGATTGACCAAGAAAGTCGCCAGGGGCACCAGGCAGGTTTCGATTCGACGCCGGAAGTTCCATTCCACCCACGTGTCCCCGGAGAGGGGGCCCAGAAGACTGCGCACCTCGTTGCGTAGTTCGGTCAGGATTTGGTCATATTCCAAGTCATCTCGAGGCCCGTGGTCCTTCCACCAGTATCTGCGTCCCAGGATCTCGGCGGCTGCGTGAACAATGTTCCCGACTTTATTAGCCGCATACGGGTCATCTTCATCGTTAGAGTAGCCGGACCAGCTCAGCACGTTATCCAAAGGATTTTCCAAGGCACGTTCCAGCCCTGAGGCATAGATGTGCACTTCGGTGGATTCTAGATTGGTGGATTCGGGATTGGTTCCGCTGATCGGCAAGGCACCCATCCAATTGTCCGGGTGAGCGGCTGGACAATCCCCCGCTGCCAGTTTCGCCAAGAGACCCGCGGCGGTAGGAGCATCGATAGTGGGAGTTCCCCAACTGGTTTCCCCACCCAAGCAGGCCGAGCGCAGGTAGGCTACGAAGTCACGCAGGTTCGTGGGCAAAGGTCGATGCTGTTTCGGCTCTAGCTGTAAAGTCTGCACCAGCGGCGTGAGGAAAGTGGAACGTCCGACTCCGTCCTGAGCGGTGGTGCCCAAAATTAAACGTTCAGTGCAACGGGTCAAGGCGGTAAAGAAATGCCGGTACTCGTTTTGCCAGTTCCACAGGTAACCGGCGCTGCTGGAGTTTACGGGGTCGCCGCAATCTTCCAGCTCGAACGTGGAAGCACCCAAGATTGAACCCGGCCAACGCATCGCCGGCCAGCTTCCGTCAGTCAGTCCCGCTACTGCCACCAGGGGCCAATGCTGCGAGACAGAGGCCGCGGCAGGCGTGACCGTGACCGCGTCGTGTACCAGATGGTGCGGGGCGACGGTGCCGGTTGGAAGATCGCGAGCCAGCATTCCCCGGGCGAAATCCGCCGCGGTTTGGCCCGGATTTCGAGCCTCGAACCAGTCCGCCGCCTTGAACAAGTCCATCACTAAATCCAGGTCTATCTGGAGGGTAGAACGCACCATGGGGACCAAGCCGGGCTGCAGGGCTCGAGCCTGGAGAAGTTCAGCGCGTCCCAGACCATCCCAAAGCTTCCACAGCAACAACTGCACCGACCCTGAATCGGCTTTCCATTGCTGCCATCCCGAACGGAGCGCCTGTGCGAGGTCTGCCAGCTGGTTCGAATCAGGAAATTCGGCGGTTATCTCAGCGAGGGTGCGCCCAAAGAAATCCTGACCGGAAATCACCGTACGTAAAAACTGACGGATGTAAGGCAGGATTCCAACTGTGTCGGAAGCGCTTTGCTCATCATCAGCGGCATTGCCGGATTCCATTGCGGAGGGGGACCGCTGGTCACCATCCCCGACTTCCCCCGGAGGCAGCAATGTCAGGTCGTGCAGATAGGTGTCCATGCGCCGCATTCGCCACACGTCCCAGCCCACCAGGGCAGAGGAAAGCAATCCGGCCAAATCCAGGTCCGAAAGCTCTACCTGGTCGGGGTTTTCCACGCAAACGGCCTGCATCATCTGAAGCAGGCAGCGGGTTAGACGCCCTTCGTTGAGTTGACCGGCGGCTCCCGGAACCACCACCGGAATATCCATGTTTTCCAAGACTTCAGCAACTTGGCGGGCTTCCAGGGAGGACCTGGTCAGAACTGCCATCTGAGAGTATTGCAGGGGGTGGTCAGAGAAAATGTGGGCGTCTTGCAGGAGCGTCCCGATTTCACGGTATTGGGCCGTGTCGTTGGGTTTTTCCACCAAAATAACGTGGTCTGGGCAGTCCGAGGCGGCGGTTGGTTCTGGCTGTGCCGGATCCGGGGACGGCTCCCCCTGCGCGTTCCACAATCGTGCGCTGATGCCGTGTACCCCCAGACGATTTACAGCAGTGCGCCACAAGCGGCTCAACGGTGCGGGGACGTGTTCCCGGCTGAGCAGAATCTCGGTGACGGTTTTGCCGGGAATTTTCCCCAATCGTTCCCACAGTTTTTCGCACAAGTGCGGACTGGCTCCGCGATAGGTGTTCACGCAGGTTTCGGGCAGGGTACAGGCCACGAGGGTGGTCCCATGCGCCGCCCAAAGCGAGAGGATGTCAATCATCAATCCGTTGAGGTTTTGCAGGTCATCGACCCCCACCAGTTCCGGTACCGGGGCTCCCGCTTTCACTGCCAAAAGGTATTCCTCGAAAAGGGAAGCCGTGTCCAGGGGCCAGGCAGATTGGCGAGCCTGCAGGCGTTGCGCCTCCCGGTCGGTTTGCATGGCCTGAATGAGCCGGATCACCAGCGGATGAACCGGGGATGGTGCGGGGTCTGAGAAGGCGGCGCCAGCAAAAGCCCGAACGCGGAAAATTCCGTCCACCAAATCACGCCGGAATCCCTGGGTTTCCAGAGCCGAGCGTAGTTCCTCCTCCAGGGGCATTTCGGCCAGGAAATCCTGGATTTGAACCATAACCTCAGCATCGGTAGCCAGTCGCACCTCCGGCAGGCCCTCCGCTTTACGCCATTGATTGAAACGCGCAAAAACTTCCGCCACGAAACCTTTGCTAACGCCCAGAGGGCAACCCGGAGTCTCAGAGCGGGCGCGAAGCTCTAAGGCTCGCTCGCTCAACCGTCGGGCAGCACCCGCATTCGCGCTCAACACCAGCATCTCGGGATTATCCACCAGCAGCTGGGCTAAAAGCGTGGTTTTGCCACTGGCTGGAACCCCCGCCAACAGTACAGATTCACCGTGATTAAGCGACTGGCGAACCTGACTCGCTAACTCATCGAAACTCTCCATACCTTGAGAGTACCAGTCCCCCCGGAGACGAAAATTTTAGAGTTTAAAACTCGCCCCATCCTCGAACATATAATTCCCGCTCATCGGCCAAAACCCCTAGAATAAAGGGACAGTCGGAAAGGAACATTAATGGAAATCAAAATCGGAATGAAGTCCGTGGCTCGCGAAATCGCCCTGGACATCGACAAGTCCCCCGAGGAACTGCAAAAGCTGCTCAAAGACGCCATCACCAAGGGGGAAATCATTGATTTGGTGGACAAGCGCGAGTCGCACACCATCCTGAACGCGGGCAACATCGCCTACGTCGAGTTTGCCCCGGAACGCCAAAACCGGATTGGTTTCGCCATCTGATTGTCTCTAAAAAGCCAGCCCTAAGTCTTCCATCCTGCGGGAATGCTGCTTCTGGATTTCCTCGACCTTGTCGCTGGCGTCTATGCCCTCGGGCAGGAGCAGAGGGTAGGTGTCCAGAATAGCTCTGACCCCGGCTACAGCCTCTCCCGCGACCCGCCGCCCCCACATGGACAGGCGCGACTCTACCGTCGGGTCAGCCGCGATTCCGTCACGCAGCCGCGCTCGCACCCACTGCGTCAGTCCGGCGGATCCAGAAACCCCCAGAATCTCAATCATGTCAGCCCCCACGAACTGGGCTGCCAAATCCTCCATATCCGCCAAAATTCCCACAAAAATGTAGCTCTTAACCATGCGTTCCCACCAGTCACGAGGGCGGGTGCGCAGCTCCATGTCGTCAAAGAAGCCCACGTAAGGTTGGGTCAAGTCCGCCAAATCTAAGCCCCGCCGGTTAGCAAACGCTTCCAAATCATCGATGGCGGTCACGAAGGAAACCCCCATCCGCGCCAACGCCAGCTGGTCAGCAAAATCAGTGGTCTGGGACACATCCCGAGCCAGCCTCGCATAGGCCGTTATTCGCGTGAAAGCCACCAAACCCAGCATATGCGCCGTGCGTTCTTCCGAAATTTCCATAGGTTCATTCTAAGCGCTGGGCTGCGGTAGGGAATGCGAAACTCAAGACATTGCCTGGAAAAGTTGTCAAAATGGGGGGATGGGGATTTCTTTTTTTCCAAACTCAGCACCAGCCGGAGCCGCCTCCCGTCACCGGTCGGCCTCCCGTCATCGGGCTGCCGCTAGCTTTTGGTCTGAAGGCCGGCTCTGGCGGCGAGCCGGTGTGACGCTGGCAGCCGTGGGCTTGGCCGCCACCGGGCTGATAGCGGGTAGCCCCGGAACGAACTTTGCGCCCGGTCAGCCCGCCGTGGCGCAGGCGGCACCGGGGAACAGCGAGACGGCGGCACGCGCCGAGTTTGAATCCTTGTGGAACGTAACAGACAAGGTCACCCCGTTTTCTTCCGGGACGGTCATTTCTTCGTGCACCCCCGGCACGGCGCAGCCCGAAGCCGTCCAAAAGATGCTTTCGACCTGGAACTATTTACGCTCTTTAAACGGTCTCACCCCCGTCAGTTTGCCTGCCGACTACGCTCCGCAAGGCCCGGCGCAAGCGGCAGCCCTCACCGCCGCGGCAGGACCGGTTGCTTCGCCAACCCCCGACTCTGTTCCCGGCGCTACCTGCCTGAACGAAGACGTGAAACTCGCCTCCCGTTCGGGGGTCATTTCCCGTTTGGACGGCATCGTCACCCCGGCCACAGAAATCTTGCGCTACATCACCGAAGCCTCCGCCACGAACATGAACGATAACTTGGGCCATCGTCTCCAGATGTTCTCACCCGTTCAGGCAAACGCCGCTATCGGAGCCGTTTCCATCGGAACCTCCGGCCCTACCGCGACTTCCATCCAGCTTTTCGACACGACTTACCAGGCCGCCGGCCGGCCGGCCCACCCCAATTTTTGGAATCCCACAAATCCTCAGCCACCGAGCATAGCGTGGCCAGCAGCGGGGTACTTCCCCTCGCGTATCCTGCCTACCGGTGCGGGCGAAAATGTGTCCCGCTGGTCTTACTCCGGTCAATGCGCCGACCTGCGGGCTGCCGAGGTCCATGTGACCGGCCCCGCAGGAGAGATTCCGCTGCAGGTCGTTCGCCGTTCGCAACCGGGTATTGACCCCAATCTGACACCGTGGGAATACGGCGGATATGACACAATTTTGTTTAAAGTTCCCCTGGATCAGCTGACTATTCCCGACTTCTACAACGTGGCGCCATATACCGTCAGTATCTCTAACATCCGCACCGCCCCAAACTGCCAGCCGGTACCGACCTCGACCAGCTACCAGATCAACCTGTTCAACTCGGATTGGCCCGCCGACCCTAACGGCGATGCGGATCGTGACGGGGTCCCGAACTCGCTGGATCCCCGCCCGCACATCCCTGACCTGCACACTAATCGGATTGGCGGGGCTAACCGATTCGAAACTTCCGCCGCTATCGCTAAGGCGTCAGACTCCCGTCCCGCGGTGGTCTACCTGGCTCACTCCGATATTTTCGCCGATGCCCTGGTAGGCGGGGTTCTCAAGGACGGTCCGGTACTTTTGGTTCCTCCCGATACGTCCTCGGTACCGCCCGTGATTACCGACACTCTGCACTCTCTGGGGCCCACACAGGTCATAGCTTTAGGGGGAACCGGAGCGGTTTCCGACGCCCGTCTCTATGAACTCGCCGGGGGACGCAGCGCCCTGCGGGTGGGCGGAGCCAATCGGGTCGATACTTCCGTGATGATTGCCCGCCGAGCCTTTTCCAAAGCAAATTCTCTCTACATTGCCAACGCCTACGGGCCTGGCGGCAGTGTCTCACCGGACGCGCTGACCGGCGCTGCCTTGGGAGACGGACCTATCGTCCTGGTCAACTCGTCCTCCCCCGCTATCGCCACCATTCGCCAACTGGCGACGGACCTGCAGGTGAGCCGGGTAGTTGCCCTGGGAGGGCCCGCGGCCGTGTCGGACGCGGTACTTGAAGGTGTAGCCAACGGCAAAGCGGCGACCCGTCTGGGAGGCCGGGATCGTTACGAAACATCGCGGGAAATTGCGTTGGAATCCGCGCGTCTGCAGCCCTCAACCCACGCCTACCTGGCCCGCGGCGACGTGTTTGCCGACGCGGTTTCGGGAGGCCACCTGCGCAACGGACCGATTTTGCTGGTGCCGCGTGGCTGCACAGCCCTGGACCAGAACACATTGCACACTTTGGCAAAACTCAACGCTTTCCAGGTGACCGCCCTGGGCGGATACGGCGCAATCTGTGAAGAAACCTTACAGAGCGCGCTGCAGTGGCCAGACTACGTCAACCACAACGTCACCGAGTTCTAGGCGGTTGCCTGTAGTGGTGAACCAGGCAGGAAAAACACATCCCCCGGCCAGCGCGGTTTACAATGAAAGATGTACACAAACGACTTTTGAACACTGACAACGATAAGGAAGATACACATTGAGAAGCGAAGATACCTTGGAAACCGCGGGAACTGACGAGGAAACTGCGGCGGACATCACCGGTATTAACGACTTGGAAGCGAACCAAGACAAAACTTTCGCCGATTTCGATGTGGAACCCGAAATCGTTGAGGCCCTGCAAGATCAAGGCATCATTCATCCGTTCCCGATTCAAGCCCTGACCCTGCCGGTCGCGTTGAACCGTCGGGACATTATCGGTCAGGCCAAGACCGGTACCGGCAAGACCCTCGGGTTTGCCATCCCGATTCTGCACGACATTATCGGTCCCGGCGACGAAGGCTGGGACGAGATTCCCGATCCGGGAGCCCCGCAAGCCCTGGTGGTCTTGCCGACTCGCGAGCTGGCGAAACAAGTTGCGGCGGAAATTCGAGCCGCCGGCGCCCACCGGGTGGCTCGAATTGTCGAGATTTACGGCGGGGTCGGTTTCGATTCCCAGGTCGACGCGCTGCACCAGGGGGTCGAGGTGGTGGTCGGCACTCCGGGACGTCTGATCGACCTGATGGATCAGGGTACCTTGAAACTGGGGAGGGTCCGCACCCTGGTTTTGGATGAGGCTGACGAGATGCTGGACATGGGGTTCCTGCCTGATGTGGAAAAACTCATCGCCCAGGTTCCCACACACCGCCACACCATGCTGTTCTCGGCCACGATGCCGGGACCGGTAGTTGCTCTGGCGCGCCGTTACATGGATCAGCCCACACATATTCGTGCCGCCGACCCGGCTGACTCCTCACAGACCGTGCGGCAGGTCAAACAGGTCGTGTACCGGGTACATTCCCTGAACAAGACGGAAGTCGTCGCCCGGATTTTGCAAGCTCAGGGGCGGGGTCTGACGATTATCTTTACCCGCACGAAGCGGACCTGCCAACGGCTGGCCGACGATCTCTCCGATCGGGGTTTCGCCACCGGCGCCATCCACGGTGATTTGGGTCAGAACGCACGAGAGCGGGCTTTGCGGGCTTTCCGTCACGGCAAGGTGGACGTGCTGGTTGCTACTGATGTGGCGGCTCGAGGCATTGACGTGGATGACGTGACCCACGTGATTAACTATGAATGCCCCGAGGACGATAAGACCTATATTCACCGCATTGGGCGCACCGCCCGCGCCGGCAACAAGGGCAGTGCCATTACTTTTGTGGATTGGGAGGACCTGACACGGTGGCGGGTCATTAACCGGGCTCTCGACTTGGATTTTGCCGAACCGAAAGAGACCTACCACACGTCCCCGCATCTCTATTCCGACCTGGATATTCCCGCTGACGCCACCGCAAACTTACCGCGGTCCCGCCGGATTCGTGCCGGATTGGAAGCCGAGGAACTGGAGGATTTGGGCGGACGCGACCCGGGGCGTTCCGGGCAACGTCGCAGCAGGAAAGGCTCCGGTTCGGGACGCCGGAAATCTGAGAAGGGCCGTGGACCACGCAAGAACGGCAAAAAGAAACACGACGTCAAAGATGGCGGGAAAACAGCAGAGCGCAAGGACGGTGCGGAACCGGCAAAGAAGGAACGCCAACGCAAACGCACTCGTCGTCACAAGTCCGATAAGGATGGAAAAAGTAAGGGAGCTCACTGATGATTGATCACCTCACCCCTTACGAAGGCGTTATTTTTGGCGCTTTAATCGGAATGGGCATCATCTCGATGCTCTCGGCCGAGGAAAACACCCAGACGGTGGGGGCCTGCCTGTTAGCGGCCGGTTTTTGGGGCGGGGTCATTGCGCTGGTGCGCGCCTTGGTGCATCGCGAGCCCGGGGGTCTATATGTCATCTCCTTCGTGGCAGCGCTGATTGCCGGTTTGATGAAGTTCTTTGTGTTTTCTGACTTGGGCAAAGACGGCGGAAACCGGGTCATCTGGACTTTCATTATCGGCATCGGCATCGCCGGTTTAGTCGGCACGGCTTTGAACGCTTTGATTCGCAAGCCCCCGGAGGACCCGGAAGCAGCAGCGAAGCAGGCCGCCCCGAAGCTTGACGAATCCGAGGGAGCCGCTCCCCTGCACGGGTTAGATGAAGCCGCGTCAGAGGCTGGCGCACCGATAGATGAAGTTCCTCCTGAGGACGCCCCGGACTTGCCCTAGACACCTAACACAACAGTCACCTGCCCGGCCGAGGACGTCACGAGGACAGCACGAAGACAGAGGTTTTGATGGTGACAAACGGGAAAACGACCGCGGGCTAGTGCCGAGCGCGTAGACTTGAGGGCATGAGTGATCAAAAAGAATCCCGCGGTAAGAACCGCTCCCGTCAGCCCCAGTCCAAAGAGTTTAAGAAGTTTATCGGCGAAAACTGGGGTCCGCGTCCCACCGACGGCTACGAACGTTCCAGCGCCGCTCCCTACGCGCTGCAACGCCGCGTGAAGCTGGGGGAAAAGTTTAAGGGGGTGCGGCTGGTCATTCCCGCTGGCGCCCTAGTGGTGCGCAACAATGACTGCGATTACCGGTTCCGGCCCCACTCCGCTTTTTCCCACCTGACCGGCTTGGGCACTGACCTGATTCCCGATGCTGTGCTGGTTTTGAACCCGGTGCCCGAGGGGGAAACCGGTGAGGGCGGGGGGACCCACATCGCCACCGTCTTTTTCCGTCCCCGCGCGTCACGCGCTTCTGAAGAGTTTTACGCCGATTCACGTTACGGTGAACTATGGGTCGGGGTGCGTCCCTCGCTGGAGGAGTTCGAGCGCATGTGTGGGATTCCCTGTGCCCACCTGGAGACGCTGCCCGACGTTTTGGCTAAAGATGCTGGTCAGCTGCAGATTGCTATGATTCCTACCTCCGATTCTCAGGCCGCGGCAGTGGTGAATCAGGTTCGTGAGCAAGCCGGGATTGACCCGGACGACGCCAAGAAGTTAGATGATTTGCTTGAGGAGGCGACTTCGGAACTGCGCCTGATTAAGGACGATTGGGAAATCGAAGAGATGCGCAAGGCTGTCGCCGCCACCAAAGAAGGCTTTGAAGAGGCAATTCGTTCTTTCCCAAGGGCGGTGAAGCATTTTCGCGGTGAACGCGTGGTGGAAGGTGCGTTCGGGGCGCGGGCTCGGGAAGTCGGCAACGGCCTGGGCTATGACACGATTGCGGCTTCCGGGGAGCACGCCGCGACCTTGCACTGGATTAACAACGATGGCCAGGTGCGGGAGGGCGACCTCATCTTGATTGATGCCGGGGTGGAGCTCGATTCGTTGTACACCGCGGACATCACCAGGACCCTGCCGATTAATGGTCGTTTCAACGAGGTACAGCGGCGGGTTTATCAAGCGGTCTTGGATGCTGCCGACGCGGCTTTTGAACAGGCGAATCAACCGGGCTGTATTTTCTCCGATGTCCATAGCGCCGCGATGCGCGTCATCGCGCAGAGGCTTGACGAGTGGGGTCTGCTGCCGGTTTCCTGGGAGGAGTCGCTGCAGGAGGACGGTCAGTATCACCGCCGGTGGATGGTGCATGGCACCTCACACCACTTGGGCATTGATGTTCATGACTGCGCCCAAGCGCGCCGTGAAATGTACAACGGGGCCAGGCTGGAACCCGGCATGATTTTCACGATTGAACCCGGACTGTACTTCCGTAAGGACGACTTGGCGGTTCCCCCGGAATATCGGGGCATTTCCGTGCGCATCGAGGACGACATTCTGGTAGGACCGGGCGGCAAATGCGAGCGTATCTCGCAGCATATCCCCCGCACCGTAGCTGACGTGGAAGCCTGGATTGCCCGCGTGCAGGCGGAATAGCGCCGCGGCTGTCCCGATTTTGGGCGGTTCCGACTCCCCCCCCCGCAGTAATTTTTGGTGACTCGAAACGTCACAGCCTGATCCGCCAGCGAATCGTAAGGATGTGGATATGGCCTTGAAAATCGACCCCCACGTGCATTCCGCGCTCTCCGATGGCACGGATTCTCCGCGTGATTTGTTAAAAAGGGCACGTGTTGCCGGTTTGGACGTGATTGGGGCGGTGGATCACGATACGTTCGAGCACTGGGAGCCGTTTCGCGCCGCCCATGCCGCGTTGACAGCCGAAGGGACTCGTCCCCCCGCCATTATTTTCGGTATGGAAATCTCCACAAGCGTGAACCGCTGCCCTGTTCACCTGTTGAACTATCTGCCGGATCCCCACCGCGGCGCGGTGAGGGAAATTTTAAAGAACGCTCACCGCGACCGCCTGGAGAGGATGCGGCGCATGGTTGCAAAGATTAACCAGGATTATCCGCTGACGTGGTCAGATGTCCAGGCGGAGATTACCGGATTAACCCCGGGTCGTCCGCATATCGGCGACGCCCTGGTGCGGAGGGGCTATTTTCAGACCCGTTCCGAGGCGTTCGAAAAGGTCCTCAATCCCGGCTCCCCCTATTACGTATCGCGCCCGATTGTGGACAGTTTCGCCGTCCTCGAGGCTATCCTGGCTGATGGCGGGGTTCCCGTGCTGGCTCACCCGTTCTCGGTGACCCGCAGCAAACGGAGGCTAGACCCTGCCGTGGTGCGCAAATTCGCTCAGAACGGCCTGCGGGGCATCGAAGTCAACCACCGCGAACATGACGCTCCCGCCCGCCAAATGGCCGCGGATTTGGCTCGGGAACTCGACCTGTTTGTCTCTGGGGCTTCGGATTATCACGGGGCGGGTAAACCTAATCAGCTGGGGGAAAATACCATGCCCGAAGCCAGCCTGCGCCAGATTCTCGCCGCGGGCGCCAGCCCGCTGTTAGGTGAGCTGCCGCTGAGTTAGGAACGACCGGCCGGTTTGGTGGCGAACTGCTGCAGTGCGTCGTGGACGGTCGCGGCATAGATGTCCTGCCCGGCTGGACCGGGGTGGACTTCGTCGCTGGCTAACAGGTTCACGTGCCCGGCAATGGCGCTGTCCCAGCTGGCGACTTTCACCCGGTCAGGATGAGCGCCGGCCAGGGCATACATGGTTTGGTTCGAGATTTGGATCCACTCCTGGGAGGCCCGACCGTGACCGGTCACAAACACAAATTTTGTCTGGGGGAACTCGGCGAGCAGGGCTTCGCCGTCTCGCGCTCGAAACGTCGAATTCGTAGCGAGGGCAAACACTACGTAGGGGCGCAGCGTGCCTTGGGCTTGGCGAGCCCGCATGATGCCCACACCTGCCGCTGAACTGCGTGATACCGCCGCGTCTATGGTGGCGCCGGGCAGCGTTTCGGCGAGTTTCGGCGCTGCGGCGAGGGTCACTGAGTCCCCGATAATGTCGACTTGGTCCCCGCTGATTGGCTTACTATTTTCAGAAGGTTTGGTTGACGTGGTTGGCTTTTTTTGGGGGGTTGGCGCGGGTGGTTTTGCTTCCGCGCCAGTTTTCGGGTGGTGGCTGTCCCCCGACTTTTCGTTATGGATGAAGTTCGCTCCGGCTGCGACAAGTTGTTCGGCAGCGGTTTTTTCCGGAGCTATGGCTATAGAGATGACCAGCGGCAGTACCGCCACCACAGCCGCCATCCACACCAGGGAGCGCCGCCGCCACGGCACCCGCAGCCGGGAGGAAACCGCCGGGCTCACGCCCTTTTGCGGGCGCGGCGCAAACCAACGTTTCCAGGTGACGACTAAACCGTTGCGCCGCATGGGATTTTCGACATACTTGTAGCTCAAAGAAGCCGCCAAAATCGATACCACGGCAATAATCACCAGCGCCGCCCACTGCGGCAAATCCCGCCACAGACTGTTGACCAGCATGAACACTGGCCAATGCCACAGGTAGAGGGAATAGGAGCGCACGCCTAGCCATTGCAGGGGAGGCCACGACAACAGTTCGACCAGGATCTGACCCGGTCCGCTCACCCCGGCCACTTCCTCCAAGCAAGCCTGCATAATCCCGATGGTCAGCACGCTAACCGCCAGCACGCCCCACGGATAGGTGAAGGGGTCGCTGTCGCGAAGCATCAGGAAACTCACGAACACCCCAACCATGCCGACCCAAGCCGCCAAGCCACGCAGCCGAGCGGTGGAACGATCCAGATAATGTGGGGTGTTTTCCAACGCTAAGGGGAACAGCAACGCCAAAGTCGCCCCCAGCATCAGCCCGAACGCGTGCGTGTCGGTGCCTTCGTAGATGCGGGTCAGGTTCCCGCCTCCAGCTTTCAGCACCGCCATTTCGCTCACGGAAGCCAAGACCAGCACCGCTGGCACCAGCCACCGATGCCGGGTGGGAATCAGGAAAGCGAGCAGCAAAATCAGGGGCCACACCAGGTAAAACTGCTGCTCCACCGCCAGGGTCCACATATTCGCGAGAAACTGGGGGTTGGTCCGGTCAAAATAGGAGCCCCCAAAAGCCACGTTGACCCAGTTATAGGTGTAGGTCAGGGTTCCCAGGACTTGATACCAGATGCCCACCAGGAAATCTCGGTTGACCACGGCTGCCAGCGGCACGGTCACCAGCACGGTCAAGGTTACGGCGGGAACCAGTCGCCGGAAGCGTCGCAGCCAAAACGCAGCGATGTTGATGCGCCCCGTGAGGCGCTTTTCGCGCGCTAACAGGGCCGTAATCAGGAATCCCGACAGCACAAAGAATACGTCGACGCCCAGGAATCCTCCCGGCAGCCAGTTCGGGGCCACATGGTAAACCAACACCGCCAACGCTGCCAAAGCACGGATCCCGTCCAGGCCGCGTAGCTGGTAGCGCGGCAGTTTCGGGTCTGTTGAAGCGGGGTCTGCCGGGGATTGCACAGTGTTGTGGGGCTGCTCGGGCGCAGTACTCTGGAGGGCCACGCGGGGGGTCTGTTCGCTGGTCTGAGAGTCAGTAGCGGGGGTTTCACCCGGTGTGGCGGGCTGCTTCGGGCGAGGTCTTTGCGGCGACGGGGCCGGTGTGGCGGGACGGGTGTGCCCCCTCGGCTGGGACTTGCCGAATCGAAAAAGCACCTTATCTCCTCATGACAGCCGCGAATACAACAAGCGTTAAGCCTAACGCCCTAGTGTGAAAAAACCCAGCGCTGGCATTAGCATGAAGATATGACATTACCCACTACAGATGAACTGATGAAAGCCCTGGAAAAGGTCATTGACCCCGAGATTCGCCGGTCAATCACCGATTTGGATATGGTCCAGGAACTGAAAATTGACGAATCGGGCCATGTTTTTGCCCGCATCGCCCTGACTATAGCGGGATGCCCCCTGCAGGCTCAGATTGAGCAAGACGCCAAAGCGCGCTTGGCGGAAGTTCCCGGCGTGACTTCCGTGGAAGTGGAAATGGGCGTCATGAGCCGCGAGGAACTCGACCGGGTGAAGGAAAAGTTGCTGGGGGCTCGGCCGGTCATTCCTTTTACTCAGCCGGACTCCCTGACCCGCGTTTATGCGATTACTTCTGGAAAAGGCGGGGTCGGCAAGTCCTCGGTCACCGCTAACCTGGCGGCCGCGATGGCGGATTCCGGCCTGAAAGTGGCGGTTTTGGACTGCGATATTTACGGGTTCTCGATTCCGCGTATGCTCGGCCTAGATGACGCGGCCCCCACCCCGGTGGGAGACATGATGATGCCGCCCACCGCTCACGGGGTGAAAGTTATTTCTATGGGCATGTTCGTCCCTGACGGACAGCCGGTGGTATGGCGCGGCCCGATGCTGCACCGGGCTTTGGAACAGTTCCTGTCCGAGACTTTCTGGGGAGACTTGGATGTGCTGCTGCTCGACTTGCCCCCCGGCACCGGCGACGTAGCGATTTCGGTGGCCCAGCTGCTGCCGAACTCGGAGATCATCGTCGTGACCACCCCGCAGCTGGCCGCGGCCGAAGTCGCCGAACGTGCCGGTTCGATAGCTTCGGGTACGAATCAAAAGGTCGTGGGTGTGATTGAGAATATGAGTTACCTGACCGGGCCGGACGGTTCTCGTATCGAGGTTTTTGGGACGGGCGGCGGCGAACAAGTGGCCTCTCGGTTGTCTCAGATTCTGGGTTACGAAGTTCCGCTTTTGGCTCAGATTCCGCTGGAAGTTGCCTATCGGGAAGCCTCCGATGGCGGTGAGCCCCTGTCTATCAGCGAGGCCGCCAAGAACGGACAATCCGTTGCCGGGGCCGCTTTGCGTTCCGCGGCCACGACTTTGACTCAGCGGGCGCGCAGCCTCAAGGGTCATCGTTTGAACGTCACCGTGAAATAGCGCCCCGCACCCCTACAGTTCGGGGAAAGCTTTCCGACTCGACGTCTAGGCGGTCGAAACGCTGCTAGCGGTTCTTGATTGCCACCAGTAGCCCGTCGCCGACCGGCAGCAGGTTCTCAGTCCATTCCACGGATTCCTGTATGTGGCGCAGCACTTCGCGCATCGCCACGGTGTCCGGTTCACGTCGCGCGGGGTCGGCTACCGAATCGTTCCACATGGCGTGGACCAGTACCAGCAACCCTCCCGGGCGCAGAGCCGGGTTTAACAGTTCGACATAGGCTTGGGTTTCGCCAGGGTCCCCGTCCACCACGGCCATGTCGTAGGCTCCCCGGCTGAGGCGTGTGAGGACTTGCAGGGCACGTCCCGTAATCATGCGCACCCGCGTGAGGGAGATACCCGCTCCCGTCAGGATTTCCTTGGCGACCGCGTGTAGCTTTGGCTCGACATCAATGGTGGTCAAGACCCCATCCGCGGGCATTCCGGCCAGCGTCCACAGGGAGGACACTCCGGTTCCGGTCCCGATTTCCAGTGCGGAACGAGCTCCGGAAGCCCCGGCCAGCATGCGCAGCGCCGCCCCTACTCCGGGGGACACCGGCACGGAACCGAGTTCCCGACCCCGCTGTCTGGCGATGGCGATAGTTTCGGACTCCGGTAAAAATTCTTCCGCATAGGACCAGCTAGCGGTCTTATCGATGGAAATTTTAGATTCGTTGAAACGCGGCACTATTTCAAAAACTTCTCTAGTTCCTTAGCTAAGGTAGCGACTTCCTCATCGTTGAGTTCAATCACCAAACGACCGCCCCCATCAGCAGGAATACGCATCACGTTACAGCGCGGTTCTTTAGTGACTTCCAGGGGTCCGTCCCCGGTGCGGGGTTTCATGGCTGCCATTTGTCCCTCTTTTCGAAAACGGCTTTACCCCTCTATTATACGGGAAGTTCCGGCGTTGATAAGGAATTCCTATTTTATCCAAGCGTCACTGGGCGCCGGGACGGGAAATCAGCTTTCATTAAAGCGTCTTTGGCAGGGTGTTCTGTACCACATAGAGAGCTTCTTCGGCGGTATCTACCACCTGAATGATGGAGGCCTCAGCGGGGCTGACCATACCTTCCTCTACCAGGTGATGACGCACCCACCCTATGAGCTCGTCCCAAAAATCGTGCCCGACCAGCACTATGGGATATTGCTGAATTTTGCTGGTTTGACGTAGCGTAACGCATTCAAAAAGTTCGTCCAAGGTTCCGAAACCGCCCGGTAGAGCCACGAAGGCTTGGGCATATTTCACGAACATGGTTTTCCGCACAAAGAAGTAGCGAAAGTCAATCCCCAAATCAACGTACTCGTTGATTCCTTGCTCGTGGGGCAATTCGATTCCCAGGCCGATGGTCAGTCCATCGTTGTGGCGGGCTCCTTTGCTGACGGCCTCCATCAGCCCTGGACCGCCGCCGGTGATGATGGAGAACCCGGCTTGGGCAAAAACTTTGCCGATTTCCTCGCCCAGGCGATAGTACTCCGTACCGGGTTCGACCCGCGCGGAACCGAACACGGTGATGGCTTTACCGACATCGGCCAGTGACTCGAAACCGTCGACGAACTCCCCCATGATTCTAAGGACTCGCCACGGGTCCTCTTCGGTCCACTTCGGATCGACTTTCGAGCGCAGCAGAGCCTGGTCCGCCAGTTCCTGGTGCAGCACCCCGCCACGGGGGCGTCGGTTAAAAAAAGTCTTCATTAGTAAATCCTTGTTTCGGTTCTTTTGCCCGTGGCCTCCGGCCCTGGCTTTTCTGCCGATTTTTCCTTGCTTGGCAACCGTATCACCAATTATCAGCAGCGTTGGAGGCAACTTTAACGTTTTGAGCAAACTCTCGGGTTGTCACCAGCAGCTGACCTGCGGATTCCACCACCACCGCGCCGGGAATGCCGATAATCGCGACGCCTCTGAGGTTTTCCGCCTTCACTAGGGCGGCAGGAGCGGCATCTGTATAGACCGGAATTTCCGGGCTCAGATTCGCCAGTTCAGAGGCGTTGCTGACGACGTGGCGCACCGCTTCCCAGTCCCCCACATCTGACCATCCCAAGTCCGGTCGGGCCGGCACCACCGCAACTCGCCCCTCTTGTGCTAACGGTTCAGCCAAAACGGTATCAATCGGCGCCGCAACGACACCCTGCCACAATGCAGTTTTCGCGTCCGGACTCAACGTTTCCCATCCCGCAGCCAGTTTTCGCACCGCCGTGCCCGACCCCGGCACTCGCACCTCCAGGGCATCGAGCAAGACGTCACTGCGCACCACAAACATACCCGCGTTCCACAGGTAGTTACCGGTGGCCAGCCAAGTGCTGGCGGTGGCCGCATCCGGTTTTTCCGTAAATGACTGCGCCCGATGTACCCCGCTAAGCTCTCCATCCAAGGCAGGACCCACCTCGATATAACCAAACCCGGTCGCCGGTTCGGTCGGCGCAATCCCGATGGTCGTGAGCCATCCGGCGGCAGCAGCCGGAACAGCCTGGGCCAGGGCTTCACAAAACGCGGCGGGGTTTGCGATGAGATGATCCGCCGCAAAAGACCCGACCACGCAGGTCCCGTCACGTTGCTCTATCAGGGCGGCCCCCAGGGCTATGGCCGCCATCGAATCCCGCGGGCTAGGTTCCGCCACGCAACGCACCGGAACCGACAAACCTAGGGCGCTGGCTTGTGCGTCTAAAGCCTTGCGGTGGGGCGCGCCGGTTACGAAAGTCAGGGACTGGCAGAGCGGCGCCAAACGTGCCGCGGTTTGTTGCACCAGGCTTTGCGTCCCGTTGATGTTGAGCAGGAACTTTGGTTTTGCCGCAGTCGACCAGGGCCACAGCCGCCGCCCGTACCCCCCGGCAGGCACTATCGCATGAATTTCCACAACACAAATTCTACCGGAGGCTAGGCGTGAGTTTTTACGTTGAACAGAGTAGGCTTGGCCTCGTGTATTTACCTCCTCGTAAAGAAGGCCAGGTTTATTTGGGCATGATTATTCCTGTGCCCGAACCCTATGCTGGCGAGCTGCAAAAAGTCACGAAAACTGACGGCGTACCTCCGCATGTCACCATCGTGGAACCGCGTGCGGTGGACCGGGAACAGGTCCCGGACATCCAGGCGCAGGCTGCCGAAATCTGCCGGTCCTTTTCACCCTTTGTCATTAGTTTCGGCAACATCGGAGATTTTCGACCCGTGTCCCCTGTCGTCTATATCGAGGTGCAGCGCGGGCACGAGGCCTGCAAAGAACTGGCAAAACGGCTCCGCTTCGGACCCTTAGATACTGAATCACGCTTCCCCTACTATCCGCACATTACTTTGGGGACGAACGTCACCAATGAGGACCTGGATCGGGTCGCGGCTCTGTCGAAACGTTCGCACGGCTTTTTCATGGTTGACGGCGTTGACTGTTCCCTGCTCGAGCCGAACCATGTCGAACAGTTGGCTATCCTCCAGCTGGGATCGGGAGTGCCCGAAAGCGTCACCGGGGAAATACCCGAAATTTTCGCCCACCCTCAGTTGCACACTCGAAAATGCTGAGGCCCCGTGATGAAACAACCTGATTCCCAACCAGCCGAGCCCGCCACACCCGCGGGGGTGGTGGAACTCAGCAAGGCTTTCCTGGAGTGGCTCAACACCACGCGATTTATGCGGGCTTACCTGCGCTATCAAAACGCTTCTGCAAACCTCTTGGCTGGCGGCATCGCCTATACCGCCCTGTTTTCTATGGCAGGGATAGTGACCTTGATTATCATGACCGCACAAGTCATGATTTTTGCTTTCCCCATGACCAGTCACACGATTTTCCAGGACGTCAATCAATGGATTCCCGGAGCTATCCAGGTCGATGGGCAGCCGGGTCTGATTGACCCCGCCGCGATTGCGACTCCCAGCTTTACCTGGGGAACTTTGGTGGTTTTGGTTGTGTCCATCATGGCGGGAATCCGGGTCGTCGCGGCTTTGCGTGTCTGTATCCAAACTGTTTTCGGACTACCGCAACGCCCCGGGGCGGGATGGAAAAACGCGCTGCGAGATGTGTGTATGTTTCTGGTTTTGTTCCTCAGCGGAATTGTGGCTTCGGTTTTGGGTTCGGGTTCCATCGTTGCGGTGCGTGCCTTGCATCGCCGGCTACCGCTGGCTCTGCCGGTTCCTCCCGGGCTGATTAATGTTGGAGCTTTCGTCCTGACCAGTATCTTGGCGACTTTGATTCTGGCTTTCACGCTGCGCTACCTGGCTTTGGTGCGGGCTCCGCGTCGCGATCTGTGGATCGGGACGGGAGCGTTGGGATTTTTGTCCACGGCTCTGCAGATGTCAGGAGCCTATCTGGCCTCCAGCGTACCCCCCGCCTACGCCCCGTTTACCCTAATTTTGACGATTATCTTGTGGGTTAACGTGTTGGGTCGCCTGTTCTTGTATATGTCGTGCTGGATCGCGAACCCCCCGGTGGCTCCGGCACCGATGAGGGACTTCCCGCATTTTTCCGAGCGTCCAAACTTTGTGACCGTTTCGGCTCCCGCCAGCCTGTCTTGGCCCCACGATCCACTTTCCGGCCGGATTTGGTCCCCCGCCCAGGAAGAAGCCGCTTGGCGGCTGTCTCAGCAGGTCATTTGGAGCAGCCGAGACCGCCGGGAAACCGCGGCCAACAAACCCCTGTCGGGACACCCAGTAGCCCCCAGCACTACGTCCCGGAAACAGAATCGGAGGTAATGCATGAAAGTAACTACTGTCAATGTCAACGGCGTTCGGGCGGCGTTCCGCAAAGGGTTTGGGGACTGGCTGGACAATGACGATTCGGATTTATTGTGCCTGCAAGAGGTGCGGGCCACCCCACAAGACACCCAAGACTTGTTCGGTCCGGCTTGGGACGTGCGCGTGTGGCCCTGCCGGGTGAAAGGCCGCGCCGGGGTGGCGCTGGGGGCTCGGCGCGATTCCGGCTGGAAGATTGGTCAGGTTACCGAGGGACTGCCTCCGGAGTGTTATGCAGAGATTGGCGGGGAACCGGACGTGGATTCCGGGCGCTGGCTGGAGGGTGTGATTCACGGACCCCACGGAGCGACGTTTACCCTGGTCAGCGCCTATCTGCATTCCGGAGAGCTGCACACGGAAAAGCAGGAGCAAAAGCTGGCTTACCTCAATCGAGTGGGCAAGCGGGTGGACCAGCTGGGGGCACGTGCTATGGCGGGAGCGGACCACGACACGCCACAGGAGGCCCTGATTTGCGGGGATTTCAACATTGTGCGCACCGCCCGCGACATTAAGAACTGGAAGACTAATCACAATAAGACTTCCGGAGTTATGGACGAAGAGATTGCGTTCTTAGACGCGTGGATGGCCGACACACTGTCCGGGAGGGACGGGCTGCCTTGCGTAGACGTAGGACGAGCCTTGGCAGGAGACACGGACGGTCCTTACACCTGGTGGTCGTGGCGCGGTAAGGCCTATGACAATAACGCCGGCTGGCGCCTGGATTACCACATGGCTACCCCCGGACTGGCGGGGAAAGCCCTATCGGCCGCGGTGTATCGCGCACCGGCTTACGATGCCCGTTTCACGGATCATACCCCCCTCGCGGTAGCCTACGATTTCCCTGAGTAAACTCACATATTCGGCTGTTTTTAAAAATGTTCGGCCATTTCTTACAAATTTCTAAGAACTCGAGAAAACTGACGATTGTTACGAGAGAACGTGGTGTGAATCATCTGGGAAATATCTGAAAACGCCCAGGCGAACTAAGAAAAAGATACGCCGAGTGTCGTCCCCGGTCCCGTTCCGGGAGGGACTGTGGTTCCTCCCGGCAGAGCCCGAGCCCCCGGTCGCGGGCGTTACTACCCCGGCAACTCCCGAGCCTCCGGTCGCGGGCGTGACTACCCCGGCAACTCCCCGAATTCCGGTGACACAAGGGCCGGATAAGGCTTTGGCAGCTACCGGTTCGTCTGCCGAAACGCTGGCTGGCGGAGCTATGATTGTGTTCCTCGCCGGCGGAGCCATGATGGTCGCGTCTCGCCGCCGGGCTCGCCGCTAACCACAGACCCTACAAAATAGTGTTCCCGATCGGAAAACCGATCGGGAACACTATTGAATTATGGGAATAACTAGGCCAATCCGGCCGCGCGTTCCGCAGCTTCGACCACGTTGACCAGCAACAACGCCCGGGTCATGGGCCCGACCCCGCCGGGATTCGGCGTCAACCAGGCGGCCACCCGGTCGACCCCGTCCGCCACGTCACCGTGCAATCGAGACTTGCCGGTATCCGGGTCAATAACCCGAGACACTCCCACGTCAAACACGGCAGCGCCGGGCTTGACCATGTCCGCGGTGATAATGCCCGCGACCCCGGAGGCAGCCACAATGATGTCCGCCTGGCGACATTTCGCGGCCAAATCCTGGGTTCCGGTGTGGCACGAAGTCACGGTGGCGTTGACATCTTTACGTCCCAGCAGCAGCCCGATGGAACGACCCACCGTAGTGCCGCGGCCCACCACGCACACGTCTTTACCGTTGAAATCCAGACCGAAACGACGACCTAGTTCGATGACAGCCCGGGGAGTACAGGGCAAAGGCGAAGTTATCGGCTCTGACACCCGCAACACCAGACGACCCAGGTTCGTGGGATGCAGGCCATCGGCATCTTTATCCGGGTCGATAGCTTCCAAAATCCGGTTCGTGTCCATACCCTTAGGTAGCGGTAGCTGCACGATATATCCCGTACAGGCCGGGTCCTGGTTCAACCGTTGCACCGCCGCCATGACTTCGTCTTGGCTGGCGGTGGCAGGCAAATCGACCCGAATGGACTCGATGCCGACCTCCGCGCAGTCCCGATGTTTACCAGCCACGTAGGTTACGGAACCGGGATCCTCGCCGACCAGGATAGTGCCCAGTCCGGGAATGACCCCGCGCTCACGCACCGCGGCGACACGCGCCTGCAGCTCGGCTTTGATAGCGCCAGCGGTGGCTTTGCCGTCCAGGACCTGAGCTGGTCCCTCCCAGGGCGCCCTCATTGCACCAGTCCCGGATAGAGCGGGAAGGCTTCGGTCAGTTTCGCCACCCGAGCCCGATACTTGGCCACGTCCACCGCGGATTCGCTCGCGGCGCCGTCCACCAGCACGGAGGCGATGATGTCGGCGACCTCGCGGAACTCCGCCTCGCCGAAGCCGCGGGTAGCCAGAGCCGGGGTGCCGATACGCAGACCGGAAGTGACCGCCGGGGGACGCGGATCGAACGGCACCGCGTTACGGTTCACGGTAATGCCCGCTTCATGCAGCAGGTTCTCGGCCTGCTGCCCGTCCAGGTTGGAGTTAACCAGGTCAACCAGTACCAAGTGAACATCGGTGCCGCCGGTCAAAAGGTCGATGCCCGCCGCCTGGCAATCGGGCGCCATCAGGCGTTCGGCCAAAATTTGGGCGCCTTGAATGACGCGCTGCATGCGCTCTTTAAACTCAGGGGTGCCGGCAATCTTGAGCGCCACCGCTTTCGCCGCGACCACGTGCATCAGGGGTCCGCCCTGCTGACCGGGGAAAACGGAACTGTTGATCTTCTTGCCGAACTTTTCCCCATCACGAGACAGAATCAGACCCGAACGCGGCCCGCCAATGGTCTTGTGAATAGTCGTGGAAACCACGTCCGCATAAGGCACCGGGGAGGGGTGCAAACCAGCGGCGACCAGACCCGCAAAGTGCGCCATATCGGTCCACAGATAGGCCCCGACCTCGTCCGCGATAGAGCGGAAAGCCGCAAAATCCAGGTGTCGCGGATAGGCGGACCAACCGGAAATAATCACATCCGGGCGCTCAGCCAACGCGAGTTCACGCACCCGATCCATGTCGATACGCTTGGTATCCTGTTCCACCCCGTAGGCCGCGACCTGGTAGAGCCGACCGCTAAAGTTGATCTTCATGCCGTGAGTGAGGTGACCGCCGTGCGCCAAGCTCAGGCCCATAATCTTGGCTCCGGGCTTAATGAGCGCGGAAAGCACCGCCGCGTTCGCCTGGGCTCCAGAGTGGGGCTGCACGTTCGCAAAATCGGCTCCGAACAGCTTTTTGGCCCGCTCAATGGCCAGGGTCTCGGCGACGTCCACGTTTTCGCAGCCGCCGTAATAGCGTTTGCCCGGATAACCCTCGGCATATTTGTTAGTCAAGACGCTGCCCTGGCATTGCAATACGGCGCGGGGCACAAAGTTTTCCGACGCAATCATTTCCAGGGTGTCGCGCTGACGGTTCAGTTCAGCATCCAGCACGGCCTGAATTTCCGGATCAACCTCAGAAAGGGGCTGGTTCATGACTTCAGTCATAGTTCCTCCATAGTTTTGCGAGCACAACCCAGGCGTCCGATTGTGTAAATGCGCTCCCCGGAGGGTTATTCCTCCTGCCCACTGTCCCCGCGAATCAATCCGGGGTCGGGTAGACATCGCCAGTCGCTGCCTTTACAGGTTATCAAAAAATTTATCTCCCCCCACACCCCGTTAATTCCGTCGGTTCGAGCGAAAACTTGGGTTACCGAGGCAAACCGGCTCCACGGGCGCCGCAAGGAGGCGAAAGTTTGTTAAAATCCAGTCATGAGTTCGTTGCTGGTGCCGTTTGGGGTCATGATGGTACCCGTTCAGGTCATCCCCCAGGACAAGTGGACCGCCACCCAAAACCTGGTCTATTTCCTGATAGTGGTCGGCACCATCGCGCTGACCTTGGGTGTCGTGTGGCTGGTTCGCCGTTTTCACGGCGACCCCATCATTCCAGACACGGCTCCCCGTCACGAAGAAATCAAACTCATCTATGAAGAGACTCTCTCTGCCGCGGACCGTGTCGTCGTGCGGGATAACCAAGTCATTGAAGCGGTGCGCTATATCCCGAGGGATCCGAACCTGGTCGCTCCGCTGCAACTGTGGCGGGACAAACGGCGCGAATGGGCTGGTGAAATGGCTTTCCTGGAGTCCTTGGGGAAAAATCCCGCACCGGAAACGCTGACGGACGCCGGCAACGCAGAAACGCTGCGCCGTCTGCACGGCTTAGCGCAGGAACTCGAGGCCTCCCAGCGCGGCCTGCTGCGCGCCATTCGCCAATCCATCGCCACCGGGACTGAAAACCTACCCCTGGGTACGGACGCGAATTCCTAAACGCGCCGACCTATTTTTCCAGCAAACCCTGTCCCCAGTAGGTTTCCGCGCTGGTTCCCGGAACAATCCAGTAAACCGCCGAACCGATGTGGGAAATAAACTTGTTCAACAAGTCATGCATATCCAGGCGCTTTTGAATAGCCGTGAACTGGAGTTCCGGGTTTCGTTGGAAAGACACCCACACCAGACCGCTGTTGGTCAGGTCAGACTGTCCCGGTTCCGGGGCGTCGTCGTAGGCAAAAGCCCGGCGACGCAGCTTATCGGAACCATCGTCTTCATGTTCGCGGGACAGCGCTAGGTGAGAACGCCGATCAATGATGAAGTTACCGGCCTCGTCCACCGCGTCCATGTCCTCCTCGTCGAACTCGCCGCCGCCGCTCAACGGACCGCCATCGGCAAGTTTGCGGCCGATGACACGCTCGCGGGCGGGACGGTCCAGCAGCTCCCACGGGTCGAGGAAGTTTTGAATCCGGCGCAGCACCATAATGGTAGAACCGTCCAGGTAGGCCTGGTCTCCAGTACCGTCCAGCCACACCTGCTCGGAGAATTCCTCCGCGTTGGACGGGTTCACGGTGCCGTCTACCTGGCCGAACGGATTTCGCGGGGTCGTGCCGCGCGGGGCGGAACCGTAGGCGTACGTAAAGCCCTTTTGCATCCAGAACAACGTGGCCTTGCCCTGACACTTGGCCAGTAACAGGCGACCCGCCGCGAACAAGGTGCCCGGGTCGTCGCAGCAAATCTGGAACACCAAATCGGTCTGGCCCCAGCGTTCCTGCAGCTGGTCGAGTTTGAAAGCAGGAATGTCATGCAAGCCCTCAGGCTTCAGTTCCGGTTTACCCAAGAAATCAAAAATTCGTTCCCCGAAACCGCAGGTGATGGTCAGGTTGGCGGTGACCGCGACCATTTCCGGAGCCAAGAAGTTCGGAATTGGGTTGCCCTGGGTCAGCTGGCGGGCCGTGGCAGTCAGGTCTTTTAGCAGCTCAATGAACGCCGCTTTGTCCAAGCTGGGTTCCAGGTTCATCCCCAAAACTTCCAGATGCGCCTGCGGGGGCTGTTCCACCCCGGACTGCACCCGACCATCGAAAGGAATAGTAGCTTTTTGCAACGCGGTTTCACACATTTTCCATAACTCCTCGGTAAATCTAAGCAGTAACTCTTATCCTAGCCCCTCGCCATCTCCTGGTTGAACCAAACCGGAACCCCAGCCCGACCGGCCTGGTGCCCCTGAGCTACGTAACCTCCGCGGATAACCCGCCAACCCCGCTTGGGAAGACTAATCACCGAGCGGCCCCCACGAAAACGGTCGCCGCGGCGTGAGGCCTCAACAGGCCACGTTCACCTGGGGCTCACCCGTTTCCAAGCCCATTTCCTGGCCCAATCGATTCGCTTCGGCTATCAGGGTCGGCACAATCTCAGCTTCCGGCACGGTTTTGATGACCTGGCCCTTGATGAAAATCTGGCCTTTGCCATTGCCAGAGGCCACGCCCAAATCGGCTTCCCGCGCTTCGCCCGGACCGTTGACGATACAGCCCATCACCGCGACCCGCAGCGGGTAGGTGATGTCTTTCAGCCCGGCGGTAACCTCATTAGCCAACGTGTAAACGTCGACTTGGGAACGTCCGCAGGACGGGCAGGACACGATTTCAAAGTTGCGTTTCCGCAGGCCCAGAGAACGCAAAATCTCTAACCCGACCTTGACCTCCTCAACCGGCGGGGCCGACAGCGAAACCCGAATCGTGTCGCCAATTCCCTCGGAGAGCAACGCGCCGAAAGCAGTCGCGGATTTGATAGTACCTTGGAAAGTTGGGCCGGCCTCCGTCACCCCCAGGTGCAGCGGCCAGTCCCCGTGCTGGGCCAACAGGCGGTAGGCCTGAATCATCGTCACCGGGTTGTGGTGTTTCACCGAGATGGCAAAGTCATGGAAATCCACGTCCTCGAACAGCGACGCCTCCCACATGGCGGACTCGGCGAGCGCCTCTGCGGTGGCTCCCCCAAATTTTTCATACAGCCGCTTGTCCAAAGACCCCGCGTTGACCCCGATGCGCAGCGCGGTGCCGTGGTCGGTGGCGGCTCGGGCGATTTCGCGCACTTGGTCATCAAAAGCCCGAATGTTGCCGGGGTTCACCCGCACCGCCCCGCAGCCGGCCTCGATGGCTTGGAACACATACTTGGGCTGGAAGTGAATGTCCGCCACCACCGGAATGGTGGCGCGTTTACAGATTTCGGGCAGCGCCGCGGCGTCGTCGGCGGAAGGGCAGGCCACTCGGATGATGTCGCAGCCCGCGGCCGTTAGTTCGGCGATTTGCTGCAGGGTTGCCTCCACGTCAGAAGTCAGGGTGGTGGTCATGGACTGGACGCTCACCGGGGCGTCTCCCCCTACGGCGACGCTGCCGACCTGGATTTGGCGGGTCTGATGGCGCGGCGCCAACGGTTCGCGGGCGGACAGAGACTTGGTGGGCATCCCCAGGTTAACTTCACTCACGTCCTCGATTATTCCACCTTTGTGTGGCGCTCGCACCAGGCGGGTCACGAGCGGGGTCGTCGGCGGGGTCGCCGGAAGTTGCGGTTTCCCGGCTCGGGTTTTGCCGAGGGTGCGGTTTCGCGTATTCCTCAGCGTTGGCAGCGCGGACACCAGTAGAGTTTTCGTCCCCCCACGATTTTGAGCTTGATGCTGGCGCGGCAGCGCAGACAGGGGCGGTCTTGGCGCTGGTAGACGTAGTAGCGGGAGTCTATAGCCTGGGGCTCACGCCCCGCGGCCAGCTCGCGCTCCACGAAGGTCGCGTAATCGTCAGGGTCCGCGGTGGTGATTCGTCCCGATTCCACGCCGAGCGGCAGGTATTCTTCCAGCCAGTTCCAGATTCGGCACAGTTTGCGCGACGTCACCTCACGAGCCGGTGTAAACGGGTTCAGACGCGCGGCGTAAAGCACTTCGGCGCGGTAAATATTGCCCACCCCGGCGATAACGGACTGGTCCATGAGAGCCTCGCCAATACCCTTCTGACGGGTGGAGCAACGTTTCACAAACTCACTAAAGTCGCTGTCGGGACGCAGCGGGTCGGGTCCCAGCCGGGCAAACACCGCGGCGACGCCCTCCTCATCCAGCAGTTCACAAGTGTTTGGCCCGGACAGGTCGGCCGCCCCGTGCGCCGTGATTAAGCGCAGACGCACCGTCCCGTAGGGCGGGGGCGCCTGGAAAGGCGCGGGGGTCCAAAACCAGCGATCCGCGAAATGTTCGTGGGGCGCAAAAGCGGAATCATCGCGGTGAGTATGCACCGGAATCTCTACGATTTCCGCGGCTGGCTCCGCAGTTTCGGCTAGGTCTAACACCGTGTCGGTGTGCCGGGCGATGAACTGAGAATCCCCGTAAAATCGCCAGGAACCATAAATTCCCAAGTGAATATGCAGCCAGGTCAGGGACGGGGCGCAGTCGGCAACGGTCGCGGCAGGTTCGTTCTGACACGGAGCAAAACCGAGGAACATATGTTTCCCATAGGCTTGCACGTCGACCAGACGCTGGCCGTCTAACTCGGCGGCGCCCGCGGCGAAACGCCCCTGCGGAGAGGACGCCGCGACGACCTCGCCACTCATGACCTGGGCAAACTGAGCGGCCAGCCGGTGAATAGCATGGCCTTCAGGCACGGTGCGCAGCCTCCCTGACCGCCCCGGCCACGAGAGCTCCGCGCAGAACCACTCCGGCGGGCTGTTCCAAAACGTTGAGGTCAGCGCGCGGGTCGGAGTCGTACCACACCAGGTCGGCGGGCGCACCCTCCCACAGCGAGGGGGCACCCAGGAAATCCCGAGCCCTCCAGGTGGCCAGGTCAATAATTTCCGGAGCCGAAATCCCCAGTTCGAGCCATTGCCGCAGCTCTTGGGGCAGGGCGTCGTGACGCTGGTAGCCGCCGGCGTCGGTGCCCGGCAGCAGCTGGACTCCCGATTCATATAGCGCGGCTTGATGGGCCACCCGGGACTGATCCAAAGCGGTCATCGTGGCGGCATACACCGGATATTTTGTCCCCGCCTGGGCGGCAAAATCGGAAAACCGGGCGATTTGCAGCATGGTCGGAGTCACGCGGATACCGCGGCGTTGCGCTTCGAGGATTTCGTCCGAATCCATGCCGGTGCCATGTTCGATACAGTCCACCCCGGCATCTAACAGGCCCTCTATCGTGCGGTGGGCGAAAGTATGCACGGTCACCCGCGCTCCGTTCTGGTGAGCGGCCGCCACCGCGTCACGCAGCACCGCTGTGGACCACAGCGGCTGCAAATCAGATTCAGCCCCGTCGGAGCGGTCAATCCAGTCCCCCACGATTTTCACCCAGCCGTCGCTGCGTTGAGCCTGTTGGGCAACCGCTGCGGGCAAATCCGCTTCGTTCTCCAGCTCCAGCCCGTAGTAACGCATATAGCGTTTGGGTCGCACCAGGTGCTGGCCGCAGCGAATGATTTTCGGCAGCTCGGCCACCTGGTCAATCCAGCGGGTATCGGAGGGCACCCCGCAGTCACGAATCAGCAGCGTGCCTTTACTCAATGCCAATTCGGCCTGTTCTCGCTGGGTTTCGACCGGTACGTTACCCGCGTGGGTCACACCCACATGGCAATGCACGTCCACCAGTCCGGGAATCGCGTAGCCGCTGACCTTTCGGTAGGTCAGCGCGGGTTTCGCCGTTCGGCTCACGATGCCGTCGTGAATATACAGGTCGCCGTGTACCCACCGAGATTCACAAGACGCTGTCGTCGCCTGACCGGTGTATTCCCCCTCCACACTGGGGTTTTCCGACCACAAAAAAGCACCGGTAAAGTGCAGATTATCCGGGTCTGTCGCCCTTAGGGGTGTCATCACAAGCCGCCCAACATACGTTTGATGTCGTCAGGCAAATCGTCAGGAGTGAGGGCGGGGGTGGCCGGAGCGGACTTCTGCGGCATCCCACCGAGACCGCCCAAGCCGTTGAGGCCACCCATCCCCGCCGGCAAAGCACCGGGCAGGTTAGGCATTGCTCCGGCCCCGCTCTGGGAGGCGGCGGAAATCCCCTCCAACGCTTCCCGAGCTTGACGGGCTGCCTTAGCGGGATTGCCGGATTTCGCCTTGCGCTGGGCTTTAGATTTCTTGCCGGACTTTACCGCCTGTTTCGCTTTCGAATGCTTGCCCATGCCCGGCATCCGGCCGAATCCGGGCATCATCCCCATACCGTCAGCGCCGCCGCCCATACCGGGAATGCCGCCGCCGCTCATCATCTTTTGCGCCATCTGGAACCGGTCGACCAAACCGTTCACGTCCGCGACCGTGGTGCCAGATCCGGCGGCAATCCGGGCGCGGCGCGAGCCGTTGAGAATCTTTACATCCTGGCGTTCCGCGGGTGTCATCGAGCGGACGATAGCTTCAATCCGGTCGACTTCGCGCTCATCAAACTGATCCAGCTGTTCCCGAATTTTGCCCGCCCCTGGCATCATGCCCAGCAGCTTTTTCATCGAACCGAGTTTGCGAATCTGTTGCAGCTGGCTGAGGAAGTCTTCCAAGGTCAACTGGCCCTGCTGAATCTTGCCGGCCAGCTTTTCGGCCTGCTCCATATCGAACGTTTCCTGAGCCTTTTCAATGAGGCTCAGCAGGTCGCCCATATCCAAAATCCGCGACGCCATCCGGTCGGCATGGAATCGCTCAAAGTCGTCCAAGCCTTCCCCTGTCGAGGCGAACAGCACCGGAACCCCGGTGACGCCCCGGACTGACAGGGCTGCGCCGCCGCGGGCATCACCATCCAGCTTGGTCAGGACCACACCGGTGAAATCCACGCCCTCTTGGAAAGCTCGCGCGGTTCGCACCGCATCCTGGCCAATCATGGCGTCCAGGACGAACAAGACCTCGTCGGGCTGCACCTCGTCGCGGATGGAACGGGCTTGTGCCATGAGTTCCTCATCCACGCCCAGTCGGCCGGCGGTATCGACAATCATCACGTCATAGCCTGAACCGGAGGCCAGCGCTAAAGCGCGTCGCGCCACATCGACCGGGTCGCCCACCCCGTTGCCGGGTTCGGGAGCAAAGACGGTGACCCCGGCCTGTTCACCCACAATCTGCAACTGGTTGACCGCGTTGGGACGCTGCAAGTCCGCCGCGACCAGCAGGACTTTCCGGTCCTCTTTCGCCAACCACTTGCCGAGTTTGCCGGCCAGAGTCGTTTTACCGGCACCCTGCAGGCCGGCCAGCATGAACACGGTCGGGCCTTTGCCGGGTTTAGAGAAATGCAGTTCCCGGTCCTCGCCGCCCAGAATGTTAATCAACTCGTCGTTGACGATTTTCACAATCTGTTGGGCCGGGTTCAAGGCCTCCGACCGGGCCGCCCCATAGGCCTTTTCCTTTACAGTGGCAGTGAAATCCTTGACGACCTCCAAGGCCACATCAGCCTCAATCAGGGCGCGGCGAATGTCGCTGACGGTGGCGTCAACGTCGGATTCCTTCAGCTTGCCCTTCTTGCGAAGGTTCTTAAATGATTCTGTCAGGCGGTCTTGTAGGCTATTGAACACACGTCGATTTTATAGTGAGGCAAGATTTCGGGCAAAAGTGGGGGTTGTTGGGGCGTGCCGTGAGTGGTGCCGGAACCAGCGGCAAACGCCGAAAACTTTCAAAAGACCCCGGGCGCCTGACAAATCTAGGCATCCAGCAGGGCGTCAGCGAAATCGCCGGGCACGAAGGGCGCCAAGTCGTCGGGGCCTTCACCCAAACCAACGAGCTTCACCGGAATCCCCAGCTCCCGCTGCAAAGGCACGATGACCCCGCCCTTGGCGGAACCGTCCAGCTTGGTCAAAACGATACCGGTCACACCCACCGCTTCGGTAAAGATTTTCGCCTGACTCAAAGCGTTTTGGCCGGTAGTAGCATCGATAACCAGCAAAACTTCGGTGATGGGCACCTGTTTTTCAGCCACGCGCTTGATTTTGCCCAGCTCGTCCATCAAACCAACTTTGTTTTGCAAACGTCCGGCGGTGTCAATCAAAACCACGTCGCTGCCAGCTTCACGGGCAGTTTTCGCCGCGTCGAAAGCCACGGAGGCGGGGTCGGCCTGATCCTTTTCGGCGCGCACCACCGGCACACCTACCCGGTCGCCCCAAGTTTGCAGCTGCTCCCCGGCGGCGGCACGGAACGTATCGGCCGCGCCCAACACCACGGACTTGCGGTCAGCCACCAGCAGGCGCGCCAGCTTGCCCACCGTGGTCGTCTTACCGCCGCCGTTGACACCAACCATTAAGATACCGGCGGTCTGGGTGGGAGAATCCTCGGGAACTTCCAGGTTGAGACCACGTTCGGCCTTGCGGTCGAGCATATCGGTGAGCATCCGCTTGGCCATACGCCGCACCTGCGCAGCGTCCTTTTCGCCCGCGACCTTTTGTTTCACCTTCAGTTTGTCAATGAGCTCTACGGTTGGTTCGACGCCCATGTCGGCAGCCAGCAGCTCGTCTTCTATAGCCTCCCAATCGGCGGCTTGTAAATCCGCGCTGGACAGCACATTGAGAATGGCTCGCCCGAACTTGCCCTTACCGGCCAGGCGTTCCTTCAAGCGGCGCATCCGGGAGGTCTTGGATTCCGGTTTTTCGATTTCCTCAACTTCAGGTTCGGTTGGCTCGGTAGGCTCGGAACTGTCAGAATCTGGCGTTTCAGCCGGTGCGGCCGGCTCGGGTTGCTCGGTTTTCTCAGCAGTTTCTGCAGCCTCGGAACTCTCAGGCTCCTCGGAAACTTCCGCTGCGGGTTGCTCCGCCGCCGCCGATTCCAAAGCGGCGTCTTCCTCGGCCATATCCGCCGCCAGAGCTGCATCCGCCGCCGCCATAGCAGCTCGAGCCGCAGCTCGGGCTTCCTCAACACTCTGACCAGGGAGGGGCTTAAAGCACAGCCCGTCCGGGTCGCAATAGACCCCATCGGGCTTGACGACGACTTCTTCCTCATCGAAGTCTTCGTCCTCCTCGCCCCAGTCCTCCGTTTCAGCCAGGTCGTCCTCTTCGGTCGGGACCTCATCCGTAAAATGGCCACTCTCTGAGGTCGTCGGTTCGATTTCTACGTCATCATCAGGGTATTCATCATCGCTGTGGCTATTAGTCTGAATCGCCTTTTCGATGATGTTTCGAAGTTCTTTTTCGCCTTGCTTGAGCTGGAGGGGCGCAGCGTCGTCAGCTCCCTCTCCGCCCTCACTGCTGTCCTCACGAATCCGCTCCAACGTGTCCAAAAGCCGATCCTCGTTGCGGATCTTGCGCTGCTTCGAGTCAATCTGGGAGGCGCTGGCGACGATAACGATAACTATGAAAGCGATAGCCAACGGAATCATAAAAATGAGCGGATCAGTGTAGCCTTCCAGACCCTGGGAGTTATTTAGTGTCGCACTGAGGATATTCATTGATTCCATCCAAAACGTCTCTGATAGCACCGCATGAACGTCTGTTGTCGGCTCGAACGTACGTTGCTATCTTATCTCTAACCTCGCTAGGTTTACCTAATTTACGGCTGTACTTCACGGTATAGATTCCTCGTTTTCGCCAGGGGTTTTCACCAGGCGCTGCGAGATCACCGCCGTGGTGCCCTCCTTCATCGTCACTCCGTACAGCGCGTCAGCAATTTCCATCGTGCGTTTGTGGTGAGTAATGATGATTAACTGCGAGTTTTCACGCAAAATTTCGAAAACCCCCAGCAGTCGAGACAGGTTTACGTCGTCCAAAGCAGCCTCGACCTCGTCAAGGACATAGAACGGCGAGGGCCGCGCTTGGAAAATCGCGAACAGAAAAGCCAGCGCCGCCAAGGAACGTTCCCCGCCGGAAAGCAGGGACATCCGTTTCACGTTCTTTCCCGCCGGGCGCGCTTCGATTTCAATGCCGGTGTTCAACAAGTCTTTCGGATTGTTCAAAGTCAGCCTGCCCTCCCCGCCGGGGAACAGGACTTGGAAAATATCTGTAAAAGCGGCGCACACGTCCGCGAATGCTTTGCCGAATACGTCCTCGACCTGGCGGTCCACTTCCGCCACCACGTTCATCAGGTCTTCACGAGACTTATTCAAGTCAGCCACCTGGTCAGCCAAGAATTTATGGCGCGCCACCAAGGCTTCGTGTTCCTGCAAAGCCAAGGGGTTCACTTTGCCAATCCGTTTCAGTTCGGTTTGTGCCTGGGCTTTTCGCTCCACCTGTTCAACACGCACGAAGGGCACGTGCTCGATGGTTTCACCAGTTTCATCGAATACGGGCACCAGGTTGTGCGGACCGTACTGAGTCAACAGCGTGGTCTCATCTAAACCGCATTCCTGCTGGGCTTGTTCCAGCAACCGTGCCAGCTTGGAATTGACCTCGGCCAAAGCGACCTCATCACGCATCGAAGCATCCTTGAGGTCGGTCCGCTGACGGCTCAGGTCATCCACAGCGGCGCGCAGCGTCTCCATCTCAGTTTGCAGCTGCTCCCGACTGACGGTACTGGCCTGACGCTGAGCTTGGGCACTGGCCGCCGCCGCGTGTGCCAACCGCTGGGCAGCTTCAGCCTGTTCCATCACGTAGACAGACCGTTTCCGGCGCCGTTCCCGCACCAGCGCCCGGCTGGCTGCCGCTTGGGCGGCAGCCTTTTCCGCCGCAATGTTCCGTTGCAGCGAGGCAGCACGCGATTCCAAAGATTCCAGTTCTTGGCGGGCCAGATGCGCCGCAATATGGGCGTCCGATTTGGCGGTTTGAGCCGTGGACAAAGCTTCCATTGCGGCTTGCAGTTCGGCGGAAAAGTCCGGCTCGTCGTCTGTGCCTGCGTCCTGGGCTTTCAGGCTGGCATCCAAAGTTTCCTGCGCTTCCCGGAGAGCCGCCTGGCGTTTCTCCGTTTCCGCACGAGCCTGTTCCAAGTGTTTTCCGGCACGTTCGACTTCCGCCTGGGCCGCCCCGCGTTTCGCTTTGGCGGCTGCTACCGCCGCGGTGGCCGCAGCCGCGGCCGCATCTTGGGCTTTGAGTTGAGCCGCCGCCTCGTCATATTCTTCCTGAGCCGCAGCCAGCTCGGTCTTGGCCTGAGCCAACTGGCCATCGGCCTTATCTGCCGCCGCGGCCGCCGCCTCAGCCTGCGCCGCCGCCTCGTCATATTCTGAGGCACGCCGCAAAATCCCCGCGTCAGGGTCCCCGCCGCCGACAATTCGGGTCGCCGAAAGGAAATCCCCCGCCTGGGTCACCGCCGCGGCAACCTCACCGGTCAAAACCAAATCCCGGGCTTCTGACAAATCCGGGCAAGCCGCCACACCCGTCAACAAAGCCACCACCACCGGCGGTAAAGTTTTCCCTTTCCGGGCACTAACCAGGTCCTTTGCCCAGCACACCCCGTCTGGAAGTTTTGCTTTCTCCAGGCTCGCCGTGTTCCGGGCTCCCAAGGGAGTCCCCACACCGTCCGCGACCAGCAGGTGAACCTGACCCGCGGACTGCTGACGGACAAAACGCAAAGCGTCCGCGGCGGATTCAACCCCCGAGGTCAGCAACGCTTTCGACCACTTTCCAAACACAGCACCGATGGCGTCTTCCCATCCGGACTCGACCAGGATAGTTTCCAACAGCGCCGCGCTGACTCCGCTCAATCCCGCTTTCGCCACCGCTCCGGCGGCGTCTTCGGGCTGCAAGGTTTTCGCCAAGACCTCGCGTTTCGCCTCCCAAAAGGCGGCTTCTTCTCGGGCTTCGCCGAGTTCGGTAGAGAGTTGAGAAACTTTCGCTTGAATCGTCGCCACCGCTGCCGCGAACTTTTCCTCTCTCGCGGCCAAGGTTCCGTCCGCCACCCCGGGGGGAAGCTCCGCCTCGACTTTGCTCAGCTCCTGGGCGCAAACTGTTTCGCGCTGCGCGGCGGCCTGGAGGGCTTCTTCCATCCGGCTGAGGTTTCCCGCCGCTTCTTCTGCCAGCGAGGCGGCGGTAGCGACCGCTCCGCGCAGCCGCTCCAGAGTCTCCCTCCTGTCGGCCTGGGCGCGCTGGAGCTTTTCCATCTGGGAGCGCACCGCGACTTCGCGCTCCTTGGCTCGCTCTTCGGCGGCTTGCGTCTGCGTGACCGCGTCGTCGGCTTTCGCTACGGCGACTTGTTTTTCACTGATTTCCTCACGAGTTTTTTCGAGCCGTTTTTCCAGCTCGCTGGTGTCGGCAGTTCGGGTTAGTTCCGCGGTTTCCCTCAAAGCGTTGGCGCGTTCCCGAGCCTGGTTCTCTAACGCTTCCAACCGTTCGGCCAAAGTGCTCAGCTCCGCCCAAGTCTGGGTGAGTTTCTCAAGCTCCGGGCTAACCTCGTCAAAACTGGACTTCGCCGCGTTCAGCTTCGTGTTTGCCCCTTGCAGACGGGCTTCCAAATCCGCAATCTGTGCCGAAATTTGTTCCTTGGAGGCGGTTTGCGACCCCGCTTTTTCTTTGTTTTGCGCCACCGCGTCAGCGATCAAACGGGCGGTCGCGTCAGCGAGTTCGGCTTGAACTCGGGCAGCTTTCCGAGCCGCCTCGGCCTGCTTTCCCAAGGGACCCAGCCGCTTCGCCACTTCACTGGTGAGGTCCTGAACCCGGGAGAGATTGACCGCCAAACTTTCCAGTTTTTTCAACGCCCGGTCTTTGCGCTGCCGGTGCTTAAGCACTCCGGCCGCTTCCTCGATGAAAGCGCGTCGTTCCAGTTCAGAGGCACTCAGAATCCGATCGAGCTGGCCCTGCCCCACGATGACGTGCATCTCCCGACCCATCCCGGTATCGGAAAGCAACTCTTGAATATCTAACAGGCGCACCGGGGTTCCGTTGATGGCGTACTCGGAACCGCCCGCCCGAAACATGGTGCGCGAAATCGTCACTTCAGAGTATTCGATAGGCAGCGCACCATCGGTGTTATCAATGGTCAACTGGACTTCCGCGCGTCCCAGCGGAGTTTTTGTCTTCGTGCCGGCGAAAATGACATCCGACATCTGTGACCCGCGCAGATTTTTGGCACCCTGCTCGCCCATCACCCAAGCCAGCGCATCGACCACGTTCGATTTCCCCGAACCGTTGGGGCCAACGACACAGGTCACCCCCGGTTCAAGGTTCATGTGAACCGTGTTCGCGAAAGACTTAAAGCCTTTCAGGGTCAGGGACTTTAAATACACACACTTACCCTAGCGCAACCCCCCGAACCCTAAAAAACAGCCTTTCCGGCCTTGGGAAACGGAAAGAATCACCGCCGGCGGGTGATGCGCCTCAATACCGACCTTTTAGTCAATCATGTAGGGGAACCACAGCGCGATTTCCCGGTCGGCGCTCTGAACCGAGTCAGAACCGTGAACGATGTTTTGAATCTGTCCGTCCGGGCCCCAATCGCGAGCCAGATCACCGCGAATAGTTCCGGGCAGAGCCACCGCGGGGTTGGTGTCTCCCATCATGTTGCGGAAAGCCTGAATCACGCGAGAGCCTTCGATGACCATGAGCACAATAGGTCCGCTCATCATGTATTCGACCAGCCCTTCAAAGAAGTGCTTGTCTTTGTGCTCAAAATAGTGTTCTTCCAGTTCTTCGCGGGTCACCGTCTTCGTTTGCAAGCCCACAATCTTAAATCCGCGACGCTCAATCCGGCTAATGACTTCGCCGATGAGTCCGCGCCGGTAGCCGTCAGGCTTAATAATGACCAAGGTGTGTTCTTCTTGCGGATCGTAGGGGATGTGGCCGTCAGTCATTGACTTTCCTTTCGCCAAAAGTTTCGCTCGACTCCGAGCGCAACTTCTCATTTTGTTCTAGGTTTATCCTACCGGATTTCCACGACCTTGTTTCGGCGTATTGTTCACAGTTCGGCAGCTTTTGCCGCCTCGTCCAAAATGAGAGCACTCGAGGCGGCGCCGGGATCCTTATGCCCGATGGAACGCTCCCCCAACAGCGAAGCCCGCCCTTTTGCGGCGCTCATCGAAACCGTCTCTTCCGCCCCTTTTGCGGCCGCATCAGCAGCGGCGCGCAAGACTTCTTCCGGGGCGGCCCCTTTCGCCACAGCGGCAGCAGCGTTCGTAGCGGCCGGATACCACGCGTCCAGCATGGTTTTGTTCCCCGGCTGGGCGCCGCCGCGCTCCGCAATCCCCTCGGCGGCCTTCACCAGCAGCATCGCCACATCTTGTGACTCTAAACTTTCGGCGCTCACCGAACGCGCCGCCCGCAAAAATGCCGTGCCATACAAAGACCCCGAGGCTCCCCCTACCGCCGCCAACAAAGTATTTGCCGCTACCCGCAGCGCCTGCTTCGGACTCTCCACCACAATCCCGGATAGCCGCTGATCCACGGCAGAAAATCCGCGGGAAATGTTTTCCCCGTGGTCCCCGTCCCCGATGACTTCATCCAAACTCCCCAACATTTCGCGATTTTGTTCCAGAACTCGAGCGCAGCCATCCATCCAGCGCAGCACCCATTGCGTATTCAAACTCACGGCTGCTCCTAACTGACTGCCCTAAAATTTCGTTCTGGCCAGGGTCCAACGCGCGAGGACCGGTTGTGATTATTGTAGTTTGTCTTTGCGCAGCACGTCCTGTGCCATTCCGGCGAGCACCACGGAACCGAAAATCACCACTCCGGTAGAGCCGGGGACTCCCCCCTGCAAATCATCGATTTCCCCGGCTTTCGCAATCGCTTCGGGCAGGGAATCAATAGCGTACACGCGCTCGTCTCCGAACACCTCCGCAGCAACGGCCTGAAGGTCCTCCACCTTCGCCGCGCGTTCCCCAGGCATCTGGGTCACAATCAACTCATCAATGGTCGGCTCCATAATCCCCAGCACGGTTTCGATGTCTTTATCGGCCATGGCGGAATAAATCCCCACCGTGTGTTGAAAACGAAAATCGTCTTCTATCGCCCGGCGCAATGCCCCCACCGCACCCGGATTATGCCCCGCGTCAGCCACAATCATCGGGGTGGCGTGCAACACTTCCAGGCGTCCGGGAGAACGAACCCCACCAAAGGCGCGCTCCACAGATTCCCCGTGCAGCGCCGCTCCGCCCAGCTGCGCCTCCACCGCTGTGAGCGCCAGCGCCGCGTTCTCGGCTTGAAACTCCCCGTAGAGTGGCAGGTAAATATCGCGGTAGACCGCCGCGGGCGTGCGAATGTCAATGACTTGCCCCCCGACAGCCGGGATACGGCGCAGCACCTCGAAGTCGTCCCCCTCATAACGCAGGGTCACATCCTCGGCATGAGCAGCGTCACGAATGATCGCGAGAGCCTCATCGGGCTGTTTCGCCACCACCGCCACCCGCTGGGGGCGCATAATCCCTGCCTTTTCCCGCGCAATGTTGGCCAGTCCCTGACCCAGCCACTGTTCGTGTTCCAAGCTGATCGGCCCGATGACGGCCGTGTCCGCGTCGATGACATTCGTAGCGTCCCAGCGCCCGCCCATACCGACCTCGACTACCGCCACGTCTACGGGCACGTCTGCGAACAGGGCGTATGCCATTACCGTCATGACCTCAAAGAAGGACAGCCGGTGTCCGGGGTGAGCGTTTTCCCACAGTGCCAGCTGTGCCTCGACGTCTTCATAAGCCTGGACAAACTGTTCGGTGGTGACGGGGGCTTGGTCCACTGTGATGCGTTCGCGCACATCTGCCAGGTGCGGGGAGGTAAACCGGCCGGTCCGATACCCCAGTTCCACCAGCAGCGCCTCAATCATCCGGGCGACGGAAGTTTTGCCGTTTGTGCCGGTGATGTGGATGGAGTGGAACAGCTCCTGGGGATTGCCCAGGTAGTCCAGCACTCCCCGCACCGGTTCCAGGCTGGGTTCAATCTGGTGTTCGGCGCGGCGCGTCAACAAGGTCTCATAGATGGCTCGGGCTTTCGGGTCCTCCATCGTGGATGGGCCGAGGGTAGAGGTGGGGCGTTGCCGTTCACGCACTTCGTCCACGAGTTCGCGCTGTTCGGGACTCAACGGTACGCCAAAGCGGTCAACGGGACCTTTCCGTGGGACAGCTGCGTTTTGGGGGTCACAAGGTTCCCCGGACGGGTTGTCGTTGTCGTCTGGCTCGGCAGGGGTCCGGGCCGCGAACAGGTAAGGAATCAAATCCGGGTCTACCGACAAATCCTCGGGGGTCACCGCCGGGGTTCGATGCTCGTGTGCGGGTTGGTCCCGATGTGCGTCCTCATGCTTGTTTTCCACCCCACCATGTTACCGACCCTGGCAAACTCGCAAGCCTTCCGAGGGCTATTCCGGTGGGAAAACCTTAACTTTGGCAAAGTGCAGCCGGCCACGAAGCTTTTTATCGCAGGTAAAAAGCGTAGCCTCCAGCCCCTCCGCAAGCGCAATATATGCCGCGTCATAAGTGGTGTATTCCTCGCGCAATTCCCAGATTCGCCCGGCCAGGGGCCAAATTTCGTGACGGGTGATGGGCATCTGATAAAACACCTCGATGGCTTCCGTGGCTTTGTCTACGCTGATGACATGACCCAACACCAGCCCTCTCAAGGTAGAGAGAACTTCAACATCCAGGTGTGCAGGGGCGCAAACCGACTCGTGAAAGACATCGAGCAAAGCATCGTCAGGGTAGGTTCCCACCAGGAGTTCCACGCAGGCTGATGCGTCCAGGACAATCATTGGCGCCCCTCAGACAAGGCTTCAAGAATTTCGCTCACGCTGGCACTGTCCCGACGGTTTAACTCCCGCAGACGCCGCACGATTTCCCCTCCAGACAGCTGCGCCGCGGATTTCTGCAACTCCGACACCACGTAGGCAGAGAGAGACTGACCCTGCTGGCACGCTCGCACTTTCAAAGTCTCACTGAGGACTTCCGGGACATCGCGAATATATAAAGTAGGCATACTCTATGCTAGCACTTCGCAAGCATAGTGGATAGCCTCTGAGCCGATACCCATTTCTGAGTGTTCCTCGGCGCCAAATCCTTCCCAAAGCGGGCGTTACGTGGGACAATCGAGATATGTCCAAGCTGTCCTTAGAGGCCCCGTCCACCGATGAGTTGACGGCTGCAAAGCCCGACCCTGAAATCAAGATTACCTACCGTCCGATTACCCGCGACGATGTGGTGCAGATGTCCCAGCTCCACGCGGTTGCTTATCGGGACGCGGGGTCGAGCGCGGCCAGCCAGCTGAATTTGTTTTGGGACGGCGCCTACGGCTCGCTGCTGGACGAGGCGACCCTCGGGGCGTGGCACGGGGACAAGCTGGTCGGCGTGGTCATCGTGCTGGACCAGGCTCCTGACGAGTGGTGTACCACGGACGGCAACAGCGACCAACCCTACATCGCCGACCTGTTTGTGGATCCTGAGTATCGCCGTCAGGGCATCGGTTCGGGGCTGGTCATTAACGCTTCACGAGCCGTGGATGCGTTGGGGCGCGAAGCCCTGACCTTGCAACTGGATATATCCGCCGCCCCCGAGGCGATGCAGCTCTACGACGCCTTGGGGTTCTCTACGCGCTGACTCCCCGCCGGAACGTTTTTCACCAGGACGGTAACGTAGTCACAAGGTGTTTCGGTGGCGCCGCCGGGGCCGCTCAGAAATTTTTGGTGCGGCACGGTAGGGTTGAACCCATGACAAAGAACCCGTTGTTGGGGATGCTTGACCCCGCTGACTTTGAAGAAACCATCCGCCCGCAAGACGACCTTTACCGTTACGTAAACGGCAAGTGGCTGGCCCGCACCGAGATCCCCGCCGATAAGGCCAGCTACGGTTCGTTCCACCTCTTGGCTGAGGAAGCGGAAAAACAGGTGCGCACCATCATCGAAGATTGTGTCGCGGGTCGAATCACCGGGGAACTGAGCAGCCTGGCAGGCAAAGTCGCCTCCCTCTACGGCTCTTTTATGGATGAAGCCACAGTGGAAGCGGACAGTGGCCCGAGCCTGCGACAGTTGCAGGCCCCCGTGGAACAGGCCACCACGAAAGGGGATCTGCGCGACCTGTGGGCCCGGACTTTTGCCGAAGGCACCTACGAAGGATTTTTCGATACCGGCATTGACATCGATGTGAACAATCCCGAACGCTACGTCAACTATTTCGGTCAAGACGGTCTGGGACTGCCCGAACGCGCCTACTACTTGGAGGAAAAGCACGCGAACCTGTTGGAACAGTATCGCCAGCACATTGCCCGAATGCTGACCCTGGCCGGATACGCTTCGCAGTCCGCAGCCCCGGACGTGGCCTGTAAAATTGTTGACTTCGAGACCGGAATAGCCAAGCTGCATTGGGATAACGTGAAAACTCGCGACACGGACGCGACGAACAACCCGATGACCTGGGACGAACTGGCCGCCAAACTGCCGCGCTTCGACCTGGGAGCCTGGCGGAAGGCCTCGGGATTGCCCGACAAAATGTTTACGGAAGTCAACGTGGGCGAACCGGATTTCCTCGAAAACATGGACCAGCTATGGGATTCCACCGACTTTGAGACGCTCAAGTGGTGGATGCTGTGGCACGCCTTGAACGGACATACTTCCCTGCTGTCCAGCGAAATCGTGAATGCGGACTTTGAATTTTACGGGCAAAAGTTGGCGGGCAAGGAGCAACTGCGGGAACGCTGGAAGCGCGGGGTTTCCCTGGCGTCCTCCGTGATGGGCGAGGCCCTGGGCAAACTTTACGTGCAGCGCCACTTCCCCGCCGAGGCTAAAGCGGCGATGAGCCACCTGGTAGACAACCTGATTCAGGCTTACCAGGATTCCATCGCGGTTCTGGATTGGATGGGACCGGAAACGCGGGACAAAGCGTTAGAAAAAATGCGCCAGTTTACCCCCAAAATCGGCTACCCAGACAAGTGGCGCGATTATGAGAAACTCCAGCTGGGAGACGGAACACTGGCTGACAAGGTTCACAATGCCAGCATTTTCGGTACTAACTATTGGATTGACAAACTGGGCGGCCCGGTCGATCACACGATTTGGCACATGACCCCGCAGACCGTCAATGCGTACTACAACCCGACCGAAAACGAAATCGTGTTTCCCGCCGCTATCCTGCAGCCCCCATTCTTTGACAAGGACGCGGACGCGGCTGTGAACTACGGTTCCATCGGGGCGGTTATCGGGCATGAAATCGGGCATGGTTTTGATGACCAGGGCGCCAAGTTCGACGGCACCGGTAAAGTCGAAAACTGGTGGACCGATCAGGACTTAGCCGAGTTTAAAAAACGCACCCACGCCCTTATCGACCAATACAACACGTTCGTCCCCCAGGGGCTGCCCGCAGAATTCCATGTCAACGGCGCGCTGACCATCGGGGAAAACATCGGCGACCTTGGCGGACTCGACATCGCGTGGAAAGCCTACCTGTTGGAGCTGAAACAGCAGGGCATCGACGACCCTGCAGACGCTCCGGTCATCGAGGGGCTCACAGCAGCCGAACGCTTCTTCCTGTCCTGGGCGCTGTCCTGGCAGACGAAGGTGCGCCCGGAAATGGCTAAACAGCTCATTTCTATCGACCCCCACTCTCCGGCAGAATTCCGCTGCAACGGCGTGGTAGCGAACCTCGACCTGTTCGCCGATACTTTCCAAACCCAGCCCGGCGATGCCCTGTGGCTGGAACCGGACCAGAGAGTCAGGATTTGGTAGGTGAAGGACTTGGTTTCGGCTTGGTCCCTTTCACCGGCTTGTTCCAAGTCCAGGTTTTCAGCACGGAATCAATAATCGGTTGGTAGGTTTCCAGCGCGTAGTCCGGCACGTCCTGTTTCAGGGCGTAGGCATGATTGTTCCCCGAAACCAAAGTCATAAAGGCGGTCATCTCGACCTCTTGATAGACGTAGCTCCACTTCATCTCCAGCACGTTCAAGCCCTCAACCTGAGTCGGGTTCAGCACCGTAAACTTCTTGTAACCCTTGTAGATGGGGTCTTGTTTCAGGTTCTTTTTCACCTCGTCAGGGTCGGAAGTCGCTTTCGCGTGATCAATGACCATGACCGGAACGTAGCCGTTCAGGGCTTTATCAGAAGAGAGGGACAGCACCACCTGCGCATCGGGCAGCTTGGAACCGCTGATCGCATCGTAGGCATCTAAGTAAGACGGCGGTATCTGTACCCGAAAAGCCCCGTCTTTACCGTTAATCCAGCCCTCCGGGGCCGGTGTAGTCATGATGGTAGTGTTCCACTGGGTGGGGGTCTTGGTTTTTTCCTTTGCGCAGGCACTCAATCCGCTCAGCGCCACGGCCCCTAAGAGGATTACTGCGAGGACACGGCGCATCCGGCGCAGTCTAGAGGCTGATATCTGGGAGCACGAGCTACGAGCGGTCTTCCGTCTCAACGCAGATACCTCCCCTCGCTGTGAGCGCAAGAAACATAACTCAAGTTTAGTTTAACTGCAATCTTTACGCTGAAAATTCATCGAAAAGGGGTAAGACATGGAAGAATATATACCGATTGCAAACTCAAAGGAGCGTAAATGCCAGGAACTAACCTCACCCGCATCGAAGCCGAGCAACGCTCGGAAATCGTCAGCGATGTTCACTATCGCGTACATCTCGACATGACTCAGGGAGAGCGTATTTTTCATTCCGTGACGGAAGTCGACTTTGCTGCCCAGCCAGGCGCCTCAACTTTCATCGACCTCATTGCCGATGCCGTCACAGAAGTGACTTTGAACGGGACAGCGCTGGACCTCTCGAATTACGTCGATTCTAGAATTTTCCTGCCGGACCTACAGGAACACAACAATCTGCGGGTGGTGGCTGATTGCGTCTATATGCACACCGGCGAGGGACTACACCGTTTCACAGACCCCGAAGATGGCAAGTCTTACGTGTACTCTCAGTTCGAGGTGCCAGATTCCCGCCGCGTGTACGCAGTTTTTGAGCAGCCCGACATCAAAGCTGACTTCACCTTTACTTTCGTGGTTCCTCCCGAGTGGAACGCGTTTTCTAACTCGCCCACCCCGGAACCTGAAATCGCCGCTGACGGCGTACGTACATACCGCTTCAGCCCCACCGAAAAAATCTCGTCCTACCTGACCGCCGTCATCGCCGGCCCCTACGTGGGAGAAACCGGCGAAGTGACCTCGTGCGACGGCAGACGAATTCCCCTCGGCGTCTATTGCCGCGCCTCCATGGTGAAACACTTGGATGCCGCCGAAATCATGGACATCACCCGCGCCGGCTTCGAATTCTACGAAACCGCCTTTGAGCGCCCCTATCCGTTCCGTAAATATGACCAAATTTTTGTTCCCGAATATA
>NZ_CAMYBV010000004.1 GCF_947254095.1 uncultured Mobiluncus sp.
GGGTCTGGTTGTTATTGCTGTGCGTCCCCGGCGAACACCAGCAATCCCAGCGATTCTCATGAGTCGAGCGACCTGGTCACGACCAATATCCCAGCCCGCGCGCCTGGCTGCGTGCCACATCTTGCGTATCCCGTAAACCCCGAAATTATGAGCGTGAATAGTTGCCAACTTTCTAGCAAGTATTCGATCACGAATGCTTCTGGCGCTTGCTGGTCTGCTCTTCGCTAGCCGGTAGCCGCGAGAGGTAATAAACCCTCCTTCCAGGCTCGCACCCAGTGTCCGGCAAATCGGCTCGACCCCGAAACGACCCCTATATTCGTCAATATAAGCAATCATCATCGGGCCGGACGGTTAGCTGCGCTGCGAAAAAAGCCGAGGCAGTTTTCAAAATCTCATTCGCCCTACGCAGCTGCGCATTCTCGCGTTTGAGACGTTTGATTTCCTCATGCTCTTCACGCGTGAGCCCCTGCCGTTCGCCCGTAACAACCAAATGCTGCTCATACCAGCGGCGCAGTGACTCGTTTGCGATCCCCAGCTTCACAGCTATCTCATTAACCGCCCTCCACTGCGAACACGAACAATCAGCAGCCAACCGATCAGAAAGCAACCGCACCGCCCGATACCTTAAACTCCTGAGAATACCTCTTAGACATATCCCTAATCCTCTCAAAAACGAGTAGGAACAAAACCCAGTACGCTTCACCACACCACCCTCGCGCTCAAACCACGTAAGCGACGCCGAGAATTTGCCACGGGAGAGCCAATAAGTGTAAGCTAGTTCCTCGGCGCATCTTGAGGCGGGTTCACGCCTCCCAGTGCGCACTTGCCTGGCAAAAGTCAGGTGGAATGGAAATCCAACGGTGCGAGATTTCGCTTGTGTTGCGTTTACAAATGCGACACACCCGAAAGCGTGTACCGGTGAAGAACCAGTTAGAGAGAGGTTAGCCCATGGCGGGACAAAAAATCCGCATTCGGCTGAAGTCTTATGACCATGAGGTCATTGACTCCTCGGCAAAGAAAATTGTCGAGACGGTAACCAGTGCTGGCGCTACCGTAGTCGGACCTGTGCCCCTGCCGACCGAAAAGAACGTTTACGTTGTGATTCGGTCGCCGCACAAATATAAGGACAGCCGGGAGCAATTCGAAGTTCGCACCCACAAGCGTCTGATTGACATTATTGACCCCACGCCTTCCGCAGTTGATTCGCTGATGCGTCTCGAACTGCCGGCAGACGTGAATATTGAGATTAAGCTGTAAGGAGGACCACGATGACTAACGACACCATGGCCTCTGTAAAGGCATTACTGGGGCGCAAGCTCGGCATGACCCAGGTCTGGGATGAAGACGGCAAGTTGATTCCCGTGACGGTGGTTCAGGTCGAAAAGAACGTCGTCACCCAGATTCGTACTAATGAAACTGACGGCTACGACGCTGTCCAGCTGGGCTTCGGCAAGATGGACGAGCGCAAGGTCACCAAGCCGATGGCGGGTCACTTCGCCAAGGCTGGGGTTGAGCCGCGCCGTCACCTCGCGGAAATTCGCACCAACGACGCCAGCTCCTACGAGCTCGGTCAGGAACTGGGCGCGGATGTTTTTGACGCGGGAGTCCTAGTTGACGTTTCTGGAAACACCAAGGGCAAAGGCTTTGCCGGGGTGATGAAGCGTCACGGTTTCCAGGGCGTGTCCTCTTCTCACGGTGCACACCGCAACCACCGCAAGCCCGGCTCTATCGGCGCTTGCGCCACCCCGGGCCGCGTGTTCAAAGGCTTGAACATGGCCGGCCGCATGGGCGGTAACCGTCGCACCATCATGAACTTGAAGGTTCAGGCTGTGGACGTGGAAAAGGGTCTGGTCGTTTTGACCGGCGCGATTCCCGGCCCCAAAGGCGGCATCGTCATGATCCGCTCTGCTGTGAAGGGAGCCTAACAATGACTGAAAACCGCAGCGTAGACATTTTTGATGGCGTCGGCAAGAAAACCGGCACCGTAGAGCTGCCCGGAGAGGTTTTCGACCTCGACTTTAACAATCCCTTGGTACACCAGGTCGTAAACGCTCAGTTGGCGGCCGCACGTCAGGGGACCCACTCCACCAAGACTCGTGGTGAAGTCGCCGGCGGTGGCAAGAAGCCGTGGCGTCAAAAGGGCACTGGCCGGGCTCGTCAGGGTTCGATTCGCGCCCCGCAGTTCGCTGGCGGCGGTACCGTACACGGTCCGCAGCCTCGTGACTACTCCCAGAACACCCCGAAAAAGATGAAGGCTGCCGCTTTGCGCCAGGCCTTGTCTGATCGGGCTCGCGCTGGGCGTATCCACGTGTTGAGCGACTTCGGCGTCAAGGAAGCCCCGTCCACCAAGGCCGCGAAGGCAGCTTTGCAGGGTGTGGTCGATGATCGTCGCGCCCTGATTGTGTTGACCCCGGAAGTTGATGACGTCGTGGCGTTGAGCGTGAACAACCTCAGCGAGCACCACGCTCTGTTTGTCGGCGAGCTGAACACTTACGATGTGTTGGCTAACGACGATGTGGTGTTCTCGGCTACGGCGTTGGACTCCTTCCTTGGGAAAGGAGAAGACAAGTGAGCTTGGAAAAGACTAAGAACCCGCACGACGTGATTATTAAACCCGTCGTCAGCGAAAAAGCCTACAACTTGATTGACCACGGTCAGTACACCTTCGTGGTGGCGCCCGACGCAAACAAGGTCGAAATCAAGCTGGCTATCGAAGAAATCTTTAAGGTAAAGGTTGCTTCCGTCAACACCCAGAACCGTGAGGGCAAGCGCGTGCGCACCCGTACCGGCTGGGGCAAGCGTAACGACACCAAGCGCGCCATCGTCACCCTCAAAGAGGGCTCGATTGACGTCTTTGGGATGCAGGCCTAAGGGGGATAACTCATGGGAATTCGTAAGTACAAGCCAACAACTCCGGGCCGTCGTGGTTCTTCCGTGGCGGATTTCGCGGAAATCACGCGTGATCACCCGGAAAAGTCCCTGGTTCGTCCGCTGCACAAGACCGGTGGGCGCAACAACAAAGGTCGGATTACCTCTCGTCGTCGCGGTGGCGGCCACAAGCGCCAGTACCGCTTGATTGACTTCCGTCGTCACGACAAGGATGGTATTCCCGCCAAGGTGGCTCACATTGAATACGATCCGAACCGTTCGGCGCGCATCGCTTTGCTGCACTACGCCGATGGCGAGAAGCGCTACATCTTGGCTCCGTCCAAGCTGAAGCAGGGCGACTCCATCGAACAGGGTCCAACCGCGGATATCAAGCCCGGCAACAACTTGCCGCTTAAGAACATTCCGCTGGGTACCACGATTCACGCGGTAGAGATGCGGCCGGGCGGCGGGGCCAAGATTGCCCGCTCCGCTGGCGTTTCTGTCCAGTTGGTCGCCAAAGAGGGGCGTTATGCCCAGCTGCGGATGCCGTCTGGCGAAATCCGTAACGTGGATGCTCGTTGCCGCGCCACCATTGGTGAAGTCGGCAACTCCGATCATTCCAACATCGACTTGGGCAAGGCCGGTCGCTCCCGTTGGTTGGGACGCCGTCCGAAGGTCCGCGGTGTGGTTATGAACCCGGTTGACCACCCGCACGGTGGTGGCGAAGGCCGTACTTCCGGTGGCCGTCACCCGGTGAGCCCCTGGGGCAAGCCCGAGGGTCGTACTCGTAGCAAGAAGAAGGCGTCGAATCAGTACATTGTCCGTCGCCGTAAGACTGGCAAGAATCGCTGATAGGGGAGTTTGTTTATGCCACGCAGTTTGAAGAAAGGCCCCTTTGTTGATGCTCACCTGCAAAAGAAGGTGGACGCACAAAACGAGGCCAACACAAAGAACGTCATTAAGACCTGGTCGCGCCGTTCGATGATTACCCCGGATTTCCTGGGTCACACCATCGCGGTGCACGACGGTCGCAAGCACGTGCCGGTGTTTATCACCGAATCCATGGTCGGTCACAAGCTGGGCGAATTCGCTCCGACTCGTACTTTCCGTGGTCACGACAAGGAAGACAAGAAAGGTCGCCGCTAAAGCGGGGGAGGGATAGAACATGAAAGCTACTGCTCATACCCGCTATGTGCGCGTGACGCCGCAAAAGGCTCGCCGCATCATGAATGAGGTGCGCGGAATGGAAGCGAACAAGGCGCTTGACGTGCTGAAGTTTGCCCCGCAAAAGCCAGCCTTGCCGATTCGCAAGACTTTGGTTTCCGCCCTGGCTAACGCCGAACAGGCGGCTCGCAACGCCGGTACGTCTTTTGATTCTGATCAGATGTACATCGTTGAGGCTTACGTCAACGACGGACCTACGATGAAGCGTTTCCGGGCTCGGGCCCAAGGGCGTGGGGCGCGTATCTTGAAGCGTACTTCTCACCTGACCATTGTGGTGGGGGACGCGGAAGACAAGAAGGAACTTGCTGCTCCTTACTTGCCGTCTCAGCGCCGTCCGGAAGCTGATCGGATTTCGGCTTCCGCCGCAAAGAAGGCTGCTGCGGCCGCTGTCACTAAAAAGGCAGCTAAGCCGGTAGAGGCCAAGGAAGAGTCGGCTCCGAAGTCTACGACCGCCAAGAAGGCTCCTGCTAAGAAGCCGGCCGCAACGAAGTCCGCGACGAGCAAGGCCGCGGCTACCAAGTCGGCGGCCACCAAGGCGAGCACGACTAAGTCGAGCACGACCAAGTCCACGGCTGCGAAGTCCTCGACCACTAAGTCGACCACGACTAAGTCCGCAGGAGCCAAGGCTACGACCGCGAAGTCCACGACTGCGAAGTCGAGCGCGGCCAAGAAGTCCACAGCTACGAAGAGCACGGCGGCGAAAAAGCCCGCCGCGAAAAGCACTGAGAAGGGAGCGGAGTAAATAATGGGTCAGAAAGTACATCCCACTGGTTTCCGTCTGGGCATAACCGCGGAACACCGTTCCCGTTGGTTTGCTGACTCTACGAAGTCCGGCCAGCGTTACCGCGACTTCGTGAAGGAAGACGTCGAGATTCGTCGTCTCATGCAGGACAAGCTGGAACGCGCCGGTATTTCCAAGGTCGAAATCGAACGGACCCGCGATCGTGTGTCTGTGGACCTGTACACGGCTCGTCCCGGTATCGTTATCGGACGCCGCGGCGCGGAAGCAGATCGTTTGCGCGCCCAGCTGGAAAAGCTGACGGGCAAGCAGGTGCAGTTGAACATCCGCGAGGTTAAGAACCCCGATTTGGATGCGCAGCTGGTCGCACAGTCCATTGCTGAACAGCTCAGCGCCCGCGTGTCTTTCCGTCGCGCCATGCGTAAAGGAATGCAGTCCGCACAGCGTGCGGGGGCCAAAGGTATCCGCGTGCAGTGCTCCGGTCGTTTGGGCGGTGCTGAAATGTCCCGCTCTGAGTTCTACCGGGAAGGCCGCGTGCCGTTGCACACCTTGCGTGCCAACATCGACTACGGCTTCTACGAAGCGCGAACCACTTTTGGGCGCATCGGTGTGAAGGTCTGGATTTACAAGGGTGACATGACCGAACGGGATTGGAACCGGATGCAGGCTGAACAGGCCGGCCGCACGGGTCGCCGCAACGACCGTCACGCGGGGACCCGCCGTCCTCGTGCCGACCGTCCTGCTGACAACGCGGCCAACGAAAACGTAAACGAAACCCCCGAAGCCGCGACCGTCGCCGCCGGGGCAACCACAGAAACGGAGGCATAAGCAATGCTGATTCCTCGTCGTACTAAGTGGCGTCGCCAGCACCGTCCGGGCCGGCGTGGCTACGCTAAGGGCGGCACCGAAATCGCTTTCGGCGATTACGGTATCCAAGCCCTGGAGGGCGCTTACCTGACTAACCGTCAGATTGAAGCGGCTCGTATTGCCGTGACACGTCACGTCAAACGTGGTGGCAAGATCTGGATTAACATCTTCCCGGATCGTCCGCTGACCAAGAAGCCCGCGGAAACTCGTATGGGTTCTGGTAAAGGTTCCCCCGAATGGTGGGTGGCTCCGGTCAAGCCCGGCCGTGTGCTGTTCGAAATCGCTGGTGTAAGCGAAGAACTGGCCCGCGAAGCTCTGTCTCGCGCCCAGCACAAATTGCCCATCAAGACCCGTTTTATTTCCCGAGAGGGTGGTGAATGAACATGATAGGTTCCAAAGGACTGGCTCCTAACGATTTGGATGCCATGGACAACGAGCAGCTCGCGATGAAGCTGAAGGACGCGAAGCAGGAGCTTTTCAACCTGCGTTTCGCCCAAGCTACCGGTCAGCTCGAAGACCACGGCCGCATTAAGGCGGTTCGCCGCGATGTCGCCCGTATCTACACCATTTACCGTGAGCGGGAACTCGGCATTCGTACCGAGCCCAGCGTTAAGGAGTAATCAATGGCAGACGAAACAATGACTACCGAAACGACCGAACGCAATCACCGTAAGGTGCGCCGCGGCTACGTGGTGTCTGATCGCATGGAAAAAACCATCGTGGTTCAGCTCGAAGACCGCGTGAAGCACCCGCTTTACGGCAAGGTCATGCGCAAAACCAAGAAGGTTACGGTTCATGATGAGCAAAACCTCGCCGGTATCGGCGACTTGGTCGTCATCATGGAAACGCGCCCGCTGTCCAAGACTAAGCACTGGCGCCTGGTGGAGATTGCCGAAAAGGCCAAGTAATTCTCCACAACTGAAACTCGGTTGAGGTCTCTTAGACCTTTCAATCTGGATAAAGGACGCGGCCCGGATACATTATGTTTCTGGGCTGCGTCCTTATTTCAGCACCGCGGGGACCGACTGTTGAAAGCGCGGCGCTTGACCTCATTTTGGCGCTCATTTCCCCCTAGAATATAGGGGTGATTGCGTTACCGTCTTTGTCTGACTTGAAAAAATCTCGCTCCCTGAAGTGGAGTATCCACCCCGGAGCCCTAGGTATGTGGGTCGCGGAAATGGACTTTGGGATTGCTCCAGCCGTGAGGGATACCCTGCAGTCCGCCCTCGACGACACCATCACCGGCTACCCTCCTGTAGGTCTATCCCAACAGGTTGGCCAGGCAATGCGAGAATTTTATGCGGCTGAATTCGGCTGGCCAATCGAGCCTGATGCGGTTGGCGTGGCCTCGGACGTATTGTCGGTGCTGCAAGCGGTGATGAGTATTCTTCCTCCGCAGGCTCCGGTGGTGGTGCCGACACCTGCATATATGCCTTTCTTGACGATGCCCCAGGACCAGGGTCACGAAGTCGTCCAGGTCGTGTCCAACTACGAGGTGCAAACTGGTCAATATCAGCTGAACCTGGAGGGAATCTCGCAGGTTTTCCGCTCGGCTCCGGCCGGGGGATTGCTGGTGTTGTGCAACCCCTGGAACCCCGTGGGCAAGTGCGTGAGCCCCGCCGAAATGTCTGGACTGTGCGCTATTTTGGAAGATTACCCAGACGTCTTAGTGTTCTCAGATGAGATTCACTCCCCGCTGGTCTTGGACGGAAAACTCCAGCCTTTCGCCAATTTCTCTGATTTGGCAGGTTCCCGGACCGTGACCGCGGCAGCTGCCTCAAAAGGCTGGAACATCCCCGGTCTGCACTGTGCGCAATGGATTATTCCCGATGAATCGCTGCGACAACGTTTACGCACTCCGCTGCAAGTTTTTGCTTCCGGGGCGACCCCGTGGGGGATGCTGGCCACCATCAGCGCTTTCCGCGATAGCCGCGAATGGTTGGGGGAAGTCAAGGCGCAGATTGTCGAAAATCGGGAAACCGTCCGTGGCTGGTTGGCCAATCACGGTGAACACTTCCGGGTGTTCCTGCCCGAGGCGACCTATTTGTCATGGTGGGAAACCGATGGAATCCTCGGAGCTTGCCCCGCCCAGACCCTGCGGAATCGCGGCCTAATTGTCAACGATGGTGCGGACTTGGGCAATGGTTTTGAAAACTCTTTCCGTTTGAACTTGGCAACTACCCCCGAAGTGCTGCGCGCGGCTTTGCGGGTTATAGAAGCGGGTATATAGGTTTGCCAAACGGATTGCCGATGCCCATTCTTGGTAAACAGGAGATTTAGAGGGTATTACCGAAGCGTACTTCCTGGTCTAACCGCAGAATTTTCTCGGCCAAACTTCTCTGAACAGGGAGTTTTTTCAGGAGAAAATTTTCCTATGGGTTTTCCTTGACACAGCTCCCTCTATGTGGCAACATTTGTGTAAACGATTACATGTAATCGTTTACACAATGGAGTGGAGAGTCAATGCGCGCTAACGTGACCATTAAAGACGTAGCCGAGGAATCTGGGGTTTCGGTGGCTACCGTTTCGCGCGTGCTTTCGGGAAAATCGGCTTCTGAAAAGGCTAAAAGGCAAGTTTACGCGGCGATTAAAAAGCTCCACTACACTCCGAATGGACTGGCTCGTTCGCTGCGTTCCAAACAAAATCGGGTTGTGGCAGTTCTTGTTTCAGACGTACGTAACCCGTATTTTGGTCTCCTTGCCCACGGACTGCAAACTAGCCTGGCAGAAGCAGGATATGCCATGATTATCGGCAACGCCTCAGAGAACTTTGAGCAACAGGAGCAATTCCTATATCAAGCTTTGGAACATCGAGTTGACGGGATGATTCTGGTTATTCAAAGCCGCCATTCCTCAGCCCTAAAACAGGTGCAACGAGCGGGAGTTCCTGTTGTGTTCGTTGATCGCACGATGGAAGGTTACGAGGTACCTACAGTAGATTCAGATGCATACCCAGGAATTCGCGATGCACTGATTCACCTGCAGGGATTGGGACACAAACGCCTTGGGATGGTGTTGGGTCCAGAATATACTTCAACTTCACAACAGCGTCTTCGGGTCTTCCTAGAGATTGGTGCTGAACTGGGGCTGGAAACCGTGGTGAATCCGAAATCAGACGGTGAACAACACTCTGTTGCGTTGATGCAAGAGCTGTTGGAGGCCAATGTCAGCGCGGCCATCATCGCTTACACGCCGCGACTGTGGCCGATTCTCAGTTACCTCGGTAAGCAGGGAATCCACGTACCACAGGATTTATCGATTATCGGTTATGACGACCTGCCAATCATGGAACACCTCAATCCGCCTTTGACCACGATTAATCAGGATATTGAGAAAATGAGTTTTCTGGCCGTTCAGGAGTTGCAAAAATTAATTGCAGGGAAAGAAGCGCAAAGCCTTCACTTGCCAACTTCCCTCATACTTCGCAAATCCACAGCGCGGGCAAAGTAAGGAGCAGCGCAGATGACAACGTTGGAACTAAAACATATCTATAAATCTTTTGGACCAGTAGAGGTGTTAAAAGACATTTCTCTGCGTGTAGAACCAGGGAAAGTGCATGTTTTGCTGGGAGAAAATGGCGCTGGTAAATCTACCCTCATCAAAATCATTGCCGGAATATACAGTGCAGATAAGGGTGAACTGTTCCTGGATGGGAAACCGGTGACAATAGCGAACGTTAAGGACGCGGAGTCATACGGAATTTCGGTAATTCACCAAGAACTCAACCTCGTCCCCAAGATGAGCGTGGCAGAGAACCTTTTGTTGGGCAGACTCCCAACCAAGTCCGGAGTGTTAGATAAACGTGAACTTTATCGCCGGGCACAAGAGGCTTTGGATTTGGTAGGCATGAAGCTCAATCTCAAACAGCCCGTGGGTGAATTGGGGATAGCAGGTCAGCAGCTGGTAGAAATCGCCAAGGCTCTATCCGTGAAGTCCAAAATACTGATACTTGATGAGCCCACAGCTGCCTTGACGACAAAAGAGATAAAGGTCTTATTTGAGCTGATGCGCTCACTGAAGTCTCAAGGGGTGGGGATGATCTTTATCTCTCACCACCTTAACGAACTAGCAGAAATCGGGGACACGGTTTCGGTGCTGCGAGATGGAAACCTCGTGGCGGAGGTAGACGCGCAGACTTCAGAACCTGAGCTGGTGCGTCTCATGGTGGGACGCTCTATTGATGAACAGTTCCCCTCCCGCCAGGTGCAAGCCGGAGAGATATTGCTGGAGGTGAAAAACCTCAGTTCAGCAGGAAAATTCTCCGATGTTAGTTTCAACGTTCGTGCTGGAGAAGTATTGGGAATCGCCGGCTTGGTCGGTGCAGGAAGAACCGAAGTATTGAGAGCCATCGCGGGGGCTGACACATTTGACTCGGGAGCGATTCAAATTCAGGGAAGAGAAGTGCCAACTTCCCAGATTGCAAAAAAGATTTCTCTGGGTCTGGGCATGGTTCCGGAAGACCGGAAAGCACAGGGCCTGGTTTTGGGCGCAACGGCTGGCGAAAACCTTGGCTATGCAAAACTCATGCCCAGTGCTCGTTTCGGGATAGCGCAACGAAGAATGTTGCGTAAACAAGCTGAGGGAGTGTCCCAGCGTATGCGAGTCCGTATGGAGAGCATTGATCAGAAGGTCAAAGAGCTTTCGGGAGGAAACCAACAAAAGCTAGTCTTTGGACGGTGGGTGCTGGCCGAATCAAAGGTGTTACTTCTCGATGAGCCGACTCGCGGGGTGGATGTGGGTGCAAAAGTCGAAATCTATGAACTTATCAATCAAATCGTGTCCGATGGCGGTGCGGTGGTGATGGTTTCAAGTGAATTGCCTGAGGTACTAGGTATGTCAGACCGGATTCTGGTGATGTCGGAAGGCCGAGTTGCCGGGGAACTTCCGGGTAAAGGAACCACTCAAGACGAAATCATGACACTGGCGGTTTCCAATGTCGCAGAGTTGTCACAAATCTAGAAAAGAAGGCCAATATGCAAACAGTAACGAAACCAAGTGCTAAGCGTGAAGTGAAGCCGTCTAACGGGTTGGTCAAGGTCAAAACCTTCCTTGCCAACAATGGAGCTCTGGTCGGTTTGGTGATCTTGGCTCTTGTTTTGAGCCTAGCGTCACCGGTATTCCTTTCGGTCAACAACTTTACCCAAATTGGTGTGCAAACAGCGGTCACCGCCATTCTTGCGTTTGGGATGACTTTCGTCATCGTGGCAGCAGGCATCGACCTGTCCGTTGGCTCGATGCTGGCCCTGTCAGCCATGGTGGGCGCTTACGCCTTTACCGTTATGGGTATCCCCAGCTGGCTAGCTTTGTTAGTTGGATTGCTAGCTGGAATCATGTGCGGGGCAGTAAACGGAATTAACAATGCATTTTTTCGTTTGCCGTCTTTCATTGCTACCCTAGCGATGCTCTCCATTGCTCGTGGACTCACCCTGGTGATTTCCCAAGGAAAACCGATTCCTACCTCACCGGCGGTAAACATGTTGGGGGGGAGCATAGGTCCGATTCCTGTCCCGATTATCGTATTTGCTCTCTCGGGTGTATCGGCTGCTGTAATCCTCAACCGTACCGCAATGGGGCGTGCCATGTATGCCGTTGGTGGCAATATCGAGGCTGCTAGGCTTTCGGGTATCCCCGTGAAAAAGGTGCAGGTGACCGTGTTCGCGTTGTGCGGACTCTATGCGGGTGTGGCTGGAATGGTTATGGCTGGTCGACTCAATTCCGCTGGCGCACAAGCCGGTGTGGGATACGAGCTCGATGCGATTGCTGCGGTCGTGATTGGGGGCGCGTCTCTGGCCGGCGGTTCAGGTAAAGTTTCTGGAACTCTGGTCGGGGCTCTTCTGCTGGCGGTAATTCGTAACGGGCTCAACATTATGAATGTTCCTTCCTTCTGGCAACAGGTGGTTATAGGTCTGGTCATCGCCGTCGCAGTGGGTATTGATGCCTTGAAGAACAAGGAATCTGCACACTAAACCGCAAGAGGCGGGCTGGTCCTGGGAAAAGGGAACCTCCATGTGCATTCAAAAATTGCAATAAATAAACAATATGTTTCGAGGAAACCCCCGGAACAAAACACCCAGAAAGGTAAACACATGATGAAAAAATTTCACAAGTTATTTGCATCCGGAGCGATTCTGGCTCTAGGGATTTTAGGGCTGAGCGCTTGCGGAGGCACCGATGCTGCCAATAACGGAGCCTCCTCAGGAGAAAACGGCAATGCCTCAGGTGGGAAAAACCTGGTATTGCTAGTTTCTACCCTGAGCAATCCCTTCTTCGTGGATCTGAGCGACGGTGCCAAGGCTGAAGCGGAAGCAAAGGGGTACACACTGGAGATTTCTGATGCTCAGGATGACTCGGCCACCCAAGCTAACCAGGCTCAAAACGCCATCAGTAAGGGCGTGAGTGCGGTAATTATTAACCCGGTGGACTCCGACGCGGCGGGACCTTCTGTTGAAGCGTTGAACGGTGCGAAGATTCCCGTTATTGCAGTTGATCGCGGTGTCACTACCGGCAAGCTGGATTCTTTTGTATCCTCAGATAACGTTCTTGGCGGCAAACTTGCTGCGGAGCAGATTGCCAAGTCCATCGGCGAGAAAGGAGACGTCATTGTGCTTCAAGGGGTGCCGGGTGCCTCCGCGACTCGTGACCGTGGTCAGGGCTTCGAGGAAGGCATTAAGGCTTTCCCGAATATCAAGGTAGTTGCTTCCCAAACCGCTAACTTTGACCGTGCAGAGGGATTGGACGTGGCATCAAACCTGCTGCAGGCTAATCCCAATGTGAAAGCTATATTTGCACATAACGATGAGATGGCATTGGGTGCTTTGAAAGCGTTAGCGGAAAAGGCTGGTAAAGACGTATTCGTCTTTGGCTTCGATGGCACGAATGATGGCTTGCAGGCTGTGCAGGATGGAACCATGCTTGGAACGATCGCTCAGCAGCCCAAAGAACTCGGTAAAATCGCCGTAGATCAAGCTATTAAGTTCTTGGAAGGCGGCAAGGCTGATGCCAATGTTCCGGTGGAAGTTAAGACTGTCACCAAAGACAACGTTGCGGAGTACATCAAGTGACAATAGCTGTTTTCGGGTCTCTGAATGCTGACCTGAATTTGACAGTGACTCGCCATCCTCAGCCGGGAGAGACCCTTTTGGGTGGGGGTGGCGGAGTCAGTGCCGGAGGTAAGGGAGCGAACCAAGCATTAGCTGCCGCCCTGACCGGGCACCACGTGATGATGGTTGGACAAGTTGGTAAGGATTCCAATGCACAGGTTGTGGTGGAGTCACTACAAAGAGCGGGTGTGGACTTGAGCTTTGTGCGTCAAGTAGACACTCCCACCGGTCTGGCGGTTGTAACCGTCGAACAGGAAGGTGAAAACTTCATCATTGTGATCCCCGGGGCCAATGGAGCCATGAATAGTGGTGGAATCGAGTGGATTAACCCGGCATTGCACCAGGCTGACGTTCTGGTTATGCAGGCAGAAATTCCGCAAGACTGCTTTCTGGAGGCTGCAAAACGATTTGCGGATTCCGGCAAGCGGGTTGTTCTGAATCTCGCACCGGCGATAGCTGTGAATCCATGGTTGCTTTTGCACAGTAATCCTCTGGTAGTAAACGAGTACGAGTCACGTTTAGCGGCGAGTTGCTTGGGATTGAATCTCAACAATGCTGAGGACATTGATGTCGCGAATGCATTGCTGGAAGCCGGAGTGCCCTCGGTGGTTCTGACTCTCGGTTCACAAGGATCGCTGTTGGGGGAACATACTTCGGAAGGTAATATTAGCGTTTCTCATCTAGATGCCATCCCTGTTCAAGCTGTGGATGCGGTAGGGGCGGGTGACGCGTTTACCGGAGTGCTCGCAGCCAAATTAGCTGAGGGTCAGTCCCTCCACGACAGTGCATTGGCGGCAACGCGATTTGCTTCCGAAACGGTGAAATATCCTGGTGCGCAATCCTCGTATTGGCAAGCTGTCGAAACTTTGAAAGGAAACAGATGAAGAAACAGGGCATTTTGAATCGCAGTCTTCTCGCTCAGATTGCGTGTTTAGGCCACACAGACACCTTCGTGTTGGCAGACTGTGGCCTACCGGTTCCGAGGGATATTCCTGTAGTGGATTTGAGCGTGTTGTTCGGTTTGCCTCGTTTTCAACCGGTACTTCAGGCTCTGTTGTCCGAACTTGAAATAGAAGCGTGCTGCTATGCCTCTGAGGCTATCGGTACTGAGGTGGAATCTTGGTTTGCCGAGATTCCTGGGACTCATGACACGATTCCACATGAGGAACTCAAGCGCCGGGTAGCGCAAGCAGCTTTTGTAGTCAGAACTGGGGAAGACACTCCGTGGGCGAATGTGATTTTGCGATGCGGTGTGCCTTTCGGAAAATGAGCACTAAATAGATGTTTGCCCGGGCTTACAGCCTGGGCAAACGTTTATTTTACGTTCTGTCGCCCCGTGAAGAAACCAATGTCTTCTCAACATAGACGAGACTTCGCAGGGGAGCCAGAAAGACGATTTCTTGGGCGTTATAAAAACCATGATGGGCCTCACCCGCAGGTAAGACCCATCAAGAGACTTGTTATGGAATCGAGACAGATTTAGATGGCGCTCAGAACGGGCAAAAGTCCCGCGCTCGTATCGCTAGCCATTCCCAGAATCGCCAGTCCTCCCACAACCGTCATGATGATACTGATACCGATACCAATGAGTCCCAAAATCGTAAATACCATAGCGACTGTGGTCCAAGTCTTTAGTTTCGAGGTGGGTTCCATATTCTGAGCCACCATCTCACTTTTCGCCTTACTGCCCAAATACCAGGCTATAGGTGAGCAAATCCAAAAGAATATGCCGACAATAGCCAGCGCCATCACGGTCTGTTCCTGGGGATGCTCATAAGGGCGGGCGAATTGACCTGGCATGGGCTGGCCCGGCATCGGCTGCCCCATCGGCTGGCCGGGCAGGGGCTGGCCGGGCTGCGGCCCAGGAACCTGACCGGGATTGCTCTGCTGAGGCTGATAAGGGTTGGACATAATTCCTCCTAAAGAATAAACAACAACACCTGCGTCCAACATATCAGGAAAATTCCTCGTTTTGCTACCCCTTATTAACAGCGGTCTTCAGGAAATTTGAGCAGCGTAAACCCTAGCCAGTGTCAGAGAATCTGGGATGTGAAAGTGACATCGGACTGCAGGGCTTGGATGCGAGGCAGTCTTTCGAGTTGTAGCAGCCAAACGAGCTGGGGTTTAACACACTTGGGTAACTTGTCCGGTCTCTACGTCATACATAAACCCGCCCACTTCGGCAAACCCTTTAATCAGGGCGTGGTTTCGCAGAGTCTCCACGTCATCACGCAAATGTTGGTCTTGGTTCGGGTCTGCACCAAAGACCAGATCTCCAGCGGGCTGTCCAGCATGTTTGGCAATAGCGGCCCGTAATCCTGGTTCATCGGTGGAAGCCATGGTGCAATTGGTGTGTTCCAGCACCACAATTCGGTCCACGTTCAGTTTATGAACCGCTGAGATGGCACCCGCCAACGTGTTGGGCTTCAGGAATCCACCAGGAGTGCGCAGAACTATGGCCTGTCCAACCTTCAGCCCAAAGATTTCGAGAGGATCAAGACGGGAATCCATACAAGTCACAATCAGCAACCCGTGCGCGGGAGCGCCGGGTAGGCCACGGTAGGGGAAATTCTTGGCGTATTGAGCATTACCTTGTAAGAGATCATCAAACACAATCTCAGCTTAGCGGTTTTCTCAGCGGAGTGAATGCTGGTTTGGCTGCGGTTTGCCACCCCCGCCAATAAATACTAAACTTGGAGGGTTGCTTTTGGCTGAGACCTCTCACAAATGTGTCTGTGTCAGCCAGGGGTTCCAATTCCGCCCGTTTGAGGTGGGATTTGTGCGCCCTTGCAACGCAAGATAGGTTCGGCAAGGCTCTATAGAGAACCGGCCAGACGAAGGAGAAAAGATGATTCAGCAGGAGTCGCGACTGAAGGTCGCCGACAACACGGGGGCAAAGGAAATCCTTTGCATCCGTGTGATGGGCGGCTCGAAGCGACGCTACGCCGGCATCGGCGACACCATTGTCGCGACCGTCAAGGATGCTATCCCTGGCGGCAACGTGAAAAAGGGTGAAGTCGTCAAGGCTGTCGTAGTCCGCACCAAGAAGGAAACCCGCCGCAAGGACGGTTCCTACATTCGTTTCGACGAGAACGCCGCTGTCATCCTCAAGAACGATGAGGAGCCGCGCGGCACCCGTATTTTCGGGCCCGTCGGGCGTGAACTTCGTGAAAAGAAGTTCATGCGCATTATTTCACTCGCCCCGGAGGTGATCTGATGGCAGCAAAGTTGAAGGTTGGCGACGAAGTCGTGGTGATAACTGGCCGCGACAAGGGCAAGCACGGCCGGATTCTGCAAATCGACCGGAAGCGCGAACGCGTCGTGGTCGAGGGCATCATGATGATGAAGCACCACAATAAGGCGGGGCGGACCCATCAGGGTCCGACTGGCGGCATCGAAACGAAAGAGGCCTCCATCCACATTTCCAACGTGATGTACTACGAGCCCGCGGCCGCCAAGGCCAAGCTGGGTAACACGACCAAGAAGATTGCGGGTACCCGGGTGGGTATGCGTGAAGAGGTCGTCGATCGCGATGGTAAAGAAAAGACCGTTCGGATTCGCGTGTCTAAAGCTACCGGGAAGGATCTGTAATGGCAGAGGAAAAATACACCCCGCGGCTTAAGACCAAGTACCGCGAAGAAATCAAGGCCCAGCTGCTCAAGGAATTCCAGCACCAGAATGTCAACCAGGTTGGCGGTTTGGAAAAGATTGTCGTGAACATGGGTGTGGGTGCCGCCGCGCACGACCACAAGCTCATGGAAGGCGCTATCTCTGACCTGTCCACCATTACTGGCCAGAAGCCCGTGGTTGACAAGGCCCGAAAGTCCATAGCCCAGTTCAAGTTGCGTGAAGGTTCCCCGATTGGGGCTCACGTCACCCTGCGCGGTGACCGCATGTGGGAGTTCCTCGATCGCTTGCTGTCCACGGCTTTGCCGCGTATCCGCGACTTCCGTGGTTTGAGCTCCAAGCAGTTCGACGGTCACGGAAACTACACTTTCGGCTTGACCGAGCAGTCCGTGTTCCATGAGATTGACCAAGACTCCATCGACCATGTACGGGGGATGGATATCACGGTCGTAACCACCGCTGCTACTGATGACGAAGGCCGGGCACTGCTGAAGTACCTCGGTTTCCCGTTCAAGGAGGATTAACAATGGCAAAAACCGCTTTGAAGAACAAGGCTGCACGCAAACCCAAGTTTGCGGTGCGTGCCTACACTCGGTGCCAGCGCTGTGGTCGCCCTCATTCGGTGTATCGCAAGTTTGGCTTGTGCCGTATCTGCCTGCGTGAGATGGCCCATAACGGCGAACTCCCCGGCGTTAAGAAGTCTTCCTGGTAAACACATTAGGGGGCAGGTCGATTACGAAACCGCCTCAGAAAGGGCCCAAGCCCAATGACAATGACTGATCCCATAGCAGACATGCTGACACGTCTGCGCAACGCCAGCTCGGCGTACCACGAGTCGGTATCTATGCCGTACTCGAAAATGAAGGCCGCTATCGCGAACATTCTTCAGACTGAGGGTTACATCAAAGACTACGAAGTCGAGGAAGCGCGAGTCGGCAAAACTTTGACGCTTAACTTAAAGTACGGCGCCAAACGTGAACGCGCGATTTCCGGTGTGAAACGCGTCTCCAAGCCCGGTTTGCGGGTGTATGCAAAGTCCACCAAACTGCCGAAGGTCCTGGGCGGCCTGGGCGTGGCGATTATTTCGTCCTCGTCCGGTATGCTCACAGACCGCGAGGCAGCCGACAAGGGTGTAGGCGGAGAAGTTATCGCCTACATCTGGTAAAGGAGGCTGACATGTCGCGTATCGGTAAGATTCCGGTGGAAATTCCCGCCGGTGTGGAAGTAAATATCAATGGACAAGACGTTTCTGTCAAGGGTCCCAAGGGTACCTTGACCATGTCCGTGGCCGCCCCGATTACCGCCAAGGTTGACGGGTCGACCGTGGTCGTGAGCCGTCCCGATGATGAACGTGAGTCCCGTTCTTTGCATGGCTTGACTCGCACCCTCATCGCCAACATGGTTGAGGGCGTCACCAACGGATATTCCAAGGTCCTGGAGATCCAGGGCACTGGTTACCGTGTCAATCAAAAGGGCGCTGGTCTGGAGTTCCAGCTCGGTTTTTCGCACCCTGTCAACGTGGAGCCCCCGGAGGGCATCACGTTCAAGGTGGAAGGCAACCGGGTTACCGTCGAGGGTATCTCGAAGGAACTGGTTGGCGAGGTCGCCTCGAATCTGCGCAAGATTCGTCCGCCGGAGCCTTACAAGGGCAAAGGCGTGCGCTATCTGGGTGAGAATGTTCGCCGCAAGGTCGGAAAGGCAGGTAAGTAATCATGGCTTATTCTGTAAAGGGTAAAGGTAAGCGTCTGTCGCGTCTGCGTCGCCACCAGCGGGTTCGTAAGAACATGTTCGGGTCGGCGGAAAAGCCGCGTTTGGTAGTGACCCGTTCTAACCGGCACATGGTCGCCCAGCTCGTCAACGATTACGAGCACAAGACTATTGTGAGCGCTTCCACCATGGAAGACGCTTTGCGCGGTGCTAAGGACAACAAGGTGGCCAAGGCGACCGAAGTTGGCAAACTCATTGCACAGCGTGCCAAAGCCGCTGGAATCACCCAGTGTGTGTTTGATCGCGGTGGAAATATGTATCACGGTCGCGTCGCGGCTGTGGCTGAAGGTGCCCGCGAGGGCGGACTGAGTCTGTAAGGAAAGTTGAGAAAATGGCTGAACAAGAACAGCAGATTACAGGCGAGACCGCAGACTCTGTGGACCAGACCACGGATCTGGGTGCGAATGATGCCCAGGATCGTGGCGGTCGCCGGGAGCGCCGCGGAAATCGCCGTGAACGCGATGACCGCCGTGACAATCGTCGTGGCGGCAGCGCTGATGACAAATACATTGAACGTGTGGTGACCATCAACCGCGTGTCCAAGGTGGTGAAGGGCGGTCGTAACATGTCCTTCTGCGCTCTGGTTGTGGTTGGCGACGGGGAAGGTACCGTCGGTGTTGGTTACGGCAAGGCTAAGGAAGTTCCGGCAGCAATCGCTAAGGGTGTGGAAGAGGCTAAGAAGTCCATGTTCCATGTCCCGATGATTCGCCACACCATCGTCCACGAGGTTCTCGGTGAGGACGCCGCGGGTGTAGTGCTGCTCAAGCCCGCTTCCCCCGGTACCGGTGTAATCGCCGGCGGTCCGGTGCGTGCGGTTATGGAATGCGCCGGAATTCGCGACGTTTTGTCCAAGTCTTTGGGCTCTGACAATGCGCTTAACATTGTGCGCGGTGCCGTGGCTGCTTTGAAGCAACTCGAACAGCCGGAAGCCGTTGCGGCTCGCCGCGGTTTGCCGTTGGAGCGCGTGGCGCCTGCCGGCATGTTGCGGGCTCGCGCCGAAGGTGAAGCTCAGGTGCGCGCCGAAGCGGTTAAAGCCGAAGCTGAATTGGCTGCCGAAGGAGTGAGTGCGTAATGGCTAAGAACCTGAAAATCACTCAGGTGAAGTCCACGATTGGTTCCTCGCGAGATCAGCGGGCTACCGTGGCTTCCCTGGGACTAAAGAAAATTCGTCAGTCTGTGGTTCGCCCTGATAATCCGGCCGTGCGCGGCCAGGTCCATAAGGTGCGCCACCTAGTAAGCGTGGAGGAGGTCGACTGATGAGCGAGAGCGAAGAGGAAAAGACCGCCGCGGAAAAACCCGCGGCAAAGAAAGCTCCGGTCGCTGCCAAGAAGCCGGCAGCCGCCGCAACAAAGGCTACAGCCAGCGACGACGTTAAGGTGACTTACCTGCACGATTTGCGTCCGGCTCCGGGCTCTAACAAAGCTAGGACTCGTGTCGGCCGCGGTGAAGGTTCGAAGGGTAAAACTTCGGGCCGCGGCACCAAGGGCACCAAGGCGCGTTACCAGGTGCCCCTGGGCTTTGAGGGTGGCCAGATGCCCATGCATATGCGTCTGCCCAAGTTGCGTGGCTTTAAGAACCCATTTCATGTCGAGTACCAGGTAGTGAACCTGGATCGCCTGTCCGAAGTGTTCCCCGATGGCGGCACTTTGACGGTTGACGACTTGGTTGACAAGGGTCTGGTCCGCAAGAATTGCCTGGTCAAGGTGCTGGGAACCGGTGAGGCGACAGCCAAGTTTGACTTGACTGTAGACGCTTGGTCCAGCTCAGCTAAGACCAAGGTCGAGGCGCAAGGCGGGTCCTTGACCGCACGCGTTCGTTAAGGATTACGGCGGGGTACACCAACGGTACCCCGCCGTTTCCACCAATCTCTGTTGAACCGGTATCATGTTTAGCTAGGAAGTGAGCTGCGCTCACTGACGTGCCGAAAAACTTTGGAGGACACTTGTTTACCGCTTTTATTCAGGCTTTCAAAACGCCTGATCTCCGTAAGAAGCTGTTGTTCACCTTCTTTATCATGGCTCTGTTCCGCTGGGGTTCGTTTATCCCTCTGCCGGGTGTTGACTATGCCGCGTTAAAGTCGGTCATTGCTGATGTTCAGAACAACGGGTCACTGCTCGACTTGGTGAATATGTTTTCCGGCGGCGCTTTGCTGCAGCTCTCTGTGTTTGCTCTGGGCATCATGCCTTACATTACGGCTTCGATTATTATTCAGTTGCTGCGCGTAGTTATTCCTCGTTTTGAGGACTTGCACAAGGAAGGTCAGACCGGTCAAGCGAAGTTGACCCAGTACACGCGTTACCTGACTATTGCCTTGGGTGTGCTGCAATCGACTTCCATCATCACCGCGGCGCGCACCGGCACGCTGTTCGGCCGGGCCTCGAATACAAAGATTATTCCCTCGGATTCCGCTTGGATTTTCGTCCTCCAGATTCTGGTGATGACAGCCGCTACCGGCTTGATTATGTGGATGGGTGAGTTGATTACCGAAAAAGGTGTCGGCAACGGTATGTCCATCCTGATTTTCACCTCTATCATCGCCAACTTGCCGCGAAAACTGTTCGCCATTGCCGGTGGTAACGGCGGTATCCAAAAGTTCTTGGCGATTATAGCCCTGATTCTGCTGGTGACCTTGGCTGTGGTCTATGTGGAGCAGTCCATGCGCCGTATCCCGGTGCAGTACGCCAAGCGCATGGTGGGACGCCGAATGTATGGCGGAACTACCACCTACATTCCGCTGAAGATTAATATGTCCGGCGTTATTCCGGTCATCTTCGCCTCTTCGATTCTGTCCCTGCCGATGATGTTGGCTCAGTTTGGCGACCAAAATGCCAAGTGGATTCAGTGGATTAGCATGAACTTCCGTTCCAGCTCCTGGTTCTACCTGGTCGTTTACGGCTTGCTGACTTTCGCTTTCGCGTTCTTTTATACCTCGATTACTTTCAACCCTGAGGAAGTCGCGGACAACATGAAGAAGTACGGCGGCTTCGTTCCCGGTCTGCGCGCGGGACGTCCCACGGCCGACTACCTGCACTATGTGATGACCCGAATCACTACGGCCGGTGCGGTTTACTTGACCATTGTGGCTTTGGTTCCCCAGATTGCGATGGTCGCTATGAACGTGCCCCAATTGCCGTTCGGTGGTACTACAATTCTGATTATTGTTGGCGTTGGCCTGCAAACGGTGAAGGACATCAACGCCCAACTGCATCAGCACCACTACGAAGGATTTATGGCATGACGAAAAATTTGGTGATTATGGGTCCTCCCGGCGCGGGTAAAGGGACCCACGCCAAAGAAATCGCCGCACACTTTAATATCCCTTGGATTTCTACCGGAGATATTTTCCGTAAACACAAGGCGGAAAAAACTGAACTGGGCAAGCTCATCGAGTCTTATATCGACAAGGGCGAGTTTGTTCCTGATTCGGTCACGGACCGGATTGTCTGCGAGCGCATCAGTCAGACCGATGCCACGGCGGGCTTTCTGCTTGACGGCTATCCTCGCTCCATTCCCCAGGCTAAGGTGCTCAAAGCGGTATTGGCTGAGACCAACGAGCGGGTGGACGCGGCGATTTATCTGGATGTCAGCGCCGAGGAAGTTGAGCGGCGGCTGTTGAAGCGCGCCGAAATCGAAGGCCGTACCGACGACACTCCTGAAGTCATTGAGCACCGCCTCGAGGTTTTTTTCACAGCCACCCGGCCCTTGCTGGACTTTTATGAACAGGAAGGCGTGTTGCGCAAGGTCGATGGGGAGGGCACCATTTCTGAGATTGCTCAGCGTTTGCTTACGGTGATGGAAGAAATCGAAGGGAAATAGCTCGGTGTCAGTCCAAGACCGGCGCATTGAGATTAAGTCCACCAATCAAATCCTGAAAATGCGCCGTGCCGGAATGGTGGTAGTCGCGATTCACCAGGCTCTACGTGAGGCTTGTGAGCCGGGCATCACCACCGGGGAACTGGATCAAATCAGCGCTGCTGTCATCAAACGTATGGGCGCGAAGTCCAACTTCTTGGGTTACGACGGTTTTCCCGCCACGGTCTGTATTTCGATTAACGAACAGGTTGTCCACGGGATTCCAGGCAATCGGGTGTTGCAGTTTGGCGACTTGGTGAGCTTTGACTGCGGTGCCTATATCGTGGACAACGCTTCGCGCCAATGGCACGGCGACGCCGCATTTTCAATGATTTGCGGCGGTGAAGCACATGCTCGTCCCGAAGATTTGCAGTTGCTTTCCACGACCGAACGCGCCTTGTGGTCAGCGATAGCCGCCCTGGCAAACGCCAAGCACCTGGGTGAAATTGGTGATGCTGTTGAGAAAGTCGTGGCGGAAGACACGCTTCGTTATGGTTGGGAGGCCGGCATTGTAGAGGAGTACGTGGGTCACGGTATCGGTACCGCCATGCACCAGGCTCCCGATGTGTTGAACTATTCCACCCGTTCCCGCGGTCCAAAGATCAAACCGGGCATGGTGCTGGCCATAGAACCTATGCTGACCCGTGGCGGTTCCGTCACCAAGGAACTGTCCGATGGTTGGACGGCAGTGACTGTAGACGGGTCCAGAGCGGCCCACTTTGAGCACACAGTCGCGGTTCTGCCCGGCGGAGTGTGGGTTTTGACGGCTCCGGACGGAGGACGAGCCGGGTTGGCTCCCTTCGGTCTTTCACCGCGGGCAATCGCACCCCGTGGTTGAGGCTTTTCTGTAGTTTTACTTTTTCTTAGCTTCGGATTACCGGCAGTTTGGGCTAATAACACTTTTAAAGTGGCAAGTTTTAGTGCTGGATTTCGGTTTCGCCTAGGGAGCCTAATATAGAATAATTAGAGCTGTGCCGTCCGGCACTGTGAATGGCAAGGAGAATAGAACGTGGCTGAAAGCAGCAACCCCGCAACCCCCTCTCGTTTCGGCATGGGAGGGCAACGGTTTTCCCGGTTTGTTCCCGAAGACGATGGGTATCGTCCCCCGACTCTGACGGCTCAGGGCCGCGAGGATGTGGAGCGCTTGCGGGCCAAAGTGCGCAAGCATAATCCCGGTTACATCTACACGAACGGGGTTTCCTTGCCGTCCCAGTTGCCCAGCGTGCCTGAACTGTTAGATGAACTGGCCAGCCACGTGCGTTCCGCGCGCACTGACCAGTCGATTCCCAATACTCCCTTGCCTGAGGTCGAAACCTCCGAACTTGCCAAGGCTGGTTTTGACTGGAAAGCCATCGCGGATTGCGCCATCGAGGCTCTAGAAACAGGGTCACGCCGTCCGTTGCCGCTGGCTAACGACCCGGCGGCAGCCGAGATTCCTGGTCTGGATATCATCGCGGCCTCGCGGGCGGCCACGACCCCATCCCCGGCTGAGCAGGCGACGCCGCCGCAGTCGGAAACGGCACCTGAAATTCCGGTGGAATCTGAACCGGAGACTGTTCCGGAAGCAGCCCCTGCCCCTCCTGCCGACTGGGAATCCAGCGAGACGACCCGGGCAGAAACTGCCCTGGCTCCAGCAGACGCAGCGGGGCCCCTGGCTCCGGAAGTCGGCGTGCCTCTGACTCATGCTCCTGAGGCGGCCACTCCTGAAACTGAGGTACCTGAGGAAGTCTTACCACTGCTCGGGGAGCCTATGGCTCCTGCCGAACCTGCTGCGGACACGGATGCGCCTGTCCCTGACCAGGAGTTGCCTGAGAGTGAGGCCCCGGAAGGCACACCGGAGGCTGCCGAGCTTTGGTCTGAGCACGAAGAACTTGCCGCCATTGACGCCGAGGAAATAGAGCTTCCCGAGGTACTGCCCGAACAGTTGCCCCAGGATTTGGCTGAGGAACTGCCGGAGGACTTGCTTGCACAGTTGCCGGAAGAGATTTCCGAGGAGCTGCCCGAACAGTTGCCTGAGGAGCTCCCCATAGAGCCAGCGGAGGGCGAATCGACCGAACAAACCCTCGCCGCGGAAATTTCCGCCGCAGAAGACTTGGTGGGTCAGCGCGTCTATGACGACGACGTGCTGGAGTCTGAAGGCAATGACGACGAACTGTTTGTCGGCGACGTCGAAGGTGAAGTGGCGCATTGGGAGGTTGCCCCGGAGGAATCCGTGGAAGTTCTCCCATTGGAGCCGGACCAGCCCGCGGCCACGTCAGATGAGACACCGGCTGAGGTATCCGCTGAAACTGAACTTGAGGCCAATCTTGAGCAAACCGAGCTGCCCGAAGACGCGGAAGTCGCCGAGGAACTGCCGGCAGCCGCACTGCTGGAGGAAACGGAAATCAACGAGCCGCAGCTGGAAACCGAGTTGACCCTACAAGATTCCGACTCCGTGGAGCCGGTGGATGAGGCCAGCCCCGAACTTTCCGAGGAACCCCTGGTCGAGGACCTGGAACTGGCAGATATTCCGGAAACTGATTTGCTCGCGGAACTTCCTGAGGAACTCCCCGAAGAACTGCCTGAGCAAGTTCCCGATTTGTCGGCAGCCCAGATAGGGGAGGATTTCACCGAAACTGACGTTGACTTGGTGGATTTGGACTTGGGTGAGTTGGAGGATCTGGAACCTGAACTTGAGTCGGCGGAACTTGAGACAACCGAGGAACCCGGTCTTGACCAGACGATAGAGGAACCCGCCGGTACTGACACTACAAATCAGGTCGAACCTGCGGACGAAATCCCCGTCGAACGGCCCCAAGACCTCCAAACTACAGAGGAAACAGCTTTGCCTGGCAGCGAGGCCATTGGGATGGAGGAGCCCGAACCGGATTCTCCACAAGGTTCGGATGCGGCCAATCCCGAAGAAGTCGACTTGGTTGCGGACTTAGAGTCCGAAGTTTCCTTTGCAGCGTCCGCAACCACGTCAGACGAACTGACCGGGAATGATACCGTTTCGGAAAACGAAGAGAGCGAACCTAATGCAGCTGACCTGCCATATCTGGGCGAAAACGCTGAGGATATGCTGGCCCAAGCCGACGGGGCTGAGCATGACGCTGGCGAGGAGGAACTGCCTTTCGAGATTCCCCAAGTTCAAGGCGACATTCCCGAAGCTATGCAAGAGGGATTCCCCGAATGGGAACCGACCATGAGTTCGGAGGCCGCGCCAGGAGCTGATGAGGAACTGTTCGCCGCTGGTGGGCAAGACGGCCCAGCCGAGGCCGAACCGGCCAAACAGGGATTCTTTTCCAAGCTTTTTTCTAAGAAGTCAAAGAAGGCTCGTTGAAGGACCGCACGAACAAGCCAATAGCAGGTAAAATACCAGTACGCCTAGGGAGGTGAGCCCACACACATGAGTATGCAGACTAACCGCATTGTTTCGTTGCTGAACAAACAGTCTCAGCACCCTTTGCGTAATGCCATCTTTTTCATGATTGGCTGGGTCATCCTCATCCTGGTGGGCGTGGCTTTCATAATGACTACCGTGATTCCCCGAACCCAAGGTTACGTCGCCACGACTATTCCCGACGATTCGATGAATCCGACCATATCCCAATCGGATTTGTTGCTGTTCCAAAAGCTGCGCCAGCAGGGAGCCCAACAGCTCAACCCCGATGAAATCATTGTCTATCAGCCGAGCGAAGCGGTGAAATATAAGATTGCACGAGTCAGCGAAGTCATGGGCTCCGGCGACGAAATGCAGTTCAGTGTGAAGTTTGACAACCCCCAAGCGGAGGCCAGTGACGAAACGGTAACGCTGGATATGGTGCGCGGTACCCTGCGTTACAAGGTTCCTTTTTCTGGGCTCCTGTTCCCGCTGCTTCCCCCTCCGGCAGTCTCGTTCCTGTTGATATTTGTTGCCCAACTGCTGCTGATTTATGCCGGCTGGCAAATTGGCACTTCTATGATTAATGCCCGTGACCCCCAGCGCCAGGCACGGGCGGCACGGCTGCGGACCGCGGCCTTGGCCGGCAACCTGGAAACCACGCGACAGCGGTTGCGCCGCCAGGGTCTGAAGTAGCCCCAGCAGGATGTTTCTGCATTTTGCCCGCTCGAGTTGGCTGGTTTGCAAGTGCAGCGGCGGAGTTCGGTAAATTTGGCGTTTGGTGGAAAAAAGGTTTAGGATTACCTTTTGGACTGTCTGACGGCGGGGGTGCCTGCTTAATGACGGATTCTGATGATCCAAAAGACATTTTGCGGAGGATTGGTTAGCCCTATGGGGAAAAAAGACGGAGTCATCGAGGTCGAAGGTACAGTAGTAGAGGCCTTGCCTAATGCGATGTTCCGGGTGCAACTGGCCAATGAACATGTGGTTTTGGCGCATATTTCAGGTAAAATGCGCCAGCATTACATCCGTATCCTGCCGGAGGATCGTGTGGTAGTCGAGTTGAGTCCTTACGACCTCACTCGAGGCCGTATAGTATATCGCTACAAATAAACTGGCCTAACTCGGAGGAAATGATGAAGGTTAACCCCAGCGTTAAAGCCATCTGCGATAAGTGCAAGGTGATTCGCCGGCACGGTCGCGTGATGGTGATTTGCGAAAACCCGCGCCACAAGCAGCGTCAGGGCTAAGTCCCGACGCGTCGCTCTCGGCGCATGACCCGGTTTGGGTCAAGCACCCGCCAGCGGCTGGTCGTCTCACCTGAAGTCTCAGGTGTCACGAGAGCCGTAGCCCTCGGTATCAGGGGCCGAGGCCGCGCTGTTGAAAGTGCGGGAGGCAGGGTGACGGCCTCTGAATAAGAAAACAGGAGAAACACATGGCACGCCTTGTAGGTGTGGATTTGCCGCGCGAAAAGCGCATGGAAATCGCTTTAACATATATTTACGGGATTGGACGTACCCGTGCGATGGAAACCTTGGAAGCGACCGGCGTGAGCCCGGATACGCGGGTCAAGGATCTTACTGAAGACGAATTGATTGCCTTGCGCGATTTCATTCAGGCCAACTACAAGGTCGAGGGTGATTTGCGTCGTGAAGTTGCCGCGGATATTCGCCGCAAGATTGAAATCAATTGCTATCAGGGGCGTCGTCACCGTGCGGGCTTGCCGGTACACGGCCAGCGCACCAAGACTAATGCGCGTTCTCGCAAGGGACCCAAGCGCACTGTTGCCGGTAAGAAGAAAGCGAAGTAAGGGGGATAAATCATGGCACGTAAGCCTCAAGCCACTAAATCGCGCCGCAAGGAACGTAAGAACGTTACCGAAGGCAATGCTTATATCAAATCCACTTTTAACAACACCATTGTGTCCATCACGGATCCTTCTGGTGCGGTTATTGCTTGGTCGTCCTCCGGCCAGGTCGGTTTCAAGGGTTCGCGTAAGTCCACGCCCTTCGCAGCACAGCTGGCTGCGGAAGCTGCGGCTCGCCGTGCGCAGGAATTCGGCCTGAAGAAGGTTGACGTATTTGTTAAGGGGCCGGGTTCCGGTCGTGAAACCGCGATTCGTACCCTGACTGCTACCGGTCTGGAAGTTGGTTCCATCCAGGATGTAACTCCTCAGGCTCACAACGGCTGCCGCCCTCCGAAGCGTCGCCGCGTCTGATTGCGCTTGTCCGAGCCGGCTGAGCCGTTGGCGGACCTCACCAGGGACGAACGGCGGCTCAAACGGATTCGGAAAATTTACTTTCAAACAAAAATACTCAAATCCCCTCGCCAAGGATTTGGAGCCTGAACCGGTGTGGTGGCGGATGCCGGAAAGGAAATCAACAGTGCTTATTCAAGCGCAACCGAAGCTGACTGAAGAAGTTATTAATGACCAGCGCTCTCGTTTCACGATTGAGCCTTTGGAACCGGGTTTCGGGTACACTCTGGGAAACTCCCTGCGTCGCACCCTACTGTCCTCGATTCCGGGTTCGGCAGTGACCTCCATCAAAATTGAGGGGGCTCTGCACGAATTCACGACCCTGCCGGGTGTGAAAGAGGACGTGACTCAGATTGTTTTGAACATCAAGGAAATCGTTCTGTCCTCGGACAATGATGAGCCCGTGGTGATGTATCTGCGCAAGACCGGGGAAGGCGAAGTCACCGTGGGTGACATTATGCCCCCGGCCGGCGTGGTGATACACAACCCGGAACAACACATTGCCACGTTGAATAAAGACGGCAAGCTGGAAATCGAACTGACAGTGGAACGCGGCCGCGGCTACGTTTCCGCGTCTCAGAACAAGGATCCGGAAGCCGAGATTTCTCGCATTCCGGTCGATTCCATCTATTCCCCAGTCCTCAAGGTGTCCTACCGAGTGGAGGCCACTCGTGTGGAACAGCGCACTGACTTCGATCGTTTAGTTGTCGATGTGGAAACCAAGAAAGCTATCCTTCCGCGTGACGCGATGGCTTCCGCGGGCAAGACCCTGGTGGAGCTGTTTGGGCTGGCTCGGGACTTGAACCAAGACGCCGAAGGCATCGAATTGGGGCCGTCCGGCAACGACGCGGCTCTGGCTGAAGATTTGGCCATGTCGGTCGAGGACTTGGATTTGACCTCCCGTGCGTTGAACTGCCTGACCCGTGAAGGTATCAACACGGTAGGCGACCTGGTGGCTCGCTCCCAGGCGGACCTGCTGGATATTCGCAACTTTGGTCAGAAATCCATTGATGAAATCAAGGAAAAACTGGCTGGGATGGGGATGTCTTTGAAAGATACCCCGATGCCTGCCCTTGAGGGCGTAGATATGCCCCAGTTCAGTGACGAAAACTAACTTTTGAGACAATATTAAGGAGAATTAAGAATCATGCCTAAGCCCACGAAAGGCCCCCGTTTGGGTGGTAGCCCCTCTCATGAGCGGATTATGCTCGCGAACCTGGCCTGCTCCCTGTTTGATAACGAAACTGTGACCACCACCGAAGCTCGTGCCAAGCGTCTCCAGCCGTTGGCTGAGAAGCTCATCACCAAGGCTCGCCGCGGTGACTTGCACGCTCGCCGCCAGGTGCTGTCGAAGTTGCACAACAAGGCTACTGTCGCCAAGTTGTTTGAGGAAATCGCTCCTGCCATCGATAAAGACCGTGAGGGTGGTTACACTCGCGTCATAAAGGTGGGAAACCGCAAGGGCGACAACGCTCCGCTGGCGGAAATCTCTTTGGTGCTTGAGGGCGTCGAAAAGAAGAAGAAGGCCAAGCCGGCCACACCAAAGAAGGCCGCCTCTAAGCCCGAAGAAGCCAAGCCGGAAGAAACTCAGCCCGAAGCGAAGGACGCTGCTGAGGAAAAGCCCGCGGCTCCTGCTGAAGACCAAGCCGAGGCTAAAACCGAGGAAACCACGGAAGAGAAGGCTGAGTAAGCTGATTCATCTTTCCCGGAGGGCTGGGTTCGCAAGGACCTGGCCCTCCGGATTTTTATCAGATGCGCCACAAATTCGCCGCAAAACGGCAAGGATGGATAATATGTCCAGCGGCCCTAGAGTGAACGCGGATTTAGTCCGCATGACGCGCGGTCATCGTCGAGAGGTTTGAGGAGGGAAGTAATGCGTATACGCCTGGATATTCGCTACGACGGGATGCCGTTTCACGGGTGGGCCGCCCAACCCGGACTGCCGACGGTACAAGGCGCCCTCCAGTCCGCTCTGGCGGTGATTTTTCGCCAACCGGTAGACCTCACCGTGGCGGGACGCACCGATGCCGGGGTGCATGCCACCGGCCAAGTGGCTCATTTCACCGTGCCGGAGTTGGCGGACTGCGTCGTTCCCCCAGAATCTTTGGTACCACGGCTGGGGGCGGTATTGCGGGCGGTGCTGAGCGGGAACCTAACCAGCCCGCTGGAGGATTCCCCACTCGCCTATCCTCCCGGTGCTGCGGATGCGCTGGTAGTTACTGCCGCCACAGCGGTACCAGATAGTTTCGATGCGAGGTTTTCCGCTCTAGCGCGGCATTACGTGTACCGTATAGTCGATGACGTGGCGGCGCGCAACCCGTTGACGCGCAACTGGTGCTGGTGGTATCCAACCCCGCTGGACCCGGATGCCATGAACGCGGGCGCCACAGTACTGTTGGGGGAACACGACTTCGCGGCTTTCTGCAAGCCGCGTGAGGGCGCCACCACCATCCGCACCTTGCAACAGTTAGAAACCCGGCGGATCGCGGCGGGAACCATGGAAATCCGGGTGCGCGCAGACGCTTTTTGCCACTCTATGGTGCGCTCCCTGGTGGGTGCGCTGACCGAGGTGGGACGCGCCAAACGCGACACGGCCTGGCTGGCGGGCGCGTTGGCCGCCAAAGTACGTGTCCCGGAGATTCCGGTCGCCCCGGCCTTGGGACTGACACTAACCCAGGTCGATTACCCGAAAACCGCAGCGGAACTGCTGGCCCGCCAACAAACCACGCGTTCTCGGCGAGACTGCGGCTGCCCAGAACACGGCTAAACATATTTCAGTTCCCAGCCGTGAGACGCTGGCCAACGGGGATTATTCCGCGATACTGCTTTGCCGACTCTTTTCGGCTTGCTTTACCGCTAGAGCGTTCGTGTTTTCCGAACCACGGAACACCACGAACTTCCACCAGGTGAACTCGCCGACGAAGTTCAGCAGCAAACTGATGCCCTTCAACAGCCAGTCCGCCCACCCCATATTGGACAGAATCTGCCCGCCCCAGGACGTCAGGGGGATAAAGAACACATAGAACAGGGCGACCTTGAGCATCGCGATGGGAACATTATTCGCCGACTTGAAGGTGAAGTGGCGGTTCACGGTGAAGTTGTAGATAACCGACAGGGCGATGGAAACCGATTGAGATACCCAGAATGGGAACCACCCCGTCAGAGAGTTTACCCACACCATCAGCGCGAAGCTGGCGACCTCGACACCGGCGGCGGTGATGGACAGCAAAGTAAATTTGATGGCTTGAATGAGGGCAGCTTTGCCTTTCGAAGCTTGGCCGACCACAATCGCGTCGGGGTCGCTCGGGGCAGAGGGCGGGGCTGTCTGTTCAGCGCTAGACGGCGGTGCCCCCAGGGGAACATCGGTGGAGTCGTCTGGCTGTCCGGGTGGGGTTGGAGAATCCATCTGTGTCATGGTACTAATCCTTCGTTATTTCGGTTGGTTGTTACTGTTGAGCAGACTGAAAGCTTTGCGGTTGGCGCGATACAAGCCTTTGAACACTTCGTATTGGCGGTCATAGACAGCGCGGTGTTCCGGGTTAGGAAGGTAACGATCTTGGACCTTCACGAGTTGCTGGGCGGCCTGAACTAGGTTGTCGACTTCGTGTGCCCCCACTAGGGCGACAAGGGCGGCTCCGATTGACCCCACGTTCTGCGGGTCCTTTACCGTCTCTACCGTTCGACCTAGCACATCAGCCAAGATTTGGGAAGTGACCGGCGAGAGGGCTCCGCCACCGACGAAACGTACCGCCTCGGAAGTCTGGATTTTCTTCCCTTCAGTTTCCAGGAACCAGCGCAGATGGAAACACACGCCTTCGATAACGGAGCGCAGCATTTCGGTCTTGCCGGTTTCCAGCGAGATGTTGAAAAACATGGCGCGGGCATCGGCGTCCTCAAACGGGCAGCGGTTTCCGTGTAGCCAAGGGGTGAAAATCACGCCGCCGCTACCAGCGGGAGCTTTCGCAATGACTTCGGACAGGTACTCGTAAAGCGAGGTGTACTTCGTTTCCACGTCCGCGGCTTGATCCTTATGAGACAGATAGACGTCAATCTCGTCCTCGGCCAAATGTTTGCGAACCCATTCGAAACATTTTCCGGCCGTTTCTAGCTCGGCGAAGTAGTTGTATTTGCCCGGATCGGCACCGTCAACGGTAGCAATCATGGAATTAACATCAACCGCGCGCTTATCGGTGACGGTAGAGACCCATCCTGAAGTTCCCCAGTAGACGTGGGTGTCACTGACCCCGCAGGCCCCAGCGCCAACCCCAATTAGTGACGCGTCCCCACCACCAGCATAAACGGTGGTGGTTTGCGGCAGGCCAAGCTCTTGAGCAACTTCTGGAAGCAACGTCCCGACCGCGGTAGCAGACGTGACGATGGGCGCGAGGTGATCCGGATTGACCCCGAAAGAGCGGGCTAAACGCGATGCCCACGCGGGACGACTGCTGCGTACGTCCAGGAGCAAAGTGGCGAACGCCGAATCTACGGACATGACGAAATTCCCGGTCAGGCGGGCAATGAGGTATTCTTTGACGTCAAGCCACTGGTGGACTTTGGCATAGACCTCGGGCTCGTTGTCGCGCACCCACAGGTATTTCCACATGGGGTCCTTGACGGAAGCGGAAACTGCGGAGGTCCGATAGAGGCTGGACAACAACTTCTTGACATTCATCCCCGAAATTTTCATGCCGGTTTCCAGCCCGCGCCGTTTTTGCTCCGCGGCGCGCTGGTCCATATAGCTCATGGCGGGACGTAGGTGATGCCCAGACTCATCCACCAGCACCAGAGCCTGCATCTGGGAGCAAAAACTGATGGCTTGGACCTCCGCCATTTCTTGCGGGTTTTCTCGCGTAAGTTCCCGAGTGGTTTTGACGATGGCGTCCCACCATTCGTTCGGGTCTTGTTCGGCACCCCCGTTGGGAAGAATCGTCAGGCCATAGGTCCCCAAGCGAGAGTTCACCAGGGTTAGCTCCGATCCTGCCTGGTACAGACAAGTTTTCACTCCTGACGTTCCGACGTCGTAAGCAAGTATCAACATACTGTTTTCTTTCGTTCAAGAGTTATACAATTGGGGCAATGATTTCAGCTCAGTGAGGAGAGAATCAAATGCGGATCAACCAACCCAGTACTCGCGCCATTAACAAGCAACTGGATGACCTTATCAAGAAACCAATTTACTCCATTAGCGACGGAGCCTTGCGTAATTACGAACAAGATTACTTCGAAGCCAAGTGTTCAGGTTCGAAATCCATGATTGAAACCGCAAAGAACCGCATTCCCGGCGGTGTTCAGCACAATCTGGCGTTCAACCATCCTTTCCCGTTGGTCATCACCAAAGCCAGCGGACACGAACTGACTGACATCGACGGCAACGTGTACTTTGATTTCCTGCAGGCCGGCGGCCCGACCGTGCTGGGCTCCAACCCGCCGGAAGTTCGCGAAGAAGTCATCAAACTGTTGAATGATGGGGGGCCGTCTACCGGCCTGTTTCACGAGTACGAATACAAGCTGGCAGACCTCATCGCCTCACGCGTGCCGACCGTGGATATGTTCCGAATGCTGGGTTCGGGCACGGAGGCGTGCATGGCGGCAATCCGCGTCGCCCGTCTGGCTACCAAAAAGAAGCACATCCTGAAGATGGGCGGGGCCTATCACGGCTGGTCCGACCAGCTCGGTTACGGCATCCGAATCCCGGGTTCTAAGTTCACCCAAGCCCACGGGGTGCCTTGGACCATGTTCCGCTACGTCGACGAGTTTATGCCGGGAGACTTGGGCGACCTGGAGCGCAAGCTGCGCATGAAGAAACTCCATGGCGGGACGGCCGCGGTCATGATTGAGCCCATCGGGCCGGAGTCGGGGACATGGCCCATCGACCAGGCTTTCCTCAAGGGAGTGGAACGGCTGTGCCGCCGCTACGGGGCACTGCTGATTTTTGACGAGGTCGTTACTGCTTTCCGGATTTCAGACCGGGGCGCTTCGGGGCTGTTCGGGATTGACACGGATTTGACGGTGTTTGGCAAGGTCATCGCCGGAGGGTATCCCGGTGCGGGCGGCTTGGGCGGCAAACGCGAATACATGAAGTATCTCGCGGCGGGGATTCAGACCGGAGACAAGGTTCACAAGGCGTTGATTGGCGGCACGATGGCGGCCACCCCGATTAGCTGTGTGGCGGGCTACCACACGATTCAGCGCATTATTGAGACGAATGCTTGTGAATACGCCGGGGAAATGGGCAACCGCCTGACCGATGGGCTGCGGGACCTGATTAAGCAGTACAACCTGCCTTTTGTGGCTTGGAACGAAGGATCCGTGTGCCACCTAGAGACGGTCGGGACCATGCACTTCTCCATTGACTGGAGTAAACCGTGGAATATCCCGCACGTGCTGAGCGAAACGTCGAAACGTAAGAAAGAAATGGAATACATGGGAGCGGCTTATACTGCCGAAGGGCTGATTACTTTGGCCGGTTCGCGCCTGTACACTTCCGCCGCCTACACCCCGGAGCTAATCGACGAGGCGCTAAACCGTTTCGAGCGAGTATTCCAAAAGGTTGAAAAGAAGTCGTCAACAAAGAAATAAGCGGACGCGGACAGCCGTGGTGTCGAGGGAAGGACCAGAAAATGACCGGGAATACTGGGCAAGATAATAAAACCGGAAATGTGATTATCGATACCGCCCGTGTCCTGCTGCGAGAAGGCTTAGTGGCTCGTACCTGGGGCAACTTGTCTCAGCGCAGCGGTGATGATCGGTATCTCATTACCCCCTCGGGGCGAGATTATGAGACGATGACCCCGGACGACCTGGTCGAGGTCGACTTTGAGGGCAAGTGGTCTGGGGATTTGAAGCCGAGCGGGGAGCGCGGGCTGCATACGGAAATCTACCGGGAACTGCCCCAGGTGCGGTTCATTATCCACACCCACCAGCCCTACGCTTCGGCTCTCAGCGTGGGCGGAGCCCCCGTAGAAATCCCAGCTGAACTGGCAGAACGCATCGGTTCGGCAACACTGCCGATTGCGGATTACGGGTTGCCTTCCACCGGGAAACTGCATAAGGCCGTGTTGGCTACGCTGCGTGAAACCGGGGCTAGGGCTATCTTGATGCAGGGTCACGGGGCGGTGCTGTTCGGCCAGGACGCGAGCGAACTGGTGGATTTGGCAAAAGCGGTGGAAGCGGCTTGCCGCACTCAGTTTGAACTGATGACCGGTTGGAAGGCGCCGGACGGCGCGGTGCGGGTGCGTCGATTTGAACGCGACGGCTTTGGATTGCCACCACAGCTTATCCATATTTTCATGCGTCGGGAGGATGCCGGGGCAGTGGTCGCGACAGACGATCCGCTGTTCCTAAAGTTCAGGGAAACCGGCTTAAAGGCATACTTGGATGATTTCAGCCAGCTGGTTGGCTTGAAAGTCGGCAGAACCTTTGGCAAGACCATGATTTACGGGCACAAGGCGACGTATTTCCTGGGCGCGGATCTTGATGAGGCTGAGGCGGTTGCCACGGTGGCACGCAAGAACGCCTTGGCGGCGTTAGTGGCGCAGGTTACCTCAGCCAAGCCGATTAGCAGGCTAGATGGCACCATCATGCGCGGGGTCTACAAGTTTAAATACTCCAAACTTAAGGACTGATTTTGCCCCAGTGAGGTGTTGGTGTGCGCTACCGAAAACTGGGAGAGGTGCACCGGGAACTTGTGCCCGGACGGGAACAAACCGGCCAAAGCGGCGGGGCCCCGATTCACCCGGGATAGTGATGGTTGTCAGGTTCAGCTCGATTTCCGGTGCGTCAGCCGGAGGGCAGGGCAAAGCTGGCTTACGAAATGCTAGTGCGGGAAACCACAAATGTCTCTATCGCACCTTGTAGAATGGCTCGAGGAGGCGCTATGGCTAAGACGGGCTTATCCATTTCCAAGAAGCTGCTGTCCATCGGCGGCATTTGTTTTCTGGTCACTCTGGTGGTGGTGGCTATTACCTGGGGTTCCGCCCTGGCGACCCAGAACAGAGTCTCGACCTCCGCGCAGACCGCCACGGTTTCCCGCGATTTTTCCACCGTGGCTCGGCAGTTCCAGGAGGTCAGACAATCTGGCTTCAACGCTGCCCTCGGCGTCTCGGATGACGACAAGTACCTCCAGGCCACCCAAGAATTCACCGCGCAGCTCACAAAATTGCAGGGAGTCCCACTGGATTCTCAGCAGCGGGAAATTGTTTCCCGCCTCCAGGATTTGGCCGCACAACTCCCCGTCAACCCTGACGGTGCAGCTCTGGCTAGTGTCAGCACAGAGATGCAAAGCCAGTTAGGTTCCCTGAGAAATACCTTGACTCACAAACATGAAACTGACGTTGCTGAATTGAACACCATCACCTCCATAAACTCTAATGTCGGTTTAGCGGTGAGCTTGGTTGGTTTGGTGGTGGTGCTGCTGGTTTCCGTGTTGGTGTCCCTGTCTATCTCCCGCTCCGCGAAGGAAATCAGCAGGGGCCTGAACCGCCTGTCCGCGAAAGACTTTACCTACCAGGTACGCCAAGTTTCTCGTGACGAGATTGGCGCGATGTCGGCGTTGTTGAATGACGCGGTGAAAAACCTAGGTACTTTGCTGAGCGAAATTTCCACCACCGCCACCGAAACAACGGCAGGTGCCGAAGGGCTGCGGAAACAGAGCCAAGACGTCGCTGCGAAAGCGAGTGCCGCTCGGGAAACAGTAGCCTCGGTCGCCGGCAATGCCAAGGAAGTCAGTACCCAGATTGGCGACGTGGCCGCGTCTACTGAACAAATGCGCAGCGCTGTCACCGAGATTTCAACTAATGCCGCGACAGCCGCGAAATCAGCCGCGCAAGCCACCACGTTGACCGCGCAGGCTAATGAAGTCATGGGCGAACTGGACAAGGCTTCCGAAGCAATCAGTTCGGTCATTGAAACCATCAAAATGGTGGCGGAGCAAACCAACCTTTTGGCCCTAAACGCCACCATCGAGGCTTCTCGTGCCGGAGAAGCCGGGAGGGGTTTCGCGGTGGTGGCCTCCGAGGTGAAGGATTTGGCTTTGGGCACCAAGTCTGCCGCTGTTGAAGTGTCTGAAAGTATCACCAAGATTCAGTCAGATACCCAAGCTGCGATGCAGGCGATAACTGAGATAACCGGAATTATCTCAAACATTAATGACTTTCAGTCCACCGTGGCGGCGGCTATTGAGGAGCAAACCGCGACGATTTCATCTATGGCACAAACCGTGACGGAGGTGTCAGACGATTCTGCACGAGTTACAGACAACCTATATAGCATTGAGGCTAAAACTGAAGCGACGGTGAAGGAGCTGCAGGAAGCCAGCGAGGACATGGTGCTCAGCGCCCAGGAATTCGAGACGCTCCAACAGACATTGTCCCAGTTCAAGTGGGTGAATGAAGCATGATGAGACCGCAAAGCCGCCAAGGCGGGAACAAAAAATCTCAGCTACGCCTGAATGTGTTGATTAAGGTTCTGCTGATGGGGATTGTAGGAATCCTGGGCATAGCCTCGTTCGTGATATGTTCCGCCATAACTGACGATATCTATTATGGGAAAGTACGTAACTACCAGGATTTAATCCGGATTTCAGACCAAGTCAGTGCCGTATCCGAGCTGGTCAGGCAGAGTCAAGCTGATTACATGCAAAACGATTTTGCCAGCCATAATCCCACCCAGAATCTGGAACCCCAGCCGATTACAGAGACTATCGAGCAGGCCGTATCCGACTTGAACACCGCTCAAGACATTTTCTCTAAGTCTGGATTGCGAGATGAACAGCTGCGGAAACAATTTGCGCAGGCAGTCTCCAGCCTGGAGTCATACCGGCAGGCCGTTGCGCAAACCGAGAACAGCGGCGAGAGCCTGGCTGTGGATGAATCGGTCATTGCAGCGACCCTGTCTGAATTAGATACCCTGCAGAACTCGCTGTCCTCTCTCAGTGACACGGTTTTGCAACAAACCAACGGCTTAGTAGGGAAAAACGTCATTATTCACGCCATCGACATCGTCATAGCTTTCCTGGTGGTGGCGTTTATCCTGCATCGAGTGCGTCGGGGAATCGTCGCTTCCGTTACTAAACTGCATTCTTCGGTTCTGGCGTTACGAAATGGTGACTTGACCCCGCGACTGACATCGAACTCAAACGACGAAGTCGCTGATATGCTCCGAGCCTTGGCGTATTCACAGGATGAGCTAACCGACGTGTTAAGCGAAGGGCAAATCTTGGCAGCTAAGACAGCCGCGCAGACCAACCGGGTGGCGCAGGTCGCTTCCACGGCGGCCACAAACGCCGCGGAAACGGTGGAATTAGCGAAATCTACGACTGAGTCTCTCAACGGTATCGTTGCAAATCTGCAAACTGTTGCCAGTGGATCTGAGGAAATGAACGCTGCCATCGCAGAGATATCAGCCAGCTCCGCGGAGGCCTCCCGCACCGCTAACGAGGCTACCGAGTTTTCCCGCAACACCCAGGAGACTATCTTGCGACTGCAGGACTCTACCCTCAAGGTTGAGACCGTCATCGGTACGGTGACCAGCATTGCTTCCCAAACGAACCTGCTGGCCTTGAACGCCACTATTGAAGCCGCTCGAGCTGGTGAATCAGGGAAAGATTTTGCAGTGGTCGCCAGTGAGGTCAAGGATTTGGCGGCAGAAACAGCCAAGGCGACGAGCCAGATTGCTGTGATAATTAACGACATCCAGGAAAAAACCCAGCTAACTGTCGCCGCTATCGACGAAATTGCTGGAGTTATTTCACAAGTCAATGACTACCAAACCACCATTTCGGCCGCAGTTGAGGAACAGAATGCCGTCACGCAAAACATTGCGCAGGCAATTTCTAGCGCGGCGAATGACTCGGGTGTCGTCCTGGAGAACCTGGAGGATTATTGCACGAACGTTACCAAGGCTCAGTCTGATGTTGATGAACTTTCTCAGGACGCGAGCGCTCTTTCTAAACAGGTGACTGTGCTCATTGGGGAGTTGTCCAAGCTAAAGACTCGCCCCGCAGGGGACGAGGCGCCTGAACGCAACTAATGCAGCCCCGCCCTGAGCGCTCGCCAGATAGGTACAAGTGAGGCGTGGCTGCTCAAGTCCTCTCCGTGCAGAAGCCCCTTTCGTGGAGCCTCATGTCCGTTTGGTTGCGTGGGGCCTTAGGCGGCAGGATTGTCTCTTTGGCCTAGTGTGCGGGTCGGGCAGTCGCAGCCACCCCAGCCTTACAATCCAAATACGCCGCCACCCCAGAATTCCTGAAGCTGAGTGGAACCCCACCATGGTGGGGTTCCACTGCTATTGAAGGGGGTTAACCACGGTGACACCGTCGAAGACCATGCCCTCACTGAGGTCCTCGCTCCAGATTTCTTTGCAGCCCCCGCGTTTCGCGGCCGCAACAATCATGGCGTCCCAGATAGAGATTTGGAAACGACCAGCAATTTGAACGGCTTGGTTTACCAGGCGCGCGTCAGCAGGGATGACGGTTTGGAAGCTAAGATGCTCGATGATTTCATCAGCAATTTGTCCGGCCGCAGTGTCTTTCAGTTTGCGGGTCAGGACATTGTATAGCTCCAGTAAAACCTGGGTGCTCAGTACCCGGTGGGGGAGCTGTTCCAGGGCGGCAAGCGCACGCTCGCGTTTTTCGGGTTCGTGGCTGTCGAATGAATAAACCAGGATGTTGGTGTCAAGAAAAACGTTCGAGGCGCTCACGATACAAATCCTCTCGAGTCCAGGTACGTCCTTCCGGTCCGCTGCCGGCGGTAGAGTCACGAGCTAGGTCGAGGAATTCCTTCCAATGCGATTCCTGGGTGTCGGTGTTGGCGTATTCCTCGAGTTTCCTGGCGAGGTACTGGTTCACGGACTCGTCGTTTTCCAGCGCCTTGATACGGGCACGTTTCAAGACTTTGGGATCAACGTTGATGGTAAAACTGGTCATAGGTTGATTGTAGCGCAACTCGTGTAGCACGGGAAGACGAAAAAACGGGTTGACTTTGCAATAGACCCTTTGGGAGGTTTTTCTAGACGGGTTGCGTAACCGAGAGAACCTCTAGAAACTACTTCATCACTCATGCCAACAACCTATTTCCGCGCGCAAACTACGCACCGCCCTTGTGCAAAAATACGTGAGGTACGCCGTGATTTTGACCCAGGCGGGCGAAATCGCTAAGATTAAACGGTTGTATGCCCTCGAGTTGGTGACCATTCCCACTCATACCGCTGTCATCCCGGGGCACACGCAAACTTTCATCATCACAAAAGTGATGAGACCGACGATTAAGAATTGAAGGCTAGAGAAGTGCGTACTTATTCACCCAAGGCTGGTGACGCTGACGCGAAGTGGCACGTAGTAGATGCTGATGGCATCGTGCTGGGACGCTTGGCTTCCCAGGTAGCTACCTTGCTGCGCGGCAAGCACAAGCCGACCTTCGCTCCCAACTTTGATAACGGAGACTACGTCATTGTTATCAACGCGGAAAAGGTCGTGTTGACCGGCAACAAATGGACTGAAAAGACTGCCTACCACCACTCGGGTTTCCCCGGTGGCTTGAAGGCGACCTCTTACCAGGAAATGCGGGACAAGCAACCCGAGAAAATCATCGAGAAGGCAGTTAGGGGAATGATGCCTCATAACCGCCTCTCCAAACAGCAAATGACGAAGCTGAAGGTTTACGCCGGACCGGAACATCCGCACGCCGGCCAGAACCCGGAAGTTTTTGAACTCACGCAAATCGCGCAATAAGCGCGGTTCGCAAAACCTCAAGGAGTATCGTGGCGAAGACCACTGCAGAAATCGAAGAGCTGGAGGATGTCCCCAGCGAATACACCACCGAGACTCCGGCGGCTCAGGATGAACCGGGTCGTGGGAATTCTCGTATTGACAAAGGCATGGGGCTGGGGCGCCGTAAAGAAGCCGTAGCCCGCGTGCGTTTGGTTCCGGGTAACGGCAATTGGACTATCAACGGCCGCAGCCTGGAAGACTACTTCCCGAACAAGTTGCACCAGCAATTGGTCATGGCACCTTTCGTGCTGTTGGACTTGCAGGGGCGTTTCGACGTCAAGGCTCGCATTGACGGCGGCGGTATTTCCGGCCAGGCCGGTGCGCTGCGCTTGGGCGTGTCCCGTGCGCTGAACGAAATCGATCGTGACGCTAACCGTCCCGCGCTTAAGAAAGCCGGCTTCCTGACCCGCGACGCTCGCGCCGTGGAACGCAAGAAGGCTGGCCTTAAGAAGGCTCGCAAGGCGCCGCAGTACTCGAAGCGCTAAACAGAATCGAGACTTATGCTGGTGGGGTTCTCCTGGAGGACCCCACCAGTTTTTTTGCTCGCAGCCCCGGCGAAATACGCATGAGAGAACGGTAATCCGCTAGTTTTCGGGTCCTGATTTATTTCCCGTTTGCGAACCGTGGAATAATGGTGAAGTTAGGAAACTAGAAAGGCAGAAACTATGTCGCAAAGACTTTTCGGTACTGACGGGGTTCGCGGACTGGCCAACGAAGACATCACCGCGGAACTGGCTTTGAACTTGGGGGTGGCTGCGGCTCGCCTGGTGGTTGAAGAAAAAATTATGGCCACCGGCCAGATGCCCATCGTGAAAGACCTTTTGAAAGAGCAACGCGAGTCGGCTATGGCGGAATCGCGCACCGGGATAAAGCGTCCCCGGTTGATACCCGAAGAACCCGCCAAGCCGCGAGCCATCATTGGTCGCGATACGCGCGTTTCTGGGCAGTTCCTGGATCACGCCCTGGCGGCGGGACTGTCCAGCGCCGGTATGGATGTTACTCGTGTCGGCGTAATCCCGACTCCGGGCGTCGCCTACCTCACCGAATCCCAAGACATCGAGTTGGGCGTGGTCATCAGCGCGTCGCATAACCCTATGCAAGACAACGGCATCAAGTTTTTTGCCCGCGGCGGTTACAAACTCCCTGACGAAATGGAGGACCGGGTCCAAGCCATGCTGGGCCAGGACTGGGAACGTCCCCTCGGCTCCGGGGTCGGCGATGTGGTCGCCAACGGCAAAGCCGCCGACGATGCCTATGTCAATCACCTGGTAGACACCGTTCCGGTGTCGTTGCACGGGCTGAAAATCGTGGTGGACTGTGCCAACGGGGCAGCTTCGGAAATTGGTCCGCGGGCGCTGCGTGAAGCCGGCGCGGACGTCATCGTCATTAACGCCTCTCCCGATGGGCGCAACATTAACCTGAACTGCGGTTCGACTCACCCTAAGCAACTGAAATCCATGGTGGTAGCCGCCGGGGCAGACTTCGGGGTGGCGTTCGACGGGGACGCGGATCGCTGCCTGGCGGTGGACGGTGCCGGAAACCTAGTAGATGGCGACCAAATCATGGGGATGCTGGCCTTGGACATGCACCGGGCGGGAATACTGACAGATGACACCCTGGTGCTGACCGTGATGAGTAATCTCGGGCTGCGTTTAGCGATGCAGCAGGCGGGAATCAAGACCCCCACCACCGCGGTAGGGGACCGCTACGTGCTGGAGGAAATGCGCGCCCACGGCTACATTTTGGGTGGAGAACAGTCCGGCCATGTTATCAATGCCCGCTACGCCACCACCGGCGACGGCATCCTCACCGCTCTGCAAGTGGCGGCGACTGTGGCCTCTCACCAGGCCGCTCTGAGCGAACTCGTGTCGCCTATCCAAAAGCTGCCCCAAACCCTGATTAATGTTCCCGGAGTGGACAAGACCCGCGTGGACGATCCGCGCTTGGCCGAGGACGTCGCGCAGGCCGAAGCGCGTCTGGGGGATACTGGTCGAGTGCTGCTGCGTTCTTCCGGTACTGAACCCCTGGTGCGGGTCATGGTAGAAGCCGCGACCCAAGAACAGGCCGATGCGGAGGCTCAAACCCTCGCTGGCCGGGTACAGGAACTATTAGCGCTGTAAAACCGCGCTGTGAAAGCGAGGAAATGTGTGTGGAATTGTCGGTGCTGTCGGGTCCCAGAGCTCCAAGTTCGCTGAGGAAACTGTCCTGGAAGGACTGTCTCGTCTGGAATACCGCGGCTATGATTCAGCCGGAATCGCGGTGGTCGACACGACTAGCGCGAGTCCCGAAATTACGGTCGAAAAGGAAGTCGGAAAACTCTCCGAACTGCGCAAAACCTTAGAAAAGCGCCCTTTACCCAACGCCACCACTGCGATTGGGCACACCCGTTGGGCCACCCACGGGGGCGTCACTCGTGACAACGCCCACCCCCACCTGTCTTATGACAAAAAATTGGCGCTGATACACAACGGCATTATCGAGAACGCGGAACCTTACCGCGCCCACCTGGAAGCTCTGGGCATCAAATGCGTCAGCGAAACCGACACCGAAGTGGTCGCTCACCTGCTAGAACGTGCCTACCTGGCCGAACCGGGCGGGAACGCCGAAAACGCTGGTGAACAGTCGATAACCCCCGGTACTATCCCTTTGCACAGCCTGGATCCGAACTTGAGCTGCGCGGCGGGGGCGACCCGGTTGGCGCGGGCGATGCTGAAGGTCACCAGGGATTTGGAGGGTTCGTTCACCCTGTTGGTGGAGCACGTGGACGCGCCGGGCGTGATTGTGGCGGCGCGGCGGTCGTCTCCGCTGGTACTGGGGTTGTCACAAGGGACGAACTTCCTCGGCTCTGACGTGCTGGCTTTCGCGGCGCGCACGAAACAGGCGCTGGAAATTGGTCAGGATGAAGTAGTGGTTGTGACCCCGGCCGGAGTGCTGGTCATGGACCAGCAGGGCAACGAAATCCTGCACACGCAAGGCCTAGACGTTATCGCCAAGAATCCCGCCCAGCGCAAACGGGCTTTTGAAGTCGATTTCGCAACCGACCGCGTCACCAAAGAAGGCTTTGACACCTTTATGGAAAAGGAAATCCGGGAACAGCCGCGGGCGGTGGGGGACACCATCGCGGGACGGCTGGATGCCACCGAGGCGCTGACCTTGGACGAACTGCGGATTGAAGCCGAAGTGTTCCGCTCCATCACTTCGGTGATTATTGTGGCCTGCGGTACGGCCTCGTACGCCGGGCAGGTGGCTCGCTACGCTATCGAACACTGGTGCCGGATTCCGTGTGAGGTGGAACTGGCCCACGAGTTTCGTTACCGGGACCCGGTGGTGAGCCGGCGCACCCTGGTGGTGGCGATTTCTCAGTCCGGGGAAACCATGGACACGATTATGGCTATCCGTCACGCCCGCGAACAGGGGGCACGGGTCTTGGCCATCGTGAATACGCCCGGCTCCACAATTTCTCGCGAGGCTGACGCGGTACTGTTGACCCACGCCGGGCCGGAGATTGCGGTGGCCTCCACCAAGGCGTTTACCGCCCAAATAGCGGCGTGTTACCTGTTAGGTTTGTACCTGGCTCAGGTTCGGGGCAACAAATATGCCGATGAAATCGCGGATTACCTGGAAAAACTTGGCCAGATGCCGGCGCGGATGCAGACCGTTTTGGACCGTTACGCTGGCTCCGCTGACTTAGGCGCGAACCTTGACGACATCAAATCAGTGATTTTCCTGGGGCGTCACGTCGGTTTCCCGGTGGCGCTGGAGGGGGCGCTGAAACTGAAAGAAATCGCCTATCTGCACGCCGAAGGCTTCGCAGCCGGAGAACTGAAGCACGGGCCCATTGCCCTGGTGGAGTCCGGGCAGCCGGTTGTCATTATTGTCCCCACCCCGCGCCGACCCGAGTTGCATCGCAAAGTCGTGTCCAATATCGAAGAAGTCCGGGCGCGTGGGGCTGTGACTCTGGTAGTGGCCGAAGACGGGGATGATTCCGTGAACGAGTTTGCGGACGTGGTGTGGCGGGTGCCTCCCACGCCCACCTTGATGCGTCCCCTGGTAGACGTGATTCCGCTGCAGCTGTTGGCTTTGCGGATGGCGGGACATCTGGGATACGACGTGGACCAGCCGCGTAACTTGGCCAAGTCGGTCACGGTTGAATAGGTCCTTGCGGGCAATATGCTGACCCCGACGCTTCTAAACGGAGCCCCCGCCCTGGCTTTGCTGCTCAAAACGGGCGGTGACGGCGGTTGGGTGCCGATTTCGCAAACCATCACGGAATGGATCCACAGCTTTGCCGGTTCCCCTTTGGCCCTGCTGGTTTTAGCGGGTCTGTGCTTTACGGACGCTTTTTTCCCACCCGTGCCCGCCGAATCAATCGTCATCGGCTTAACTTCTTGGTACTTCGCCGCTCCCGGTCACATGGTTCCGCTACTAGGGATTTTTCTCTGCGCCGTCGTCGGAGCGACCCTCGGTGATTCTTTTGCTTTCTTCCTGGGGACCCGCATCCACGTGCAGCGCATCAAATCGTGGCGGGATGGCAAGGGCGAACAGGTTTTCGAGCGAACCGCGAAACTTTTGCACAAGCGCGGTACATCGTTTATCTTTGCGGCGCGTTTTGTCCCCGGTGGGCGGGTGGCAGTCAACATGTGTGCCGGAGCGACCGGTTTTCCCTACCGCCGTTTCTTGCGCACCGACCTGGCTGCCGTAATCTGTTGGGTGTCCTACGGAATGTCTATCGGTTTCGCCTCCGGGAGCATCCTGGGGCCAATCAATCCGCTGTTAGCGACCCTGGTAGGGATGGTGGGGGGAGTAATCCTCAGCCTCTTGCTGGATCGTTTGGTCGTGTGGGTGCAGCGGCGGTTTCAGTCGGATCGGCTCGATTCGTCAGAAGAATCGACCGGTAGCGAACCGCAGAAGTGAACAAAACATCCTGGTGAGGCCGGTGAAGCGGGCCGGGCCCTAAATCTTGCGCAGGTGCAGGTGGTGAACGCGGTGGTCAGCGTCTTTCTCCAGGATGAGGGTGGCACGAGAACGGGTCGGGGCTACGTTTTCCTGTAAGTTTTTCAGGTTGACTTCCCGCCAAATTTGGCGGGCGTGAAAGTCTGCCTGTGCGTCGGTCCAGGCGGCAATCTCGCGGAAGAAAGAGTCGGGTTGTTTGAAAGCGGTCGCACGCAACTGCTGGAAACGGGACAGATACCACTGCTCGATGTCCGCGGGGCGGGCGTGCAGATAGATAGAGAAATCAAAGAAATCCGACACCGCCAGAGAATTTTTGCCGCCTTCGGCAATAAGAGGCGGGGCTAACACGTTCAACCCCTCCAAGATGAGGACGTCCGGGGCGCAAACCATCTGGGATTTACCGGGCACAATATCGTAGGTGACGTGCGAATATACGGGGGCGGCTACCTCGGGAGCCCCGGACTTTACCGCCGCCAGAAAACGCAGCAACCCACGACGGTCATAAGATTCAGGAAAACCCTTGTGGTCCATAATCCCGCGCGCCACCAGCTCAGCATTGGGGTACAAAAATCCGTCCGTGGTGACCAAATCGACCCGGGGAGTGCCCGGCCAGCGGCTCATCAACTCGCGCAACAGCCGCGCCAGAGAGGACTTTCCCACAGCGACTGAACCGGCCACCCCAATCACAAAAGGAGTGTGCTGAACCGCTGATTCACCCAAGAAATCAGCGCGCCGGGAACGAATGTTGGTCGTTCCGGCGGCATAAATCTGGAGCAGGGCGGTCAAAGGTCGATAAATCGCGTCAACCTCAGCCAGGTCGATAGGGTCGCCCAAAGCGCGCAAGCGCTCCACGTCAGCCTGGGTCAGCGGCAGAGGGGTCTGATCCGACAGAGCCGACCACTGTTCCCTAGTGAACATAACAAAAGGTGAGGCAGTTTCCTCAATACCCGAGGAAGTGTGATGCGGGCGTGCGGCCATAATCTCGCGCATAGCCGAACCGTATTGATAATCGCGCAGCTTTTCTTGGGTGCCGTGAGGATCCGTCAGGAATTCTTCCATCAACTCGGTAGTGGGAGCGCCAAAATTTTCATTCATGACTTTTGACCACCGACCCCAAGCACAGACTGCCGTCCTTGTCGCGGTAGAAGTATGCGGAAGGCTCTTCCAACTGCGAATGCGCCGCTCGGATATACATGGGGTAGGTGTTTTTCACCGCGTACAGGTGAATGGACTCGGAACGCAAATCCTGCAACGTCTTGAACGTGTCGTCGTCCAAGCGTCCTTCCTCGTCATAGCGTAGTTTCCGGGAAGCCTCCGGGGTGTATTTCGTGATGCCTGGCGGGGGACTCCATTTCTCGCACAGCGTCGGATAGTTTTCCTCTGTGTCAGCGCCATTGAATGGATAGCTGGAACGAGCCATAATCCGTGCCAGCAGGTAAGACACGTCCTCTGGAGTGACCGAATCCATCTTTCCGCCATAAATCGCCGTCGGGCAGGAATACCGGTCAGCTAACTCACTCCAGCTGGTTCGCAACTCCACGCTGGAGTCTTTCCAAGACACGCCGTCCTCGGTAACTTTCGGGGTCTGCGACAAGGCGTGCAGCAGAGCCTGTTGGGCGGGCGGAGTCGTGTAACGATCGGTGAACACTTCCGGGGTAATCAGCCAGCAGCTGCGTTGCATCGCGCCAAAATTTCCGGTTTTTAGATCCTTAAAGAAAGCCTGCATTCCGGTGAACTGTACCGGGTCGCCAGACTCGATGGTTTCTTTCTTAAGGTTCGCCGCAGCAGAACGGGTGGGCGTCGAGGTCTGTTTCAGGGCGCGGCTCGGGGTGGACCGGGTCGACACCTCGGAAACGTTGCTGAAGGATTCGGGATATGTGAGGTCTTCAACACCATCGAGATTGAGCGTCGCCGAGCGAGAATCAGGATTTTCTGACGGCTCCTCATTGGTGCCTGCTTGCGACGAGGGCGAATCGGGGTTGTCTGAGGGGGTGGACTGTGCGGGAGCCAGCTTCAGAGTGGAGTTGGTGCGGAAGTTAGACCCGGTGACTTCCACCAGAAGCGGGGAAGTGATTTTTTCGGTGGGTTGAGTGCTACCCGTTTCGTCGGGGTCCCGGTTCGGCATGGCAGCGATTTGCGGCGCGACTATGAACAGCGTCACCAGCACCAGGACAATCCCTGCCCCAGCCAGCAGAAACATTCCTACTACGAGGCGTTTTGGGGTGGAAAGAAGCCAAAGTTGAAGGTTGTCTTTTTTCGACATGGCTACCTTTCATGTACACAGTGACCCCGCTGTATAGTCATCGGGCTTTCCTAACTTTAAGATTACCTAGTTTTCCTGCCGGTTGAAAACCGCAAGCGTATCTAAGTCTCTGATTATGTACTGATTTTCGTCTAGGCTGAAATCGTGATTTGGGGATATGCGCCAGATTTGATTGCACAAACGGAAAAACCTCTGGTCGCTCAGGCTGACCGAGAGCAAGGCCCGGATGCGCTGATGCGGCGAGCTGCCTACGCGCTGGCTCACCACACGCATCGGGCCTTGTCCGGGGCTGATGCGGACATTGTGGCACCGCCGGTTCCCCGGGGACGCCGGCGCGTTCTGGTCTTGGTCGGAGCCGGCAACAACGGCGGCGATGGCCTGTACGGAGCTGCGTATCTGCGACGGCGCGGCTATCCGGTCGCGGTCCTGCCAACTTCGAAACATATTCACGAGCGCGGTGCGGCGGCCGCACGGCAAGCCGGGGTAGAGTTTTGGCCCAGTGTGCTGCCCGAGACAGTCCGGGAGGCTCTGAACACGATAAAGGCGTGGAAACCGGTTGCCATCATTGACGCCATTATCGGTATCGGAGCCCGTCCGCCCCTGCGGGAACCTGCGCTATCCCTGGTCCGGGGCATCAGCGAGTTGCTCAGTCAGTGGCCGGAGGAGCCCTCCCCCCTGGTGGTGGCCTGCGATCATCCCTCCGGCCTGGATTTGTACCGGGGTGCTGATTTAGGCCCGGATCAGGGGCTACTACCAGCTGACCTGACCGTGACGATGGGGGCGGCGAAAACCGGAATGCTGGTTGGTCCCGGCGCGCTCACGATAGGACGCCTGCAGGTTCAAGATATCGGACTGCCCCTGCAGACGATGCAGCCCGGCGCGGGTCTGATTGAACGCGCTGACGTGCGCGAACTGTGGCCCCGGCCGGAGTTCGCGGATCACAAATATTCCCGCGGAGTTTTGGGCGTAATGGCAGGGTCCTCGCGCTATCCCGGTGCCGGCGTTTTGGTGACCAGTGCTGCCTTGAACGCGGGGGAGTCTTTTGTGCGTTACCTCGGTGAGCCCGCGGTGCAATCGATAGTGTTGCAGGCCTGCCCGGAAGTTGTACTGGGAGAAGGCCGGTGCCAAGCCCGCATTATCGGTCCTGGTTTTGCGGCCGGTTCGCCGCGGCAGAGTGAACAAATGCTTGACGCGTGGCGTCGCCGCGACCCTGGTGAATTGGTGATTCTCGATGCCGGCGCGCTGGAACTTATCGGGACGGAAATCCAAACGGACGCTAGCTGCCTGCTGACCCCCCATGCTGGTGAGGCGGCTGTACTGGCCGCCCAGCTCGGTCAGGAAACCACCCGAGAAACCATCGAAGCCAACCCTTATGACTGGGCCTTACAGCTTGCCACGGAAACGCACGCCACCGTCCTTTTGAAAGGACCGACCACCACTATTGCCAATCCGGGGGGACAGGTTTATTCCCTCACTCACGGCACCAGAGACTTGGCGACGGCGGGCTCCGGGGATGTGCTGGCGGGAATTTTGGGGTACGTTTTCGCCGCTGCGAATGCTCGGGCCCAGAAAACCGGAGAAAGTTTGGATTTGGGACAACTGGCAGCTGTCGCGGCCTGGCTGCACGCCGAAGCGGGCCGTTTAGCCGCGCCCACGCCTCGTGCCACCGCCATTATCAAGGCGATTCCCCGGGCTTTGGCTGGGCTATAAACTATCCCGGTCCCCCTAAACGTGACAAACTAAGAAGTGCGAAAACAATTTTGTAAAGGAAGATTATGACCAACGTGGATGTTCCCCAATGGCCGGTACGCGCCGTGGTGAATCTCAGTGCATATCGGGAAAATCTTGCCCAAATGCGGCATTTTGCCCCGCACTGTCAACAAATGGCGATTGTGAAAGCTAATGCTTACGGACACGGTATCGAGCGCATGGCGCTGGCCGCACTCGACGCCGGTGCTCAATGGTTGGGTGTTGCCAAAGCGAGCGAGGCTTTCCGGCTGCGCAAATACCTCGATAAGCAAGGTGTGCCTCGCGACCACCTGGTCGACACGCCCACTTCTGCCATGATGCGTTCGCGTCTGTATCAGATTGACGCGATGGGACTGCCCACCGCCGCCCGCCCTCGCATCCTGACCTGGCTCTACACCCCGCAAACGGATTTGCAGCAGGTGGTGAAAGCGGAAATCGACATTTCGGTTTCCACCTTGGATCAGCTGGACCAGGTTTCGCGCGCCTGCGATGCGGCGGGGCTGCGTTGCCGGGTACACCTGAAAGTTGATACCGGACTGTGCCGGGCCGGAGCGACAAATCAAGATTTTCCGGTGCTGTGCAAGCTGGCTCGGGCTCGGGAACGTGCCGGGCTCATTGAAGTCAGCGCGATCTGGTCCCATTTGGCGCGCGCGGACGAAGACACCGCCGCGGCTGAGGCTTTCACCAAGTCGCAACTAAGTGCCTTTGATTGGGCTTGGGGAGTCGCCCAAGAGACGGGTTTACGCCCGAAACTGCGCCACATCGCCGCCACCGCGGGAATCATTTGGTATCCCGAGAGCCACTATGACCTGGTCAGGGTGGGGATTTCGGGATATGGGTTGAGTCCGAATCCCGAAATCGCGTCGTCGTGGCAGCTGGGGGTGCGTCCGGTGATGCGACTGGAAACGAACGTGGTTCAGGTCAAAAGGGTGGAAGAAGGCGCCGCGGTTTCCTACGGCGGGGAATGGGTCGCGCCGGGACCGCGCTGGTTGGGGCTGCTGCCGATTGGATACGCCGACGGCCTGCATCGCCTGGCAAAAAATCGCGGTGAAACTTGGATTAAAGGTCGGCGGGCCCCGATTGTCGGACGGATTCCGATGGATCAAATCGTGGTTGACCTGGGTCCGGCGGTGGACGATTCTGGGGAACCCGTGCCTTGCCCGGTCGAGCCGGGCGAGTTAGCGATTATTTTTGGGGACGCCAATGACCGTCTGTTCGGGGACATTCCGGGAGTTCCCCCGCTGCCAACCGCCGACGACTGGGCGGAATGGACCGATACCATCAACTATGAAGTCATTACCAGCATTTCCCCCAGCGTGCCACGGGTTTATGTCGAGGACCAGCCCGAGAGCTGAGCTCCGAGAGCTAACGCAGGGACTGTTGAATTATTTTAAGGAGGTACGCGATGAGCCGCGAGGGGAACTTGCTGTTGGAAGTCGAAACGAAATCCGCTGACGATACTCGTCTGTTGGGCCAAGCCCTAGCCCCATTTCTGCAAGCCGGCGATGTGGTGATTCTGGAAGGGGAACTGGGCGCTGGAAAAACCACTTTGACCCAAGGCATCGGCGCCGGTTTGCGCGTCAACCAGCGGGTCACCTCCCCAACCTTCATCATTGCCCGCAATCACACGAAATCCCCCGACGTGCCGGGACCAAACTTGGTTCACGTGGATGCCTATCGTCTGACGGGCGGGGACGATGTGGAAACACTGGATCTGGAATCCGCGTTAGAGACCGCGGTGGTGGTGGTCGAATGGGGTACCGACAAGGTGGAGGGGCTCAGTGCCCACTGCCTGAAGCTCTCCTTGAGTCGGCCTGAAAACGCCGCGGCTCCCATCACGGGAACCATCGTGGACCTGCCCGAAGATACGACCTGCCGGGTGGTCTTTCGCAGCCTGGAGGGGGCTTGGGACCTGTCAGGTTTGGTGCAAAAGTGGCAGGCTCTGCGTGCCCAGGAAAACCCGAGTGCCGCACCCGGTGTTGCTGCGGAAACGTGCCAACCCGGGGCGGATTCGTAAATAGGCTGATAGAGAAACCGATGCTGAGAGTGTTTCAGATACGCCGAGTCCGTAAGCCCGTACTGGGCTGGGTTTTCGTGCTGCTGACCGCGGTGGTGATGAGTTTTGCTGCGCCAAATGTCGGGCAAGCCGTAGCTGGTCGTGCGCCGGGGCTTTCGTTCGCTAGTTCGGTCGGGGGCGTGACTCAGGACGTAGGGATTACGGCGGGACGGCTGCTGGAAGGGGCCCAGAGTGACCTTCCCGACGATGTCCGCGTTTGGTTTGCTACCAAGGCCCCGGCTTTGGGGCAATCATTGCGCGAATACCTCCCCGACAGCGCGAAAGTTCCCCCGGAAGCTCAGATTGAGGTGGGGAATCCAACCCAGGTATTGACTTGGTCTGCTCGACTGCTGCGGGGCACCTACGCTCCGGAAAACGCCGTGACACCCATTGAGATGTGGGTGGCTCCGGTCAGTATCGATGCCAGAGAACTCGGGGTAGTGGTCTATACCGAGGATAAAAGGAATCTTTATCCCCTCTCTGTGCCTACCAGCGGAGCTGCGCTGGCCCCGAAAGTCCCCACCGGTGCGCCCGAACCAACGTCGAGCTCGCGAGAAAATATCCAGCTGGACATTACCGGTTCTGTTGAGGAACCGAAAAATTCCCATCTCCCCATCCGGTTGGAGGATCCGGGGGCCTGCTATGTGCTGCCGGATTTAGCCCACGCTTTGCTGGCAACCGCGCCAGATTCCGCCCATCCCAACCGCCCTGTTTATGACCCGGTTATACGCGGGTGGTTCACGTTAAATGAGGAACGGTTGTTGCCGGTTTCTAACGCGGCGCGGGCTCGTCTGGGCGGGGAAGTGAATTTGGACCAAGTGCAAGAAGCTGTGCAGTCTTGGTGGGGGACGGTCAGCCCCACTCCCACACCAACTTCGGAAGCACTGCCAACCAGCAATAACACCTTGGTGTGGGTGGTCGTCCTAGCTGTCGTTATTGTCGGTATCGCACTGCTGGTGGTGTGGCTGACTTTCCGTTGGCAATCCCGCACGGAAGATGCTGCCGAAGTGCTTTCCCTGCCTGACCCCGAGCTGATCATGGTGCCGACGCCTCCGCCGACTTCCGCCATCCCGACTTTAACGGTGTCCGGTTCCAAGGGCGAGGCGCATTAGGATTGTCCCTGTGAGTTACCTGTTTATCGATACCTGTGCCGGGGCGGGGGTTGCCCTGGTGAATCCCGAGAACCTCAGCGACGTGCTGGTGAAGGTGAATCCTGACGGAAAAGCCCAAGTGGAAGCCCTCTCGTTCCTGGTTGATGCCGTGGTCCAGGAAGGCGGTAGACCGCAAAAAATTGTGGTTTCGCGGGGGCCTGCCCCGTTCACCGGGCTGCGAGTCGGCCTGGTCACGGCTCGGACCTTGGGTTTTGCCTGGGATATCCCGGTGGTGGGGGTGGATGAGCTGCGCCTCCAGGCGCAGGCTGGCGCGGCGGTACTGTCCGGCCCCGGCTCTCCCGCTCAGACGGGGGGGCGGGCGCCGCGCTGGATAGTATCCCTGATGGATGCCCGCCGCCACGAAGTCTATGCTGGACTGTTCAAACTCGACTGGACGGGCGGTAGCTTGATGCAATGCGGAACCGATTGGGTTGGTCCTGCCTCCCATTTAGAGGATGTAGCCCAAGGGTGGGACCGCGACTTTGCGGGGTTTGCCGACGCCGGGGTTTTCCTGGTTGGAAACGCCGTCGCCCAGGTCAGCGGCCAGACCGTAGACGTTAGGTTTGCGGACCTGGCAAGGGCGGCGACCTCCCTTGTGAACAGTGCGGAAGGGGATCCAGAGGCGCAACGGGAACTGGCCTTGCTGAGCACCGAGCCGCAGTATCTACGGCGACCGGATATCCAACAAAAGCCATAGCTGGCGCTAAAATCGCTGGTGAACCATGATTCGTGACGGTTCGATTGAGGATGCGCCAGACCTGGAACGCGCCGAACAGGAGTGCTTCGCGCTCGACGCTTGGGACCGGGACACCATCGCGTCCCTGCTGGCACATCCAGATATCAGCTTTCGGTTGATTTTCAGCGAATCCGAGGATTTCGTGGCGTGGGCCGTGTGGGGTTTGGGGGAAATGAGCGTTCCTGTTGGCGACCTTCCTCCTGCGGAGCGTCATCAAGCGGTTACTTCCCAAGCGCGTGGGGGCAGGCTATTGCGGGTTCTCTCACTAGCGACCCGACCGGCTTGGCGGGGAAAAGGCTACGCCACGCAGCTGCTGACAGACGGTCTAAGTCGCGGACACGCTCGGGGTTATGCGGGAGCTGTGTTAGAGGTCCGCTCCGGTAACTCGGCAGCCCAGGAGCTCTATGGGAGTCAAGGATTCCACGTGTGGGCACGTTTGCCGCAGTGGTTTCAAAACCCGGTGGAGGACGGCCTCATCATGGTGAAAATGTTTTTCTAACTCAAATGTTTCGTAAAAATTTTGCCCCCGTTGGCCGCGCGCGAGCCCACACCCCGGGATAAATCGGGACTTTTGGCCTGAGTGCCCAGGTAAACATCCAGGTCAAAGCGTTTTTGGGGGAAGTAAAATGAAACTCTCGACCCGATTCAGTCCAGTCGCCCTCGGAAAATCTTATAGGCTCGACTTCGTGGCCAATACAACACTAACTACAGATAACAAAGCAATCAAGACCACCGTTATCATCAAACAAGCCATGGCAATCACTGGCATGTTTTTTGTGGGGTTCGTGATTTTGCACGCCTACGGGAACCTCAAAGTGTTCTCCGGGGCGACCGTTTACAACGATTATGCGCTGCACTTGCGCACATTCCTCATGCCCATACTGCCCTATGAAGGGTTGTTGTGGATTCTCAGGGTTTTGCTGGTAGTTTTCGCCCTGGTGCACATTATTTCCGCTATCGCCCTGTGGCATCGCGCCGGACTAGCGCGCGGTTCTCGCTACATGGTTAAGAAGTCGTTGGCGACTGCTTACGCGGGACGCACCGTCAGATGGGGCGGCATTATCCTGTTGCTGTTCTTGATTTTTCACCTCTCCCACTTCACCTTGAAGCTAGCCAAGGTCGGCGACGCGGCCGCCTACGCTTCCCACCAGGTGTTCTTGGATCCGGCGGGAAATGTCGTTGACGCTGCCGGGCCGGGGATTATCTCCGTGATGGAGGGTAATCCCTACGCCATGATGTTCACGACGTTCTCGAATTGGTGGATGGTGCTGATTTACGCCATCGCGGTGGGGGCGTTGTGCCTTCACATCGCTCACGGCGTGTGGTCTGCTCTGCAAACCATTGGCTGGTTGCGTCGTAACACCCAGTACACAGTTCAGATTATTTCGGGTCTGGTTGGCCTGCTGGTGTTCGCTATGTTCCTGGCTCCGCCGGTGGCTATTCTCGCCGGAATGCCGATGCTGGCGTAAGGAAGGTAAGGAAAGACAATGACTGAACTGATTGACGGTTACTACACCGAAGGCGAGAAAATCGCCGATACTCGGGCACCGATGGATGTTCCTATCACTGAACGCTGGTCTACCCGCAAGTTCCGCGGCGGGCTGGTGAACCCCACTAACCGACGCAAGCTGCACATTATTGTGGTCGGCACCGGTCTGGCCGGTGGCGCGGCGTCCGCTTCTTTGGGCGAGCTTGGCTACCACGTGGACGCGTTTTTCTATCAAGACACAGCCCGCCGGGCGCACTCGATTGCGGCTCAGGGCGGTATCAACGCGGCAAAGAACTACCGCAACGACAACGACTCGATTTTCCGCTTGTTCTATGACACGGTCAAGGGCGGTGACTACCGCAGCCGCGAGAATAACGTCTACCGTCTGGCGGAAGTCAGCCGCAACATTATCGACCAGTGCGTCGCCCAGGGCGTGCCTTTCGCCCGCGAATACGGCGGTTTGCTGGACAACCGTTCCTTTGGTGGCGTGCAGGTCGCGCGTACGTTCTATGCGCGTGGCCAGACCGGTCAGCAGCTGCTGATTGGTGCCTACCAGGCTCTGAGCCGCCAGGTTAAGGCCGGCACGGTTATTCCGCACCAGCGTCACGAAATGATGGATCTCATCATCAAGGACGGCAAGGCGCGCGGTATCGTGACCCGCGACCTCACCACCGGTAAAATTGAGACCTGGATTGCTGACGCGGTGGTCTTGGCGAGTGGTGGCTACGGCAACGTGTTCTTCCTCTCCACCAACGCGATGGGCTGCAACGTTTCCGCGGCGTGGAAGGCGTTCAAACATGGCGCCTACATGGCTAACCCCTGCTACACCCAAATCCACCCGACCTGCATTCCCCAGCATGGCAACTTCCAGTCCAAGCTGACGCTCATGAGCGAGTCGCTGCGTAACGACGGCCGCATCTGGGTACCAAAGAAAGCGGAGGACTGCAGCAAGGATCCTCGTGAAATCCCCGAGGAAGATCGCGACTACTACCTAGAGCGTATCTACCCCTCCTTCGGTAACTTGGTGCCGCGCGATATCGCGTCTCGTCAGGCCAAGAACATGTGTGACGAAGGCCGTGGCGTCGGACCAAAGATTAACGGCGTGGCTCGCGGCGTCTACCTGGACTTCAGCGAAGCCATCGAGCGCATGGGTCGAAATAAGGTTTCGGAAAAGTACGGCAACCTTTTCGATATGTACCAGCGCATTACCGGAGACAATCCTTACGAAGTGCCGATGCGTATCTACCCCGCGGTGCACTACACGATGGGTGGCTTGTGGGTCGATTACGACCTGATGAGCAACATCGAAGGCCTGTACGTGGCGGGTGAGGCGAACTTCTCGGATCACGGCGCGAACCGCTTGGGCGCTTCCGCTTTGATGCAAGGTTTGTCTGACGGCTACTTCGTCTTGCCGGCCACGATTTCGGACTACCTGTCCCACGGGGCGATGCCGAAGTTGAGCGAGGACGACCCGGTCGTTCAGGAAGCTCTGGAGCGCGTCAACAGCAAGGTGGATCGTTTGATGGCCATTCAAGGCACCGAGTCGGTCGATTCTTTCCATAAGCGTTTGGGCCACATTATGTGGGAAAAGTGCGGGATGGAACGTACCGATGAGGGCTTGCGCGAAGCTATTACGGAGATTCGTGAGCTGCGTGAGGAGTTCTGGAAGGACTTGCGCATTCCCGGACGAGCCGATGAACTGAACCAGTCTCTGGAAAAGGCCTGCCGTGTGGCGGACTTCCTGGAGCTCGGCGAGCTCATGTGTATTGATGCCCTGCACCGCAAGGAATCCTGTGGTGGTCACTTCCGTGCTGAATCCCAAACGGAGGAAGGCGAAGCGCTGCGTCACGATGACGAGTTCCTATATGTGGCGGCTTGGCAATATGGCGGCTCCGAAGGGGCTGCGCCAATCCTGCACAAAGAGGACCTCATTTACAAAGATATCCAGCTGAAGCAACGGAGTTACAAGTGAACATTACATTACGAGTTTGGCGTCAAAAGGGCTCGTCCGACAAGGGCGCGCTCCATGAATATCACCTTACCGACATATCCGAGGACGCTTCCTTCCTGGAGATGCTGGATATCCTCAACGAACAGCTATTCGCTCAAGGTGAGGAACCAGTTGCCTTCGATTCGGACTGTCGTGAGGGTATCTGCGGGATGTGTGGTATCGTCATCAACGGCGTGCCCCACGGCCCGCACAAGAACCGCACCACCACCTGCCAGCTGCATATGCGCACCTTCAAGGACGGCGACACGATTACGGTAGAACCGTACCGTTCGCGGGCTTTCCCGATTCTGCGCGACTTGGTGGTCAGCCGCGAGGCTCTGGATCACATTATCCAAGCTGGTGGCTATGTTTCGGTCAATACGGGTTCCGCCCCCGAGGCGCACTCGGTGCCGGTTCCCAAGCCCAATGCGGATCGTGCTTTCGAGGCCGCTGTCTGCATCGGTTGCGGCGCTTGTGTGGCGGCCTGCCCGAATGGTTCGGCGATGCTGTTCACTTCGGCCAAGGTCACTCACCTGGGCTTGCTGCCGCAGGGCAAGGTTGAGAACTACGAGCGCGTGGTGGCGATGCTGAATCAGCACGATGCGGAAGGCTTCGGCGCTTGCCAGAATATCGGCGAGTGCGCGGCTGCGTGCCCGAAGCAAATCCCACTGGATTGCATAGCGTTCCTGAACCGTCAGCTGGGCAAGGCCTTCTTGAAGGGTCGGTAAAACCAGTGCGGTGAAATAAACCGGTGAATGTGGCGCCTCGGAATCCGGGGCGCCACGTTTTTTACTCCAAAAAACCGCCTTTTATCAGGTATTTTGGGAAATAAAAAGTTTTTTTCTAAAAAACCTGACGGGCTGCGTGAGAGACTTTTAAAATCGGGAAGTGCGAAGCCGCTGGTCGATGAGAGTTGCGTTTCCCGCGCTAAGGTGGTTCCTCCTGCCAATACCAGAGCGCTATTGCGTGGAAAAGTGGTGGAAGCGTGTGATTTGGCTGGCAGGAGTGCTTCAATCGGATGGTCCTACGTGCGGTTAGACGACCCGCCGAGCCCGCAGATTGACCTGCTGAACCCTCTCGAGAATGAATCGACAGAGATCTCGCAGCTACTTGCAAAAATTGAAAAAATGGAACGAGAATAGGCAGGGCTGGTTAAACGACCAAAAAATCTGTTTCGCTAGCTTATTCAGGGAAGAGGGAATTGAGTAATTTGAGTATTGCCATTGATTCAAAAAAACCAGATACCAGGACCAGGATATTGACTGCGGCGTCTAAGATGCTGCGCCGCTCCTCGCCCGGCGCCCTGACCTATCGCGCTCTGGGGAAAAAAGCCGGCTTGCCGCATTCCACGATTGAATACCATTTCCCCACTCGTGACGACTTGCTGATGGAGGCGGCAAGCCTGAACGTGGAGGTTTGGGTGGATCGGGCTCATAAAATCCGCGACAACGCGCTACGGCTTTCCCCCCAAGAACTGCGCGACCAGCTGCCCGAGGTTTTGGTCGCCGCAGTGCTTCCGCAAACCACGGACATTCAGTACATACGAACCTACCTGTTGCACGGGCTGGTCCTGGCTGAAAACCAGGTTATTGTGAAAAAGACTCGCGAGGGGCGCGCGCGCTTTGACGAATATGTCGCGGATATTCTGCAGGCCGCCGAATGCTCGTGTTTGCCTGACGTCATAATTTCCGTCATTGACGGTTTGGCTTACGAAGCAGTCTCAGAAGGCGGCGAATTTCCTCAAGACGTCGTGGAAAAGCTCCGTCGTTTCGTGCTTTCCTACCCGACTATGGCCGCGGCCGCTCAAGACTCGGCCTCGCCCCAAGCTTGAACCTGATAAGTTTCGAGCTTGATTTCCGGTCCGAACTCCTCTGTACCCAGCCCGGCTTTATACATGAGCTGCGAGATGAAAACGTGAACATCGGGCAGCTCGCTCCAGACCTGGGGCAGGAAAGTCGCCCGGTGGAAACCACGGCGCAAAATGACCCCGTCTATACCGGGACGCAACCGAGACAGATAGGAGTCATTGCTTTCCCCTTCGAAACGTTGAAAAGCTTGAGGTTCCGTGAGGACAGAAACCTCAATCTTAATCTGATCGAGTTCCGAGGCCTGCAGAGGTGGAAACCGCGGGTCTTCAAAAGCGGCAGCCAAAGTGTTTGCGGCGATGTCCTCACTGAGCATTCGATGCGGAGCCAGCGAGCCGATACATCCGCGCAGCTGCCCGTTTTTCGTCAAAGTCACGAAAGAAGCCCCGACTGAACGAAGCAGCAACTGTAACGCATGGTCCGACTCGCTGAACTTGCTGATGGTATTCATAGAGCCGATACGATTGCCGTCCTGGAAAGCATCGGTCAAAATTTCGCGAGCCATCTGGGGCAGCAGCGCGCCGTAACGATCCGGGATTCCGAAATCGTCCTCTGGCGGGTTGTACTTCCAGAAAGCCACCGACGAATAGCCGACAACCCGAGATTTGTCTCCGGCGGTGTCCCCGGAGCTGGCGTTCATCAGCAGTTGCGGGTGCCACTGGAGTCGGCGGGCCAAACGAATCAGCCCGGACCATGCGTAAGCGCCGCAGGCTTGACGCGGGTCGAGGGGGTACTCTAACGACATGACTTGGGACAAGGTCGTGGTGTCGAGTTTGCGGGCCTCATCGTAGCTCAGGTAGTGGGACAGATCCGAGGACACGATAATCAAGGTGTCGTCAGGATTTTCCCCCGGAATTGAAACCAGAGTTTGCAGGCTGTCGCAGACTTCCTCCGGGGTACAATCTCCCACCGCCAGGGGCACGATAGAAAAGTCTAGGTCCCGAAAAACGGTTTGCAGGAAAGGCAGCTGGACTTCCAGGGCGTGTTCCTCAACGTGTGAAGGTTCGAAAAACTCCGCGGCGGAACTATGCTCCACCAGGTATTGTTGGGCGTCCTGGTCTACCGGTACTTCCCCCAGGGGAGTCGCGAAAGTTGCAGCTTCGCTCAGCGCGATACCGCGAAATCCGACACGGTGAGTGGGGCCGGCGATGACGACACGTCGGGGACGCAAGGTTCTGACGAGCTGGTAGCCGACCGCGGCGATGAGACCAGAATAGATGTATCCGGCGTGGGGAACCTGCACAGCCATCAGTTGCCGCAGAGGCTTGCCTTGCGAGTCATGCGAAACATCGTTAGTAATCAGGGAGGCGGCCTTTTTCAGCAGGTCGTCAACCGTTTGTTGCAGCTCACCTGGATCCTGGGGGTAAAAAGATCCTGCTACTGCTGGTTTACGCACGAAACTCATGGTTCCATTATTCCCAAAAAATCGCAGTTTGGGACAAGTTTCAGCCTTTTTACCCGGTGAGGCAAGAAAATGGGGGCTCCGATTAGGGTATCGGAGCCCCCGTCAGATAGCCACCAGCGGCTACACGGAAGGAATAAGGCTGGATTGTACGGCTCTGCCGACAGCCAGGGCAATACTTGGCAAAATGATAACCACCAGGAAAATAATCAAGGGCATGGTCTTGGGGTGGGATTTAATCAGAGCGACCAAACTCAGAATGAAAGCGACCAGGTTCAACAGCCCTGCAATCCCCACATACACCAGGAGCTGATTCCCGGCCTTTTCGGCGGCATCCATAGCGTTGGTCAACTCGTCCAGACCCATTTGGTCAATGTCCCCACCAGCCACGGCGGCGACCTGCTGACCCGTGATGATATGACCGGCAAGCATGATGATGGAAGCCACGATGCACAGTGCCAAGGCCACAAAAGCTAGCGTCTTTTTCACTTCGGGCTGGGGTGCACCGAGCCCTGCGGGCGTAACATTTTCAGTAGACATGGATTACTCCTTTGCTCGATTAGTTTCGTCAATTCCTTGACAGGTTAGTTTCAGCTTAGGGACGGGAAAGTTCACGTTTAACACCCAAAAGGGTGAAAAATTCGAGAGAATAAAACCGGGCCGGACGACCGGCACAGAATCGAGGGGAGAGACAGATGAGCGCGCCTGCGAAGCCGGCAAAAACTGGGAAATCTAGCGCAAAACCGAGGACGACACGGTCGGAACAGGGCAAACGCATTGGCATTCTCACTTCAGGTGGCGACGCCCAGGGCATGAACGCGGCAGTGCGATCCGCGGTGCGTTCTGCCATAGTGCTGGGAGCCAAGCCGTTCGCGATACGTGAAGGTTGGTTGGGTGCGGTTCAGGGCGGCTCCTATATTCATGAACTGACCTGGGGGGACGTTTCTAATACAATTTCCAAGGGCGGTACCATCATCGGCACGGCTCGTTGCCCGGAGTTTCGGAATTGGGAAGGGCGCCTGAAAGCCTGCGAGAACCTGGTTAAGAACGGCATCGACCGGCTCATTTCTATCGGCGGCGACGGGTCGCTGCGGGGAACGGAAGAACTGCGCCAAGACTGGCCCAAGCTGTTGGAGCAGTTGGTGAAAGAAAAGCGCCTCAGCGCCACCGCGGCGAAAGCCCACCCGTCCTTGTGCATTGTCGGCATCGTCGGGTCTATCGACAACGACATGGCGGGCACAGATATGACTATCGGCACCGATTCCGCCTTAAATCGCATCTTGGCAGCCTTGGATCAGCTCTCGTCCACCGCCGCTTCCCACCAGCGCACTTTCGTGGTGGAAGTCATGGGACGAAACTGCGGCTATTTAGCGCTGATGAGCGCCGTGGCGGGCGGTTGCGATTACGTCCTGATTCCCGAAGACCCCCCCGCGCCCGGCTGGGAAGACGATATGTGTACGAAACTCAGCGAAGGGCGCAAGCACGGGCGGCGCGACTCGATTGTGCTGGTGGCGGAGGGGGCGAAAGATCAGGACGGTCAGGCCATTACCGCTAACTATGTCGCTGAGGCTATTGAACAGCGCACCGGCGAGTCTGCCCGGGTCACCATTTTGGGGCACATTCAGCGCGGCGGGACCCCCTCGGTTTACGACCGGTGGATGCCCACCCTGCTGGGGTATGCCGCGGTGCAGGACGTGCTGGCGGCGAAACCGGGGGACCCGGCCAAAGTCATGGGGGTACGCTTCAACCGGATTGCCCGGCTGGACCTGACCCAGACCGTGGCGGCGACCTTGAATGTTCGCGACCTGATTAAGGCGGGAGAATACGATCAGGCAATCGCCTCGCGGGGGACTTCCTTTACCGACATGGTAGAGATTTTCCGGGTCTTGTCCACCCCGCCCTCGCTGCTGAAACCTTTGCCCCGTAAGGCGAAAAAGGTTGCGGTGATGCACGTGGGAGGCTTGGCCCCAGGCATGAATATGGCCGCTCGGGCCGCGGTTCGTTTCGGGCTGCAACGCGGCTTGGAAGTCTTGGGCATAGAGGGTTCTTGGCAGGGGCTCATCGATGGCAAGGTCCGCAAACTGCTCTGGGAAGACGTGGAAGGCTGGGACTTCCAGGGCGGCGCCGAGCTGGGAACGAAACGTGCGGTGCCCACGGTGGAACAGTTCTATGCGATTGGTCGCTCGATTGAAAACCACCATATCGATGCGCTGGTGCTGATTGGGGGCTATAACGCGTATCTGTCCGCCCAGGCCATTAGTGGGGAACTGAAACATTATCCGGCCCTAAAGATACCGATGGTCATTGTCCCGGCGTCCATCGACAACAACCTCCCGGGAGCCGAAATCTCCATCGGGGCTGACACCGCATTGAACAACGCGGTGTGGTCCATGGACCTGATGAAAGAATCGGCTGCTGCCTCAAAACGTTGTTTTATCACCGAAACTATGGGACGCCACTGTGGCTACCTGGCGCTAATGAGCGGAATCGCCGCCGGAGCGGAGCGAGTTTACCTTGAGGAAGAAACGATTAGCTTGGAGACGTTAGGTAAACACGCCACCGAAATGCGTGACGCGTTCGCAAAAGGCCGTCGCCTCGCCCTCGTGGTTCGCAACGAACTGGCGGGGGGACACTATGACATGAAATTCATGGCCAATGTATTTAAACAGGAGTCTCAGGGCTGCTTTGACGTTCGTATCGACGCGGTAGGGTATCTGCAGCAGGGCGGGGCGCCCTCTCCCTTTGACCGGCTCCTCGCGGTACGGCTGATGTGGGAAACAATGCGTCATATTGATGTTGCCCTAGATTCCGGGCAGTGCGCCATCGAATATATCGGCGAGGAAAACGGCCAGATGTCCTACCACGACATTTCTCAGATGGAGAAACAAGTCAATCCAGAAAAGCGCCGTCCCATCAACCAATGGTGGATGGGCTTGCGGCCCTTAATCGAAGTGATGGCCAGTTCGAATCCGCCAATCAAAGACTTCCCCCTACCGGTCATTGATATGAGCGGGCCGAAGTCCTAACTGTCGCACTTGCTTGACATGACGCACCACCAACCGTAAGAACAGCAACGCAACCAGCCGCGGGAACAGTCCCGGGCAAACTATTGAACAGAAAGGGAAAACTCAATGGAAACGAAAGACCCCACCACCCTGGCAGCATGGAAAGACCTCAGCGCGATGGCCGCTGGTTTCCACCTGGATTTACGCAAAGCCTTTGCAGCCGACCCCGCCAGGGCGGAGAATCTCTCCTTCTCGGCCGCGGATTTGCACGTGGATTTGTCAAAGAACCTGATTACCGGGGCGGTGTTTGAAAAACTCTTGGAGCTTTCCACCCAGGCCGGCGTGCGCGACTTGAGCGAGGCCATGTTCAACGGCGAACACATCAACAACACGGAAAACCGAGCGGTGCTGCACACTGCGCTGCGGGCTCCCGCCGGAACCCAGCTGATGGTGGACGGCAGGGACGTCATTGCCGATGTGCACGAGGTCTTGGGGCGGATTTACGACTTCGCTGACTCGGTGCGTGACGGGTCTTGGGTTGGGGTCAGTTCCAAACGTATCCAGACCGTGGTCAATATCGGTATTGGAGGTTCTGACCTGGGGCCTTACATGGCTTACGAGGCGTTGCGGCCTTACGTGAAGCCCGGCCTGGAATGCCGTTTTGTGTCCAACATTGACCCCACCGATATTTCGGAAAAAACCCGCGACCTGGACCCGGAAACGACCCTGTTCATCATCGCGTCCAAGACTTTCACCACCCTGGAAACCATCACCAACGCGAAAGCCGCCCGCACCTGGCTGCTGCATGGCCTGCAGGAACGCGGCGTCATCGACGACACCGAGACGGCCGCGAAAGACGCTATCTCTAAGCACTTCGTGGCGGTGTCCACGGCCTTGGACAAGGTCGCGGACTTCGGCATCGACCCCCGCAACGCTTTCGGTTTTTGGAACTGGGTGGGCGGACGCTATTCCGTGGATTCTGCGGTGGGAACGTCTCTCGCGGTGGCCATTGGTCGGGAAGGTTTCGAGGCATTCTTGGCTGGTTTCCGCGCCATCGATGAGCATTTCCGCAACACTCCGCCGGCGTCGAACGTGCCGTTGCTGATGGGTTTGCTCAACGTGTGGTACTCCAACTTCCTGCACGCCCAGACTCACGCGGTGTTGCCGTATTCCCAGTATCTGCACCGTTTCCCCGCCTATCTGCAGCAGCTCACGATGGAATCCAACGGGAAACGGGTGCGCCGAGACGGGACTCTGGTCAGCTACGATACCGGTGAAGTGTTCTGGGGAGAGCCCGGCACGAACGGCCAGCACGCCTTTTACCAGCTGATTCACCAGGGGACTCGGCTGATTCCGGTGGACTTCATCGCGTTTGCCCGTCCGACCTGGGACCTCACTGACAGCGAGACCGGGAAACGTCAGCACGAACTGTTCCTGGGTAACTTCTTTGCCCAGAGTGCGGCGCTGGCTTTTGGGAAAACTCCCGACGAGGTGCGCGCGGAAGGTACGCCGGAAGAATTGGTCTCGCACCGGACTTTCCCGGGCGACCGGCCCTCGACTTCCATCATGGCCCCGGCTCTCACCCCGAAAGTGCTGGGCGAACTCATCGCCCTGTACGAGATGATTACGCTGGTCGAAGGCGCAATCTGGGGCATTGATTCCTTTGACCAGTGGGGCGTGGAGCTGGGCAAAGCGATGGCCATCAATCTGGGGCCGGCCATCAGCGGAGACGCCGAGGCCTTGGCGCAGACGGACGCTTCGACCCGGGGACTGCTGGAATACTATTTCGCCCACAAGTAAGCGGGTGAAATTCTGCGTTTTTTCAAGGAGCTCGGTTTACCCTCCTAGTGGCTTTTTGCGCTAAAGTAATGAATGCTGACGCTCAGAGTGGAAGCGTTTAACACGATACAAAGGAGTTAAATCAATGGCTAAAAGTCCTGTAAATGTTACCGTCACCGGTGCTGCTGGCAATATCGGATACTCGCTGGTATTCCGCATCGCCTCCGGCGAAATGCTCGGCCCGGATCAGCCGGTTCGTATCAAAATGTTGGAAATCACCCCGGCCCTGAAAGCTGCCGAGGGCACCGCCATGGAACTGAATGACTGCGCCTTCCCTCTGTTGGACGGTATCGACATTACTGACGACCCGAACGTGGCGTTCTCGGGCTGTAACTTTGGCCTGTTGGTCGGTTCGATGCCGCGTAAGCAGGGCATGGAACGTGCGGATTTGATTAGCGCCAACGGCGGTATTTTCGGTCCGCAAGGCAAGGCCATCAACGATAACGCCGCTGATGACGTGCGTATTTTGGTGGTGGGCAACCCGGCGAACACCAACGCGGTCATTGCCGCGGCCTCCGCCCCGGACGTTCCCGCTTCGCGTTTCAACGCCATGATGCGCCTGGATCACAACCGGGCTCTGAGCCAGCTGGCTGAAAAGCTCAACGTGCCGGTGTCCACCATCAAAAAGATGATTGTGTGGGGCAACCACTCTGCTGACCAGTACCCGGACATCTCTTTCTGCGAGGTAGACGGCAAGCCGGCGTGCGGCCTGGTCGATGAGGCTTGGTTGGACGATTACTTCGTTCCGACCGTGGCCAAGCGCGGTGCGGCCATTATTGAGGCTCGCGGTAAGTCCTCCGCTGCGTCAGCGGCTGCCGCGGCTATCGACCACATGCATTCCTGGGCTTGCGGCACTCCCGCGGGCGACTGGGTTACCGCCGCTATCCCCTCAACCGGCCAGTACGGCGTTCCCGAGGGTCTTTCCTACGGCTTCCCCGTGACCTCTGATGGCAAGGAATGGAAGGTCGTGGAAGGTCTCGAAATCTCAGATAAGACCAAGGCAAAGATTAAGTTCAACGCCGACAAGGCTGCTGAGGAAATCGACACCGTGAAGTCCCTGGGCATTATGTAAATTGTCGCCAAGATTTCTCAGTTTGGGAGCCAGATTCTGGCTCCCAAACTGGTTTAAACCCTAGTTTGCGGGTTTCGTTTACAGAATCGCGAAACTTTGGGGTCCCAGCTGTAGCGTGGTTCCCACCACCTGGGCCGAGCCGATACTAATACGTACCGGGCGCGCTTGTGCCAAATCATATTCAGCGGTAGCACGCGCCGGATTGACCGCCACGATTAGGTCTTGCCCGGCATTTTCCCTTTTGAAAACGAATAAACGCCCCTCCGGCTTGGCGCTGAGGACCGTGAAAGCGCCGTCAGCCGCCAAAGCCGGGAGTTCCCGTTTGCATTCCAACACGCGTGCCACCGTGTGCCACAAAGAATCTGCCTGGGCGCGCTGCGCCGCCACGGTGGGAGCGTCCGCGCTGGTATCGACCGGCAGATAGAGATCCGCTGCCGCAGCCGTGGAAAATCCCAGGTTATCAGTGCAATCCCACTGCATCGGGGTGCGGGCACCGGTACGCACGTAACCACCCTCCTTGGTGGGCAACAGCTGGTGACGCAGGCCAATCTCATCTCCGTAATAGATAAACGGTACTCCGGGCAGGGTCAGTATCGTCGCCCACGCCAAACTGAGTTCGCGTTCGGTCAGCCGGGGCGCCACCCGCCAAGTATCGTGATTGCAGGTGATGAGACTGAAAAAGGCTCCGGCTTTCTCAGCGGCGCGCAGTTGCGGCTCGTATTGCTCCAGGAATCCGCAGATGCTGGTGGGGGTGTCCGCGTTGAAGTAGCTCAGGTCGTTTTCCCGCACATACGGGGTGTTCGTGTTGCGCAGCAAGATGTTGTAGCCGTTCGGGTGATTGTCCCACCGCCAATCCAGGTAAAAGTCCATGTCAAACCCGGCTTGTACCGACTCGCTGGGGACGCCCCACTCGGCTACAAACGCGGCTTCGGGGAACTCGGGACGAATCTGGTCAAACATATAATGCCAGGTCTTGATGGTGTACGGCTTGCCTTCATCATCGTGTTTCACCAGGGAGTTTGCCATGTCTACCCGGAATCCGTCGGCACCGGCAGAGAGCCAAAAGCGCATGACATCGACCATCGCGTCACAGGTTTTCCGGGCAGAGGTACCTAAAGCTGGGTCTTGCCAGGGATATTTCGGGTGGGCCCAACCGTAGTTCAAGGCCGGCTGGCATTTGAAGAAGTTGAGGATATAGGTTCCGTCGCGTTCCGTTTCCCCGCCAATAAAGGGGTAGCCGTCGCCCCCGGCAATCCAAGAGTCGGTCCACACGTAGCGGTCCGAAAACTCGTTCGGTTCGGGGCGTGAGCTGGACTGGAACCAGGCGTGTTCTTCAGAAGTGTGGCCGGGCACCAGGTCCAACAGCACGTGAATTCCCAGGGCATGTGCCTGGTCAAACAGTTTTACCAAGTCCTCGTTGGTGCCGTAGCGAGGGGCCACTAACTTGTAGTCGCGTACGTCGTATCCCGCGTCCTTGAAAGGCGAATCAAACAGGGGATTGAGCCACAGCGCATCGACCCCCAACTCTTTGAGATAGTCCAGCCGGGAAATAATGCCCGGAATGTCCCCGATGCCGTCCCCGTTGGAGTCCTGAAAACTCTGGGGATAAATTTCATAGAAAACCGCGTTATTCAGCCACTTTGGACGGGGGTATGGGGCGTTCACAGTGATCCTTTCTCAGAGGTTCGCTATCGAGAGGTCGCAAGGACCTCAGAACATCTTACAGAAGGCTCGGGGGTGTTTGCCCCCGAATCCGTCACGGAAAAACCGGTGTAAACGCCTTGTGAGCCCTCTCGCTTTGTGACAGGGCAATGGGCTACAAAATTTAGGACTTTAATCCCCCTTCCCTGCAAGAAAGAAAATGCTAGCATCTAAAATTAATGTTTGTTCCGACAAAACGGTCGGTTTTTCCGCCGCTTTGCGGAACTTCCTGAGCTGGGGAGAAATCCTCCTCGCCTGTCGAAAGGAAAATTAATGTCCATGACGTTTAAGAAAGCCTTTGGTCTGATAGCCGCCTCGGCGGTGGCCCTGTCCATGAGCGCCTGCGGTGGCGCTGGCGGGAATAGCGCCGGCGGACAGTCCGAGGATGTGTCGCTGTCTGTGTGGGCTCCTCAAGAGGACCAAGCGGACGGTAACAGCTGGCTGGCTAAGATGGAGGAATCCTTCGCGAAGGCTCATCCCGAATACAAGATTACCTGGAAGAACGACGTGGTCTCTGAGGGCGACGCCAAGACTAAGGTAGAGACCGATCCGGCCGCTGCCGCTGATGTTTACATGTTTGCCAACGACCAGCTGGGCGGCTTGCTCGATGCCGAGGCTATCGGCGAGCTGGGCGAGAACGAAGCCAAGCAGGTCAAGGAACAGAACGAACCGTCCATGGTGGACTCGGTCACCGGTACCGATGGCAAGATTTACGGTGTTCCCTTTACATCTAACACCTGGTTCATGTACTACAACTCAAAGAAGTTCTCGGCTGATGACGCGAAGTCTTTAGACGCGATGCTCGCTAAAGGCAAGGTGTCTTTCCCGCTCGACAACTCCTGGTACATTCAATCCTTCTACACCAAGGGCGCAGGCCTGACGTTCTTTGGTGACAAAGGCAACGATGCTACGAAGGGCATCACTTTTGCCGATGGCGATGCTGCCGCTACCGCGGTAACGAAGTACCTGGTCGGCTTAGCCAATAACCCGAACTTTATGGATGACGCGGAAGGCTCCGGCCTGGGCGCGCTGAAGGCCGGTGACACCGATGTGCTGTTCTCCGGGACTTGGGATGCCGCCAACGTTAAGGAAGCCCTGGGCGATGGATACGCCGCCGCCAAGCTGCCGACCTACAAGCTGGACGGCAAAGACGTTCAGATGGAGGCTTTCGCCGGTTCCAAGGCCGTGGCTTACAACCCGCACGCCAAGAACGCCAAGGCTGCCGCTCAGTTTGCGGCGTTCCTGGGCTCCACCGAAGCCCAAAAGGCTCACTACGAGATGCGCGGCATTGTCCCGACCGACAAGTCCCTGGTCGACTCCGTTACGGACGACGACTTCGCCGCCAAGGCTCAGCTGGAAGTCATCTCTGGGGCTTCCATCCTGCAGCCGACAATCTCCGCGATGGGTTCCTGGTGGGATCCGGCCGAGGCTTTCGGCAAGGGCATTTTGAACAAGGAAATCACGGAGGCCACCGCCGAAGCTCAAACCCAGAAATGGTCTGAGCAACTGGCCAAGATGGTTGGCTAGATAACTACATCTCGAAGCTGTCGGGCCGCTGGTGAGTGGCAATCCCCCCAGCGGCCCCGCAGCCCGACCGCGGGTTTTACCGGCGGCCTTTTCACTGAGAAGGAAACCTGAATGGACGCAACGCAAACGTCAAAACGCGAGGCGAGGCTACGTAAGAAACTCGGGAAAGACTACGTCTCACCCTCGCCCTATAGCCTCAAAGCTGCTTTCCGGGAAGGCGACGCCATTACCAAAGCGTCCGCCGTAATCTTCGGACTGGGCAACCTGACGCACCGCCAAATAGTAAAAGGGGCGCTCTTCCTACTTTTAGAGATAGCGTTCTTTGCCTTCCTGTTCACCAACGGTTTGGGTTTCCTCGCGAAACTTCCCGGACTTGGTGACCAACAGCGAGGCAAGGTGCTGGTCGACGGCTATTGGGAGTACACTGCCGGGGACAACTCGGTCATCATCCTGCTCTACGGTGTGGCCACGATACTCATCATTCTGGCGTTCATCGGTTTGTGGAATCTTTCGGTGCGTTCGGCCTACAAGGCCCAGGTGCTGACCGCGAAACACGGTAGAGCTCCTTCGATACGCGAGGACATTGCGGATTTGCTGGACAAGCGATCCCATATCGGCTTTTTGTTCCTGCCGACTCTAGGCATCCTCACCTTTACCGTACTGCCGCTGCTATTCATGATTTCCATGGCTTTCACCAGCTATGACCACAAACACCTGGTACTTTTCGACTGGGTAGGGTTGAAAAATTTTGCGGCGATTTTTGCCAATTCCTCCGGGGATGTGAACCTGCGAATCTTTAGTTCCGTGCTGATATGGACCCTGGTGTGGGCTATCTTTGCGACCTTCCTCAACTTTTTCTTGGGCATGTTCATGGCCATGCTCATCAACCGGAAAACCACCCGCTTTAAGAATTTTTGGCGGGCGTGCTTCTCAATGTCTATCGCGGTGCCGCAGTTCGTGTCCCTACTGGTCATCAACCTAATGCTGCAGCCGCAAGGCGCTATCAACCGGTTGCTGATGGACTGGGGATGGATTAACCAAGCCTTGCCCTTCTTTACGGATGCCACTTGGGCTCGCGTCACCGTCATCGTGGTGAATCTCTGGGTCGGTATTCCTTTCACGATTATGCAGGTTACGGGCATTTTACAAAACATTCCTGCCGACCAGTACGAAGCAGCCAAGATTGACGGGGCTAACTCTTGGGTGATTTTCCGCAACATCACCATGCCCTACATCATCTTCGTGCTCACTCCCTATCTGATTACGACTTTCACGGGCAACGTCAATAACTTCAACGTTATCTACCTGCTGTCCCGCGGCGCGCCCGTACCGGTGGGAGATTCCGCCGGCAAGACTGACCTTTTGATTACCTGGCTGTACAAACTCACGGTAGACAAAAACGACTACAACCTCGGTGCGGTCATCGGTATCATGACCTTCATCGTGCTGGCGGTGGTGTCGCTCATTACCTACCGGAGATCCGGTTCCTTCAAGAATGAGGAGGCCTTCCGATGAACACATCCGCTCCCAACACAACAGTTGAGGCCACTCCTCGTGCCGATTCCAAAACGTCCCTCATGGGCAGTCTCAGCAAGCGCCGCATGGTCGGGGACATCGTGGTCCACGCGTTCCTAGCCATCATGGCGGTCATCTGGCTGCTGCCGATTGTGTGGGTCGTTGCCGAATCCTTCAACAAGGATCCTGCCCCTTACACCAAGACGTTCTTTCCCCGCGAGTTTTCGCTGAATAACTACATTAAGATTTTCACGGATCGTTCCGTCATGGACTTCCCCCGAATGTACTTGAACACCTTTATCATCGCCTGCTTTACCTGCGTGATTTCCGTGTTCTTCGTGCTGATGGTGGCTTACGTCATGAGCCGGATGCGGTTCCGTTTGCGCCGCACTTTCATGAGCGTGGTGTTGATCTTGGGTATGTTCCCCAGCATCATGGCTGTCTCCGCGATTTACTTCATCTTAAAGGCGGTGGGCCTGACCGGTGGCGGCATGACGATTCTCGCTTTGATTCTGGTGTATTCCGCCGGTTCCGGCGCGGGTTTCTATGTCATGAAAGGCTACATGGATACCATCCCGAACTCTTTGGACGAGGCGGCGATTCTGGACGGCTGCACCCGTTCTCAGGTGTTTTGGAAGATCATTCTGCCCATCTGTAAACCCATGATTGTTTACCAGGCTATCGTGAGTTTCTTGGGGCCGTGGCTGGACTTCGTGATGGCGAAAGTTATCGCCCGTACCCAGTCGGACTACACCGTGGCGTTGGGCTTGTGGCTGATGCTGGAAAAGGAATACATCCACACCTGGTTCGCGCGTTTCGCGGCGGGGGCAGTGTTGGTTTCGGTACCGATTGCCATTCTGTTCATCGTCATGCAGCGCTTCTACCAGGAGTCCATGTCCGGTTCGGTGAAGGGCTAGATGGCATCGTCTACCAACAGTGTGCCTGAAACCGGACCGGGGCGAATGCGTGGTCTGAGCAATCTTCGCCTCAAGGTCATCGCCGGGATTTTCCTGTCCCTCCAGGTGGCGTCCACCACGGTAGTTCCGTATTTTTTCGGAACGGACTTAAAGAATAACTTTGGTGCGCTCACCGCGGCGGTGCTCAGCGAAGTCGTTTCCTGGTGTGCGGTGCCGATTTATGCGTGGCTCCTCGCGGAGGGGTTTTCCTGGACCGCTAACCGATGGCACTACCTGCTGCGCCTGGTCATTTTGGCGCTGGTCTGCGAAGTTCCTTACGATTTGGTGACTTTCCGCCGGCCCGTGGACTGGGCTTCGCAAAATCCGGTGTTTGGCCTCGCCTTGGCGTTGCTGGTGTTGATTCTCATCGACTATGTTCGCAACAGGTGGTCGGGCGCACAAGCGTGGCTGGGCGGGGTGGTGCTGTCCGTTGCCGGGATACTTTGGGCGCTGCTGCTGCACTTGGGAACCCGTCAAGGTGTCATCAACATCGGGTGTTTGCTGATCGGTTTCACGCTGATTTTTTATCTGCTGAGGCTGCGGGAAAACACCATGATGATGACAGCCGGTTTGCTGGGTGCCGTCAGCTTGGTGACCCCGGCTATCGGAGTGGCTTTTCTGCACTATCGCAACGAAACCTTGGGGTACCTCAACGCCAATACCCGGTGGTTTTGTTACGCAGTCTATCCGCTGCTCCTGATGCTGGGGGTGGCGTGGGGCACCCTGTTGCTTTAGGACGGTGCGGGCTGCTGACGCAACGCAGACTGCGGGGAAAACATAGGATTGACAAAATATTTACAAAATACCCTAGTCATGTTGGGTCCTGAAGGTAAAAACGTAATGTTGCAGTCATTTTTCATCAAGACCTGACGGAATATATGAGAGAATGTTACTTGTCCCTGACGGGTAAAGATGCCTGCAGGGAGCAACGACAATGAAGTTAACTGATTGGAGTTTCAATGCGAAAGCTCATTGCGGCTGCGGGCGCTCTGGCCCTCGGCCTAACTATGACAGCCTGCTCTTCGGCTTCTGATGCCGGAAAAGACGGTGGCGACGCCGCTGGCAGTGCCTCTCAAGTGGGTGTGGTGACCTGGTGGGAGCAAGGCTCTGAGAAACAGGGTTTTGACGCCTTAAAGAAGGTCTTTGCGGAACAGCACCCTGATGTGGAACTGATTAAGCAGTCCGAATCCGGTGGTGGCGGCACCAACGCAAAGCAGAAGTTGGCGGCTGACTTGGCGGCAAAGAACCCGCCAGACACCTATCAGGCTCACGCTGGCGCCGAGCTTTCCTCGGATATTGCCGCGGGATACCTGGAAGACGTTTCTGGCCTGTACGACGAGTTCAAGCTGCGCGATGCTTTCCCGGCTGACTTGGTTGACCTCCTGACCGTGGATGGCAAGATTTACTCCGTCCCCTCTAACATTCACCGCGCTAACGTAGTGTGGGCCAATGTTGAGGTCATGCAAAAGGCCGGTTTGGATCCCAAGGCTCCGCCGAAAGATATCAAGGGCTGGATTGCTGACATGGAGAAACTCAAGGCTGCCGGTGTGCAGTACCCGATTACGGTCGGCGCCACCTGGACCCAGCTGGAATTGCTGGAAACCGTCCTGATTTCCGACTTAGGCACCGATGCCTACAACGGCTTGATGAATGGCAAGACTGATTGGAGCGGTCCGGAAGTCAAGGCTGCTTTGGATGACTACGCCAAGATTTTGACCTACGCCGATCCGTCCTTGCTCTCTGAGGACTGGGAACCTGCCATGAAGCCGGTCATCGAAGGCAAGTCTGCCTACAACGTGATGGGCGACTGGGCGCCTCCGGCTTGGGAGAACGCCAAGATGAAATGGGATAAGGACTACGTGACCTTCCCGGTTCCGGGCAACGAAGGCGTGTTCGACTTCCTGGCTGACTCTTTCACCCTGCCGGTGGGCGCGAAGCACCCCGATGGCACGAAGGCTTGGTTGAACACCATTTCCTCCAAGGAAGGTCAGATTGCTTTCAACGTGGCTAAGGGCTCTATTCCGGCTCGTTCCGACCTGACCGCCGATGAACTGTCGAAGTTCTCGGATTACCAGCGTTCCGCAATGGAATCCTTCGGCAAGGACACCATCGTTTCTTCTATCGCTCACGGTGCGGCTCTGCCTTTGGCAGCCACCGAAAAGATGAAGAGCGCTCTGGGCAAGTTCAACTCCAGCAAGGACGTTGCGGCTCTCCAAAGTGAGCTGGCTGCAGCGGCTGCTGCGAAGTAGCCCTCAAACAGGCAAGTTTTTACGCCGGCGGGTTTTTCAAAATGGCAAAAACCCGCCGGCGTAAGGCTGAACTGGGGCGCATCAACCGACCTTGTGCAGTCGGCAGAGGTGAGCGGAGAACCTGGTGCACACCGATGCGAACCCCAACAATCTCAACCACATCGACCATAATTTAGGGGACAAAATGTCAGGCAACGCCGCCGTCAAAGCACCTGAAAAGGCTAGGGCGCCGATGAAGCGCAAACGAGCACGCAGCTCGAACGGGATTAAGCAGTGGGGACCCGGACTGCTACTGGTGTCGCCATCTATAATCCTCGTGGCTATTTTTGTGTACGGTTTGCTGGGGTCTAACTTGGTAACGTCCCTGCAAGACAACCACTCCGCGCCGCAAGTTTCGGGGGTGCAACCGGTTAACTTTGTGGGGTTTGCAAACTTCGCGGCGTTATTTGCGGACAAGGATTTCCAACATTCCTTGATTAACCTGTTGATGTTCACGGTAATGTTCCTGTTAGGCACGCTATTCTTTGGGTTCCTTTGGGCGTGGCTGTTGGATAAGCCCATTAAAGGCGAAGGGATTTTCCGTTCCGTTTTCCTGTTCCCGATGGCGGTATCGTTCATCGCCTCCGGTGTGGTGTGGCGCTGGATGCTGAACTCCGCTCAAGATGAAAACGCATCCGGTTTGAACCGGTTGCTCCAGATGGTGGGCCTGGGCGGACTGCAAAACGACTGGATTGCCAACCCCACTTTCGGGGTGCTGGCGGTGGGGATTCCCGCCGTGTGGCAGCTTTCGGGCTACGTCATGGCCCTGTTCCTGGCGGGATTCCGCGGGGTGCCTGACGACTTGCGGGAGGCCGGGCGTGTGGACGGCGCTAACGAATGGCAGCTGTACCGATACATTATCTTTCCGCAGCTCGCTCCCGTAGCGCTCAGCGCGGTCATCATCATCGGGCATATGTCGCTGAAGTCCTTTGACTTGATTATGGCTGTCGCGGATCAGACTTTCTATCAGACCAAGGTTCCGGCCATCGATATGTATAACTTCATGACGGTTTCGGATTACTCGAACGCGGCCGCGGTCGGCACGGTCCTGTTGGTGATTGTGGCGCTGCTGGTGGTGCCCTACTTGATTCACGACGCGAAGGAGGCCAACCGATGAGTTCCGCTGCTACAATCGACGCGGGTGCGGCCGCGATTACGACAAAAAAGGTCAACTCCAACGGTTCGGTAGGAAAGAAACGGGGCGGGGTCAGCGTCGGCAAAGTCATTCGCTACGTGCTCCTGATATTCTTCCTCGCTATGGTCCTCATGCCGGTCTACGTGCTGTTGATTACGTCTTTCAAAGGCGCGGGGGAGGCCGACCCGTCCCGGACTTGGTATCTGCCTGCTGAATGGAACACCGACAACTGGGCTCGAGCCTGGGAACACCTGCAGGGCGGGCTGCTGCGCTCGCTGATGATGGTCATTCCGGCCTCGATTATTTCAGCCATGCTCGGCTCCGCTAACGGTTTCGTCCTGTCCCGCTGGCGGTTCCCCGGAGCGAACGTGGTGTTCACCCTGATTCTGTTCGGTATGTTCATTCCTTACCAGGCCGTCATGATTCCGATGATGCGCATGGTGGTGGCGTCCCAGATTGGTTTCGGGATTCACACCCTGATTTTGATGCACATCATTTATGGCATTCCGATTACGACCCTGATTTTCCGTAACTATTACGAGAGCGTGCCGCGAGACCTCATCGAGGCCGCGCGTATCGATGGGGCGGGAATGCTGCGCACGTACTTTAACGTGGTGCTGCCGATTTCCATTCCGTCTTTCGTGGTGGTGCTGATTTGGCAGTTTACTTCCGCGTGGAACGACTTCCTGTTTGCCCTGTTCTTTGGCGGCGGTTCCCAGCGCGGCCCGGTGACCCTGTCCCTGAACGAGCTGGCGCACGGCTCGATTATGGCTGACTACGGCGGTTCCATGGCGGGCGCCTTGATTGCCTCCGTCCCAACGCTCCTGGTTTACATCGCGCTGGGTAAGTACTTCGTCGGCGGCATGATGGCCGGCTCCGTGAAGGGGTAATCCAGGCCGTTTGCAGTCTCTTGGGTTCGGAACAGTCGGGCGCATAGTTGATGGATGAAGCTTTTGGTGGCAAGAATCTGAAACTATAGATGGTGTTTCGCAGCGGACGTTCCTAACGGCAAGCACACGCAACCCATCGTGCTGGACTTGATACCAGGTACAGGCTTCACTCCGGCTGAGGCAGACAACATCGTCTAGGGGTTAGCATCCAATCCGGCACGTTTCGGAGATAAGCCTTGCTCTAGCGGGTTTCAGCCGAGGGGATTTCCGACCACAAGCAGAAAGGGCGACCTGCTCAGTATTTAGTTCATTTACACAGATTTTTACATGTAATTTAACTAATTAATATAAATGTAAATTAACCTATGTTTTTGCATGTGTTTGAGACTTATTTGTGGGAAACTTAAGACAACACGTTCGAGTTAGAGGGAGAGCTATGGCAGCCAAACGACGCAAACCGCCAATGCGTCACATCAACATTGGCGACCTCTCACGAGGTCAGGCATCCAGGCTGATTAAGGAAACCGCAGAAAAGGATGAGCCTGCCTATATTTTGCGTTACGGCAAGCCAATCGCTGTGCTGATCTCACATGACCGCTACGAACGACTGATGAATGAAGGAATTGATCCAAGTGAGCACTGAAAAACTAGCGAGTCACGTGTCGTTGATCTGGAATATCGCGGAGATTTTACGTGGAGACTACAAGGAGCACGAATACGGTGACGTTGTTTTACCTTTCACAGTGCTCACTCGTCTTGACTCGGTTCTTGTTGACACGAAGCAGGCAGTACTGGATATTAAAGCCACCTCTGTGCCACTTGAGGTGAAGGCGCTGCAGTTCCAGAAAGCTACCGGATACCCGTTCTGGAATACATCTAAATTCACGCTCAAGACTTTACTTAATGACCCCGACAACCTCGAGAGGAATCTTGCGTACTATGTCGAGTCGTTTTCCCCGGCAGCCCGGCAGGTGATGGAAGCCTACAACTTCTACAACGTGATTGAGCGACTTGATAAGGCTGGTTTGCTCTATCACGTGCTTAGTGAATTCACTTCCGTCAAAGTGAACCTTCATCCCAATGTGGTCAGTAACGATGAGATGGGATACATTTTCGAAGAACTTATCCGGCGTTTTTCCGAACTTTCCAATGAGACCGCTGGTGAACACTTCACTCCCCGTGAGGTTATCAAGCTAATGGTCAACATTTTGTTCAGCCCGGAAGAAGATATGGAGCGTCTGTGCACTAACGGGGCAATGGCTTCCCTCTATGATCCTGGAGTTGGCACTGGCGGCATGCTCTCTGTTGCTGCCGAGCATGTTCGCGAAATGAACGAGACCGCTCGGCTAGAGGTTTACGGACAAGAGCTCAACCCCCAAACCTTCGCGGTCGCGAAATCAGACATCATGATTAAAGGTGAGCAGCAAGAACGCATCTACTTTGGTAACTCGCTGACCGATGATAAAACCGCTGGCATGAACTTCGATTACATGCTGTGCAATCCCCCATTCGGAGTCAATTGGACGAAGTATAAAGATCTGATTCTCGAGGAAGCTGAACGCCAGGGCTTTGACGGTCGCTTCGGTGCGGGCACGCCACGGGTTTCCGATGGTTCGTTCTTGTTCTTGCAGCACATGATCAACAAAATGAAACCTTACGATGCGAAAGACCCTGTCAACGCGCCGGGCACCCGCATCGGGATTGTCTTTAACGGATCCCCGCTTTTCACCGGAGCCGCCGGACAGGGAGAATCCGAAATCCGCCGCTGGATCTTTGAAAACGATTGGCTGGAAGCCATCATTGCCCTGCCAGACCAGATGTTCTACAACACCGAACTTCTCACGTACGTTTGGGTTCTATCGAATAGGAAAGAACGTAAGCGCAAGGGCAAAGTCCAGTTGATCGATGCGACTAGCTTCTTCCGGCGCATGCGCAAGCCCCTTGGCAATAAACGCAAAGAACTTAACGAAAACAACATTGCCGATATCACCCGTATCTACGGCGAATTTACCGAATCTGAGTATTCAAAGATTTTTGATAGCGAAGATTTCAGATACCACGAGATTACGGTCGAACGGCCCCTGCGGCTCAGTTTCCAGATAACGCCAGCCTCGATAGAAGCACTTAAAGAAGCTAAGGCGTTCGCCAATTTGTCGACCTCGAAAAAACGTTCTGAACCAGCGCGCACTGAGCAGATCCAGGCAGGAAAGAAGCTGCAGGACGAAATCATCGCAGCTTTAAAATCATTCGACCCTGAGCGCGTATACCTAAATCGCGATGAGTTTGCTGACGCTCTTCGCGAGGGTATTAAAGAACGCGACCAGAAAATCAGTATTACAGCTCTGCGCAAGATCGTCACCGAGTTAGGCATCAAGAACCCCGAAGCTGATATTTGCACAGATACGAAGGGAAGTCCTGAGCCAGATGCTGACCTGCGCGACACGGAACAGATTCCCTTTCACGAGGACATCGAGGCTTACTTCCAGCGCGAAGTCATCCCCTACGCTCCTGACGCCTGGATAGATCACTCCAAGACCAAGATTGGCTACGAAATACCCTTCACCCGCTACTTCTATAAATACGAAGAACTCGGAGACCCGACAGAAACACTGGCAGAGATCCAGAACCTAGCAGCAAGCATTCAGGCTGATATTGCCAAACTGTTCAGCGAGCAGGTGAAATGATGACTGATATTTCGTCACGAAAGCTCAATTGGTTCGGTAGCCTCCCGCCGGGATGGCAAAGCCGGAAGATCAAATTTGCATGTCAGCTCCGCGTGCAGCAATCTTCAAACGTTGACTCCTACTTAGGCCTCGAGGACTTAGTTTCGTACGGTGGGCTGAGCGATCAGTGGGATCCTGATAAGGCTAAATTATCAACCGGGAATGGTAATTTGGCTCTCCCAGGCGATGTGGTCTTTAGCAAGCTGCGCGTATATCTAGCTAAGGGGCTAGTCGTGTGTAGGCCACTTCGTTGCACAACTGAGTTGATTATTTTGAATCCAGTGGGGGTGATAGCAGAGTATCTGAATTGGATTCTAAAAAGCGAAGCTTTCATTTCCTATTTAGACACAGCTTCGTACGGTACCAAAATGCCCAGGATCAGCCCAAAGTTCCTTCTCGAATCAGCAATTCCTATTCCACCAGTAGATGAACAACAAAAAATCTCTAGTCTTATTGGCTGCAAAGCCACTAAGCTTAGTGGACTCATAGAGAAGTTGCAGCGTGAGGTCGAGTTGTTGGAGCGTTATCGGCGTGAGTTGATCGCGCACACGGTAACCCATGGTCTAGATCCGGATGTGCCGATGCGCGACAGCGGAATTGACTGGATTGGGAAAATTCCTTCTCACTGGAAAACAGCCTCTATCTCCACCATCACTGATGAAAATAAAGTCAAGAATTCTGATCTTTCAGAAAAGAATCTTCTCAGTCTTAGCTACGGCAAGATTATTCGAAAAGACATCGATATCGCCTTTGGACTTCTTCCCGCTTCGTTTGATGCATATCAAGTTCTGGAAAACGGCTACATAGTTCTACGAATGACTGATCTTCAAAACGATAAACGCAGTTTGCGTAGCGCCATATCGAAGGAAAAAGGGATCATTACGGGGGCTTACATTGGATTGAAGACTCGCAGTTCAATCAGCCCAGATTATCTTGCATGGCTCCTTCGCTTCTACGATTTAGCAAAAGTGTTTTATTCCCTCGGTGGCGGTGTTCGTCAATCAGCTAACTATAAGGAGATAGGTAAAATTGCAGCTCTAGTTCCACCGCTTGATGAGCAAGAAGGAATTGCTAATTTCCTAAATAAAAAGAGCACAGAGGTAGACCTGACCATCTCTAGCATAAATAAACAGATCGAACTGTTGGATAAATACCGCAAGCAGGTTATTAACTACGTGGTGACTGGCAAAGTTTGCGTGGAAGGAACGGAATGATGGACACTACCGAGCGCAGGTTTGAAGAAGAAATCGAGTATTCGCTGACCCATTTTGGCGCTTCTCAGTTCGATTTGTACGAGTCACGTGACCCGTCTGGCTATGACCGGCAATTGGGTCTTTATCCGCAGGATTTGCTGGATTTTGTGCGTGAGACGCAGCCAGATTCGTGGGAACGGTTGGAGCGTATCCACGGGGCGAAGGCGGCTGAAATGTTTTGCAAGCGCGTGGCGCGTGAGCTTGACCGGCGTGGCGTCGTTGAGGCTTTGCGCCGAGGCGTAGAAGACCTTGGTGCCCGTTTCAAGCTGGTGTTTTTCGCTCCAGGTTCTGATTTGAATGAGTCTTTGGCGGAGAAATATTGGGCAAACCGCATGTCGGTGGTGCGCCAGCTTCGTTACTCGACTAAGAACGAAAAATCTGTAGATACGGTGCTGTTAGTCAACGGTATCCCAGTAGTTACTTTGGAGCTTAAGAATCAGCTGACCGGCCAGACCTACCGTGATGCCATCAATCAATACAAACGTTCGCGCCCAGCCAGTGAGGTTCTCTTCGGTTTAAATCGTCGCGCGGTGGTGCATTTTGCCCTCGATACTGACGAAGTCTGGATGACTACGAAGCTAGCGGGCATGGATACGGTGTTTTTACCGTTCAACCGGGGATACAACAATGGTGCCGGTAATCCGCCAGTTGCTGGGAAATACCGGACTTCATATTTGTGGGAAGAGGTACTGGCCAAAGATTCGCTGCTCGATATTCTGCATCGTTTTGTCCAGTTCATTCCTGACAAGGAAGACTCGCGAAAAAACAAGCTGATCTTTCCGCGTTACCACCAGTTAGATGCGGTTCGTGCATTAGTTGCCGATGCCAAAGAAAATGGGGCTGGTCGTAACTATTTGGTGCAGCACTCGGCAGGATCTGGTAAGTCAAACACGATAGCGTGGCTTGCCCATCATCTGTCGAATCTGCACGACGAGCAGCAGCGCGCAGTTTTTGATTCAATCATTGTAATCACTGACCGGCGTGTACTCGATAAACAGCTCCAAGACACTATTTACGCGATGGATCATACCGCTGGCGTGGTGGTAAAAGTTGATAAAAATGCCCGCCAATTAACCGAGGCGCTGGCAGATGGGGCAAAGATCATTATTTCCACCTTGCAAAAGTTCCCGTTTGTCGATGTCGGCAAGGTAGCGACCGCAGGTAAACGGTTTGCAGTGATTGTAGACGAGGCACACTCCTCCCAGACCGGTGAGGCTTCCGAAAAGCTGAAACAGGTCCTAGCCGATACAGTTACTGCTGGTAAAGAATCTGAAGAAGAGCTGCTGGAACGCTACGCGGCTGCCGAGGCTCGTGTTGAGGAAGAACAACTCGAGATTGACGAGCAAATCGCAGAGGAACTGCGTGTGCAAGGCAGGCAAAAGAACCTAACTTTCTTCGCTTTCACAGCCACGCCGAAACAGAAAACTTTGGAAATTTTCGGCACTCCTGTGCCTGACGGGACCCCTAGGCCGTTCCACGTGTATTCGATGCGTCAGGCCATCGAAGAGGGCTTCATCCTAGATGTTTTGAAGAACTACACGACTTACAAGACCTATTACAAGATCGGGAAAAAGACATCTGAGGATCCTGAGTACTCAACCAAACAGGCCAATAAAGCGCTAGGTAAATATTTAAGTCTGCACCCGTATAACCTGCGGCAAAAAGCCGAGATCATTATTGAGCATTTCCGGGCAAACGTCGCCCACAAGATCGGCGGCAAGGCGAAAGCCATGTTGGTCACAGGGTCGCGCCTGCACGCAGTTCGCTACTACTTCGCATTCCGGGACTACATCAAAAAGATGGACTACCACGATTTGGGTGTGCTAGTAGCGTTTTCTGGTTCAGTAGAAGACAAAGGCCAAGAATATACCGAAGAAGAGCTCAACCAGATCCCCGAAAGCGAGCTACCTGAAAAATTCGCAACCGGCGAGTACCAGTTGCTGCTGGTAGCCGAGAAATACCAGACCGGCTTTGACCAGCCACTCTTACACACGATGTACGTGGACAAGAAACTACACGGGGTTAAAGCAGTGCAGACGCTGTCGAGAATAAACCGCATGTATCCTGGAAAAACCGATACGTTCGTGCTTGATTTCGTTAACAGCGCCGAGGATATGCAGAAAGCCTTCCAGGACTACTACATTTCTACCGGTATCGCTGAAGAGACCGACCCGAACATTGTCTACGAACTCTACCATTTACTCACCGATTACCACCTGTGGACTGATAAAGAAATCGAAGGCTTCACCAAGGTTTTCTTTACCGAATCGAAGAAGCAGACGAACCTAGATTTCAGCCGTCTCAACGCATACCTCGACCCGGCTGTCGCTAGATTCAACCAGCTTGATGAAGAGGACAAGATCGATGTTCGCGCACGTATGAATAAGTTTAACCGCAACTACGATTTCCTCACTCACATCATCAGATACGACGATGTAAAGCTGCATCGTTTCGCCTCCTACGCGAAGCTATTGGTACGCAAACTTCACATCGAAGGAGATCCCGCCCCGCATGTCGAAGACGAAGTCAGCCTGCAGTACTACCGCCTCCAGCAGGTATACGAAGGTTCTATTGAGCTGGCAGACGAGGAAGGCCAGTTATCGAACAACCCCGATACGAGTGGCGCCGGTGAGGACGAGAAAGACAATCTGTCGAATATCATCTCCAAGCTCAACGATCGTTGGGGTACTGAGTTCACGCACATGGACAAGGTGATTGAACAGTTAACCGAAGATATGGTCGAAGACGCTGAAGTCAAAGCCCGCGCTCATAACTCATTAGATATGTTCTCTATCGTCTACGGTGAGCGCATTCAGGACATCGTGTTGGATCGTATGAACCAAAACCGGGATTTCGCAATCAAATATCTCTCGGATGCTCAGTTTAGAGCTGATATTGACCATATACTCCTTCCACTGATACATTCCCGTCTCAATCGCGAGTGTTAGTGGCAACTGAAATTTAGACATTCATGGCATTTGAAAATTGAGTACTTCTGTCAGATTAGGAGTGTTATTACGATGTATGATTGGGAGGCTATTCGGTCTTTGGCGCGGCCAGGTGTTCTGAAAGCGCAGATTGCTAGGGACTTGGGGTTGGCGCGTGTTGTTGGAGTGTAATCGCCACCGCGTTATCAACAGCTAGGTAGTCTCCGCACCTGCGGGGATGAGTCTTTGCGCCGGGCGGTCTAAATCGGATGATAGAAAATCCGCCTCATGTATTCCCCACGAGGGGTTTTATATTTCATGAGCCACCCGGCTAAAATCCTGGTGATAATTCTATCAGGGGATTTTTCGCCCCGCGGCACAGGTGGTCCCCGCGCCTGCGGGGATGAGCCGTACGCGCTACAATCTGTTATCATAAAAGTGTTGAGGCGGGGCCAGCCCACCAGGCTACGCAGTAGCACGGGCAGGCTTACCGCCTCAACACATATCTAAACCGTCTTGGCTATGAGCCGGGGCGGTTTTGTGGTTCTTGCACCTGCGGGGATGGGTCCACGGCGTTGCCAAACGTGTCTCTGTTCGGTGCAGCTGCCGAAGACCGCGCCAGCTTGCGCCAACGAGTCGTGGAAAAGCTCCAAACCCTGTTTGATCGTTTTTACGTGCTGTAAAGTTTGTTGCAATTCAAGCCGGCGCGGTATCAGCCACAGTTTCTATTGCGTGAGCACTCTAGGCTCCGAGGTTTCCGCACGTGACGACGTGCACCCCGTCGTCACGTGTGTAGCTAAGTTTCCCTGCGGTGACGACCAGCAAAACTGGCGGGTTATCTGCGCCGGCGACGTATCGTTCGTTGAATTTCTTTAAATGAGTGGCGGCGGTCTCGATGGTGGTATCGCTAGAACCGAGTTTCACCTCGACTAAAACGGTGCGGCCTGCTATCTCCAGCACCGCGTCGACTTCCAGACCATCCGCACCGCGTCCGTGATAGATTTCTTGGCGACTCATGAACTGTAAATCATGCACTACCTGAGACTCGAAAAGCTGTCCGAAGAACTCTAAATCCCTCAACAAAACATCTGCGTCGGCGTGCAGCGCGGCCACGGCCAGAGATGGGTCAGCCAGATGTCGTTTCGGGGTTTCCCGCAGGGGGACACGCGACCGCAGGTGGGGTCGCCATGCCGCTTGGTTTTGCATCGCAAAGATGCGCTCCAAGGAATCGAGGTATTCGCGCACCGTGTCGCGAGACAGTTCGGTGTCGCGTGCCAGGGTAGTGGTGGTTATCTCGGTTCCCACGCCGCGTGCCAGGGCGGACAGTAGTCTCTTTACACGTTGCGGGTCACGATAAGTCGAATCGGGCACCCGAATGTCCACAGCTGCGATAGTTTCCAGATAGTCGCGATTGTTGGCGGCAGCTTGCTTGGCGGTCAGTCCCAGATTCCCAGGCCAGCCCCCGAAAGCGAGGCGCGAGGCTATATCCCCAACCTCGAGTTTGCTGGGGCGTGGCTCAATTTTTTCTCCGGCCGGCAGTTTCACCAGCTCGAAGAGGGAAGCCGTGCCATCGCTATGTCCGGTCTCTAAGAAGGTCATGGTTCCCATCGTCAGGCGTGCGAAACGCCCAGCTCCGGAATGCTTGGCGGCACCCGCTCCGGGCGCGGTTGAGCCCGTGAGGATGAACTGTCCGGGTTCGCGACGCCGGTCAATCTCGTGCCTGGCTAAATCCCACAAGATAGGGTGGATCTGCCACTCGTCTATCAGTCGGGGCGTTGCTCCTTTGAGTGCCTGTTCAGGCAGGATTTCGAGTTGCTTGGCCAGCTCTGGGTCGATATCCGCCTGGAGGGTACTTTGCGCGATTTGCCGCGCGGTTTCGGTTTTCCCGCAGGCCTTCGGTCCGGTAATCAACACTCCGCCAGCCCGTTGCAGCGCGGCTTTGAGGTCTTGGTCGGCCAAACGCGCCTGATATGGCGTGGGAGTTGTGGGGTCGGATTCAGTCATGTTTTTCCTGTTCATGAGATGCTAGTCGTCAATTTAACGCAGTTCGAGTAGTCAATTTATTTGGATTCCAGTCGTCATTTTATCATAAAACCAGTCGTCAATTTATTTGATTTCTAGTCGTCAATTTAGTGAGTTTCGATTATTACACTGACTTCGTACCGGTTTCACCAGGCCTTTCTGTCAAAACGCAGTGCTAAAACTAGCGAAACGCAGGAAATGCTTTCTGGCATCGCAGCGGAAATTGGGTGGGCAAAGAGTCCTATGTCCCGGTGCGGCTTGCCCCTCGCTGTTGCGAATTCATTTGCCGGATTGAGGTATGCAAAAATGTATTTGTGAGCAAGACGTCCCCTTCCCATTTGCCCGTGCTTGGGGTAGGGCCTTTTTATGTTTCTGGAATTTTCGCCGTCACGATTTTCGCAACCATTTTCAAGTATTTAGGATGGCTGAGAATCGGAACTATCGATAACTCATGGATCCGAAAACTTTTGATTCTGATTGGCATTGTTTTGATGGTGGAGGCTATAACCGTGTGGTGTTTCGCCGTGTTTGGCTCGCACATGGTAGAAAGCGTCAAAACCGGTCAATTGATGACCACTGGAATCTACGCTTGGGTGCGCCATCCTGTCTACACAGCTTTCTTCCTGCTCAACACCGGTTTTCTGATTTTGCAAGCAAACTGGTGGTTGATGGTCTTACCGTTTGGTTATTGGCTGGCGTTAAGTATTTTGCTGAAATACACCGAAGAACTCCGGTTGCAGGAGAAATTCGGTGCTCAGTACGCCAAGTACGCAGCTCGCGTAAATCGTGTATTCCCCTGGCCGCCGCGCGGCTCCAAAGGCTTGCGGTTGTCATAAACCGAACTGCTGTCGGGGAATATCACCTCCAATTTTACCCGGACTAACCGCCATTAGTTGCTTGCCAATATGGCAAGCAACCTGCTATAGTTGCCATATCGGCAACTAACTTTGTGACGGGTGTAGTTCCGGCTCGAATTAGGCGCCTGGCACAACCTGAGACACCTAGCGAGACGGGAAATAACAATGGAATCAGATAATCCCAGGGAAACCGCGAGCTCTCTAAGTGCGGAGGAAGCTCAGCGGATGTTGGCTGAAGTTGATGCAGTCATGGATCGGGTCATCAGCGTGGAGCGGTTCCCGAAGTGGTGGCTGGCGGTTTATGCGGTGTTGCCTGCGTTGGCGATTTCGCTGCCCCTATTATTGCCCGGCAAATGGTCGAGCTTGTTGGTGACCGTGGCAGGTCTCGCAGTAGCGTGGATGGTGGTCTTTTGGCTGGTGTGGCCCAGGTTGACGCGAACCGGATTGGGACGAGATGAGCGTCTGTTGATGAAGGGAACACTCACCTTTCCGTGGATTTTCTTTCCTCAGTTTCACCAGGTTTTTTATCACGAGTTGCAGGGTCACGAGTTGCTGGTTGTGGCGTTGGCCTTGGTGCTGCCGGCTTTGTTTCATCTGGTATGTGGGATAGCAATCCTGCGTTGGTATCGTCGCAGGATTCGGGCGCGAGCCTTTGATTTCACCGAATCTGAGGCTATCTGGGACTCGGCTCAGCGAGAGATTGACCGCAGACTTCGTGAAATTGACGCTCACGATCGAGCGCAGTGTGCCGCACGGCGCAACCTTGTGAACCCGTCAACCCCGGAAGTCCCGGAAAGCTGACGCGGGAGACTTGTGAATGAAAAAAACCGCGAAAAACCACCAAAAACCACAAACCGAGCGTGATTTCGAGAACGTGGCGGCGGCTTTCGACGAGCTGATTCACTCGCCGAATCGCCTGAGAATCTGCGCCGCCCTGGCGGCGGTAGCTGAAATCGAGTTTGCGAATCTGGAACGCAGTGTTGGAATCACAACCCAACTGATGAGCAAGCAGCTCAAGCTGTTGGCTCATGCAGGGTACATCCACATGGAGAAACGCCCCGAAACCATCGGGCGACCGCGCACCTGGGTGTCTTTCACCCCGGCGGGCAGGCGCGCTTATTCCGGGCACATCAACGCGCTGCGTGCCATTACTGGAGAAATGTGACTATTCGAGGTGAGCTTGCACCCACTCCAGCAGGGTGGGGTAGTCGGCTAGGAGTCCCGCCGCTCTCAGAAACAAGGCGTTCATGGAGGGCCAAAATTTGTGCTTTTGAAAGAATCTTCATTTGGCTAGCTCTTCATACACGTGGCGATTGCGCTCCATGATTTGTTTCGAAGCGGCCAAGACCTCGGAGTCGGCAGCTTCTTGAGGCGTGTCCAGCCGGTTGAACTCAATGATGACGTAACGCGGCTCGTTATTCTTCATAATGACGGCGCTCCCGTGTTGGTCAACTAGCCTAGCGACCTTGGAAAAGTTTTGGTTCGCTTCTGAAATAGGCACCAAAGTTGCGGTATCAATGTTCATTTTCTCTCCCTCAACACCTTAATTATGCAATTAATTCTAGGATTAATAAATAGTCCAAATTGGGGAAGCTTGCGTTGAAGGAATACTCCCCAATCCAGAGTCACCAAGTCGGCTCATCCTTTACGAAAGGATTAACTACCAATCGAAACCGATGCCAAACAGCAAATGTTTTGTCAAAGGCTGTGGGCACATGGCATCGAAAGAAATGCTTTTCAGCTGATGATGTAATTCTCAATCAGAGCCAATGCGGTGTACTCATCGGTGACCAGGGCATCCGCATAACGTCCGGTCAGGATAGCGTGTAAGGCGTCCACCTTTTCCTCTCCATAGGCAATCGCCACGACGAATGGAATGTTGCGCAACTGGGCAGGCTCTAAACACACTGTGCGCTGGCAGAGAGTGGTGTCTACGTGGTTGCCTTTTGCGTCGATGTAGTGTCCGCACAAGTGTGCCACGGCGTGCTTTTTCCGTACCTCGCGTTGGATATTTTGCGTAATCCACTTTCTGAGAATAGGGCTTGAACCACTTTCTTTTACCGAACCAACGCCGACCAAAGCCGCATCCGCTCGGGCTGCAAGGTCCAAAGTTCGAGACACTGAGGGCTCCTGACGCATGGCTCGGGCGGCTAATTCCGTTTCGAACACCAGGGGAACGGGTAGTGTCCAATAGTTTCCACCGAGTCTTTTTGCCATGTTGCGGCACAGTTCCGGGCTGTCTATGAAAGGTAATTCGCTTCCCGTCATTCCCAGGATGGGTACCACGCAAGAGGAAATCCAGTGATGACGGGGGAGTTGAGCAACGGTTGCGGCTACGGCGCGACCGTTGGAGATGGCAATAGTCGAACGGGAAGAACAGTGCGTCAGCAGTAACTCTGCGGCGAGTTTACCGGTAGTGGATTCTGTGTTAGTTGCGCTCGCCGCCGAAACCCGCACTTCCTTGATGCGATAACTGCTGCTGATCTGTTGTTCCAGTGTGGCCAAGCGCTCGTGGGGGTGCGATATCTCGATGTGTACCATACCGCAACGTTTGGCTTCTGCCAGCAGGCGGGAGACGGTCACTCGCGAGTAGCCGATCTCCTCGGCAATCTCAGACTGTTTGGCGTCGTCCAGGTAGTATCGCCTGGCAACGGTAAGTAGAAGCTCAAAGTGCTTTCTGTCATTCACGGGACTTTCTGAACTGAACATATGTTCATTATAAGTAATCTTCTTGATAACATCTACAGTGATTACCTCAGGTAACGTAAGGTTATTTAACAATATCACACACTCTTGTGAACAAATGTCCATAAGAGTGATTGTTTTTACCCGCATAGTCACCCTAGAGTGTGTAACACGATCCGATGAGGGATCACTACTGGCTATTCGAAGGAGAATTTCATGAGTATTGCAAGAACTATTCAGGGTGATGTTGCCCCAGAATCCCTCGGCGTGGTTAATGCCCACGATCACCTGATTCGCACCGGTGCTGGCGAAGTCTACATTGATGGCGACCACTTGTTGGCTGATGTCGATAAGGCAGTCGAAGAGGCCACCTATTTTGCTGAAGCTTCGCTGAAGTGGAGCGAACATGGCGGCACCGTGGTGGACATGTGCCCTGCTAATTCCGGCCGTGACATGGAAAAATTGTTGGAAGTCAACAAGCGTGTAAAGAATCTGCAGATCATTGCCACTACAGGTTTTCATCGGGAAAAGGTGTATTTGGAGACGCGTTCCCACTGGGTGAGTCGCTACACGGTGAACCAAATTGCTGACCTGCTCATCAAGGACATCACTGAAGGTATTGACCGTCACGACTATTCAGGGCCTATCGTCGAACGCACTAACATCAAGGCTGGGTGTATCAAGGTTGCGACCTCCTACGGCATGATTACGGCTTTTGAACACAAGTGCATGGAAGCTTGCGCTATTGCTTCGATTGAAACGGGTGCACCAATCAACACGCATACTACTTTTGGTACCTGCGGTCTGGAACAGGCACAGGAGCTCATCAAATTGGGTGTTCCTGCTGATCAGATTGCCATCGGACATATTCAGCGTAACGCGGACGTGTGGTATTTGAAGCAGATTCTGGAGACAGGTGCATGGCTAGAAATCGATGGAACAAATCGTATTAAGTACCAACCTGATTCAAACCGCATTATGGAGCTGCGCGAACTGGGCGAGATGGGCTACGGCAAGCGCATCATGCTGGGCACCGACTCTGGCAAAGCTTCCTATCAAAAAGCGTACGGTTCTGTGACTGGTGTTGACTACAACCCGGCTGTGGATGGCCCGCGCATGTTGGATGAGGGATTTGATCCAGATTACGTGAAGGACCTGCTCATGTACAACGCGCAGCGGTTCTTTACCATGCGGAAGGACAGCTAAATGGCACCCCGTCTACAGATTGCCCTCGACACCCTCACCATGGAGGATGCGTTGGCACCCCTGCAGAAAGCCCAAAACCAAATCGACATCATTGAATGCGGCACTATCTTGATTATCAACCAGGGACTTCGTGCGGTTCGTGAAATTCGGGCTTTGTTCCCGGATCGGCCGATTCTGGCGGATGTGCGTATCGCGGAGGCAGGTTCGCTCATCTCACGCAACTGCTTTGAAGCGGGGGCGTCTTGGGTGTCTTGCGTGGCCGGTGCATCGCTCACCACTATTGAACAGGTAGTGCAGGTGGCCAACGAGTTTCACGGTGAAGTTCAGGTCGAATTGGCCGAAGAACATTACACCTTGGAAAAAGCCAAGCGATGGGCTGATATCGGGGTGAAACACGCCATTGTGAAGCGTTCCCGTGATTTGGAGGCAGCAGGCAAACTGGAATGGGGCTCCAAGGACTTCGACCGTATTGCCGAGCTGAAAAACCTGGGATTCACGGTAACGGTTACTGGCGGCATCACCGTCGAGGATCTGGGCGTATTTACCGGCCATAATCCTGACATCGTGATTGCGGGACGTTCCATCGTCAAGGCTGAAGACCCGTTGGCCGCAGCCACCGCACTGCAAAACAAGATTGCGCAGGTGTGGGGATGATGGTGCGTCGCAAAGAATCTGCAGTTACGCTCGGAATTTACGAGAAAGCACTGCCCGGCAATACGAATTGGGAACAGTTCTTTGCCGCTGCACGCCAAGCGGGGTTCTCTTTCGTTGATCTTTCTATTGATGAAAGTCAAGAGAGGTTGGCGCGTCTGGACTGGGATTATCAGCAGCGTCAACTGGTGCGAGAAGCCGCGAAAAACTCAGGTATTCGCCTCGGGGGGATTTGCCTGTCAGCACATCGAGGCATCATGCCAGGTTCACAAGATGCCCAGATGCGCCAGCGCGCCCTGGATCTCTATTACAAAGCGATTGATTTCTGCGTAGACCTGGGGATTCCGGTCGTTCAAGTAGCTGGATATTTTGCCTACTATGAGCCAGCCAGTCCCGAGGCGCGGGAACGCTATCTCGAAGTATTGGCTCAAGCGCTGCCGTATGCGGAGCAGCGAGGCATCATCCTTGCTATTGAGAACGTGGACGGCAACGACTTGGCAGCGATACCAGATGCCATGGAAGTTCTGAAAGAACTGCCTTCTCCGTGGCTGCAAATTTATCCGGATATCGGAAATATTGCGGAGCACGGGGGAGATGCCACTACTGAACTCGCGGCTGGAGAGAACCACATGGTGGCTATCCATGTAAAGGATGTGCTGCCGGGGCAACCCCGACGTATTCCTCTCGGAGAAGGCGTCGCGGACTTTCCAGCAGCATTCGCCGAATTGGCGCGGCAGCGCTGGAGCGGTCGCGTCATGTTGGAAATGTGGAACGACGACTCCCCCGATTCCATTGACAAATGTGTGGCTGGTCGGGAATGGCTGCAAGCACGTCTGCGAGAAGCCGGCATTACCGTCATCAGCCCCGAAACATTCCAGAGAGGAAGTGAGCAATGATGCTGCAAGAGTTACGTGAACAAGTGTGCGAGGGAAACCTTGAGCTACCGCGGCACAACCTGGTCGCCTGGACAGGGGGAAACCTCTCGGCGATTGATGAAGAAACCGGATACATCGTCATCAAACCTTCAGGTATGCGTTATGAGGAAATGACTCCTGACGACATGGTTGTGGTTGCTCCGGATGGAAAAGTCGTGGAAGGCAAACACGGACCATCTTCGGACACTAGCTCTCACCTATACGTTTACCAACACAGAAAGGACGTTAAATCAGTCATACATACGCATTCTCGTTATGCTACTGCTTTTGCGGCGATAGGAGAGCCAATCCCTTGTTGCCTAACGGCTATTGCTGACGAGTTCGGAGGACCAATTCCTTGCGGGGGATATGCTCGCATCGGAGGGAACGAAATCGGTGAAGAAATAATCCGTTCTATTGGTTCTGCTCCGGCCATTTTGATGAAACAACACGGCGTTTTCACCATCGGTCCCAGTATCAAAAAAGCCTTGCAAGCAGCAGTAATGGTCGAAGATGTCGCTCGCACCGTAGCTATTGCTCGCACTATTGGACAAATCAGTGATTTGCCCGCAACAGAAATATCCGCTAACTATGACCGTTACCAAAACCGGTACGGGACTATGAATGCAAGTTTAGGAGTTCAACAATGATGTACGACTTAACCACAATAGGTGAAGGTCAAATTCGTTTGACTTGCCATAAAGGTGAACGTTTAGCCTCAGCTAGCAGCCTGCGTATGACGGCAGCCTGTTCGGAAGCAAACGTTTCCGGGCTACTGGCTCAATTAGGGCGTCAGACAGCTTGGTGCACTGTATTACCCAAAGGAGATTTGGCTAACCGGGTGCTATCTGAATTTCGCTCGGTAGGTGTGGATCTCTCTAATGTGGTGATGCGACCAGATGGTCGAGTGGCGCTGTATTTCCTGGAACCTGGGGAATATCCGATGCCTTCTAAAGTTACCTATGACCGCCTACACACTCCGTTTAGAGAGATTCAGATTGAGGACGTGAATTGGGACAGTATGCTGGACACCCGTTTAGTATTCGTCACCGGTATCACCGCCGCCCTCACTGAACACACCGCAAAGGTACTGGCGTATTTCGTGGACAAGGCTCATGAACGCGGGATTGATATCGCTTTGGATGTTAATTACCGTTCGCTGTTGTGGGATGGAGACCAAGCACGAAAAGTATTGGAACCTATGGCGAGGAAATCCTCAGTTGTGTTTTGTTCCCGCCGCGATGGTGAATCTGTTTTTGGAATCACTGGCAATGGCGAAAAGGTCTGCCATGACCTGCGAGAAATGCTGGAAGTACCGATTGTTGTTTCCACAGATCAGTTGGATGGAACCTATATCTCAACTGCTGAAGGGCAGACGGTATTCGAGGTAGAACGTGTCCCCGTTGTGGATCGTCCCGGAGCTGGAGATTCTTTTGTGGCTGGAACTATTCACGGATATCTAGATGGAGATATTCAAGCCGGTGTACGCATAGGCATGCGTACCGCGAAGCTAGCGCTCACTCATCATGGAGATTTAACCTACGTCAATCCCGGTGAGCTTATAGCCGCTAATACCTCAGATATTGTTCGTTAGATTCTCATTTACTCGAAAGGAAATATGTAATGAGTAATGTTAAAACTGCTATGCAGCAGATTGATGAACGCCCGCTTACGGGTCATCAACGGAGCCTGATTGCGTTGACTGTGGTGGGCAATATTTCGGAGTTTTTCGACTTGTTCCTCATCGGTTTCGTGATCGCGCTGCTCATGAAGAGTCCAGGGTGGGAACTCACAGGCTTTCAAGCTGGTATCATCGGTGCCGCCTCCGGTGTGGGCACGGTCATCGGTGCTATCATGTGGGGTCGCTTAGCCGACAGTTTCGGACGTAAAACAGCTTTTGTGGCGTGCATCGTTGTGCTAGTAGTATTTACCGCTCTGTGCTTAACGGTTATGCCTGGTCAATGGCTGATGCTGACTCTTTATCGTATCGGCGTCTGTATTGGCGTAGGCGGTCTAAATATCACCTCGATTCCTTTTGTGCAGGAATTCGTTCCATCCAAACAGCGTGGTCTGTTAGCCGGTCTGACTTCCGTGTTTATTCCACTAGGTATCTTCCTCGGGTCTCTGGCAACTAAGATCCTCGGGGAACCGCTGGGATGGAAGGGCTTGGTAGCTCTGGGGTGCTTCCCGGTAGTGCTGGTTGCTTGGGCGTTCTTCGTTCCGGAATCCCCTCGATATCTGATGTCCCGCGGACGCGTCGAAGACGCTCGTAAAGCCTACGCTTGGGCGATGAACATACCGGTAACAGAAGTTGGTGAATTGCCGGAATATGAACAAAAACCAGCTGCCTCCTACGGAGTTATTTTCTCTAAGTATCCCAAGCAACTGGCTATCGTTACCTTTGGTTCTTTCTGTTTCATTTTAGGCGCTTTCACGATTCAGTCTTGGGGTCAGGCCATCCTGAGCGAGTCCTTCAAGTTCGACATCGGTACGGTTGCCTACCTGTTCATGGGGGTATCTCTAGCCGATTTGCTGGGTCGTCTTGGCTCAGCATGGATTTCAGATCACATTGGTCGTCGTAAAACCATGCTGGTTTGGGGAATCCTGGGTGGTATTGGCTGTCTGATTGCAGCGTTTGCAAGCCAAATTCAGGGTTCCTCGGCAGGGTGGATCTTCTTCCTCGGTATCCTGATTGCCATGGCGTTCGGAGATGGTGCTTTCGGTATCCTCAACGCTTTCGGTTCTGAACAGTTCCCGAACGAGGCCCGTTCTACCGGTCTCGGTCTGGGATACGGCATTGGAGCAACCGCTAAAATCTTCGGTCCCTACCTGGTAGGAGCCATGATTGGTGGTGGCAAGCCCACGCCAGAGGTAGTGTTCGCGCCGTTCATTATCTTTGCGGTATTGCTCTTTGTCGGTGCCGGCATCTATATGCTGGCTAAGGAAACGAAAGCTATACAGTTAGAAGATGTCTAAAGCCCACATCTTATAATTTCATACAAAATTTCGGGGCAGAGCGCCGGCTCTGCCCCGAAATAATTTTGCATTCAAAACTGGGCTAAATCAGACCGAAATCGACTTCGCTCAGTTTGCCTTCAAACGGCGTTCAAACCTTGCGGTAGAACCCTTTCATCATGGTGTACTTCATCACGGTACCGATGAGCGCGCCCAGGCGGCCCAAACCGAGACGAGCCGCGTGAAGGTCGATGAGCTCGACGAGGTTTCCGTCCGGGTCGCGGAAGAAAGCCCAGTCGGCGCCGCCTGCGGAAATCGGCTCATTCATGAACTCCACGCCTTCGCGGCGCAGGCGGTTCACCCAGCCATGCACGTTGGACACGTGGAAGGCGATGTGGGAGTATCCGGGTCGGTTCCAAGTTTCGCGTTCCTCCGTCACTATGGGCGGATCGAACTCGAACACTTCCAGGATGTTACCGGAACGGGAACACATGAATCCCAGACGGACTTGTTTGATGCCCTCCACGTGGTACAACCGCTCGACAGGCTTCAAGTCATCGCCGGTGATTTCCAGGTAGTTCATCAGCTTCAGTCCGAACACCCGGTCATACCACTGGACGGCACGCTCGAAGTTCGCCACGGTCACGCCCACATGGCCCAGACCCCAGTTGATACCGGCGCTAGACATCTTGTTGCGGCATTCCCGCTGCTTGCGTTCCAGGAACTCTTCCTTGCCCAGCTTTTTCAGCTCCAGCGCGTTGTCGACAGCCAACTTGGCGCCGTAGCCCAGAGCCACCAGCACGCCGAGCTTGGTTGCTTTCCGGCAGGTTGCCTTCATGAATCGCCTCTTGCGACTGACTGTTTTAGTTGCTTTATTTCGCATAGTCACCCACCGCCATCATTAGTGCACCGAGTTCGGCACCGTATTCGGGCGAACCTTCCATTGACATACGTCCCGAAGCCTGTGCATCCAGAAGGTCATCTGTCTGCAGCAAGGTTCCCAAAGCGGAGGTCACCGAGTCGAAACGCATCGTAAAGAACGCGGCACTACGCGTGTATTCCCCACGGAATGCCTTTGACTTCCCGGCTTTGATGCGAATATACGCACCGAGTTCGGGATGCCCGTCCACAGCGTACGCATAGACGCGGTCCGGCGAAGGATCCGTCCACGCGTGCACAGCGGGATGCCCGGCCTTATTCAGCTGGCTCATTCCGGTGGTGAGCAGGTAGAACATACACTTCGTCAGCAGTTTCCGGTCGTCCTCGGTCTTTGGTGCCTCCGTCGCTCCCAGCAAGCTGGACATGGCCAGCAGGGACTTCACGGTTGCAACCAAAAGCCCGGGATTGCCCAGCCCTCCGCGAATCTTGGGCAGGTTCACCTTGCCTTTAAAGAAGTCGTTGAACTTCTCGGGGGAGGGGAACTCGATTTCCACATTCGGCAGCGGGTGAGCGCCCAGCTTCGGCGTGACGTTCGCACCGTGAATAATCAGGTGCGTAGCGTAACGCTCCGGGCGTCCGTCTATCGACGTGCCCGCCGGGGTCAGACAAGAAATCTGAACCACGCCTTCCTTGCCCTTGAAAGCGGCCGCCAAATCCGGCTTTTCGGCGATGATCGGCTTCAACAGCGGAATAACCGCGTTGAGGAACACCACGTTGGCGTAGCGAACTTCGTCGTCGATATTGGGATTGGGACCCATCGGGAACGGCTTGGCTTTCGATTTCTTTTCACAAGATTCCCCGCACGCCTTATCGGGCTTAGTTGCCTGAGGCGGGGCGGAGCTTTGTTTCGTTTCTTTAGTCATTGCGCGCTACCTTAGAACTCGTCTTCCCAGTCGTCGTCCTCCTCGAAGTCCATGTGCATGACTTCACGAGCGGCGGCCACACAGCCGTTTTCGTCCCAGCCGTAGTGGGAGTACAGGTCCTCAGGCTGGCCGATAACCGAGAATTCGTCGGGGATGCCGAGCTTCTTTAACACGAAGCCCTTGCGGGTGGTAGCGCCGACATCGGCCACTGCGGTCCCCAGGCCGTTGATGATGTTGTGGTCCTCAACGGTGATGATACGCCGAGTTTCGGTAATCGCCTTGGCGATGGCCTCCTCATCAATCGGTTTCAAGGTGTGGATGTCCAGCACGCGCACGCTCAGGCCGTCCTCTTTGGCGAGGATATCGGCAGCCTGCAAGGCACGCCACACGCCGGAGCCGGTCGCGATGAACGTGAGGTCCGTACCTTCGCGCAGGGTGTTGGCCTTGCCGAATTCGAAGGTCGGAATCTCGTCACGGTAGACAATCTGGTCAAAACCGCGGTTCAGACGCAGATATACCGGTCCAACATGGTCGTAGGCAGCCTGTACACAGTAGGCGGCCTCCAGACCGTCAGCCGGACACATGACCACCAGGTTAGCGAAACTACGCAGAATAGCGATGTCCTCGGTGACGTGGTGAGTGGTACCGGCAGCCCCGAAGGACAACCCTGAGTGGGTACCGATAATCTTCACATTGAGATTCTGGTAGCAGATGTCGGTGCGGATTTGTTCGCAAGCACGCAGAGCCGCGAACGCCCCGAACGTGGAGACGAACGGCATCAGCCCCGCTTTTGCCAGCCCGGCAGAGATGCCGAACATGTTCTGTTCCGCGATACCCACGTTATAGAACCGCTCGGGGAACTCCTTGGCAAACACGGAAATCTTGGTAGATTTCGCCAAGTCAGCCGAAAGCCCCACGATAGTGGGATCCTGCTTGCCCAGTTGCACCAGAGTCTGACCGTATACCTCCGCGGTGGTCAGATTAACCGCGTCAATCGAAGTGTAAGTTAATCCTCCAGCCATGTTTAGGCTCCCTTCACTAGCTCGAGTCGTTTCTGCAGGTGTCGCTTGAGAGATTCGACTGCCTTGGCATGCTTTTCGTCGTCAACAGCGCCGTAGTGCCAGGTGTAGTCGCCTTCCATGAAGTCGATACCTTCGCCCTTCACCGTGTCCATCAGCAACATGGTGGGCTTACCCTTGATGGTGCGCGCCCGATCAAAAGCGTCTACCAAATCGGGTATCGAGTTACCTTTGACCTCAATGACTTCCCAGTTGAATGCACGCCACTTGTCAGCAAACGGTTCCAGACCCATGACGTCGGCGGTCATGCCGTCAATCATGGCGTGGTTGACATCCACGATGCCTACCAGGTTGTCTACCTTGAACTGACCAGCACTCATGGCGGCTTCCCAGATGGAGCCCTCGTTGCATTCACCGTCGCCCATCAGGCAGTAAGTGCGCCATTCCTTGCCGAGCTGACGTGCTCCGAGAGCCATACCCACCGCGAGGGACAGGCCGTGTCCCAGCGAACCCGTGGAAACTTCCAGACCGGGAACCTTGCCCGCGTCCAGGTGAATACCCAGGTGAGAAAGGATATGCGAGTAGGTCGGCAACCAGTCCTTGGGGAAGCACCCCAAGTCTGCGAGGACCGGCCCCATACCCACGCCGATGTGACCCTTGGAGAGCACGAAACGGTCGCGATCCGGGTCGTCCATCTTGTCGGCGCTGAAGTTCATCTCGTGATGATACAGAACGGTCAGTACATCCATGGAGCTCATAGCACCACCGATGTGACCACCACCTGCCCAAATCACCGTGTCGAGAGTGAGCAGACGCAGCCGATTGGCGATTTCTTCGAGTTCCTTGTGTTCTTTAGCCGATAAAGCCATCTTTCCTCCTTTGCTTAGGCCTGAGCCAGAATCTCACGTGACTTGTTCTTAACTACACCCATCGCTTCGTCAGCCACGTCAGCGATGAAGTCGATGTCCTTGTCGGTCAAGGCCGTGTTCATGAAGTGGTTGTGGTGGTTCGTCATGAACACGCCGCGCTTCACACATTCACCCACGAAAGCCTGATGCAGCAGCAGGTTCGGGTCTGCCTTTCCGTCAAGCCCTCTAATCTGGTGGAACAGCAGAGCCGGTTCGCCACTGAAGTGGTAGTCAAAGCCGTGGTGCTTGGCCACTTCAGTCAGACGCTCAATGACCTTCACGCCGTTGTCGTGGCAAATCTTTGCCGCGTCGATTTCACGCATCTTGGTGATGCAGGCAATCGCGGCAGCCATCGGCGGGGCGCTCATCCAGTACGAACCGGTGCACATCACGGAGGCGGCGGCGTCCTTGAGGGACTCGATGCCGGTCACAGCCGAGATGTTGTGTCCGTTGGCGATAGCCTTGCAGAAGCACTCCAAGTCGGCCTTAAAACCGTAGTGGTAATCGGAACCCTTGATATCCAAACGCCACCCGCAGCGCACATCGTCAACGATGAGGACGATGCCTTCGCGGTCACAGATGGAACGAATCTTGTTCCAGTAGCCTGCCGGCGGCAAGACGCTGTCCTCAAAGACCGGGTGGTGGTACGGGGTAGCGATAAAGGCGGCAATCTCGCCCTTATATTCAGCCGCGAGACGTTCCACCGCGGCGGTGTCGCCCCAATCCACCAGCAGCTTGTCCTCGACCTCTTTCTTGCCCACGCCGGGGGCGCCCCAACCTTGGGTCCACCCAATCACGCCGTGATAGCCGCCGTTGATAGCGATGAACTTGTCCCGTCCGGTAGCGGCACGCGCCACCATCAGAGCGTAGTTCGTAGCATCCCCGCCGTTCTTGGCAAAGAAAGCCCAGTCGGCCATTTCGACCGTATCCACCATCAACTCGGCCAAATCGACCATGATAGTGCCGGGCTGAACCGCACAGTTCAGGATTTTGGCCTGCTCAGCTACGGCTTTATCCACATCGGGGTCGTTGTAGCCCAGAATCATGGGACCGTAGGCGCACATCATATCGACGTACTTGTTGCCGTCCACGTCCCAGAAGTAGGCGCCTTGTGCTTTTGAAGCAAACAGGGGGTAGGCGCTGATAGGCATGAAGCAGCCTTCTGCCGGCCCCAAGTGCCCATAGACGCCGCCGGGGATAACCTCAACCGCGCGCTCGTACCATTCGTGGCTCTTGGTGTGTTCGTAAGTTTTCATCATTTTGTTTTGTCCTTCCTCACGCGCGTTTTCTAGCTCAAGTAGAACGGCACCATGCCGAGGATCTTGTTCATGTTGTCCAACAGGGGAACGTATCCGCCCAGCTTAATCAGCTCTCGGCCGATAGCGGGGTAAGATGCGAGTTCGCCGCGCAGGACCTGGCCTGTCGTATCCAAATCGGAAAAGACCATGAAAGCGTGACGTCCATGGGGACCCGCAGCCTTGGGCTCATCGCCGTCGACGATGCGCGCGTGGTGGTCATTGATGACCATGGTCAAAGCCGGGCCGTTGGCAATCTTTAGTCCGATAGTGCCGTCGCACATTCCCTTAGCGACTTGGACGCCTTTGGGGTCGTGGTTGGCAATCTCAGCCATCGCATAGACCGCCACGTGCAACGTCAGCAGGGAGTTAATCCTCGCGAACTCGGGATCCTGCAGCAGCTGCGGGGTCGGCCTTAAGTAATAGGACAGCCGGTCGGTGATCTCGGTGAACGTACCGGTCAAGTACTTCAGTTTGGTGAAGCCCTTTAGCGGTACGGGAATCCCTTTGCCTTCGAACATCTTGTTGACCATGTTCGGCATGGGGAAGCCCAGGCTCATGTCAGCCGGACCTCCACCGGGGAAGAACTCAATTTTGCCGTTGCCCAGCTTGAGCCGGACAGAACCGACGTTCGCTGCCTTGAATTGCAAGGTCAGCGGGACATGTTCCAAGAGCTGTTTCGACTTGGGGTCGAGCTCCGGGAGCTTCTCGAGTGTACGCAAAACTGCCTTAAGATTGACGGCAGCCATAGCAGTTTGATTCATAAACCCACCTCATCGTGTGTTTTGTGTTTACTTGGCAAATGCAATTATAGTGTGGAATCCAATTTTTGTGCAGTAGTTTCACGGGAGTGTTTTTCGGGATTTTAACTGAAATGCTCCCATATTCGCGGATTCGCGGTTGAGGTTCGGGCTGGGCAGAGGCACCGAATTCGTCCCCGGAGGTTTGCCAGCTAAACTAGGGCTGGTGCCTTCCCGCTGGAAAACCAGGAAAAAGCGCGGGGCGGCAGAAAGCAACATCAATAAGGAGCACAAGTGGCATCAACGATGGATTCAGTAATTTCTTTGGCGAAACGCCGCGGTTTTGTTTACCCATGTGGTGACATCTACGGCGGGACGCGCGCGGCGTGGGACTACGGCCCCTTGGGTGTAGAACTGAAAGAAAACATCAAGAAGGCCTGGTGGAACTACATGGTACGTTCCCGCGAGGACGTGGTGGGTCTGGACTCCTCGGTAATTTTGCCGCCGAAAGTGTGGGACGCTTCGGGCCACCTCAAGGCTTTCACTGACCCGCTCATCGAGTGTCTCAACTGCCACAAGCGCTTGCGCGAGGACGACCTGCAGGAACAGTACGCCGAGAAACACGGCATTGCGAAACCAGACGATGTCAGCATGGATGACGTCTCCTGCCCGAACTGTGGCGTCAAGGGGAAGTGGACGGAACCCCGGGCTTTCTCGGGACTGCTTAAGACCTACCTGGGGCCGGTGGACGACGAATCCGGCCTGCACTTCCTGCGCCCGGAAACCGCCCAAGGCATCTTTATCAACTTCGCCAACGTGATGACGACCGCCCGCAAGCGCCCGCCCTTCGGCATCGGCCAGATTGGTAAGTCTTTCCGCAACGAAATCACTCCGGGCAACTTCATCTTCCGTACCCGCGAGTTTGAACAGATGGAGCTGGAGTTCTTTGTGGAACCCGGCACCGACGAAGAATGGCACCAGTACTGGATTGACCACCGCTTTGAGTGGTACACCGACCTGGGGATTAAGGCGGAAAACCTGCGGTTGTACGAACATCCGAAGGAAAAGCTGTCGCACTATTCCAAGCGCACGGTGGACATCGAGTACGCCTTCGGTTTTGAAAACTCCAAGTGGGGCGAGTTGGAGGGTATCGCTAACCGTACCGACTATGACCTGGGCGTACATATGGACGCCAGCGGTCAGAAACTCGATTATTACGACCAGGCCAACGACAAGCGCTGGATTCCTTACGTTATCGAGCCCTCCGCCGGTTTGACTCGCTCCCTGATGGCTTTCCTGATTGAGGCCTACACCGAGGACGAAGCCCCGAACACCAAGGGCGGGGTGGACAAGCGGACCGTGCTGCGCCTCGACCCGCGCCTGAGTCCGGTCAAGGTAGCGGTACTGCCGCTGTCCCGCAAGGACGAACTGCCCGAAATCGCCCAAAATATCGCCGCCGAACTGCGCAAATACTGGAACGTGGAATATGACGATGCCGGAGCCGTGGGGCGCCGCTACCGTCGTCAAGACGAAATTGGCACGCCCTACTGCGTCACTGTGGACTTTGATTCCCTAGAGGACCAGGCCGTGACGGTTCGTGAACGCGACACTATGACCCAAGAGCGTATCGGACGGGATAACTTGGTCGCCTACCTGCGCGATCACCTGCCGATTTGCTAATGGCACGGCGATTTTCCGCGACTGAAATACTGGGCGGAGGCATTTTTGGCTCCACAGCATCTACAGATTCCACAGTGTAAATACCCGCCTCTGCGCATTGGCGGGGTTGAGTTCACGACCCCCATTGCCCTAGCGCCGATGGCGGGGGTGACGAACGCTCCGTTTCGCGATTTGTGCGCGGATTTTTCACGTCAAGGGCTGCCGCCCGACTTTGTTTCCGCGTCCCACCTGGGTGGGGCATCCGGGATGCTTCGCGGCGTCGAGGGCATGTTTGTCAACGAGATGATTACCGCGAAAGCGCTGTTGATGGACTCGGCGCGTTCGTGGATTATGGCGCAATCCGGGCCGGGGCAAACTGTTCGCGTGCTGCAGCTTTACGGGGTGGTGGGGGCTGACCTGGCATGGGCGGCTCGTGAGCTTATTGCTCGGGATCTGGTCGATGTTATTGATCTGAATTTTGGTTGCCCGGTACCGAAAGTTACCCGCAAGGGCGGGGGAGCGGCTCTGCCGTGGAAGACCGCGTATTTTGGTGACCTCATCGGGCAGGTGGTGAGGGCGGCTAAAGAGGCCTCTCGGACAGCCCGACGTGGCGTCGACGTGCCGGTGACCGTAAAAATCCGGATCGGGATTGACGAGGCTCACGAAACGTTGCTGGACGCGGGACGGGCCGCGCAGGACGCGGGGGCAGCTGCGCTCACGCTGCACGCCCGTACCACGAACCAGTATTATTCCGGGCACTCCGATTGGGCAAGAATCCGCGAACTAGTTGACGTGGTTGACATTCCCGTGTTGGGCAACGGTGACGTGTTTTCCGCCCAGGACGCGCTGGAAATGTTTGCGCAAACCGGATGTGCGGGAATTGAGATTGGCCGGGCTGTACAAGGCCGGCCCTGGATTTTTCGCGAAATCACGGCAGCTTTGTGGGGCCAGCCGATTCCTGTGGGGCCGACCTTGGGTGAAATCGCCGCGATTATCTTGGCTCACGCCCGCGGTCTGGTGAACCACTTTGGTAACGAACAGGCAGCCCTGCGGGATATGCGCAAACATGTGGGATGGTATTTACGTGGTTTTAATCTGGGTGGAGCGACTCGTGCGGAGCTGACCCGCGTCGAAACGTTAGATGACCTGGAAAGTCGCCTGCACGACCTTGTGCAGTCGCTCGACCCGAACACCCCCTATCCCGAAGCGGCGCAAGGCAAACACGGTCGTTCCCGCGCCCAGCGCCACGTCAAGCTGCCCGAAGGCTGGCTCGACACCCGCGAAATCGATGATGCGACCGCGCGCATACTTCACTTGGGGGAAGACGCGGCGGATCCTTATCGTGCCTAGTCAGCTGGGTCTAATGTTCGTGCAGTGAGTGCAGCTCAGCTAGTCTAGAGGCAAATTCCTCTATAAGGTTGTCTTGATTCAACTGGCCGTGTTGCTGCATTGCCCAGGCGCGCCGATACGGAATTCCCGTGAAATCATGCGCTGAAATCACATTAGCAGCTTCTGGTGGAAAAAAATCCGCTCCGGAGGCCTCAATAGCTTGCAGCAGTATTTGGCAGTCTATTTGAAAACTTGGTTTTTTCGTGAATATATAATGGGCTCGACCGAGAGAATCATCTACCTCCACATTTGGTGAGTTTACGACCGCTTCGGAAACTACATTCCATCCAAAGGGGATTCCAATAACGCCTCGAAAAAGGTCGTTAATAACGTATTCATTGCAATATTTTGGCAGGGTGAATCCACCTGGCTGACGCACGAATTGATTCTCGTGGTTTAGGAAATTATCGACGTGCGCGCGCATGATTTCTGTGACGGTGTCAAAATTGATCGCATCAGTGTTTTGGAGGTAACGTCTTAGTTTCCAAGTGCAGACCCCAAGGTTGCTGAGCGTGGTGAAGGCCTCTCGCCAGGAAAAATTTGACCGCAGGGGCTCCAGACGGGAATCCAAGTATTCCTTGAGCTGGCTTTCGCGGGTAATAGGCCGAGTCATATCAGCATAAGGCCAATCCGAATCCATGGCGATATCCATCACCGGGTAAATCGTAGGGAATTCGCTGGTTTCAACGGATTCTGTCACTTCTACATCATGCCAGCCAAGCAAATCGGCTATGTCAAGAAAATCCAACATGATTGTCTCTTACACTGGGCGGGCTGAATTAATCCAATTCGGACATACTGTTGGTCCTAGACAATAGGCGGTAATCAAACCCTGAATCTGTCCTGGTGGTAGCCATATGCTCTTATTCCATGTCTGAGCCAGGATATCGCCTTGACCATTACCTGAACGGGAGTCAAAAACAGCTCTTGTTTTCATGGCATATTCTCCTTACCCGGGTTTTGAAGCCTGTTCTGTATGGGGGTATTTTACAAACCTCCATGCTCAGTTTGCATCAGACGGTTTTGTAAGAACACCGGCAAATGTAGGTGTTATATGGTGAAACCTGGATTGGGTCGGTAAGGTGGAAGTGTGAATGAGATTGGGGTTTATCCGGCGGACGTGCATGAACGTTTCGTGACCGAGACACATAAACGCGGGGAACGCACCGATTTTGAACGCGACCGGGCACGGATACTCCATTCCTCGGCGCTGCGCCGGCTCGGTGAAAAAACGCAGGTATTGGGTCCCATTGCCAACGATTTTTCGCGCACGCGCCTGACCCATTCCTTGGAAGTTGCCCAGGTCGGACGTGAACTTGGCAAGGGCCTAGGGTGCGATCCTGACGTGGTCGATGCGGCCTGTTTAGCCCACGACTTGGGGCATCCGCCCTTCGGCCATTCCGGGGAGCGAGTGCTCAATGACTTGGCCAAGGATATTGGCGGGTTTGAGGGTAATGCCCAGACGTTGCGCCTGGTGACCCGCTTGGAGCCGAAAGTCGTCAGTCCCCAAGGTCAGTGGGTGGGGCTGAACCTGACTCGCGCCACTCTCGATGCCATCGCGAAATATCCTTGGCTGCGTGGCGAAGGGCCTCATGGCGCGGATTCCCCCAAGTTTGGGGTCTACGCCGAAGACCGGGACGTTTTCCAGTGGCTACGCGCCGGTGCCCCTGTGAATCATCGCTGCATCGAGGCTCAAGTTATGGACCTCGCCGATGACATTGGCTACTCAGTCCATGACGTTGAGGATGCGGTTGCCCTCGGGTCGGCCAACTTGGGAGACCTGGAAAACGAAAGAACTTTTGTTGACGTGGTTGACATCACGAGGCGTTGGTACGCGAGTTCTTTCGGTCCGGGCAAGTTCAGCGCGGACGACTTGGCGGCGGCCCATGAAAGGCTGCGGCAAATGCCTTTCTGGCTGACTGAGCCGGTGGCAGATTACCGTTCCCAAGCCGCTTTGAAAGACATGACTTCCCAGCTCATCGGGCGATTCGCGTTAGCCTGTCACGACGCTACCTGCCAACGATACGGAGAACGCCCTCTGGCTCGCTACGACGCGGACGTCATCGTCCCCCTCGAAACCCAAGCGGAAATCCTGTTGCTCAAAGGTATCGCTGTGTACTACGTCATGGCGCCGCGTGAAAACACTCATGACCACCTGAGTCAGAAACAAATTCTCTCTGACTTGGTGTGGGCGCTTCTGGAACAGGAAGCAACCGGGCAGAGGGTCTTGCAGGAGCCTTACCGGACCGAGTGGCTGCGCGCGGAGGAACATCATCTGGGTCGGGATGCCGGCCGCCTGCGGGCGGTAATAGACCAGGTAGCGAGCTTGACTGACCTGTCGGCAGCCGCCTGGCATGCCCGTTTAGTGGGGATGATTACGCAACCCGTCTGACCCAAAACTTAGGCTAGTATGATTGCATGGCTTCCAAGTTCGACCCCGACGACCTGCAAAAGATACGCGAAGCTATCCCCATTGAGTCGGTGGTCAGCGACTATGTGAGTCTGCAGCGTAAAGGCAGCTCACTGATGGGCTTGTGCCCGTTCCATGACGAAAAAACGGCGTCATTTAGCGTGACGCCGGTGCGCAATCTGTGGCACTGCTTCGGTTGCGGTGAGGGTGGGGACACCATCGACTTTGTGCAGCGCATCGAGGGGCTGACTTTCCCCGAAGCTGTCGAATTTTTAGCCGCAAAAGCCGGAATCACGATGCACTACGTGGAGGGCGCGGCCATCACGAAAGATCACGTGGAGCCGGGAACACGGCAGCGCCTACTGGAATGCAACCAGGTAGCGCAGGACTTTTTTGTGTCTCAACTCGTGTCGCCGGGGGCAGGGCGGGCGCGGAATTTCATAGAAGGACGAGCGTTCACGTCCCAAGACGCGGCTCGCTTTGGCATGGGCTACGCACCTCCTGGCTGGAACAACCTCACCGATTACCTCCGTTCGAAAGGCTTCACCGACCAGGAGATTGTGACGGTCGGCTTGGGCAAATCGGGACAACGCGGCATCTATGACGTGTTTCGGGACCGAGTTATGTGGCCTATCAAAGATCCGGCCGGAGCCATACTGGGTTTCGGCGGACGGCGTTTAGACGATTCAGATCCGCAAGTCCCGAAATACATCAACACCCCAGAATCCCCGATTTATCACAAATCCTCTGTGCTCTACGGTCTGGATTTGGCGCGGCCGAACATCGGTAAAGAGCGGCGCTGCGTCATCGTCGAGGGATACACCGACGTGATGGCGGCGCATTTGTCCGGCATCACCACCGCGGTCGCGACCTGCGGTACCGCATTTACAGAAGAACACGCGAAACAGATTCGCCGATTCATCGGGACTTCCACGGACAGTGCCTCCTCTCTAAAGCTGCCTGGTGGTCTGCCTCCGCGCGGCGGAGAGGTCATCTTCACTTTTGACGGTGACGCCGCCGGACAAGCCGCAGCTCTCAAGGCTTTCCGCACCGACCAGGACTTTGCCTCCCAGGCTTTCGTAGCAGTCGCCGACGATGGTTTGGATCCCTGCGATTTACGGATGCAGCGCGGGCCAGGGGCGGTGCGTGACCTGATTGAGAGTCGCCGACCCCTATTTGATTTCGTGTTAAAGACCCTCATCGCGAAATATGACTTGGAAAGCCCCGCGGCCCGCATCGAAGCTATGCGTGCGGCAGCCCCGGTGGTGGCGGAAATTCGTGACAAGGCATTGCGAACCGAATACGTGAAACAACTGAGCGGCTGGCTGGGGGCCAATACCAGGGATACCTGGTACGCGGTCAATGAGGCTTGGAAATGGAATCGTTCCCAACAGCGTGCTGGCGCCAGCTCCGACCGGTCGTCGCGTTCGGGACCGGGGGGACCCGGCAGCGCTTCCCGCGGTAGTGGAAACGGTGCCAATCCCGGAAACATGACCGGGGAAGCCGCGGCGGGTTCGACCCAGATTTTTCCACAAACTCGGCTGGATTCGGCGGTGGATACCGATCCGATTTGGCGGGTGGAACGCGACGTGTTGATAGCAGCTTTGCAGTTCCCGGGCTTAGCTGCCCAAACTGCTTTTGACACGTTGGATCCCGAGAGTTTCACCCAACCCACGTTGCGCGCCATTTTTGAGGTCGTCGCCGCGATTGGAGGTACCGAGGAATATCAGCGCCTGGCTGAGGCCGCCCAAACCGCGGGAGAACCAAATCCCGGAAACCTGGCTCTGAACCGTTGGGCTGCAGCGGTGAAAGCCCAGGCTGGTCCCGTCCTGGTGGGGGCTTTGACGAACCTGGCGACCCGTCCGGCGCCCCTGTATGAAACGGGTCAGTCAGACCAGCAGACCAGAGCCGCGGCGGAGTCTTGGGTGCAAAACGCGGTGGAATCCATGGAACGCAAAGGGTTGAACGCCAAAATTGCCAGCCTGAAAGCCCAGCTGCGGCGTCTCGACTCTGACTCGCCGGAAAAACCGGAAGTGTTTGCCAAACTCATCGATTTGGAAAACCGGATGCGCGAACTGAATCCCGAATTCTGACCTGCTCTAGGTACCCGTGCGGGCAGGTCCACACAATTTGCGCCCTTGTGTCGTATTTCGTACAAGCTCCGGGATATCTCAAAGTTAGGGAAGGCTATGGGGACTGCGGTCTAAAAACCGGACGCCGGATAGCGCAGTTCCAGCTGTGCCAACGGCAGCTGCCCCGGCGCGGACTGCGGACCGCCTACCGTGACGAAAGTACCCCAGTTACCCATCTGCGGACCCGCTAAACGAGTGGGCTGGCCCAACTCACCCATCCCAATCAAGATTGTGGGTCTTTGGGTCAGCAGGAAAGTGGTCTTGCCGCCCTTTTGCAGATTCTCCAGCTGTTGAGGGGTTTGCGGCGAAAAAGCCGCCTTAGACACGTCCGCTCCCAGATTGAGCTGATAAATCAGCAGTTCGCTGACTTCTTTCTCGCTGTTAGGCGAAGGCTCCCAACAGTGACGGGACAGGATAACGCCCGTACCGTTGGCGTGAATGTTGCGCAACAGGCCCCCCAAACGTTTCTCGTTGTCCTCTTGCGTGTGGGGGTTCTCGGCCGCGGCGGCCGCTTGTTCCGCGGTCATGCCCAGGTAGGGATAGTTCGACTCGACGTCCACCCAGTCGGCACATTTCGCGGCCTGTGCCGCGAGGTTCTCATAAACTTCCGCGGTAATCGAGACGTGTCCTCCCTCGGTGCGGAAAGTCGCCAAAATGGGGCGTTTTACCTGTTCACGAGCCTGGCGCAGGAGGTCTGCGACTTCGGCAAAGTCGTGTTTCGTGCCTTGGAACGACCCGCGGGACAGCCACGCCCCATCCAAACGAATCTCGACCAGTTCGACTCGGGGGTGCATATCGCGGATGAGCCGGTCATAGCCCAGGGCCCCCGGGTTCACCGAGGTGATAAAAGTAGGCCGGCGCCAATCCGCAAATAAATCCGTCATGGTTCGATTTTAGCGCGGGTGGTTTGCGGCCTGGTGGTGCCTGAACGTAACTTAGGAGAATTCGTCCCACCTGTTCGAAAATTCGTGGTTTTCAGACGTTTTCCCCTGTTATGATTTAGCCTGTTGATGTACTCCAGTTGTTGTAAGGGAGAGAACATGGTGCGTCGTTGGTTTATTGGTTTGGCTTCAATAGTCTCGTGTGCGGGCTTGGCTGGTTTGGTGGCAGTCCCCGCTTCCGCTGCCGAGTTGTCGTGGGATAGGTTGTCCGGCGCGACCGGGGTGGAGACTTCGATTGCGGTGGCGAAGCATGTGTATCCTGCTGGTTGGGACACGGTGTATGTGGCGTCGAATCGTAATCCTGTTGATGCTTTGCCGGCGGCGACGATTGGTAATGGTCCGGTTGTGTTGACTGATGGCAAGACTTTGAATTTTGGTGGGGTGAAGCCGGGCAAGGTTGTCTTGTTGGGTGGTTTGGGCGCGGTTCCGGCCACGATTGAGGCTCAGGCGAAAGACCTTGTAGGTGAGGGTAATGTTAATCGTTTGTGGGGTGCGGATCGGAATCAGACTGCGGCGGCGATTGCCCGGTATTGGGAGAAAACGAATGGTGCGCCGGCTACGGTGTATGTGACGAAGAATGCTGGTGCGGGTTCCCCGGATGCGGTTGCGGGTAGTGTGTTGCGTGATGGTCCGATTGTGACGTTTACCTCGGATGCTAGCGCGGTGGAGGCTGCCGCGGTGGTCAAGGAGCTGAAGCCCGCGAAGGTGGTTGCTTTGGGTGGTACGGGTCCGGTGTCGGATTCGAACCTGAACGCGGTGGCGGGTGGTTTGCCCACGGAACGGCTGGCGGGTGCGAATCGGTATGAGACTGCCTTCGTGATTGCCCAACGTGTGAAAGCCCAGAACCCCAACGCCACAAACGTGTACCTAGCTTCGGGCACGGCGTTGAAAGATGCGATGGTGGCGGGCGCGGCCAATGACGGGGTTATCCTGTTGACCCCGCCCAGCGCGGCTGGGGTAAACGACAAAGCGACCGCCCTTGGCGCCCGACAAATCCGTGTTATTGGCGGCACCGGCGTCGTCCCCGAAAACACCGCCAAAATCGCCGCCGGCCTACAACCAGCCATCGCCCCAGATGCCATAAAGAACTTCGACTACATGAACTCTTTCGTTCCAGCCGGATTCATCGTTGACGAGGCGTGCAAGCACTATGAGGGCTTTTATAAGATTCCCGACGTGGACGATGAATGCTGGTATGACCTGAACGGTGGCAGGAGCGCTGAAATGATTGAATATATGACCTACGACCGCCGTTTTGGCTTTGATCGATTCGACCCGAACCCCCGCTATGACGACTACGACGGGGACGGATACTTGGACCTTATTGTCAAAGGTAGCGGTGTGGATTTTTGGGACGAAGTCATGTACGTATTTGACCCCCAAGACCCAGCGCACCCTTACGTTGGCCATGTGTTGAGTGCCCAAGACATTCGTAAGCTGCAATACAGGGGCGGTTCTCTCTTTGAAGTGACCTATGCTCCGGACAGGGCTTATCCAAACGGATGTGTCCTGGAACGTTGGAATCTTGCTCGGGTAAACGGAGTGCCTGCACAAGCAAACAAGCAAAGTGCCACCGCCCCCGCAAGTTGCCTATAAGGCAACCCCGAAAACGCTACCCGGGGAAAGCGACGCAGGCCGAGTGAGGTACTGAGCCGGAACGAAGTGGAGGCTCAAGTAATTCCGAGGCCGGGGAGCGCGGGTGGCAATCCGAAAGATTGCGACCCTGACTATTGAACGGGTTAGTTGAGTGCAGAACCAAGGCGAGACAGTCCGTAAAGCGGCAAGTTGAGGGTGCTTTCGCCGTGCCCGAATTCGGCAGGTGAGACGCGCACACCGAGGGGCAAATCGTAGCGTTTCACGAACACGCCCAGGGAACGGGCTCTTTGCTTGGGTGCGGATTTCACCTCGAGCGGGATGACTTTGCCGCCGTGTTGCAGGACAAAATCAACCTCGCCACTGGAGGCTTCGGCTGACCAATAGCGGGGCTCCCAGCCGGTCGCAACGAGTTCCTGGCAGACGAAGTTTTCCAGCAGGGCACCCTTGAACTCGGTGAAAAGCCGGTTTTCCTTCAAGACGGTTTCACCGTCCAAGCCGCTTAAGGCGCCGAGTAAACCGGTGTCAAAGACAAACAGTTTGAAGGCATCACGGTCGGTATATCCGCTCAAGGGCAGCTTCCCGGCCTTAACGCGATTTACCCGCAGCAAGAGGCCGGCATCGGTGAGCCACTGGATTGCTTCCTCGTAACCCCGGGCGCGCGCCCCAGTACGCACCGCAGAGTACACGAATTTCTTGTTCTCGCGGGCAAGTTGGGCGGGGATAGAATCCCAAATCAGCCGGATACGTTCAGCCAAGTGTGAGCCCGCGTGGGTGGAAAAATCCTCTCGGTAATCGCGCAGTAACTTGAGTTGCAGGTTGCGCGCCGCCATGTAATCTCCGGTGTCCAGGAAGGTTTGGACTACTTCGGGCATGCCGCCCAGAAAAAAATACCGGCGCAGGTAATCCATAAATTTGGCTTGTAGAGGGGAAATCAACGTCCAATCATCGCTGTCCAGGGCGCCTACCATCGGGCTCTCGCCCGAGGCTTGCAGGAATTCGCTGAAGGTAAGCGGGTGAATGTTCAGGTAATCAACCTTACCCACCGGCCAGGACACGCCCTGATGCATCGAGACACCAAGCAGGGAACCGGCGGCGATAACCGGAACCTCGGGATGTTCTTCCTGAAAGAATTTCAGGGCAGTCAAAGCTCGAGGGGTGGCCTGGATTTCATCGAGAAAAATCAGGGTGTCCGGGGTGCCAACCCGTTTGCCACTCAAAAGGCTCAGCGCATCCATGATTCGCGCCGGATCGAGTCGGTCGTTGAAAATGCTGCTGGCAGTTTCGTCATAGAGCAGGTGAAAGTAGGCGACATCGCGGAAATACAGGCGTCCGAACTCGTTTATCAACCAGGTCTTTCCGACCTGGCGGGCACCCTGGACAATCAGGGGTTTTCGGGCTGGGTTGTCCCGCCAAGCCACGAGTTGCTGCATGGCGTCGCGTTCCATACTTGCCCTCCTTGGGTGCGTTAAAAGTCATTTATTTGGCAATTAATCGAATTTTATCACAGGAATTGTGGCAAAAAAATGATTTTATTTGTTGTAAAACTGGCATAATTGCTGGCTGTTCGTAATTCCGCAAATCTTGTCGTGGTTGGGGAACGTACCGAATCGTCGAAAACGCAACCCGAGGAAAGCGACGCAGGCCGAGTGAGGTACTGGGCCGGAACGAAGTAGAGGCTCAAGTAATTCCGAGGCCGCGGGGAGGCAACGTTTTTTCTTTAGTCAGGCTTGCGAAAATCAAAACATAGCTCTGAGGCCTGATGAGCTGGAATCCTCCGGTTTAAAGCCTTACAGGGAGAGCGACAAAGCCCGGGCGTTAGAATCAAACCGCACAAAAACACCAGAGCAAAGGGGCAAAAGTGGCCGATTTCTTTTATGCTGACATCCTGCCGCACGGCGAGGACACTTATACGTACCGCAAACTGACCAGCGAGGGGGTTAGCGAAGTCGAGGGGCCGGACGGGACGAAATTCCTGAAGGTCGAACCGGAGGCGCTGACACTGCTGGCCGAGACCGCGTTCCACGACATTTCGCACTACCTGCGCACGGCTCACCTGCAGCAGCTGCGCAAGATTCTCGACGACCCCGAGGCATCGGGCAACGACAAGTTCGTGGCGATGGACCTGCTGCGCAACGCGAACATCGCGGCGGCGGGGGTTCTGCCCATGTGCCAGGACACGGGCACCGCCATTATCAAAGGTGAGCGCGGTCAACACGTGCTGACCCCCGGACCGGATGAAGCAGCGCTGTCCCGCGGGGTCTACAACGCCTACACAAAGCTGAACCTGCGCTATTCCCAAAACAGCCCCCTGTCTATGTACGAGGAAAAGAACACCGGGTGCAACCTTCCGGCGCAGGTGGAGCTGTATGCCGAGACCGCTCCGAGACACGAAGCGGAGTACCGTTTCCTATTCATGGCCAAGGGCGGCGGTTCGGCCAACAAGTCTTACCTCTACCAGATGACCAAGGCGATTCTTGACCCTGAACACATGATGCAGTTCCTGGAGGAAAAGATTCGGTCCCTCGGCACCGCCGCCTGCCCGCCCTACCACTTGGCGATCGTCATCGGCGGCACTTCTGCGGAATACACCCTCAAGACCGCGAAGTACGCTTCGGCTCACTACCTGGATGGTTTGCCCACCCACGGGGGCGAACAGGCACAAGGGTTCCGCGACCTGAAGATGGAAGAGGAAGTCCTTGACCTGACTCGCCACATGGGCATCGGCGCCCAGTTCGGCGGCAAGTATTTCTGCCATGACGTGCGGGTGGTGCGTCTGCCGCGTCACGGCGCCTCCCTGCCGGTAGCCATCGCGGTGTCATGTTCAGCTGACCGGCAGTGCGTCGCGAAAATCAACAAGGACGGGGTGTTTATCGAGGCGCTGGACACTGATCCGGGTCGGTTTATGCCTGACCCCAGCGAGGCGGAACTTGGCGGGGACGAAGCGGTCGCGATTGACTTGAACCGCCCGATGAAGGACGTCCTCGCCGAACTCACCAAGTACCCCATCAAGACGCGGCTTTCCCTGACCGGAACCCTCATCGTGGCTCGTGACATTGCCCACGCGAAGCTCCGTGAGCGCCTGGAAAAGGAGGGCGACCTGCCCCAATACTTCAAAGATCACCCGGTGTACTACGCGGGTCCGGCGAAAACTCCCGAGGGAATGCCGTCGGGGTCCTTCGGGCCAACCACGGCTTCGCGTATGGATCCCTACGTGGACCTGTTCCAAGCTCATGGCGGCTCGATGATTATGCTGGCCAAGGGTAATCGCGGCCAGACTGTCACCGACGCCTGCAAGAAGCATGGCGGGTTCTATCTCGGCTCCATCGGCGGGCCGGCCGCAGAGTTGGCTGCGCACTCCATCAAGAAGGTCGAGGTTTTGGAGTACCCCGAGCTGGGAATGGAGGCCGTGTGGAAGATTGAAGTCGAGGACTTCCCGGCTTTCATCGTGGTGGACGACAAGGGCAATAATTTCTTCGAGGGCTTGGACAAGGTGGTGCTCACCTTGAAGGTGCCGCCAAAGAAGTAGTCGTCATCGGTTTCTAGGGCGGGCGCCTCGAGGGTAGTTATTCTTCGGGGCGCCCGCACTATATACGCAGGTAGCAACGGCTTTGTGGGGGAAGATTGGCGGGAAAAAGTGCACCCAACACGTGAATGCACCTCAGGATGAAATCTGGGACTAAATACACATATAAAAACAACTTCCATGCGATACACTATTTATCGTCCAACTCATGAACCCATGAGCTGTGCGTACAACGAAGTATTCGCGGAGGGTTTTTTACGATGATTATTGGTGTACCCAAGGAAATTATGAGCGGTGAAGACCGCGTGGCTGCTACCCCGGAAACGGTGGCGGATATGGTCGGCAAAGGCTTGACCGTACTGGTCGAAAAAGGTGCTGGGGAAGGTTCTTTCTTCCACGACCCGGAATACGTCTCGGCGGGAGCTGAGATGGTCGACGACCCAGAGGAAGTCTACCAGCGGGCGGATCTGATTTTGAAAGTCAAGGAACCGCTGTTCAACGAGGCGAAGGGCCGCTCTGAAATCTCCATGATGCATAAGGGTCAATACTTGATTACCTTTATTCACCCGGCTGCTCCGCCCAACCACGAGATGGTCAAAGAGATGGCTGCGCAGGGTGTCATTTCGCTGACTCTGGACGGTGTGCCGCGTATTTCCCGGGCGCAGAACTTGGATGCCTTGACCTCGATGAGTACCTGCGCCGGGTACAAAGGTATCCTCTTGGCGGCGAACTACCAGCCGTCCTTCATGCCGCTGATTCACAGCGCTATCGGGCGGATTGACCCGCTGAAGGTGCTGGTTGTCGGTGTTGGCGTGGGCGGCTTGCAGGCCCTAGCTACCGCGAAGCGTCTGGGTGCGGTGGTGCACGCCGCCGATATCCGCCCGATGGCCGCCGAACAGGCCACCTCTCTGGGTGCTAAGCCGGTTGAACTGGGGGTAGACCCCGAGAAGGCTATCGGTGAAGGCGGCTACGCCCAGGCTCTGCCGGAAGATGAGTTGGTCAAAGAACGTGCCGCTTTGGCTAAGGTGATTCCCGACATGGACATCATCTTTGCTTCGGCGCTGGTGCCGGGCCATTTGGCGCCGCGGCTCATTACCGAGGACATGGTGAAATCCATGAAGCCCGGTTCGGTCATCGTGGATATTTCCATTGACCAGGGCGGCAACTGCGAAATCACGCCTCCGGGCAAGGTGGAAGTCAAGCACCACGTCACCTTGGTAGGGATTAAGAACATCCCCGGTATGCTGCCGAAGAGCTCGACTTTCATGTTCGCCAAGAACATTGCCAACTTCGTGGACTTCCTGGTGAAGGATGGCCAAATCGTCCTGGATCGCAGCGATGAGATTATCGCCAAGACCCTCACGACTATCGACGGCGAAATTGTCCACGTCGGTGCACGCGAGGCGATGGGTCTGGCCTAAAGACCCGAGATTGTGACGATTAGGGCGGCCGGCCGGTCAACGGTGAGGTCGCCCTAATCGGTGCCTCGGGGCGGCGTCACCGCCCTGCTCAGCTAAATTTATTATGAAATCCCTGACAAAACCGTAACCCAAGGAGAAAATCGATGACTCCCTTCCAAGGCGTGTTATTGGTCGTGCTGGTGGTGTTTACCCTGGTCGGCTATAAAATCATCAGCCATGTTCCCAGCCTTTTACACACCCCGCTGATGAGCGGGATGAACGCTTTTTCTGGCGTAACCGTGCTGGGCTGTTTGACTGCTGCCGCATTGGCGGTGAGTCTGGGGTCAAAAGCGCTGGGCTTGCTGGCAGTTGCGCTGGCGATGGTGAACATTGTCGGCGGTTTTGGGGTTACTGACCGGATGCTGCGGATGTTCGATAAGAAGCGCAAGCCCGTCGCCGGTGGGAGTGCTCAGCCTGGAGAGGGGGAGTAGTCATGGATAACAGCTTGAATCTGGTGGGGGCACAAGGTCCGAACAGTCTGCTCTACTATGCCATCTCGGTAGTGCTGGTGATACTGGTGCTGGTGGGATTAAATATGCTCTCCAAGGTGCAGACGGCGGTACGCGGCAACCTTCTGGGCGCGTTGGCGATGGCTCTGGCTATCGTGGCGACACTGTGGAACTTCGGGATTCTCAGCGCGGTCGAACTCTATGCTGCGATGCTGGTCGGAGCGTTATTCGGGGTCATTATCTGGCGAAAAACTAAGATGATTCGGATGCCGCAAACCGTGGCCCTGCTCAACGGATTGGGTGGCATGGCCTCGATGCTTGCCGGGGCGCTGGCCTTGACCGGACACGCAGATAACAACGCTTTTGCCCAGTTCACGGCCGGTTTAGCGGTCGCTGTTGGTGGCGCGACCTTCTTTGGTTCCCTCATTGCAGCAGGGAAGTTGCACCAGATTCTCGATCAGCACCCGAAGGTGCTCCCCGCACACTCCGTGTGGGTGGGGCTGAGCCTGGTGGTCAGTCTGGGTGCCGCACTAGCTTACGTTTTTCCACCGTTCAGCAGTCCGGGTGTGGCGCAGACGGTGTTGCTCATCGTCCAGATTGTGGCCGCCAACCTGTTTGGTTACCTGCTGGCGGTGCGGGTGGGCGGAGCTGATATGCCCATCACGATTTCCCTGTTGAACTCCCTGTCCGGGGTCGCGGGAGCCATCGCCGGCCTGGCCATCTCCGATCTGCTGTTGGTGGCTATCGGGGCTATCGTCGGGGCTTCCGGTCTGCTGCTGACCCAAATCATGTGCCGGGCGATGAACCGGCATCTCATGGATATTTTGCTGGGCAAGACTTCCGTCAGCACCACCGCCGCAGCCCCAACTGAGACCGAATCGGAAAAACCAGACGACTCGGCTTGTGCAGACGAGACTGACACCAGCGACACCGCTGCTGACGACCAACCGACACCCGCAGCACCTGCCGCGGATCCGGAAACCACTTTCGCCGACTGGGTAGAAAATGCCCAGCGCGTCATCTTGGTGCCCGGCTACGGCATGGCTTTGTCTCAAGCCCAAGCCCAGGTCAAGCGCCTGTTGGACTACCTAGAAAAGGCCGGAAAGACGGCAGACTTCGCGATTCACCCGGTGGCAGGCCGGATGCCGGGGCACATGAACGTGCTATTGGCCGAAGTTGACGTGGACTACGAAAAACTGCGGGAAATGAAAGACATCAACGATGACTTCGCGACCGCGGATTTGACGGTGGTCATTGGTGCCAACGACGTGATGAACCCGGCGGCAAACACCGCGGAAGGCACCCCGATTTACGGGATGCCCGTGCTGAACGTGGGAGACTGCGCCCACGTGGCCATCTTTAACTTCGATCTGAAACCGGGCTATGCCGGGGTGGAAAACCCGCTGTATGCCCGGGCTGAGACCGAACCGGACCGGGTGCTGATTTTCCAAGGTGACGCGAAGGAAACCTTGGCAGCGCGGCTAGACGCAATCGGGGCGCCGCCGGCGCTGGAGCTGTATTAGTGGCTTTGAATCTGATTCCGTGAGGATTACGGGTTAGAACACCGGGCGCTCCGTACATTCGGGGCGCCCGGCTGGTTTGTAGTCCTAGATTGAGTTTTCCGCTGCGGACTGCGCGGTCTTCATAATGTGTGCGTCGAGAGTTTTCTTAGAGGGAACCCCAAACAGCAACAGCACGCCGAACAGAGACACGAGGGTATAGAACCAGAACAAGCGGATAAATCCCTTATTGAGCTCCAACTGGAACGTAGATTCGATAGTGTCCGCGTGTGTATCGATGTCCTGAAGGTAATCCTGGCGAGCTTGCTCTAGGGCTGGCGGCACAAAGCCCATCTGTGCCTTCATGGTGTTGCCTTGCTCGTCGAACGTGTAGTTCGCCAGTTCCTTGGACCGTGCCACAATGTTGGTAACATCCGCGCTCTTGAGGCGATTCATCAACCGGTCAGGCACATTCACCATGGAAAATCCGGGGTCAATTGTGTCCTGGGGTGGGGCGGAGGGCTGAGAACCGTCGCCGGTGCTTACGGGCGGCATTTGGCCTCTGCCCGATTCTTGACCACCGGTAGTGGATATTCCGCCGGGGGCTGCGGGCATCGCGGAGGACATGGCGGACATATCTGGTTTCGGCATGACTTCCATGACCTTCTCGGACAGGCCGCCCATAGCGGTGGCGAGCAGTCCCACCATGATCGCCGGAGCCAGGGTAGTCGCCAGAGAACGCGTCAAAGACAGAGTTGCTTGACCGGTGTTCGCGTCACGGCTGGGCACCAGGTGCAAAATCAGGTAGGTCAGGGGTGCGCCCATCAGGAATCCCAGACCGAAACCCATCACAAAGATGGACAGGCTGGTGGAGAGGAAACCGGGATACGGGGAAGTCCAGAAAATCAGTAGCAGGCCAGAGATAGCGCAGATAATGACCCCGAGTCCCAGCACGAAGCGAGGGCCGAGCTTATCCGTGAGCCGCCCGGATATTGGCGCTGCGAGGCCAGAAGCCACCCCGATGATAATGGTGGGGTAGCCGCCATCGCCCGTAGGTAGGCGCATAGAGTTCTCGGCGAACTGCGGGATGAACATCACGGTCATCATCAAGGTGCCGGCCACCATGCCGAGCAACAGAGTCACCCCGACTGGAACGTTCATGAAATAGTCAAAGTTGATTAAGGGGTCGTAGACGCGGTGCTCGGTAACCCAGAAAACTACCCCCGCAATCGCAAAAATCAGCAGGGAAACCCGGACGTTGGAATCTTGGAAAGAACCGCTGATATCCGTGAAATCCAGATGTTGGAACATCCACAAGAGGGAAGTGATGGCGACCACGATTAAGACGGTGCCGGGAATGTCCAAACGGCGGCCGGCTTCGGTACGATCACGATCTAAGAAGAGCCCTCCTAGGACTACCACTGCCAGAGCAATCGGCACGTTGATGTAAAAGATCCACTGCCAGTTCTCGGTTCCGGCGATGTCCATGATGAGTGAGCCAGCCGAGCCGCCAATAACCGAGGCAACGCCGTAGACCATGCCGACCAAACCGAGAGCCATACCGCGCTTTGCTGGAGGAGCAATGGTCCCGGCAGCGGCGGTGGCGACCGGCATCATGCCGCCGCCGCCCACGGCTTGCACCACGCGGGAGGCCAACAACAGACCGAAAGATTGAAAGTCTTGGGCGAGCCCGCACCCTAGTGAACCAATCCCGAACAGGGCGATAGCCAGCACATATATCGGCTTGCGCCCCAATACGTCTGCCAGTTTGCCGATAACGGGGATAGCGATGGCGTAGGCCAAAGTATAGATTGTAAAGACCCAGACACCTGCCTGGTCGTCGACTCCCAAGCTGTTTTGGATGACGGTACGAGCCGGATTTACGATGCCCATGTCCAAGGCACCCATGAAAATTCCTGCCAGGTACAGAGCCAGAATCAATCCCCAGCGTTCCGGCACAGTGTGTTCAAGAGAAGCCAAACCAGTGGGTTTTTCGTTGTTGTTTTGCGATTCCGCCTCGCCATTTGGCGCCTCAGTTTCGGAATCGTCAAGGGTATGAGTCACTGTCATGTAATTAATTATATTGATAGTTAAGAAACTTAATCAAATTTTATGACCGCAGCGATTATTTTGCCGACGAAGGCCGGTTTCCCTAGGGATTTAGCGGCTTTGGCTAATCCGATGGTGAGGATTTTGTGTGGTGAGAAGCGTCTATCTGGTCGATGAACTCCGCCAGCATTTCCGAGAACTGCTTAATTTCCTCATTGGAGCGGTTGGCAAAAACGCCATGCAGGTCCTCGTTTACGGAACCGACAAAATTGTGCCCCAGCATATCTCCGGATTCTGCGATGCGCAGCACGGCCCGGCGGCGATCCTCCGGGTCAGTTTGCCGACTGACGTATCCCAGGTTCACCAAGCGATCTACCAAGTAACTGGCGGCGGCGCGGGTGATGTGCAGGCCATCGGCGAGTTCTGAGGGGGATAGGGGATTTCCGGCAATCTCGGAACGCCAAATCAGCAGCAGTCCGTCGCCGTCCTTGCCGTGCATTCCCAAGTCGGCTGAGATATTGGCAATCAAATTGTTGGCGGAAAACACCAAGCGATGAAACTCGTAAACCAACTGTTCACTGAGAGCCGAGCGCTCCTTATCGACCTTAGCTACCTCACTCATGCTATTCAGTATATTGACAGTTAAGCGATTTTAACTAAAACGGGGGTGCCTTCGGGCCGTTGGCTGGTCGGCCGGCCGAAGCTCAGTTCGGCGTAAAAACGTGGACCCCAGACGTATCCGGGGCCCACGCCAGAAAGGTTTTTGAGGATAGAAGCTAAATCAGACGTACGACTTGGCGGGCAATCGCCAACTCCTCGTTGGTGGGTACGACCAGCACCAGCACTTTTGAATCATCGCTAGAGATGCGCCAGATAGCTTTGGAGCGGTCACGATTTTCGTTACGTTCGCGGTCAATCTTGACCCCGATGAACTCGAGTTTTTCGCACAAGCGCCGCCGGGTGCGGTCATCGTTTTCTCCAATACCGGCGGTGAAAGTCAGCACGTCCAAGCCGCCCAGCTCAAAAGTGTAGGCACCGATGTACTTTAGCAAGCGCTGCTGATAAGTCTGCAGAGCCAGCAGAGCGTCGGAGTCGCCCTCGTCGCGGCGTTTCCAGACATCACGCATATCGTTATCTCCGCACATGCCTTTCATACCGGATTGCTTGTTGAACAGGGTGTCAATGTCATCTACGCTCATTCCTTTGCGCAGCAGGTGGAACACCACAGCCGGATCGATGTCGCCGGTACGGGTGCCCATGACCAAGCCTTCCAGGGGCGTCAACCCCATCGAGGTGTCCATCGGTAGCCGGCCAAGTTCCGCGCAGGCGGACGCGCCATTTCCCAGATGCAGGGTAATTTGTTTCACGGTGTCATCGCCCAGGTAGTCGCAGACCTTGTTGGCTACGAATTCGTGAGAAGTCCCGTGGGCACCGTAGCGGCGGATGTGGTAGTCATGCGCGACCTGCTTATTGAGGGCGTAGCTACGGGCTTTTTCGGGCAGGCCGGCAAAGTAGGCGGTATCAAAAACGGCGATGTGAGGCAGGTCGGGCCACAGCTCCATAGCGGTGTCAATGCCAATGAGGTGCGCGGGGTTGTGTAGCGGCGCCAAGTCGCACAGTTCCTCAATCTTGGCGCGAACATCGTCATTCACGATGGCCGGTCCCTTGAAATGCCAGCCACCCTGGACGATACGGTGACCAAAACCGGATAAATCCACGTGCTGTAAGTCAGGTCCGTGGGTCGCGAACATCTCGATAATCCTGGTCAAGGCTTCCTTGTGGGTCGGGAGGGGGAGTGTCTCGCTGAACTTGTCCGCGTGGACTTCGTGGGTAACTTCCCCACGGTCAGTGCCGATGCGTTCCGCTTGGCCCTTGGCCAGGACGTCACCGCTGATGGGTTCGATTAGCTGGTACTTCAGTGAGGAAGAGCCGGAGTTAATTACAAAAATGGTTTGGTGTCGCATAGTGATTGTTCTTTCTTCTTTTCACAAGGGCGGCCGCGGGGCTACACCCTTTGGACGTCTATCCCTGGGATTGGATAGCAGTAATGACGATGGTGTTGATGATGTCGTCCACGGTGGCTCCGCGCGACAAGTCGTTGACCGGGGCATTTAGCCCTTGCAGAATCGGACCCACAGCTAGCGCACCGCTGGTGCGCTGCACCGCTTTGTAGGTGATGTTTCCAGCGTTCAAATCGGGGAAGATGAGCGTGTTGGCTTGTCCGGCCACGGGGGAGTGCGGTGCTTTCTTGGCAGCCACGGATTCGACTACCGCGGCATCGAACTGGAGCGGACCGTCGATAGCTACCTCGGGGGCGGCTGACTGGGCTTTTGCGGTGGCTTCCTTTACCAGGTCAACCAGCGGACCCGAGCCGGAGTCAATCGTGGAATAGGACAGCATGGCGACTTTCGGTTCCAGACCAAACTGAGCCGCGGTCTTGGCTGAAACGACCGCGATGTCCGCTAGCTGCCCAGCGTCCGGGGAAATCGTGACCGCGCAATCCGAATACACGTCAAAGTGGTCATCGAAAACCATGAGGAAAGCTCCTGAAACCAGTTTCACGCCCGGCTGAGTCTTGATGACTTGCAGCGCGGGACGGATGGTGTGGGCGGTGGTGTGAGCCGCTCCGGAGACCATGCCATCGGCATCGCCGCAGACAATCATCATGGTGCCAAAGAATGAAATATCTTTCAGAGTTTCCTTCGCTTTGGCTTCGTCCATGCCCTTGTGCGCGCGCAGTTCCACCAGTTTAGCGGTGTAGCGAGCCAGCTTTTCAGCGTCATCTAGGGAAACTATTTCGGCCGTGGAAAGGTCCAGACCGAGCGCGGCAGCTTGAGCCTTGATGGTGTCCTGGTCGCCCAGCAAAACCAAGTCAGCGACGCCTTTCTGGAGGATGTGCGCGGCAGCTTTTAAGATGCGCTCATCGTCAGATTCTGGCAGCACAATCCGTTTCCTGTTTGCTGCCGCTTTGTTGGAAAGATTGTCCAGAAATGAGGTTTTGAAGTCGCTCATGCCTAGCTCCTCTAATGAAATCAGGGGGATTCGTCAACCCCGTCGGCAAGTTAAAAAATATCCTAATACAGGGTTTGGGGTCGGTAAAGTTGGGACTAAGGTCCCGAAGCGAAATTTTCGGTCTCAAGCCCTTGAAAACCGCAAGGTACCAGGGAAAAGTTCGGCAAAAAACTTGTGAAAAATTAATGAGGCGCCCGTGGAAAAGGAGAGAAACTACGAACGCCTCATCGCTGTCGGGTCTGGGGACCCGCTATGAAATTGTCCCAGTGAAGAAGAAAGAAGGGTTATTGAGTTAGTGCGCAAAGAGCGTGTTCTTGAGAGCAAAGCGGTCTGCACGGAACAGGTATTCACCATAAGCGGCAATCTTGCCGGATTCGTCATAAGAGACATTTTGGATGCTCAGCACCGTTGAACCCGCGGGAATCCGCAGGAGTTGAGCCTCCGGGGCGCTGGCCTTGCGGGCGGACACCGCTTGACGAGCCATCGTCACGACGACACCGCGCTCGGCTAGGGCAGTTTCGAAAGAATCACGTTCCAAAGCGGTGGCTGCCGGAGCAATCGAGGAACGAATCATGTCAAACATAAGTCCGGCGGGCTGGCGGTCGCTCAGGCGCAGCCGGCGGATAGCGGTCACGTTGGATCCGGTGGCTACCTCGAGTTTCGCACTGACTTCCGGGCTGGCCGGGGATGTGCCGTAAGACAAAACTTCAGTAGACGGCTTGTGACCGTCGGCCTTCATCTGGTCAAAAATGGTGGAGAGGGCGTTCGGACGATGCACCCGCGTCGGAGCCACCTGAGTGCCGACACCGCGGCGGCGCACCAGCAGACCATGGTCACCCAGTTGCTGCAGGGCACGGCGAGCAGTAGGCCGCGACACGTTGAGGCGTCGCGCCATGGACAGTTCATCTTCCAAGCGCGTACCGGGAGTAAGCTGCCCTGAAAGGATTAATTCTTCGATGGGCTGAGCAATCTGATGGTAAAGCGGAACCGGTGAGTTCCGATCCAGCCGGACATCAGCCTCGAAATATGTTGGTACCTGACTCATGGCGGGTCTCCTTTCCCTTATGTCGTCGGCCTTTCCTTTGACCCTACATATTATTGTATCGACAATTAATGGCCTGACATTAGGAAAAATCGTTGAAATATCAACGAATTATCCCTGAATAAAGTCTGAGAAATGGGAGGTCAATTTATGGTGGGGAAATGTTTTAGGATTGACTCATGGCTGAAAACTTGCAACATGGTAAACCCGCAGGACCCGTATTAGTTGTTGACTTTGGTGCGCAATATGCCCAACTTATCGCTCGTCGGGTTCGCGAGGCGAAAGTTTACTCGGAAATCGTGGGACATAACCTGACCGCTCGGGAAATTTTGGATAAACAGCCTTCAGCCATCATTCTCTCAGGTGGACCGTCCTCTGTTTACGCGCCCGGCGCTCCATCTTTTGACCCGGCCGTCTTTCAGGCAAATGTGCCGGTATTGGGCATTTGCTACGGGTTTCAGGTCATGGCACAAGCCCTGGGGGGGACGGTTAGCCCTACCGGAACGTCCGAGTACGGCCGCACCAACTTGGAAGTGACCCCGGGTGGCCAGTTGTTGGAAGGAACGCCGTCTGAACAGGTAGTTTGGATGAGTCACGGGGACGCGGTTTCGGCAGCCCCCAGCGATTTTCAAGTTACCGCGGCGACGGACGATACAAAGGTAGCAGCCTTTGAAAATCCTGAACGAGGGCTGTATGGAGTGCAGTGGCATCCCGAAGTTCGGCACAGCGCCTATGGTCAGCGGCTTCTGGAACATTTCTTGCATGACGTGGTCGGCCTGGATCCGGTGTGGACCCCGCAATCCATCATCGACACCCAGGTTGCGGAGATTCGCCAGCGCGTGGGCAATGCGCAGGTCATCTGTGGTTTGTCTGGCGGGGTGGATTCGTCCGTGGCGGCGGCTCTGGTTCATAAGGCCATTGGCGACCAGTTGACCTGCATTTTCGTTGACCACGGTTTGCTGCGCTCAGGGGAGCGCGAGCAGGTGGAACGAGACTATGCCGCCAACATGGGGATTCGCGTGAAATATGTAGACGAGTCTGCCCGCTTCTTGGGGGCACTGGCGGGAGTGAGCGAGCCAGAACAGAAACGCAAGATTATCGGACGCGAGTTTATCCGATCTTTTGAAGCGGCTCAGCGCGAGGTCGTGGCTGAGGTTGGCGCCAGTGGTGGGGAAGTGAAGTTCCTGGTCCAGGGCACTTTGTATCCTGACGTAGTGGAATCAGGCGGAGGCAGCGGAACGGCTAATATCAAGTCGCATCACAATGTGGGCGGATTGCCCGAAGATTTGAAGTTTGAGCTCATCGAGCCGCTGCGCAAACTGTTCAAAGACGAGGTTCGCGAGTTGGGGCGCCAGTTGGGCCTGCCGGATGTCATCGTGAATCGCCAGCCTTTCCCCGGTCCGGGCTTGGCCATTCGTATTATTGGAGAGGTCAACGAGGAACGCCTGCGGATTTTGCGGGCGGCGGACTTGATTGTGCGCAACGAGTTGAGCGCAGCGGGGCTGGACACGGAGATCTGGCAGTGTCCCGTGGTGTTGCTCGCCGACGTGCGTTCCGTGGGGGTGCAGGGTGACGGGCGCACCTACGGGCACCCGATTGTGTTGCGTCCGGTTTCCTCAGAGGACGCGATGACCGCGGACTGGTCGCGTTTGGATTGGGACTTGGTGGCGCGGATTTCTAACCTGATTACCAACCAAGTTCCCGAAATCAACCGCGTGGTGTTGGACTGCACGTCCAAGCCACCGGGGACCATTGAGTGGGAATAGGTCCATCTTGTGTATTTCTAGTATCTAGTAGCAACTGGTCGCGCCCTCTGAGGAGCATCGCAACAGCTTCTATTTTTGATGTGGTTGCGTATGTCTGCTAAAAGCGTACAATTGCAA
>NZ_CAMYBV010000005.1 GCF_947254095.1 uncultured Mobiluncus sp.
CCGAGACATATTCGCCCGCCGCCATCGACAGCGCCCCCGCGACCACAGCCGCGATACCGGCGGTCGCAATGGCCGTGGTGTTTTCCGGGTTCGCCGCCGCCACGCCCACGACCACGCCCGCGGTTGAAACAATGCCGTCATTGGCGCCTAACACTGCAGCTCGGAGCCAGTTTAGGCGCGAGGAAGTCGCCGCGGACTTGTCGTGTTTTACGTCCGTTTCGTTCGGGTTTTCGCTCAGGTTTTCGACTGAGCTTTGACCCAACTGTTCGCTCAAGGTGTGTCGCCTCCGTTATCCCGTTCGGTGCTGTGTTTACTGTCTCAAGCTACGAGGTTTTCGGCGATATTTCAACGAATCTAAGGCTTGCCTTGGTTAGGTGCGGCTACGCCGGGGCGGGTTGCGGGGGCTGGACAGGCGGAGCGACTCCGGACGAGGCGAGTGAGGCGGGCGGAGCGGGCGAGGCTGGCTACCACGGGCAGGCGCGGCAGCGAACCCAACCAAAGCACCTCACTTGTGACAAATTTCGCGGCTTTGGGGCGCAGACGCGCCAACCCCAGATGTCGCAGTGAGCACCGGGCGGGTTTTAAGCGCTGGGCGATTTTCCTCGATTGGATTTGATACAGTCCAGGCTTAACGGGTTAAATATCAAGCAGGCGGCCAGTGTTGGCGCCGCGTTCGGATTTAGGAAAGATGAGGCATAACCATGAAAGCTCCCGAAGAACTGCACGATATTCCCGCTGGTCAGGGCGGAAAAGCTGGTTCGGGCGGGGCGGCAGGCTCGCAAACGATTCCGGGACCGGTGGTGCGAGACGTCACTGACGACACGTTTGCCCAGCTCCTGGAGCTTTCGCGGACAGTCCCGTTCATTTTGGACATGTGGGCGCCCTGGTGTGGGCCGTGCCGCCAGCTCGGCCCCGTTTTGGAAAAGGCTGTAAAGAAGGCCGGCGGGCGCGTGGCCTTGGCAAAGGTCAACATAGACGAAAACCCGGCCATCGGTCAAGCGTTTCAAGTGCAAAGCATTCCCGCCGTATTCCTGCTGATGAACGGGCAACGCGCGCCTTTGTTCAACGGCGCGCTGCCCGCTTCGGCAGTGCAGGAGGTCATCGACAAGGTTATCGAGTTGGCTGAAAAGGAAGGCGTGACGGGTCGCGTGCAGACTGATGGAGCTGACGAGGCTGGAGCTGCTGACGGGGCTGGGGCTGCCGGTGCGACTGCCCCGGACGCGCCGCCCGCGGTGGCCGAAGAAATCGAAACCGCGCTGAAACTTCAGGCCCAGGGAGAATACAACCAGGCCATCGAGACTTTAGAGACCTACCTCAAAGCCAACCCTGGTGAATCTGGCAAGGTGGAGCCGCTGCTGGCGAAAATTCGATTGCAGGCCCGCTCGGCAGAGGCCGAGCCCGCCGGTGAGCCGACTGGACAGGGCGCTCAGGCTGTGAGCGGCGAGGTAGCGGCGCAGCTCGAGGCCGCCGATGCCCAGATGAACGCGGGAGATGCCGCCGGGGCGATGTCTCGACTGCTGGGGGTCGTGGCGGAAGCCAGTGGCGAGGACCGCGACGCGGCTCGGGCGCGTTTGGTGGAGTATTTCGTGATTCTGGGCGATGATCCGCTGGTTCCGGCGATGCGCTCGAAGCTGGCTACTTTGCTTTACTAGCTTTTTTCGCCGCGGATATATGAATATAAGGTGGGATTTTGGCGAGTAGCTGCCAATAATGGCAGCAATCGGGCATTTCTCACCTTAGTATTTACAACCCAGCCAGTGACACACCGACTCCGTGGTGTCACTCCGAAACTGGCTACTTTGCTTTACTAGCTTTTTTCGCCGCGGATTTTTTCGGGGTTCGGCTCGCGGGTTTCGCGGCTGGTTTCTTTGTGCCAGACGACTTTCCAGTTGGGCCGCCAGCAGCGGAGATAGCATTCGTGACTTCTGCGGACATAGTGCGCAGGCCGCGAGAAAGCGCACCCGCATCATCAAAACCGGCCGCCAAGGTGAGCGTGCCCTCTACCCCGGACAGGGTGCGTTCGGACAGAGAAGCCGCCAAGCCGCGGTCTACTCCTAGACTGAGCAGGGCTTTCGTCAGTGCCCTACGCCACGTGTCGAAGTGTTCCTGCACCTCGGGGGCAAAGTCGTGGGCCGCAGCGTCATGAACGAGTTTGCCCCAGAGGCTCTGTTTCTCGCCGTGGTCAAAGAACGCGAGGATACCAGCGAACATTCCGGCGACGTCCGCCGATTCCAGCGGCGCGACCACGGCGGCTTGAAAGTCCTGTTCCACGGCCGCTAGGACCTCGCGCATCATCTGAGCTTTACCATCGGGAAAGAGGTGATACAGCGAACCTCGCCCCAGTCCGGTCGTCGCCGAAATCTCGGCCATGCCAGCTCCGGTGTAGCCCCGCGCTTGAAATAGCGCCGCCAGCTTACCTACTATTTCCACGCGATTTGGTTTCCCCACCGCTGGTCCTTTCCGCGAGTCAATCCGTCTAACTGACAGTATGGTGAATTTTTGACCGTTCGTTCAATTGCCGCGCCGGCTTGGCCAGTTTTCCTCAAAAATCCCTCGGTATCGGGAGCGTGCGTGGATTAAAGGTGAAAATAGGGACGTAGCTGCCAATAATGGCAGCTACTGCCCAAATCCCACCTTATATCCGCAATCCAGCAAGTATCCCACTCACAAACAGCGGCTCAAAGCCCGCAGCTATAGAAAAAGCCCGGTCGGCTGGGAATCCCAGCCGACCGGGCAAATTCGGGCAAAAACCCGGCAAACTTAGCTTCCGAAGAAGTAGTGTGTCTCCGGGTTATCGGCGGCGCGCTCGGCATTGGTGACCAAGCCCAGCTCGGTGTAACCAGCCATCAGCGGATGGCTCGGCACCACGCGAACCTGGTAACCCAGCGGACCGGCATTTTTCAGCGTTGTCTCCAAACGGTAGGACACCACGCCGTTTTCAGAGCGTTCCGCCTGCATCGCCAGGACCTCGAAACCGGACAGGTCATCGCTGGAAGTGACGCGGCCCAGTAGCAACTGCACCTCGACGTCTTCGGGACGCAGGTTCCCCAGCTGGACATCAGCAAAGAACGAGGCGCTGTCCCCCACGATTGCTACGTCACCGACTTTGGAGCCGACGTGTTTCACCGCGACCTGATTCCAGCTCGAACGCACCCGCGCCTTGTAAGCCGCCAGGTCACGAGCCGCTTGGTGACCCACGCTGTTCAGCACCCGGTTGGACGCGGCAATCGGGGTATAGAGGTTTTCCACGTACTCGCTGACCATGCGCTGCGCCTGCACGCGCGGCCCCAGCGTCGCCAGGGTGTGGCGTACCATTTCCATCCAGTTGCGCGGAATCCCGTTCTCGTCTCGATCGTAGAAGCGCGGAGCGACCGTGTTCTCGATGAGGTTATACAGCCCCTCGGCCTCGATAGCGTCGCGACGTTCCGGATCGTCAACCCCGTCAGCGGTGGGAATGGCCCAGCCGTTGCGGCCGTCATACATTTCGTCCCACCAGCCGTCCAAGATGGACAGGTTCAAAGCACCGTTGATGGCGCACTTCATGCCAGAAGTCCCGGAGGCCTCCAGCGGGCGCAGCGGGTTGTTCAGCCACACATCCACGCCGGGCATCAGGGTTTGAGCCATATCCATGTCATAGTTGGGCAGGAAGGCGATACGGTCGCGCACATCGTACTGGTCAGCGAAAGCCACCAGGCGCTGAATCAGGCTGACGCCCTGTTCGTCGTCCGGGTGGGATTTCCCAGCCACGATGATCTGAACCGGGCGTTCTTTATTCGTCAAGATGGCCGCCAGGCGCTCCGGGTTGTTAATCATCAGCGTCAGACGCTTGTAAGTCGGGACGCGGCGGGCAAAACCAATGGTCAAAACATCAGGATCGAGGATTCGGTTCGTCCAGTCCAGCTCGGCCGGGGACGCCCCGCGCTCCAGCCAGGATTCACGCACCCGCCGGCGGGCATCGAGCACCAGCTGTTCGCGCAGCTCACGACGCAGTTCCCAGAGTTCCTCGTCGCTAACACCGCCTTCCTCGGGAGGGCGCACCCACCGGTAGGTGTTGACGTGTTCGCCGGGATCTTGGTGTCCACGAGCCAGCTGCGCCAAACGTCCATCAGTCCAGGTCGGGCCATGTACCCCGTTGGTAATAGAGGTGATGGGCACCTCGGAGACGTCAAATCCGGGCCACAGCTTGTGGAACATACCGCGCGAAACTTTGCCGTGCAGCCGAGCCACACCGTTGGCCATACGCGCCATGCGCAAGCCCAAAACCGCCATGTTGAACACGTTGGGGTCCCCGCCCTCGTACGTTTCCGCGCCCAGAGCCAGCAGCTGCTCGGTGGTCACGCCAGGAATCTCGATCGGCGCCAGGTAACGCTGCACCAAGGACCGGTCGAAACGGTCGATACCGGCGGGAACCGGCGTGTGGGTGGTGAACAGCGTGCCGGAACGCACCGCTTCAATAGCCGTGCCGAAGTCGAGGTGTTCCTCACCGGTCATCAGCTCGCGGATACGTTCCACCGCCATGAATCCGGCGTGGCCTTCGTTGCAGTGATAGACCTCGGGGGTCGGTGCGCCGGTCAACCGACTGTAGGTGCGCAGGGCTTTCACCCCGCCCACGCCGAGCAACAGTTCCTGTTCCATGCGGTGGTCTTTCGACCCACCATAGAGGCGGTCGGTCACCAGTCGGGCGGCCTCGTCGTTCTTGGCCACGTCAGAGTCCATCATCAGCAGGGAGATGCGCCCCACTTTCGCGACCCACACTTGGGCATACAGAGTGCGGTGGTCGGGCAGCGGCACTTCGATCATCGCGGGGGTGCCGTCATCTTCACGCAGCAGGGTCAGCGGCATATTATCCGGGTCGATGACCGGGTAGGATTCGCGCTGCCAGCCTTCGCGAGTCAGGGACTGACGGAAGTAGCCAGCCTGATAGAGCAGGCCCACGCCGATAATCGGAACCCCCAAGTCGGAAGCGGACTTCAAGTGATCGCCGGCCAGGATCCCCAAACCGCCGGAGTATTGCGGCAAAACGGCAGTCACGCCGAATTCAGCCGAGAAATACCCAATCGCGCTGGGCTTGTCAGCATTGTTGAACTGGGATTGATACCACTGCGGCTTTTCCAAGTAATCACCCAAATCGCGTTCCAAAGCCGCGGCTTGGTTCACAATGTCCGGGTTTGCCGAAAGTTCGTCCAGTTTTTGCACCGAAATCGAGCCGAGGAAAGCCGCCGGATCGTGGCCGACTTCCTCCCAGACTTTCGGATCCAAGGACGCGAAGAAATCGCGGGAAGGCCGGTGCCAGGACCAGCGCAGATTTTGAGCCAAGTTACCAATTGGCTTCAAGTTTTCAGGAAGGACGGAGCGTACAGTAAATCTTCGTATTGCTTTCACAGTCCTATCCTACGTGGTAGTTGAGGATTTTAGGTAAATTTTTACTAAAACATAGTTTTGGCGGCCCCGAAGGACCGCCAAAACTTGGGGGTGTCATGAAAAAAGTTTATTCGCTGGCATCTTCCGGCAGGGCGTAAGCGTCCACGTCGGCCGGCAACTCGACCGGCTCGCGGGTTTCCTCGTCCTCTTGCAGAGCCTGCAAACCAGAGATGGCGTCGGCAGCGCGAGACCCCAACAGGCCACGCATCTCGTCGAGGTAGGCCGCCACAGATTCGCGCTGACGTTCCAGCTTTTCGACCGTGCGTTGTGCCGCGGCACGTTCGGCTTGAGCTTCGGCACGAGCCGCTTCGCGCAGCTGCTGCGCTTCGACTTCCGCAGCCGAGATGGTGGCCTCGGCGGTGCGGCGGGCGTCCTCTTGACGGCGGCGCACCACGGCATCAGTATCGGTCAACAGACGTTCGGCACGCTGCAGGGTTTCGCCGAGGTGCTTCTCAGCGTCAGCGACCTGAGCCTTAGCGGTGGCAACCATCGCAGAGGTCTCGGCGCGAGCCTGTTCGTGCGCCTGCGCGTCAGCTTCACGAGCGGCCGCACGCGCGGAGGCAATCTCAGTTTCGGTGTCCTGGCGAGCCTGTTCAGATTCGGCACGCAGACGTTCGGCTTCGGCGCGAGCGTTAGAGATAATCTTGTCGGCTTCGGCGCGGGTTTCCGCCAGCAACTTTTCAGCCATTTGCTGAGCCTGTTCGCGCACCTGGGTGGCCTCGGCAGTAGCGGTTTCACGCAGCTCTTGAATCTCAGTCGCCGCTTCGTTACGCAAAGCCGTGGTTTCCTGTTCAGCCTTAACTCGGGCTTCTACGTAGTCCTTTTCAGCTTGAGCGCGCTGCAACTCGGTTTCGCGGTCAGCAGTGGCGCGCAGGTCGTTGACCTGGGTGTTCACTTCAGCGCGCAAGGACGCCGCTTCACGTTCCGCCGCGGCGACCAGTTCATCAGCGCGGTGCTGAGCGTTGGTGAGCACGGTTTCCGCTTCGGTTTCCGCCTGAGTGGTGCGTTCCTCCGCTTCACGGCGAGCCTCAGCCAGCATGGAAGCCGCTTCGGCTTCGGCGCGCTGGGTCAGGCGCTGCGTGTTAGAACGAGTCTTTTCCAGCAGGGATTCCGCGTCAGCGTTCGCCTTATTAATAACGGTGGTGGACTGTTCCTCAGCCGAACGCAACAGCTGTTCGATGCGCTCGCCCAAGCCGGTATAACTCGACTTGTCGCTTTCCTTTAGACGGCGCTGAGCTTCGCCCAAATCCCCAGCCAGGGTGGCGTTACGCGCGTCAAGGGTTTCTACCTCACGGCGTGCCTCAGCCAAAGCCGTCATTAAAGTTTGAATCTGCAGGTCAACCTGAACGCGGTCGTACCCGCGCATCACGATTGGAAAATCTGTCTGCTCTTCGGTCACTTGTGAGTCCTCCTAAAGACGTCAACCAACGGGCAAATTAACCTGCCCCGCCAAACTTAGTATAACGATACCCTAAGTCTATAACGAAAAATTCTAGGATTAACCATTTACACGAACCTTTATGACATGGCTAAGTCGCTGCGAGCCGCCATTCTCGCTAAAGTTAAAAGGTAGTCGGTTCCAAAATTTTCAAGGAGACCCATGTCAACGAATCGCACCGCCCGCTATCTCAGCATTGCCCTGCTGGTTGTCTCGCTTTTGGCGGCATTCATTGGGGTGTCTCGCCTGACTTTCCTGCGTCCCAGCGCTAACGTGGCGTTTCACAGTGAACCAACCAAGTCGGCGGTGGTGTTGACGGGAGAAAACCTGTTGGAGTCCACCGGGGAAAAGGTCACGATTCGTGCCACCGGCCCGGCAAAGCAGGAAGTCTTTTTAGGAATCGCCCTAACCTCGGACGCCATGGCTTTCGCCAAGTCCGTCAATCACCTAGAACTGACCGGTTTCAAAGCCGATGGCAAACTGACTTCTCGGAGCATCAAGGCGAAAAAAACTAATTCTGCTCCTGGCGAACAAACTTCGCCGGACGGTTTGCAGCACCTCGCCGCCCCCGCCCAGGCGGACGCAGCGGACCTGACGTCCTTGGATATTTGGAAACAGAGCGCCCGCGGCACCGGTCACGCCTCCCTGAACTGGCAACTCAGTGACAATCGCTGGAGCGCGGTCGCATTCGTGGTGAACGCCCCGGCTAAAGCGGCCGGACCGCAACTGGAACTGAAGTGGAAACTGAAGCACGAACCCTCCAATATCTCGGCGATTTTGCTGGTAATCGTGGGGATTATCGCCGCGGGAGCCATCGCGACTTATCTGACCCTGCTGGTGCTGTCCGAACGGCGTTCGCGTGCCAAACGTTTGGAAACTTTGGAAAAGGATCAGGCACGCCAGCTCGCCAGTCAGGTTACTTCCGCGGTCACCGGCGACGCCCCCGCGGATACCGGCGTCATTCCAGCAGTTCATCCCACGCGCCGCTCCCTGCGGATGGCGGAGGAAGCCGAGAGCCAGACCCGAAAAGGCAGAAAGTCGCGGCGCAGTGAGAAAAACGAGGACCTGAAAGACGCAGAGACGGAGGACACCCATGACGAATAAGCTGACGACCCTCCTGGCTGGCACCGCAACCGCGCTGGCCCTGAGCGCTTGTGCCTACACCCCCACCCTTGTGACCTCCCCCAATGCCGGTAACGAACCGCCCGCCCTTGACCAGCAGCGCATCACGAAGGTCACCACCGAGGCGAATGCTGCCGCCCAAGCCGGGGACGGCGCTCGTGACTGGCAGCAGCTGGCCAGCCGTTTTATGAACCCGGCTATGGCCATGCGCAACGGGGAATACCTGATGACCAACGCGACCCGCGGCGCCAACCTAGGCGCCCTACCACTGGCGAATCCGCAGGTAGCAGTGGTTCAGCAGGCCTCGGATTGGCCGCGCTACGCCTACACGGTTTCACCTTCGGTCGAAGGCCAGCCGCTGTACGTCTTCGGTTTCGTCCAGTCCTCGCCGCGCGCCAACTACGCGCTGTGGGGCTACACGAAACTGTTCCCCAAAGCGAGTTTCCCCGCGACTTTCAAGCCGGAAGTCGGCTCGCCCCGCCCCCCCGCGGATTCCAAAGATTTCGTGGTGGCGCCCAGAGCCTTGGCGAAAACTTACGCCGACTACCTGAACGACCCGAACAGCGCCAAAGATGTTTTTGAAACCGAGAACGATTCTTTCGCCGCGACTTTTGCCCAGCGGCGCACGGACTATGCCACTCTCTCCCAGCAAAGTCGCGGATTGGAAGTCACGATGGCCGCGCGGCCCGGCGCTGAAGGCTGTATCGCCCTGGGCACCACCGACGGCGGAGCGCTGGTCATGGCGACCCTCAACTACGATGTGACCATGAAGTCTCCCCGGAAACTCCAGCTCTCTGCCCTGGCTCAGGCCCACACCGGGAAAAACACCGCGGCCTCGACCTTGACGGAAACCCACACGGTGGTGGCGTTGTTCAACTTGCCGGACAAAGCCAGCAAAAACCGGAAGATTACGGTCTTGGGCGCCTCCGATGCCGTCACGGCGATGAGCGCGGACTAGGGCGTTGCAGTCGCGTTCACAAGGGCGTTGCCGCAACGTTTGATGGCGTTTCCGTGCGCGTTCACAAGGGCGTTGCCGCAGGTTAGTGTGTTTGGGTGCGGCCTACATGCACTGGGGGTAGAGCGCCATAAGACGGCGCGAAACGGCCCCGGGATTTTCAATCGGCACCAGGTGCGAGGTTTCGTGAACCTCGACGACTTCAGTGTGGGCGGCCTGAGCCATCGCGGCAGCACGCTCGGGGGAAACGACCGGGTCCTCCTCGCCGCGCATGACCAAGACCGGCTTGTCAAAGTTTTCCAGCAGCTCCATTCGGTCCGGGCGAGCCGCCATCACCCGCTGTGCCCAAGAGATTCCCTCGTTGGAGGCTTCCTCGGACCATTGCACCGCCTGAGAGACGACCTCGGGGCGCGCTCGGCGAGTCGAGGCGGTGAACTGGGATTCAATCTGGGGGGTCAACAGGCTCGCGCGGTCCCCGGCCAGCATGGTGATGAGATTTTCAAAACGGTCGGCTTTTTCGCTGACCGTATCCGCGTCCGCCCGAGTCCCAATCAAGCCCAGACCAGCCACAACATCAGGGTGACGCTCCAAAATGGTCAGTGCCACATAGCCACCCAGCGAATTACCCACCGGAATGATGCGCTCAATGCCGAACTTGCCCAGGTTCGCCACGATTTCATCCGCAAATGCGTCCAACGAAGGAGTGTCCATCATCGGCGGAGTTTGGCCGAATCCGGGGGCATCCACCATCAGCAGCGGCACCCCGCCCAAACGGTCCGCGGTCGGCAGCCACATCCGGTGATCCATCGGAAAAGCGTGAAGCAGCACCATCGTAGGACCAATCGGGCCGGGGATAATGTCGCGGGCAATCATGTTCAGCATGGTTTTATCTTAAAGGATTTCCTCTAATACCGGGTAAACCCGAACGGTTTTGCCCGCCTGGCACCACCCACATCGGTCCAGCCCCGCGAACCGGGCGTGACTGAACCGGCGACCGCCAGGACTGGGGAGGGAAAAAATTACTTTGAAACAGAGCAAAAATGCGATAATCGGAACATGAGTGAACCTTTTGCAGTACGCGGACGCATCGTCACGCCCTCTTCCATAATCGTTGATGGGGCCGTCATTATTGACGGGGAATCCATAGTGTGGATGGGCGAGGCGCCCCAGGCCCAGGCGGCAGGTTACGGCGCCGAGGTCGTGGCCGCTCCTTCTCCGACTGACGGACGCTACATTTTGCCGGGCCTAGTCGATACGCACTGCCACGGGGGTGGAGGCAGCTCTTTCCCCGCTGCCGACACGGTAGAAGCCATGATGACCGCCGTGTGGGAACACCGTGTTCACGGCACCACCACCCTGGTCGGTTCGCTCTCGACAGCCTCCCCGGAGGACCTGCGCCGACAGGGCCAGATGCTGGCCGATTTGTGTGACGCGGGCGAACTGGACGGGATTCACTTTGAAGGGCCGTTCCTGGCGTCGGGACGTTTGGGCGTGACGGGGATGCTGCCCGGAGACTCCCCCGCTGATTCCTTTCCCGGGGAAGGGCTCACCGCCCAGGAACGCGAGGAACGAGCTCGTGCCGTCCTGGGGACACAAGATTTCGCACAGGTCCAGCCCCCGAACCCGGCCCTGACCCGCGAGTTGATGATTACCACCCGCGGGCACACGGTGTCGATGACGCTGGCTCCGGAAGGCAAACGCGCCATCGGTTCGGGTTCTGTGGCGGAAGTTTTGATTGAAAACGGGGCGGTTCCCGCTTTTGGACACACGGTCGCCTCCGCCGAGATGATTCGCGGAGCCGCGGCCTGGACACGGGAAAAACTGGGGCTGACCCCCTCGGATAAGCTGCGTTGCCCCCGCTACATTGTGACGCATTTCTTTAACGGGATGCAGCCTTTCCACCATCGCAACCCCGGACCGATATTGGAACTGCTGGCGGATGCGGCCGGAGGCGGTTGCATTCTGGAGTTGATTGCGGACGGGGAACACGTGGATTTCAGCGCGGTGCGTAACGTGTTTGAGCTGGTCGGACGCGACTCGGTGGTGTTTGTTAGCAACGCTACCGCCGCCACGGGAATGCCTTCTGACGAGCCCGGCTCTACCGAGGCTGAACCCAACTTGCACCTGGTAGACATCGTGCGCCGAGCCTGGAAAGGCGCGGGGATTCCGCTGAGCGATGCGGTGTACTGTGCTTCGGTGCAGGGAGCCCGCATTTTGGGTCAGACCAACATCGGCGAAATCACCGCGGGCAAACGCGCAGACTTGCTGGTCACGGACGAGAACCTCTATCCGCTTTCGGTCTATCGCCGCGGCACCCTGGTGGCTTCCGTACCTAAGAATTAACCGGATTAGCAGTGCCCAGTCAGCGAAAATCCAAGCGGCGCGGCCAACCCTATCGCCCCTTGGACATGCAGCGCCTCACCAGCGTCCCGCGGGTCGTGACGCGCGCTGGGCGGGAATACCACGTCCAGCGTCTGACCGGCGGCGGGGCTCAGAAATCCTATGTCTGTCCCGGTTGTGGGCACGCCGTAGAATCCAATACCCCACATATCGTGGCCTGGCCGCTGAGCGCTCCTTTTGGAGTGGACACTGGGGTGGCGGCGCGCCGCCACTGGCACACCTACTGCTGGGAATCCGGTACTACCGGGGGATTTTAGTCAGTTCCCGTGGTGTTGACGGCACCAGGCCGATAGGCGGCACAAGCGGGGTACGCGGCGTTTTCGGGTCGTCTTTCGGGGTAAAACCGCGGTTCAGGGGGATTTTTACGGGTTTTAGAACAGCCGATTCTCGGCGTCAAAATCCAAGCCGCGCATCTCATCGTAATCCAGCACGACACAGCGAATCCCGCGGTCAGTGGCCAGGGTGCGAGCCTGAGGTTTAATCTCTTGGGCAGCAAAAATCCCGGTAATGCCCTCCAGCTCGGCTTGCCGACCCAGCAAATCCAGGTAGCGAGTCAACTGCTCGACCCCATCAATTTCGCCGCGACGTTTCACCTCCACCGCGACCGGACGCCCTTGTGCATCACGAACCAGCAGGTCAACCGGACCAATGGGAGTGGGCCATTCCCGACGCACCAAAGTCCAGCCCTCCCCCAACCGCAGCGCGACCTGGTCAGCCAGCAACTGTTGCAGATGCGCCTCGACCCCGTCCTTTTCCAGTCCCGGATCGACCCCCAAATCGCACACGACATCTTCATAGACCTCTGTAATGTTAATCAGCAGGGCGTCGCCGGATTTGGCCTGGACCCGCCACGTTTGCGGGCCTTTGGGGGCGCTGGAATCTTCCAGCTCAATGTGTAGCTGGCAGGGCGGACTCATCCAATTCAGGGGCTTGTAGGAACCGCCGTCACTGTGAATCAGCACTGAACCGTCGGCTTTCACCATCAACAGCCGTTTCGCCGCGGCCAAATGCGCGTCCAAACGTCCCGAATAATTGACTTCACAATCCGCTATGACTAGGCGCATACAGCTAGCCTAGCCGAAGCGCGCGATCCAAGAAACTCAGTAAACCACCTGGGTGCGCGGCGGGGAGGATTCTTTCCAGCTGACCAGGCCGGAATAATCATGTTCATCCATCGCCAACCAAAAATCATCCGGCTCGGAAAAACCCTGACGCGGCGCGCGGCAATGCAAAATAGCCAGGGTAAAGTCTGAGTCCGGTTCCGTGTCTACCGCGGACTCCAAAATCTCAAAGTCCGCCCGTTCCCAACGGCGATTCGAGCCCCAACGCAGGGAAATAACCCGATACCACTTCAGAAAATCCTCGGAATAATGGCACACCCCGGCCCGCCACGGATCGGTAGTGTTAGCCCGCAAGGCCACATTAAATGAGCCGTTATTTTGGGCTTTAAACCGCAAGCGCGCCAGGAAGTAAATCGCCAGCGCGCAAATCAGGAACAGCACCAGGAGCAGACCGGTAAGTATATAACTGGTTGCCATGCCCATGATGTCCCTCCTCACGCCATAAAGCCGCAGCATTCGAGCCTGAATCTCAGGTTAATCTGTCAATGGCGGGCGTCCCTAGGGACGAACCCGCCACTGCCACCCCCAAGCAAACCCCTGGGGAAGGTGAATAGCCTTATGGGAAATCATATCCCAATCGGTCTGATTCGCGTAAGTTGTTTATTTTAGCTCTCCGGCTCGGGAGCCTGGTTTGCCGTTCCAGCAGACAAATCGCGTTCCAGCACCACGGTTACGGTGTCATTGTCTACCGAGGCAAACCCGGCCTCAACCGGAAAGTTATGCGAACCCGCTTTTCCGGTCGAATCCGGCGCGTCGACGCGCACCTGGCCGGCACGTAGCACGACCAGTAACGGCTGGTGACCCGGCAGGACCCCCAGGTCGCCGTCTGCGGCAGGCATGATGACCTGGGACGCTTCTCCCTGATACAGGGTGCGCGAGCGGTCTACCACCGCAACTTTCAGCGTGTCTGCCATGGTTTATCACATATCCTTTTGCAGTTTCGCCCAGGCCTCTTCGAGATCCTCGATACCGCCGATGTTAAAGAACGCCTGTTCGGCAATATGGTCGTACTTGCCTTCGCAAATCCGCTTGAACGCCTCAATGGTTTCGCTCATCGGCACGGTCGAACCGGGCACACCGGTGAACTTCTCTGCCATATAGGTGTTTTGGGACAGGAACTGTTCGATACGACGCGCGCGCGCCACGGTGACCTTGTCCTCTTCGGACAGTTCGTCCACACCGAGAATGGCGATGATGTCTTGCAGTTCCTTGTTCTTTTGCAGAATCTGTTTGACCTGGGTCGCGACCTCGTAGTGTTCCTTGCCGACATAGCGCGGGTCGAGAATACGCGAGGTGGAGGCCAGCGGGTCTACTGCCGGGTACAGACCGCGGGACGCAATGTCACGAGACAGGTTCGTGGTCGCGTCCAGGTGGGCGAAGGTCGTCGCCGGGGCCGGGTCGGTGTAGTCGTCCGCTGGCACGTAGATGGCCTGCAGCGAAGTAATCGAGTGACCACCCGCGGAAGTAATGCGCTCCTGGAGCTGGCCCATTTCATCAGCCAGGTTCGGCTGGTAGCCCACGGCGGAAGGCATCCGGCCCAGCAGGGTGGACACCTCGGAGCCGGCCTGGGTGAAACGGAAAATGTTGTCGATGAACAGCAGCACGTCTTGGTTCTGGACGTCACGGAAGTATTCCGCCATCGTCAAACCTGACAGAGCCACGCGCAGACGCGTCCCCGGCGGCTCGTCCATCTGTCCGAACACCATCGCTGTCTTGTCCAACACGCCCGCATCAGCCATCTCGTGAATCAAGTCGTTACCCTCACGAGTACGTTCGCCCACGCCGGCGAACACGGACACACCGCCGTGGTCCTGCGCCACACGCTGAATCATCTCTTGAATCAACACGGTCTTGCCCACACCAGCGCCGCCGAACAGGCCAATCTTGCCGCCCTGCACGTAAGGGGTCAGCAGGTCAATGACCTTGATGCCGGTCTCGAACATTTGCGTCTTGGATTCCAGCTTGTCGAAGGCCGGAGGGTTGCGGTGGATGGACCAACGCTCCTTGACGTCCAGGGTTTCGCCCTCTTTCAGGTTCAGGCAGTCGCCAATCACGTTAAAGACGTGACCCTTGGTGATGTCTCCCACCGGCACCGTAATCGGGGAGCCGGTGTCTACAACCTTGGCTCCGCGCACCAAACCGTCAGTAGGCTTCAGGGCGATGGACCGGACAATGTTGTCGCCCAAGTGCTGAGCCACCTCCATCGTCATGGTCTGCATCTGTCCGGCTTCGGTGCTGCCCATGCCCGTGTATTCCACGGTCAAAGCGTTGTACATATCAGGCAGTTGATCCGGGGGGAACTCCACGTCCACAACCGGGCCAATAACCCGGGAGATACGACCGGTTCCTGGGGTTTTCTCACTCATTTTCGTTTCCTCTAATCGGCGGTTGGTAATCGGTTATTTCTTAGAATCTTGGAGCGCGTCAGCGCCGGACACGATTTCCGTAATCTCGGTGGTGATGTCGGCCTGACGAGCCTTGTTCATGTCCAAAGTCAGGGTGTTAATCAAGTTGGACGCGTTATCGGTCGCGGCGTGCATAGCGTTTTGACGGCTGGCGAGCTCGGCGGCGGCGGCGTGCAACAGGGCGGTGCGAATCCGCGACTCGACATACAGCGGCATGACGGTTTGCAGCACTTCCTCGGCGCTGGGCTCAAAGTCGTACAGTGGCATGACGGACTTGTCGTCCACTTCACTCAGACCCATGCCATCAATCTGAATAGCTTCGTCGGGGTCAATGACCTTAATCGGCAGCATCTTGCGCACCTGAGGCACTTGGGAAACCATCGAACGGAACTTGGTGTAAACCATGTACAGCTCACACACCCCGCCCTCTTCGGGCGACTTCAGGAACGCCGCCAAGAGCGTCTTGGCGATTTCCATGGTACGTTCCTCGCTGGGCTTGTCCGAATCCCCGGTCCACGCCCGGCGCACTTCCGTACCGCGGAAGTTGAAGTAGGACAGGCCGCGGCGACCCGAAACGTAAACCACCGGGTCTTTGCCTTCGTCACGCAAACGCTCCAGCAAACGCTCGGTTTCCCGCAAGATGGACGCGGAATAAGCACCGGCCATGCCACGGTCAGAGGTGACCGCCAAAACCGCCACGCGGTTGGTGTCGGTGCGTTCCGTAATCAGCGGATGATTGAGTTTGGCGTGGGCGGACACGGCTGCAACTGCCGCCGCGATGGCCGAGTCATAAGTGGTGATGGATTCCGCCCCGGCTCGAGCCTTGCCGACCCGGGAGGCCGCAATCATCTCCATGGCACGGAAAATCTTTTGCAGAGTCTCAGTAGACTTGATTCTCTGCTTGAGAGCCCTTTGCGAACCTGACACTTTGCCCTTCCCTTACGTTCTGTTCGGTTACTTTCGGTGCTGGCCAACAGCGCTGGCACGAGCGCCTTAGCGCTGCTTAACGATTTGTTCCTCGGACTGCTCAGCCTCGGCTTCGCCCTCAATGGCATTCAAGTCAGTCTGAGGGACCAAGTCGTAAGACTTGCGGAAATCCTTGACGGCAGTTTCCAAACGCGCCACCAGTTCATCGGGCCAAGCGCCCTTTTCCCTGATTTCGTTGAGGATGCTGCCTTCGTTGCGCAGGTAATCCAACCAGTCCTTTTCAAACTGCTGTACCTTGTCGGTGGCGATGTCGTCGAGGTAACCGTTGGTGCCAGCCCAGATGGAGCACACCTGTTCCTCTACGGGATAAGGCGTGTACTGGGGCTGTTTCAACAGTTCCATCAGCCTCTCGCCGCGAGTCAGCTGCTTGCGGGTCGTGGCATCCAGGTCAGAAGCCAGCATGGCGAAAGCCGCCATCGAACGGTACTGCGCCAAGGTTAGCTTCAACGTACCGGCGACCTTCTTCATGGCCTTAATCTGAGCGTCGCCGCCCACACGGGACACCGAAATGCCCACGTCCACGGCCGGACGCTGGTTCGCGTTGAACAGGTCAGACTGCAGGAAGATTTGGCCGTCGGTGATGGAGATGACGTTGGTCGGAATGTAGGCCGACACGTCGTTCGCCTTCGTTTCGATAATCGGCAGGCCGGTCATCGAACCGCCGCCCAAATCGTCGGACAGTTTCGCGCAGCGTTCCAGCAAGCGAGAGTGCAGGTAGAAAACGTCACCAGGGTAGGCTTCACGCCCCGGCGGACGGCGCAGCAACAGCGACACCGCGCGGTAGGCCTCGGCCTGCTTGGACAGGTCATCAAACACAATCAGCACGTGCTTGCCCTGGTACATCCAGTGCTGACCAATGGCCGAACCGGTGTAGGGAGCTAGGTACTTGAACCCGGCCGCGTCCGAAGCGGGGGAAGCCACGATGGTGGTGAACTCCATCGCGCCGGCGTCTTCCAGCGCGCCTTTCACGGAAGCAATCGTGGAGCCTTTCTGCCCGACGGCCACGTAGATGCAACGCACCTGCTTGTTGGGGTCGCCCGACTTCCAGTTGTCGCGCTGGTTCAAAATCGTGTCAATGGCGATAGCGGTCTTGCCGGTCTGGCGGTCGCCAATAATCAGCTCACGCTGGCCACGACCAATCGGAATCATCGAGTCGATGGCCTTCAGGCCGGTCTGGAGTGGCTCAAACACGGAACGGCGCATCATCACGCCGGGAGCCTGCAATTCCAGAGCACGACGCTCGCCCAAGTCCTTGATTTCACCCAGGCCGTCAATCGGGTTGCCCAGCGGGTCAACCACGCGGCCCAGGTAACCATCGCCCACCGGCACGGAGAGCACGTCACCCGTGCGGTAGACCTCTTGACCTTCCTCAATCCCCGTGAAATCACCCAGGACGATAGCGCCAATCTCACGCTCATCCAGGTTCATTGCCAGACCCAGGGTGCCGTCTTGGAAGCGCAGCAGCTCGTTGGCCATAGTGCCGGGCAAGCCCTCGATATGGGCAATGCCGTCAGCAGTTTCGGTCACGTAGCCGATTTCCTCCGCGGTCGCGGCGGATGGTTCATACGCATCCACAAACTTGTCCAGGGCGCTCTTAATGTCCTGGGGACTTATTGATAGCTCAGCCATCAGCATTCCTTCTGTTGTCGTTCCATAGGGCCTTGCCCTATCGGTCATATTTTCGTTTCGTTTTAGCTTGCCAGCTTGCGCCGGAACTGCTCGGCGCGGGACTTCACCGCGCCATCCATCACCGTGTCGCCCTGCACAATCTTTATGCCGCCCACCAGGTTCCGGTCTACCACTACGTTGACCTCAACCTGTTCGCCGCTGCGGTCAGACAGCAACTGAATGAGCCGGGAGTGCTGGGTTTCACTCAGCGGCGTGGCGGTGTAAACCGTAGCCATCCTCCGCTGACGCATCCGCGCTGCTGAATCCAGCAAAGCCCGCAGGTCAGCCGCGAGACGGCCGGGCGCCGCTTTCGCAATCACCGCGTTGACCAAGCGCAACGCCAGGGGCTTGACCTCCTTGCCAACCAGGGAGTTGAAAGTCTCGAGACGCTGGTCCAGGGGGGCACGATGATTGTCAGTCAAGAAGTTACGCAAATCGCGGTTCTTGGCGACCACCTGGCTCATGGCGAAGATGTCGCGTTCGACGTCCTCTAGCTGGCCATTATCCTGGGCGGTTTTCAGCAACACGTGGTTTGCCAGCAACCGGCAGGCTTCCTGCAGGTCATGCTCGCTGGACCAGCGACCGGCGGCGAGTTCCAACACTCCCGCCAGAGCCGGCTCAGAAAGTTTCGAACCCAAGATGGTGCGGACCAGTTCTTGCTTGTCCGGGGCGGTACGCGCCGGGTCGGACAGGTTGCGGGCCAAGCGGACGTTGTTCTCAAGCAGTTCAGACAGGGCAAAGTATTCCTCGGCGACCGCGGGGCCAGTCTTGGTCGTGGCTTTCCCCAGGGTCTTATCGACGGCCATGACCATAGCGGCCAAGGTCCTTACCGACGAGGCTCTCATTGACTTCCCTTACCTTCTCTATCCTTAAGCCACCGGCTGAGCTTCGAGTTCGTCGAGGAACCGATCCACGACGCGCGAGCTCAGGGCTTCATCTTTCAGCTGTTCGCCCACAATCTTTTCCGCGAGCTGGGTAGCCAAGTCGCCCACGTCCTGACGCAGGGAGGCTTCCGCCGCGGCCCGCTCAGCAGCAATCTGGCGCTGAGCCTGCTCGATGATGCGCTTGGCTTCTTGATCAGCGCGTTCGGTAGCGCGGGACACAATGTCCTCAGCTTGCGCGTTGGCCTTGTTGCGGATTTGCGCAGCTTCAGCTTTCGCGTCGCGCAGTTCGGATTCAATCCGCTGTGCCGCGGCCTGCGAGTCAGCCTGTGCCTTAGCCGTAGCGTCCAAGCCCTCCTGGAGCTTGTCGGCGCGTTCCTGCACCAACCCGCTGTACTTCGGCAAAGCCACCTTCACAATCATGATCAAAATGACCAAGAAGATAACTGCCGACCAAACAATGTCGTAAGTCGCCGGCAGCAGAGGGTTCGGGTTCTCGCCCGCCTCAGCCGCTAGTGATACCAAAGTGCCTAACATACGTGCTCCTTACCGGAACAGGAAGCCCGTTACCAAACCAATCAAAGCCAAGGCTTCGACGAAGGCGATACCGATGAACATGTTAGTGGTGAGCTTTCCGGACAGTTCCGGCTGACGGGCAATAGCGTCCTGAGTGTGACCAATCAGAATGCCCAAGCCAATGCCAGGGCCAATGGCGGCCAGACCATAGCCGATGGTTGCGAGAACAAGTGCACTTCCAGTCATGTTTTCTTTCCTTATTTGTTGTTATTCTCATGCCGGTTGGCGTGAGAAGCCTATTGTTTTTCTAATGTGCGTGTACGGAGAGGTTCACATACACCGCGGTCAGAATCGCGAAAATGTATGCCTGCAGGAAAGCCACCAGGATTTCGAACAGGGTAAACGCGAAAGCTGCCGCAAAAGTCAGAATCCCTATCGGGGACAGCGCCGAGAGATGCGCAAAGAGGAAATAGTTCGTGGCGCTCAGGGTCAAAGCCAGCAAGAAGTGGCCGGCAATCATGTTGGCCAACAAACGGACGAACAGGGTGAACGGACGAATGATGAAGGTCGAGATGGCCTCAATCGGGGTCAGCAGGATGTACAGCGGCCACGGCACCCCCGGCGGGAACAGGGAGGACTTGAAGAAGTGACCCACACCGGTCTCTCGAATTCCGGCGTAAATGAAAACAAACCAGGCAAACACCGCTAACAGTAGCGGGAAGCCCGGTTTCGCGGAACCAGCCAGGTTAAAGCCGGGAATAATACCCGCAATGTTCATGAACAAAACCGAGAAGAATACGGAAGTCACGATGGGCGTGTATTTGCGCCCGATTTCCTTGCCGATGACTTCCTCAGCAATGTTTTCCTGGCAGAATTTGAACCCGAACTCCATCACGTACTGGGCGCGCCCCGGGATGAGCTTAGCCCGCGTGGCGTACAGCACCAAGCACAGCACCAGCAGCAGCGTCATGATGAGACGAATCATCATGACACGGTCGATAGCGAAAGGAGTTCCAGCGAAAGCAACGACCGGAGGGAACAAGTCCATAATGGTGGGAGCATGGAACGAGTCATCTGTAGCGGGAACCAAATTCGGCACCAATGCCGACATGAGCGTCAACTGCACTCCCATTGTTCTCCTTTGAGTCATAAATCATGAGTTCGCCTAACAACGTTATCATGAAATTCAAGCACGATTGACACGGGTGAAAACTGGCAGGGGTGAAAAAACGCAAATTTTCACTACTGCGTTGGATTTTCCCCTGCGGATTCCGGTTGCGTGGGCGGAGAAGCTGGGTCTAACAAGGGCACTTGCGCTTTGGTCAGCGCCACTGGAAAGACGATGGCTTGAACCAAAATCATGGCCAGCAGGGTGAAAAAAATTGTTTCCGCATCCAGGCCCGGCAGCTTTCGCGCCACCCCCAAGGCCAGCAAAATGACTATGATTTTCAGGACAAAATCTGCGCCCATGCCCGCCATCATCAAGTCAGGGTGATTCAAGGTGAACAGGTGGGTGGCAAACGTCACCGCCACTAGACCCGCCCCCACCGCAGCGCATAAACCTACGGAACGCAGTCCCGCCACCCCTACCAGCCACGCCGTTAACCCGGCCGCCACCAGCAGTACCGCCACCACCGCTAGGGAAATCGCGGTCAGAGAAAACTTCACCGCCCGGCGAGTCCGGGGACCCAAGGGGGCCGCGAGGAAAGCGGCGGATTGCTCAGGTCGGGGAGTCGTTTCGTTCACGGCTTTACGCTATCAGAAAGGGAAGAGTCACGGTAAAGGGCGTGTTCCGGGCCGTGGGGCTGGCGATAGTTCGGGTTAAACCAGCGGCGCACCCCTTCGCGCCAGGCGGGCAGAATCTCGATGGTCGCCACCATCGCCAGCAGGGAAGCTACCAGCATCAACACCAACACGTAGCGCATCCGCAGCAAAGTCAGCGAGGCCGCCCCCAGGGAAAACACCGCCGTCCACAGGTACATGACCAGTACGGCGCGAACTCGGGAACGTCCGGCATGGGACAGGCGATGGTGCAGGTGACCGGCATCGGCTTGGAAGGGAGACTGGTGATGATACAACCGACGAATGACCGCGGCGACCATGTCAATAATGGGTATCGCCAGCACCGCTAGGGGCAAAACTATGGGCAGGAAAGACGGAAAAGCCTGGCGGAAATAGACGACAGCCGGGTCGATTTGGCCGGTGACGATGATGGCGGAGGCCACCGTCAGTAAACCCAGTAGCATGGCTCCGGTATCGCCCATGAATATGGAGGCGGGAGAAAAGTTGTGTGCCAAGAATCCCAGGCAGATTCCGGCCAGAGCCGCCGCCACCGTTGAGGCCAAAGAGGCGTAGGACGCAGCACCCAGCGTGCGCGACAGCGTGTAGGAATAGATGAACAGGCCGGTCGCGCTGATGGCCATCATGCCGGAAGCTAAACCATCCAAGCCGTCCACGAAGTTCACCGCGTTGATGGCAGCCACCACTACCAGCACTGTGACCAGCAAGGACAGGCGAGATGAGCCGATGGTAAGGCCGAAAATCGGGAAAGAGGTCAGCTGGATACCCAACCAAGACATCAATCCCGCCACCAAGATTTGGCCCGCCAGTTTCGTGTACCAATCCAAGTCCCAGATGTCATCGATGACACCCAAAATCACAATCAGGACGACACCCACGGCCAAACCTTTGATGTTATGAAAGCTGGCGGCATCGGCCAAGAATGGCGTGTGTGAGGCGATGGCCAGTGCCGCGAGGAAACCCGCACCCATCGCTACCCCGCCCAGACGCGGGGTAGGAAATTCGTGGACGTCACGTTCCCGCACCGGAGCTAAAGTGCCTGTTGCCAGGGCAAACTGGCGCACCAGCGGGACCGTGAGGTACGTCACCGCGGCCGCGACCAAGAATATCAACAGGTAAAACTTCATACGGGCTTTAGTTTATCCGGTTAGTGGCAGGGTATTCGTCTTTGATGTGAATATAGGGTGGGATATGGGCAGCAGCTGCCATTATTGGCAGCTGCTGCCCATATCCCCCTGTATAACCGCACGAGGCCTCAAGCCAGAGCCGCGAGGATGTCAGACAGGGGTATATCGCCCTGGCGGATCAAGCGCGGGGAGCCCTCTGTCAAGGTGATGATGGTGGACGGATGCCCGGAGGGCGAGGGGCCGGCATCGACATAAACACTGACACGTTGCCCAAAATATTGGGTGGCGGCGGCAATATCGGTGGCGGGAGGCCGGGTATGCAGGTTGGCGGAGGTGACCGCCAGAGGACCGGTATAGCCCAGAATTTCGAGGGCACGGGGGTGGTCGGGCTGGCGCAAGGCGATAGTCCCGTGGGTTTGTCCCAAATCCCAGCCCAGAGCCGGGTTCGCAGTCACAATAATAGTCAGGGCACCGGGCCAAAAGCGCTGTGCGAGCACACGCGCCGCGCGGCCCTGGCTCTCGCCCGTCTGAGTCGCCGGAGCCATCAATTCATCCAGCGCTGCCGGACCGGAAACCAACACCGGCGGGGGAAAATCCTCCCCCCGACCTTTGGCCTGTTGCAGGCGCTCCACCGCCGCGGGAGCAAACGGCACCGAGGCTATTCCATAAACCGTATCGGTAGGCATGACCAGCAGCTCATCGCGTTTCACCGCTGCGTCAATCGCCGCCAGGTCAGTAGGGGTAATCGGCCCGGTCAGGGCATCAACAATCTTCATAGAGCTAATGTTAGTCCCCGCGCTGGCTCAACCGGCAGACCCGACCCCACCGCGCTTGTGACCGCGTTTGCGAAACGGGACCAGCCGGGGCACTCCTTAGCCGACAAACCCCATGAGCGCCCACAGCTGCGGCAGCGCGAACACCAGCGTCAAAGTGGCGGCGGTTCCGACCACCATACCCAGCAAAGCCATCTGTTTCACCGAGATTTCCCCGGTAGCATAAGCAATGGCGTTCGGCGGGGTCGAGATGGGCAGCGACATGCCTAGCGAGCAGGCGATGGCTACCGCGCAGGCGACCGTGACTGTATCGACCGAATCGCCTAGGGACACAGCCAGGGACACAGCCAGAGGCACCAGCAGGTTCGCGGAAGCCGAGTGGGAGATGACATTGGCGATCGCGAAACCGACGAAACCGAGCAGTGCCACAATCAGCACCGCCCCCAGGGAGTTCCACGGCACGGAGTTGACCAAGAACTTGTCCAGGCCGGTGTTTCCGATGCCCTCACCCATCGCGATACCGCCCGCCACCAGCCACAGCACCGGCCAGTCGATACTCTTGATGTCCTCGCCGCTCATGACTTTGAGACACAGCAGGGCCACGACGGGCAGGAACCCGACCACGTTGGAGGAAATCCCGTGCAGGCTCTCGGTCATCCATAGCAAAATCGTGGATCCGGCGATGATATAGAACAGTACGGCTTTCGGTGTTTTGTTCCACTTAGAGGTCATTTCAATGTGGATCACGGCATCGCGCGGGATAAACACGGCACTGAGGAACAGCCACGACAAAAACAGCACGACCAGCATAAACGGCACCGCCATCAGCATCCACTGGCCGAAAGACACGTGAATGCCCTGGGCGGCTAGGGCGCCGACTGCAATGGCGTTGGGCGGGGTGCCGACCGGGGTGCCGATACCGCCCACGTTGGCGGCTAGGGGAATCGACAGTGCCACACCAGCTCGCGCCAGGCCCTTTGGCAGCGCCGCCAAAATGGGGATAACCACGGTAAACATGGTGGCAGTCGTGGCGGTGTTGGACATAAACATGGACAGCATAGCGGTAATCAGCATGAGTCCCAAGGTCGTCAGACGCGCCTTTTCCGGGAAAGGTTTGAGCATCACCGCCGCCAGGTTGCGGTCCAGGGAAAACTTTTCAGCGCCTTCCGCAATCATAAAACCACCCATGAAGAGGATAATTGTCGGGTGGGCCAGGGTCGCGAAGTATTCCGAATACTTGGCGACATGTTCCGCTTGCGACGGGTCACCACCGGTGGGGTCAAAGGGCGACCCAGTTGACACGAGGAGCACTTCCAGCCCAATGACCAGCACCGCGGTGGCGGTCAGGGGAATCGGCTCGGTAATCCAAAACACGATAGCTAGCAGGAAAATCGCCAGCATCCGTTCGCCCGGCTCGCCCAGGTTCGGGATGTCAACCAGCAGCGGAACGAAGAACACGATGGCCCCGAGCACCAGGCCAATCTTTTCTTTCAAGCCCAGTGGGGGGGTTTTCTTAACGTTAGAGGGGGGCTTGGGCCGCAAAGTGCGGATAGGACGTTTCGCGGGTTTCGGGACGGCGGCACGAGACTGGGGCTGAGTTGCCGCCGGCTCGTTACGTTCCCGGGCCGCCGCATCGGACGGTTCGATAGCGTTTTCGGATTGCGGATTGTCTGGAGTACTCACTGCCCCTGCCCCTTTATTCCTCGCTGTTCGCTGCCACGTGCCAGCAACCGGTTAGTCAGGGCGGCTGAGCCCTTTAGTCAACTCCATCGCCCGCGCCGGATCCAGCGCCGCGAGATAGGGCACCGGGTCAATCCCTGCCAGTTCCACATAGTCGGTCAGCATGGTGCGCACCACGTCTTGGAGTTCCTCGGGTTTCCAGGGTTTCGCCACGTACTGATCGAGTCCGGCTTCGTTCACCGCGCGCACGGTGTCAGCTAGGTCAGCCTGGCCGGTCACCAAGACTTTGCGAGTCAACTGGGTGCGTTCGTCGGACATCATCTGTCCCATGAACTCGATGCCGGTCGTGCCGGGTAGACGATGGTCGCACAGTGCCAAAGCCAGGGCGTCGCCATCGTCCGTTATCTCATCGATGACTTCCCACGCATCAGGCACATCCTCCGCCGGTTCGATGCGCAAAGTGTCCGCGAATCCCAGCAGGTCACGGGTTACAGCGGCACGAACTTCCGGTTCGTCTTCAAGGATCAGGATGGCGAGTTTCATGGTTTCTCCTTCATTGGGGACTTTTCTATTCTTTCACCCCGTCATGGGGTTTGGACAAATTTGCCGGAAAAACGTCAGAAAACGAAAACTGACAAACCGCGCAAACCCGCCCGACATGGCTTGTGACCCTAAAGCGAGACCGGAATCCCGGTGGTCGGCAACTCCACGGTGGCCAGGGTGCCCGTCGGGTTGGAGACGTTTTCCAACCGGATGGTTCCGCCATGGTTTTCCACAATCGAGCGACATAACCCCAGGCCAATGCCCATTCCGAACCTCACTTCACCGCCTTTGGTGGAAAAGTGCGGCTGGAAAATGTGTTCGATGACATCAGGGGCAATGCCCGGGCCGGTGTCGCGGAACGTCACCACGATTTGGTCACCGCGGGCTTTCGTTTCGATGTTGAGCTGCCCAATCATTCCCGCCAGTTCGGCTCGGTCCGTGGGGCGCTTGCCGACCGCATCGCTGGCGGCCGAAGCCTCGCCGGACATGGCCTCTACCGCGTTCGTAATCAGGTTCGTCCACACTTCGTCGAGCTGGCCGGGGTGACAAGAAATCCGCGGCAGTTCACCATATTCCACGTTTACCGCAATTTTGTCCAAGCGGTGGGACAGTAGGCGCAGCGTGTCTTGCAGCCCCGAGTTGACGTCGACGTTTTGCACCGGATCCCCGTCAGGCCGGGCATAAGAGCGCAGCGAGGCTACCAGGTCAATGATGCGTCCCGAGGCGGTGCGCAGGTTGCGCAGACTGGTGCCGATGGCGGCCGCCTGTTCCAAGGCCCCCAGGTCCGTGTCCGGGTTGGCTTTCATGTCTCTGGCGAGGTTGCGAGCCAGGTCAGTACTGTAGACTCCCGCCACGGACAGGCGTTCCACCAGGGTCGCGTCTCCCAGGATTTCCAACAGCTCGCGTTTACGCGCCCGCGTTTCCTTGGTGGACAAGAACGGGGCTTCCTCGGCATTTTCCAGGGATTCCAGGGCTAGGTTCCGCCACGCTACATCGGGACAGGTCGACAGCAGCATCCGCATGTCCTCGTGAATGTAATCCGCGGCGCGGCGAATCGCCGCCACCGGATTATTGAGTTCGTGGGCCACTCCCGCCGCCAGCTCACCCAGCGAGGCAAACCGGGCTTGTGCAGCCATTTCCTCCCGAGTTTCGCGCAACTTGTCCAGGGCTTTCGCCAAGTTCGCCCGCTGCACTGCCAGCTGGTCGGCCAGCACTGCCGACTCAATGTGGAGATTTTCGGCACGCCGCAACCGGCGATCGTAAGTGCGCATGAACAAGGCTGCCACCAGCAGCGATACCCGGGAATCCCCGGCAATAATCATGTTCATTTCGTCGAGAGTGAGGCTGACCCCCACGACTTCTTCGGTCACCACGGCGGTAAAGAACGCCCCGATTTCCTCCCCAGAAGACAGCATTCCGATGATGCGTCCGGTCGAAGCATGGTGCATCAGCAGGTCCCCGCTCTCTGAGGAGCGTTCCAGGGCAATACTGCCCGATAGCGCCAGGATAATGCTGCGAACCGGCTGGCCTTCCTCGGTCAGGTGCGCCCCCACCGGGAACGTTATCCGTTCCTGGGGTCCCAAGATAATCTCGGCGCGGCGCACGATTTCGGCGATGATTTCTTCGTCGTCCTGTTCGAGGTCAAAAACAAAGCGTCTTTCGTACATGCCACTATCATGCCGGAATTTTGCCGGTGCACGGGTGCGTTTGCGAGCCAAGGATATTTTTCGGGCGTTAATCCTATTAATTTGCCTCGGTGTGCCATATCTGGCACACCGAGCCGTAAAAATAGTTTTTAGATGGGGAACCCCGGGCTACTCGTAGCGCAGAGCCTCGATAGGGTCGAGTTTGGCGGCTTTGGACGCCGGATAGTAGCCGAAGAAAATCCCGATACCCAGTGAGAAAGCCAGCGAGAACAACACCCCTCCCAAGGGCGGGAGAGCGGGATTGCCCATCGCGTTGGACCCCAGATATCCAGCTAGACCTCCCAGGGCCACGCCGAGAAGCCCTCCCAGCAGACACACCATCATGGCCTCGACCAGGAACTGCAATCGGATATTCCACTGGGTCGCCCCCAGAGCCTTGCGAATACCTATCTCTCGGGTACGTTCGGTGACTGACACCAGCATGATGTTCATCACCCCGATGCCTCCGACCAGCAAGCTCAGCCCCGCAATGACTGACAACCCCATAGCGATAGTGGAAAAGACTTTTTTAATTTCGTCCATCATCGAGTCCATGGAATCAATCGAGACGCCGTAATCTGAGTCGGCCCAAGCTTTATCTAAGAACTCCTGCAGATTGTGTTTCAAGGCTTTCGCATCTGTGCCGGGAATCGGGCGCACGGTCGCCCAGTTAAAACCGGGATCCTTGGTACCGGTGACTTCCTCCTCCAGAGTGTAGGGAATGTAAAAGGTCGTCCCACTCGCCCCTCCGCCTCCGCCTAAGAGCGCGTTAGCAGCCCCTTTCATTTGTACCTGCCGGGCGACCCCGATGACTTGAAACGTCATTTGGGATTCGTCGCTGTTAAACTCGAAACTCTGGCCCACGGCGTTTTGCGCCGCTCCCCCGAACAATTTTTTCGCCAAGGTATCAGAAATGACTGCCACCGTGTCGGCGCTTTCGATTTCACTGGCATCAAAACCGCGGCCGGCGACCATTTCCATGTTCGACCCAATCAGGAAATCCTGGTTGGTGGTTTGCACGTCCGCGTCCTCGTCTCCGCCCGTGCCCGTAGCGGTGCCATAGCCTCCCATTCCTTGCACGCTGATACCTTTAATCTGGTCAGAAAATTCTTCGCGAATCTGGTCCAAGATTTCCGGGGTCAGGTACTGGTCGTCCCCCTCACTGTCCGCAAAAGCCGAGCCGGCATCGCTATCCCCGGACATGTCCTCGTCATCTTCGTTAGGTTCCTCGGTCATACTGCCGTCATCTTCCGTGCCAGGCTGAACCTCATTAGCCTTGTTTTTGGCGATGTTTTCCTTGGTATCCACCGAGAGATACATATCCTGACCTCCCAGGGAACCGAGCGAGTCGGTAACCGCGCTGGTCACTCCGCGAGAGATGGTGAGAATCGTCACCACGGAGGCGATACCGATGATGATGCCCAGCAGGGTCAGAATGGCCCGCAGCTTATTGGCCCACAATCCCGCCAAGGCCAGGCGCACATTTTCTCCGAAAGTCATTGGGCACCTCCTGAGGTCGGTACGCCCTCGCCCAACACACCGTCAACCATGGTGAAAATCCGCTGGGTTTGCTGGGCAAGCTCTGGGTTGTGGGTAATCAAAACGATGGTTTTGCCCTGCTCGCGGTGCAGCCGGTGGAACAGGTCCATAACCATATGCCCGGTAGCGGTGTCCAAGGCTCCGGTCGGCTCGTCGGCCAAAATAATGTCCGGGTCATTAGCCATCGCCCGCGCAATCGCCACCCGCTGCTTTTGCCCGCCGGACAACTCGCTGGGCTGGTGGTGCATTCGGTCGCTCATTTCGACCAGTTCCAACAGTTTCAGCGCTCGTTCGCGGCGTTGGGCACGCCCGATGCCGGCATACATCATGGGCAGTTCCACGTTCTTCAACGCGTCGGTCCGTCCCACCAGGTTGAAGTTTTGGAACACGAACCCGATGGACAGCGAGCGGATTAGCGCCGCATCGTTGTCGTCAGCTTCAGAAATATCCACGTCTCCCAACAGGTAGCTGCCCGAAGTCGGCCGGTCCAGCAGTCCGATGATGTTCATTAGGGTGGATTTGCCCGAACCGGAGGACCCCACGATGGAGACGAACTCTCCTGGGTAAATCGCCAGGTTCACGCCTTTCAGCACTGTCAGCTCGTGGTCGGTACCGAGGAAGAATCCTTTATAGATGTCGCTCAGCTGGATGACCGGCTGCCCCGTCGCCACCCCCGACTGACCGCCACCCTGCTGGGCAAGCGCGGGAGGGGACGCTTGTGAATCCGCCTGACCCCCAGCGAAAACCCCCGGCAGGCTCATGATGTCACTCAACAGTCCCCTCCATCATCTGCGGAGTGTCTACGTAGTGGCCAGTTTCACCAACCAAGTCGAGGTAGTTCAGAGCGTTGTCCAGCACGGTCGTGCCCTCTTTGATGCCTTTACCCTTGATTGCGGCCATGCCGTTGCCCTCTACCAGGACTTCCACCGGGACTTCGCGAATCTTCGGCTTTTCCGAGTCGGGGTTGTCTATCACCAGCACGGACTTCGGACCATCATCAGCGGACGCCCCCGGTGCCATCATTCCTCCTGAAACGGGAGCCTCGGTGGCAGACGAATCCTTGCCGTCAAGCGGGATCATCGCATCAACCAAAGCCCCTTTCGGCACGGTCAAAGCGTTCTTTTGCCCGGCGATAATCGCCTTAACTTTGGCGGTAGAGCCCAGGCGCAAGCCCTGCAAATCGCCCGTCACCGTGATTTGCACCGGGAACATGACCGAGGCATTGCCACCCCCGCCGACTCCCTGGTCAGCCCCCGGACCGGACGGCGCGGAGGACTGGTCGAGGGCTGCCGGAGAGATAAAGGAAACCGTACCCGTGAACTCTTTGTCGCCGGTGGCCGGAGTGGTGAAAGTGACTTGGTTGCCCACGCTGAGTTTGGAGACCCCAGATTCTTTAATCTGGGTTTCAATGACCATATTTTGGTCATCTTCCACCATCATCAGCGGGCCCTCTGGTGTGGCGCCGACCTTGGCGGTTACCGAGGTCACGATGCCCGCAATCGGGGACGTTACGTGCGCCGAGTTGATGTCAGCCCGCAGCTTTTGAATGGCGCTCTGACCTTCCGCCATACCAGATCCCGCCGAGGCTTGGGCCGCCCGCAATGCCCGCAGATTTGAGTTCACTTCCTGAGCCGCGTGGATTTTGGCGGATTCCAGGGCGACTTTGGCATCAGAGATGCCGGTTTGCGCTTTGGCAACCGCCTCGCCTGCTTCGGCAATCTGGGAGTCAATCTGGCGCAGTGCCGCCCGGAATTGGCGCCGGGCCATGCCCAAGTTTTCGCTGGCGTGGTTGGCCGCTTGCTTGGCTTGAGCCTGTTGGGACCACGCCTCACTTACAGCTTTCTCTGCGGCATCGGCGTTTTGGCCCTTGGCTTCGAGCTCTGCTTTCAGACTTTCGATAGCCGCAAGTTTTTCTTTGATTAACTGGTCAGGATTGGTGAATGAACTAGGATTGTCTCTTATCCGCTTAATTTCGTTCTTGGTTAACTCCAACTCGTCCTGGACTGTTTTCCTCTCGATATCCGCAATATCGCGCTGCGTTTTCGCATCTGCCACCGCTGCCCCGGCCCGGTTCGCTTCCATTCTGGCGTTTTCGGCCTCTTGGTTGGCGGAACGCAAAGCATTTTCCTGGTCCAGCAAGGCTTGCAGGGTGCGGTTATCTTTTTCTTGCTTCATTTGGTCATAAGCCCGCGACGCTTTCACATATTCGTTTTGCGCCTCGCGCAGGGCGGTTTGCGCCCCGCGAATATCCTGGTTCAAGCCCTGGTCCAAAGCACTTTTCGCGTTTTGGTAGTTTTGGGCAGCCTCGTCAATGCTGTTTTGCTGGGTGATGCGACTCTCGTTCAGTTGAGACTGCTGACTGGACAGCTGGGACATGGCCTCAGAGCTGTCCAGCTGCGCCAACAGCTGACCTTGGCTCACGCGGTCTCCCGCCTTTACATTGAGCGTCTGCACTTTCGAGTTCAGCGAGGAGAACAAGGTCATGCTCTTGGCGCTTTTCAGCGTGCCGGTCATGTTGAGACTCTTGATAACGTCGTCTTTCGTGACAGTGGCGACGTCCCCGCGGTAAACGGCAGTCGGGTCGTACTTGGGAGCACCCAGACCCATCACTGCCGGAATGACCAGCCCGGCAATCGCCAGGACCGCCACCGCGCTGACCCCGATGATGATTTTCTTTTTCTTGCTCGTTTTTCCCTTACCGAGTTTCAGCTTTTTCTTGCCCTTGAGCAGGGATTTCGCGGACTTTTTCGAGCCCTCTCCCGCCACGGTGGCGGCGGGGGTGACGGTCGGGTCATCGACGGGAGTGAACACGGGTTCGTCGCTCACAAATACTCCTTATTATCCAAAATCTCTTTTGAAAGACTATAAACTCTCCAGGGCGCTGTTGCTCTGCTGAAAGCGGTAAATCCAGGAAAATCAATCTGAAGTAGGAGACTTTGTCGGTCCCCGGATATGCCGCTCTCACTCCCCAGGAGGAGACAGTCCCACATTATCTTGGCTCCCCGCCCGGTCGCCATCAGGGATACCCCTGATTTAACCCTGACAAGCCCTGAGGCAGCCGCCGAAGTCCCCAGGCCGGTGCTGTTTCGACAGGCCGGCAACGGTCAGGCTACAGCTTGTAAGAATCGGGGGCGACCAGCCAGGTCGCATCGGGTTTGCGCGTCCCTCAGCCCCAGCGCTTGGGCCGCCTGTACCAGGGCCACGCCTTGCGACTCGGCGTGTTCCATCACGATGGTGGCTCCCGGCAGTGCAACCGCGGCGGCGGCAGCCAAAAAGGCCCGCGGCCGCTCCAAACCGTCAGTGCCCCCGCCGTAGAGCGCCAACTGCGGGTCCTGAGCCGCTTCAGGCTGGGTCACCGGGTCGACCACATAAGGCGGGTTGGTGGCGATGACGTGGAACTTCGGCGGGATTTCGGCGCGCACAAGGGCGTTGCGCAGCGTTTGCGGGTCGGTCGCGTCAGCGAGCAGAACCCGCGCCGCTACCCCGGTAAACCGGGCGTTTTCCGCCGTCAAATCCACCGCCGCTTCTGACACGTCCACGCAGGTCAGAACAGACTCGGGAACCTCGGAGGCGATAGACAACCCCAATGCCCCGGAACCGCAGCCGAGATCCAGCACCCGCGGAGCCACCCCTTGCCGCACCCAATCCGCGGCCGCGTCGATGGCCCCTTGTGCGACCCACTCCGTCTCGGGACGCACCACAAACACTCCCGGGCGAGCGTGCAGGGTTAGGTGGCGAAAATACATGACCCCCATGACGTGCTGCAACGGGACCCGGGTGGCGCGCTGTCCGACCAGTTCAAAGAACCGCTGCCAGGTCGGCCCGTCCAAGCGTTCGCCGTAGCCGGGCCGGTGGCCCAACACGTGCTCCAGCAGCAGGCGCGCCTCACCGGGAGCATTGTTGATTCCGGCCTCGCTCAACACGAAGGCCGCGTCATTGAGCGCCGAACGCGCTGCCGCCTGCTGGGGTATCTGCATCGAATTCCTTTCGCCGTGTCCAGTATTTCATTTTGAGCCGACCGGGAGAATTTTATCCGTCAGTTTTTCACTCCCTGCTGGACGTCAAAATCACAGCACGCATTTGCGGAGGAGCAAACGGTTTTCGTGTCAATCATCACAGCAAAGAACAAACTGTTAGTTTGAAATCCTGATGCCGCGAAACCTTTTCGGCAAGAATAATTTACTGGCTGGTGACAACCCTATCCACAACGGTGAGATACATACGTCCGGGACGAGAAGCCAACGCTTCTCGTCCCGGCATTTATGAAGTTATGCGTCATTAACGCAGGGTGGAGAAATACAGGCGTGGAGTCCACGCTACTTTTCCGGTCTTAGGGTCCGTAACCTTATTCTTAAAACTCAGCACTTTCACATCTGAGCCTTGTGGATTAAAGGCACGATCCCAAACCCAAACGTCCTGGGTTTTCCAAGAAGGTGCTTCGACCTGAATGACAAAATCGCTCTTGTTGAGACCTTCATCAAGCTGCAGGGTGGTCCAATCTAGAGTTACTGTTTCTCCTGACTCATAGAGCTGCTTTGAGTGATCTGTAGCGATTCCCGTGGTGATTCCGCTCTTTCCACAAATTTCGTTGTCTACGGTGTCTTTGCACCAGTGCTTGAGTCTTTCTTGCTTGAGTTGGAACCTGACGCCTCCGTAGTTAGGAATCAGGAGTCCCGTGGCAGGGTCGATGTTATTCGGCGGATACTCTCCGTCCTGGTTTGGCGCGGGTTGGCTCGGTTGCTGGGGTGCGTTGCCGTTGATAGCAGCCTGAACCCTGGCATCGGGCATCACGCCTTTGCCACCGATAACCACGACCGTGGTACCACCAAGCTGCTTAATCTGAACACTCACCCCGTCAGCATTCGGGGGAACCAAGATAATCACGCCATTGCTAAACGCCCCAGCCACCATGGCATCTTTCAAGGCTGTGCCAGCAGCCAAATAGACCTTGGTTCCACCCTGAGCAGCCCGGATAGACTGGGCAATCCGGAAAGACGTCTCGTAACGATTTGCTCCGGCTAAACGATCCACCTGCACGCCCGTAGATTCCACCGCAGACTGTTCCTCGGCAGAAACCACCCCGGTTCCGCCGAGAATGGTTGCTTTAGCAACACCTAGAGACTTAATCGTAGACTTCACCGCGTCCATCGAAGCGGCATCCCAGAAAGTCAAAATCGGTCCCTGACGGCTAATGGAAGCAGCCACCGCGTCGGGTGACCCCGTCCCCGCATTCCGCGTCACGTAAACCATCTTTGGGGTACCGTTTACCTGCACCCAACGCTTTGCTATTTCTAAAGCAGTTTGATTACGAGTCTGGCCCCACAAACGCTGGACGTTCTGAACACCCTTGGAACGCAGTAGGGTCTCAACTGAAGCGGGGACCGCACCGGTACCACCCACAATAATTGCCGTCTGGGGAACCTTTTGACCTAAATCAATCGTCTTGCCATCAGTCAGCACCACCGGACCATCACCAATCGAAGCCGCTGGTAGCGCATCAACCGGATTGAGACTCGACGCCACATAAACCACATTCGCGCCAGACGGATAGGCACTACGTGCCACTTCCCCGGAAGTCTGTATAGCAGTCGGACCGGAAACGCGCGACCAAGGCATATCCTCAGCACTCGCCGGCACTGCCGCCAAACCGGCCAAACCCACTAGTGACGCAGTTGCAACCAGCCCTGTCAGCCATCTCTTCTTACCCATAACGAAACTCCTAACGGTAGAAAACAATCGGGTAAGGAAATGCTAAGAAAGTCCCCCCCCCCCCCGCACACTGTTCACTACCAGCGAACGTAACTGTCACTGGGTACGGATATTAATTCGCGTTCATTTGCCTAGTCTGGCAGACCGGCGCGATGGGGAGGTTTGCAGCCGGGGTGGTTAGTGGGCAGATTTGCCCACCGCCGCTAGGCGGGCGGCTTCGTCGGCGTCAATAGCGGATTGAATGACCGGAGCCAGGTCGCCGTTGAGCACCTGGTCCAGGTTGTATGCCTTGTAGCCGGTGCGGTGGTCGGCGATACGGTTTTCCGGGAAGTTGTAGGTGCGGATTCGCTCGGAACGGTCCACGGTGCGGACCTGGGAGGCGCGCGCCTCAGCCGCCTCCGCCTCGCGCTTTTCCGCTTCCAGCTGCATCAGGCGGGAACGCAACACCCGCATACCGGCCTCTTTGTTTTGCAGCTGGGACTTTTCGTTTTGCATCGACACCACGATCCCCGTGGGTAGGTGAGTGATACGCACCGCCGAGTCGGTGGTGTTCACGGACTGACCCCCCGGCCCCGAGGAGCGGTACACGTCAATGCGCAGGTCATTAGGGTCAATCTCGATGTCCCCAGTTTCCTCGGCCTCCGGCATGACCAGCACGCCTGCCGCCGAAGTGTGGATACGCCCTTGGGACTCGGTGACGGGAACCCGCTGGACCCGGTGCACCCCGCCCTCGTACTTCAGGTGCGCCCATACGCCCTCCTCCGGGGTGGGGTTGCCTTTCGCTTTGAACGCTATCGAGGCGTCCTTCACCCCGCCGAGGTCAGATTCGGTCAGGCCCAGCACCTGCATCGTCCACCCCATCTTTTCGGCGTAATGCTGATACATCCGCATCAAATCGCCGGCGAACAGGGCGGACTCCTCGCCGCCCTCGCCGGCTTTGATTTCCATAATAACGTCACGGGCATCGTCGGGGTCGCGCGGGGTCAGGGCCTCAATCAAATCGGCGTTGGCTTGCTCAAAAGCGGCCTCAAGCCCGGGGATTTCCGCCGCAAAGTCCGGGTCCTCACCAGCCATTTCGCGCCCGGCGTCCAAGTCGTCACGCGCCTGCAGCCAGTTTTGCGCCACGGTGTTGATGCGGCTCAGCTCCGCATAGCGGCGGCCAACCTTGCGGGCATGAGCCTGGTTGGAGTGCAAGTCCGGGTCGCTCATCTGTGCCTCGACCTGGTGGAACTCTTCCAGCAGGGCTTCCACGCCTCCAAATTCTTCAGGGAAGTCACTCATTTCTGACCTTTCATATCGCTTGCGGCTGAGAGTTGCTCACCGGCAAACCCCGGCAAATAAAAGGCACCGGTCGGTAATATGTACCGACCGGTGCCAAAGTTTCGCTATTCCGCGGCGGCGGGAGCCTTAGCTTCCTCAGCCTTAGCGGCCTGCTTAGCGGCCTTTTCGGCGTCTTTCTTAGCCTTATCGGCAGCTTTCTTCTTGGCGTCGTTAAACTTGGCGTAGCGAGCCTCGAAACGAGCCACACGACCGCCGGTGTCAAGAATCTTTTGCTTGCCGGTATAGAACGGGTGGCAAGCCGAGCACACGTCCACGCGCATCTGGCCCGAAGCCAGGGTGGAGCGAGTCGTAAAGTGATTTCCGCAGGTGCAGGTGACCTCGGTTAAAACATATTCGGGGTGGATTCCCTGTTTCATGATTACTCCTTGGGTTCAAGGGCCCCGGGTCCCGCGGCGAAAGCTTTGGGTGAACCGGAAAGACCAAGGGTCTATTATGCCACAATCCACAAAGTCGCACCAACTGGCGCAGCCACGACCGTGCGGCTCCACCCGCCGGTCTGGGGACTTCTCGATTCAATGCGGTTATCAGTTATCATAAACAATGGCATAGAGGGGAAACCATGACACAAGATTCTACAAATCCACAGCTGGAAATTCGTGGTGTCGTCAAGCAAAAACGCCGCTGGCCCATCGTGGTTGGCGTCAGCGTGGGGGTTCTCGCCCTCGGTTTGACCGGTGGCGGCTGGGCTTACGCCACGCACTATTCCAAGTTGGCCCTGCCCCACACTACGGTCGGAAAACTCGACATCGGGGGCATGACCCCTGATGAACTGAAACGCCATTTGACGGACAACTGCCAAAATCTGAACGCTGCCTTTAGCGGTGGCGTTCCCCGCACCTCCCTGAGCCTGGGGCAAATGGGTTTGGACTGCGACGTCCCCGGCACCGCTGCTGCCGTGATGAAAGCGAACCAGAACCTCGGCGAAATCTTGGCCTCCACCGTCAGAGAACGCCAAGTCACCCCCCTCTTTACTCTCGATGAATCCGCCGCCACTCAGGCAGCCCGGGCTTTGACTGCTCAGCGACCCAACACCGTCGTGGATCCGCATCTGGGATTCAACAGCGAAAAGGGCTCCTTTGAAGTGCAGCCGGGCAGCGCCGGGCAGGGCGTCGACCCGAAAGTCATCATCGCTGCCGCTCAGAAAACTTGGGAAACCCAGGCGAAACAATCTATAAAGGTGAAACTGACCGAAGTTACCCCAATCGCCCCAGATCCGCAGCTGGAAACCTGGGCGCAGCGAGCCAACTCGCTCATTGCCCCGAAAGTGAACCTGATTGGTCGCAGAGTCGGGCACATCATCACCCCCGCGGACAAAGCCCAGTGGGTAGAGGTCACCGAGAACGGACCGGTCGTCAGCGAAAAGAAAGTACTGGACTGGCTCAAGACGTTCACCGACGAAAAAATTGACGTCAATAACGGCCCCGGCGAACGCACCATGACGAAAGACGGCTACCTTTTGACCATGACGAAAATGGCTCTGGACTCAAAGAAAGTCTCGAACAACGACACCATCGCCGCCGAAATCACCGCGGCGCTGAACGCCGGGCAAAACTACCGCGGCGTGTTTGAAATGGCAGTACAGGAAGGCAAGTTCAACGACACGGTTGTGGATCAGTCCCTTCCCCGCCCGCCCTACAACGCCAAACCTGGAGAAAAGTTCATCAGTATCGACCTGACCAACCACACCGTGGCAGCTTGGGAAGGCGACAAAGTCGTGTGGGGACCGGTCGAGGCGGTCCACGGCTCGCTGCCCTCCCCGACCTACCCAGGAATTTTTCATGTCCAAACCAAACTGGTGAACGCCCACATGAAGAACGACAAAGCCTGGGACGGCGCTTATGACACCTGGAGTCCGTGGACCATGTACTATCACGGCGGCTACGCCGTACATGGCACCTATACCCGCTGGAATTGGGTACAAACGAACTATGGCGGGTCACACGGCTGCGTGAACTTGAAGCCCGCGAAAGCCAAGGAGCTGTTCGACTGGGCGCGAGTGGGAACCCCGGTGGTCATTCACCGAGCTGGGGTTATCTAGGTTTTTCGAAAGGTTCAATGGATGCGCTTTCCGTATCGTCCGACGCATTTGACGCCGCAACATCGGCGTCGGTCGCTGGCGTCCAACCCCGGATGGCTCGCGCTCGGAGCTGCGCTGCTGGTGGCAGCCGGAGGAGGTTGGCTAGCTTTTAGCTACACGCCGTTGTGGAACCCCGAACAGTCCGCCCAGATTAGCGCGGCGCGGGACTCGGCATGCCAGCGCAGTGTCACTTTACGCCTCGGGGACAACAGTTTTTTGGCCAAGCCTGACCAAGTTTGTTCGTGGCTGCATCCCGTGCCCCAGCCCACCAAACAGCTCAGCCCCCAACCGCTACCCTCACCGCAGTTCAACGTCGACGCGATTACCCAGTGGGTGCACTCCTGCATCTCTCAAGTCGAGAAACCTGCCACGAACGGCAGCCGACAGGTGGACAGCGCAGGTCACCTAGTGAGTCTGTTGAAAGACCCGGTTGACGGCACGGTCGTGGACCACCCGAACAACCTGGTTTCCCAGATCAAAAAAGCCCTGGACAGCGGCAAGGGCAACGTGGAAGTCACCGCTAAACTGTCCCCCCGCAAAGGCGGTTTCGACGACACCGTCGTGGCGGCTCCGCCACTGCCCTACCAACCCCAGCCCGACGAAAAATGGGTTGACGTCAATCTGACCAATCACACCTTGGCCGCTTACGAGGGCGACAAATTGGTTTTGGGGCCGGTCCCGGTTGTCCATGGGCACCGGCTCGCTCCCACGGCGCAGGGTGTGTTTAAAATCTATTCACGAGTCCCGTTCCAAGACATGACCGGGGTCGGGTTCGACGGGCCGTATTCTGAACCGGCGAACTATATCCAGTATTTTCACAAGGGTTTTGCCCTCCACCCCGCCCCGTGGCGCACCAGTTTCGTCTATACTCCCGATACCGGTTCACACGGTTGCGTCAATATGCGTCCCGACGACGCGAAATGGCTGTGGGATTGGGCTGATACGAACACCACGGTGGTGTCCCACCCCTAGTGGGGCAACTGGCTGATCCGTTAGGCTACGTAGCCGGCAGCCGATTCCGCCAGGTCCCCGCTCAGACCCGCCCGCACGGCTCGCCGCGCGAAAACCACGACCCACGTCACTAGGGCCGCATAGACCACCACGGCCACCGCAATCTTTACGGGGGTCAGTAGCGCAGACGGCGTCAAGAACGCTTCTTCCAAACCCGAAATCCCCAACAGGATAATCAACCCGGCAGCCACCGGCCCGAACTGGCGGCCCGCCCGCGCTAGGGAAACCATACGCGGGTCTTCCCCGGGCACAAACAGCGCCCAGAACAGCCGCAAGGCCGCGGCGCAAGCCAGGACGATGCAAGACAGTTCCAGCAGGCCGTGAGGGGTAATCAACCCAAAGAAAACACTTAAGTCACCGTACTTGGCCATGATGGCCCCGGCCACCCCCACATTGGCGAAGTTCGTCAGCAACAGGTAGACCGGATAGGCTCCGGTAAAGAACATAGCCACCATCAGCACGGCTATCGTCGCGTTGTTCGTCCATACCTGGGCGGCAAAATCCGGGGCCGGATAGTTTGAATAATAGGCTTTGAAAGAATCTTCGGCGTATTGGCGCATCTCTATCTCGGTTTTCTGGGCCAGCAGAATCTCCGGGTGGGTGTAGACCCAAAAACCGGTGAAAACAGCGGTAATCAGCGATAACGCCAGCAGCACCAGGAAAACCGGACCGATTCGATACAGCGCTAGGGGCAGAGTCACGGTAAAGAACCCGCCCACGGACTCCCGAAATGTCCGGCGCGGCCCCCCGATACGCCCTCGTGCCGTGGACACCAAATTCGTCAGATCCAGCACGACATCGGGGTCGGTCGGCACGGACGTGATGGTCGCCAAATCCGCACTAGCACGGTGATACAACCCCATGAGTTCGTCAATCTCTGCCCCGCTCAGACGGCGTTTCCGGTTCAGTTGAGCCAAGCGCGACCAGTCCTCAGTTCGCCCTGCGGTATACGCGTCGATGTCCATGCTGCTAATTTATACTCAATGGAACAATTTAGCGGAACGAAAATCCGGCCCGACGTGGTCATCACCGGCGAAGCCATTGCCTTGCTGGTGCAGCCAGCCTCCCTGTTTTTGCGCATCGTTTCAGCTGCTATTGATGCGGCTGTGTCGATTTTGGGGATGGTTATCACTTACGAGGTGTTGTTCCTGATATTGACTTTGAGCGGCGAGGACGACGGTTTTCTGTATTTTTCCAACCAGGCACAAGTCACTGCGTTCGTCGCGGTGATTACGGCGGTGTGGCTGTTCTTTGTGCCGATGACGGTAGAGACTCTGACCCGCGGAAAGTCGCTGGGACGCTTCATTGTGGGAACACGCATAGTCCGCGACGACGGCGGTCCCATCACTTTGCGCCACGCTTTCGTACGCACCCTGATTGGTCTGGGCGAACTGTGGGCGACGGTAGGAGCCGGAGCCATCATCGCGGCGTGGACGAACCGCAGAGGCAAACGTATCGGGGATATTTTCGCTGGAACCTACGCGGTTTCCGAAGCGTCCGGGGTGACTCGCCGACCGCTGTTGTTGGCTCCGGAGCTGGCAGATTGGGCTGGCGGAGCCAATGTCGGTGAGCTGGACGGGGTCACCACCGTGGCGGCGCGCCGATTCCTGCAAAGCGCTGCCAAGATGGACCCGCTCCACCGCCAGCAGGCGGCCCATACGCTCGCCACCGCCCTTTTGAACAAGGTGTATCCGCCGCCTCCCCCCGAAACTGACCCGGAACGATTTATCGCGGCAGTCCTGGTGTTGCGCCGAGATGCCGAATACCACATGAATAACGCCGTTCAGGCGCGCTTGGAGAAAAAACTCTCCGCGGTGTCCGGTTCCCGATACGGGATTTAGTCGCGCCGAGCTGCGTCAGCTGGTGAGGTGAACATAGATTTGGCTGGACACAGACAGGTCTGGAATCGGTTCCAGGGCGTCAATCCCGTCACCGTCGCCTAGGTTCGTGGTAACCAGCTGGGTTACATACAGGTCGGGAGCCTCAATCAACTGGGGAGTTTCGTCTTTAAGGGGCACGACCACGGTCGTCATCGCGTTGACGACATGGGTGGCTCCGTCAATCCGGTATTCCCGATTTTCGGCGTTAAGGTTCGTCACCAGCAGCTGGCGCTGTGTCGCGGCGGGTCCCATCACCACTCCTCCACCGGTAGAAAGGGCGGGCAGCCACGCCAGGTCTCGCACAAATTTGTCCGAGTCAGTGGGGGAAACCGAGCCTTGCCGATATATCACCGCCCCCGCCGCCACGGGCTCGGTGGCGTTGACGATGACCGCATAGTTGCCCGGTTGTAGGCCGCCCAGCGTGAAGTCAAGCACCGCGCCGGGATCCAGATCGAGGTCTTTGCCTCCCGGCAGTGGGAAACGCCCGTTTTCGTTGACAACTTCGATGGTGGCCCGCGCTGAATCTGCACCGGGGTTCAACAGGCGCACCGCGCCGAGACTTCCGTCCATCGCGACACCGGGAATGACCTGGGTGGTATTGGGCAGGGCCGAGGTGTGTACCAGCGATACACCCCCCGCGGTCAGGCCCAGTAAACTGTGCGTCATCAGCGAGGAGGCCAGACCGGCTCCGTTTGAGGTGACCCTTACCACCAGGCGCTGGGTTCCTCCGACCTGGGATTCCAAGGGGATGGCTTGCAGCTGGCGGGCTGGCACGGTGATCTTTTCCCCCCGGGGGAAATCGAGTTTCCCGGTGTCGCCCCACACTTCTACCTTGGCATCAACCGAGTTAGACGAGGGGTTCATCAGCTGCAGGACACTCGATTCTCCAATCTCGGTCGACCCGCCGACCAACCAAGATTCCAGCTGCGCCGGCTGACAGGACGCACTGGCCAGGCCGCGGTAGTCTCCTGAGGAAACCGATTGTTCAATATCCGCCCCGGCAAGGGCGACTTTGCCGTCCCACGGCTGGGCGGTGAGAAAACCGCTGACCGGTGTGGAAAAACTGCCGTAAAGCATGGCCGATTTCGGGGTGAGGTCCAGGTCGTTCTGGGGATTTTCCGGGGGCGGCGCCACTTCCTCGGTGTCCTCTGTCACCAGGTGTTTTGCCCCGGATTGGTGCGAGTTCGTTTGGTCCGGGTTCGTTTCCTCCGGAGTCGGGGCGGCGGACTGCGGAGCACGGCCCCGCGAACCCAAGGGTTGATACACTGCCTTTTCCGGGACCCGCGCGGTGCGAGCCAGAACGGTGGAGGTCATCGACCCCGCAATTTTGGGCGGCGCCAATGGATTTCCGGAGCCGTCAACTGCCGCTGGGTTTACCGTGGGCGGCACCTGGGGACAAGCCAAGGTAATCTGGCCGGGAGGCACCGGCACGGGCTCGCCGTAGTGAGGCTTCTGGGCAGCTGCCGGCCGGGTCAGACCAACGGCAACCACCAGGCCCGACACGGCCACGACCAGGAGGGTGGCCAGGAACCAGCGCACCGCATCCCAACGGCTGACCGTCGTGTAACGAGAACCAGCCGACGGAATCTTTTCCGGCTCCGTATCCTGGTGCGAATCCGGGCGCGAACCCTGAGCGGTTTGCGGTTTCACAATCTCACCTCCGACACCCGACGCAGCGGTAGGGCTGCAGCCAGGGCAATCAGCAGGGACAGCAACAACACCGCACCCCACAACTGGTAAGGAAGATAGGCATAGGTGATGGACACGGTACCGGGATTGGGGGGCAGCTGGTAGAGCGCATTCCATTGACCAGTTTCCACCGGGTCGATGATTTTGCCGTTGAACCGCACCGTAAAGCTGCTATCAGCTCGTTCACTCAACGCCAGCAGGCGACCCGCCGGTCCGGCCCTGACTTGTGCCTTTCCGCCGCGCACATTGAGAACCTGAGCCCTGACTTCGCCGGTCGGCCAGGAGGGATGTCCCCCTTTCCACTGGGCCGGGGCGACCCGAGCCACGCTGACCGCGGCGGTATCGGCCAAGCGCCACACCGTACCAGCCTCCGTGGTGGTAATCCGTTCCAGCGGCGCAGCCGAATCCAACGTGTTGACCAGGGCGGTGGTCGCGGCGTCCTTGCTGCGCGGCACGATAATGAAGTTCACATCCAACTGGGCGAGTTGTTCACCCAGCTTCGGCGTGGAACCTCCCAGCACCGCTGCCACCGTGGCTTGTAGCGCCGTGTCGGCCGCATCGGGAGTACGCGAACCGGTCACGTTGCGGTAATTTTTCAGTTTCAGGTAGGGGGAAGCCTCAAAAGTCGTGTGCCGCCAGTCCCGCCATAGACCGGCCGTCACCAGGGTGGATTGGTTGGGGGCGCTGGCAACCTCCAGGTTCAGGGCCCGCAGATGACGCGGGGAAGACTGGCCTTGGACGACCGTGGCGGGAAGGCTCACGTCCCGAAACGTTTCCAGCGCGTTAAAACCGGACGCAGCGGGGGCACCAACCTGGTTCACCAGCATCGGAGTGGCCCCCAAGATGGGAATCAACACCGCCGCGGACACCACGGCCCGGATACCGCGGTTGCTCCAGTTGGCTATTTCAACCGGAATCGTCAATTGCAGACGCCCCACCGAGAACAGGGCGGAGGCAATCAACCCTGCGTGAAACACCGCCAATCCCGGCCCGGCCCAGGCACACACAGCGTCGGTCCCCGAGACAGACACCGGGGTGGAACTGGCCAACCACGCCGTCGCCAAGCCTCCCAGCGCGAACAGCAGACTCCAGTGAGCCCCGGTGGAATGACTTGGAATGATTACCCCGGATACTACGGTGAGCAGCAGCAGCCCTAAGGGCAGGAAAGCGAGAATTTGCCAGCCGGGCAGGGCAATGGGCAGGGACGTCGCTGCCACATCAAGCGGCCAAGCGGTGAGCAAATCCCACCAGTTCGGTCTCGGGGTGGGCAGCGGCACCGACAGGCTGGACAGCCACAGCGGCCATTGGGCAGGCGAACCAACTGTGCGCACCACCGTAGGCACTGCCAGCAGCACCGCTGGAGCCAGCACAATCAAGGCGTGAACGGCTTTCAGCCGTAGCCGGGCCGGAATATGGCTGAGTACCGGGTCTGGCGCCTCGGTTTGCGACGCGGCAAAAATGGGGTTAGAGACCCCCTTCAGCATTGCCATCAACACCAGGAATACCACCGGAATGACCATAACCACGGCCGCGCTCACCACTAGGAAACCGGTGAGGGCGGCGATACCGACCTGGATAATCGCGGCGGAATGCACGCTGACCGTGACCGGTTCGATTTCTCCCATCACGACGCGGGACACCGGCATCCCGGCGCCCCGGGCTAGTGAACCGACAAAAAGGGGCACACTCACCGCTAAAACCCACACCGGCAGCTGTCCCAAACCCATACTGACCAGCAGATTAGGACTGAAAGTCCAAGACAGAGCAGCCAAGGTACGCAGCGTGCGGGAATCGGTGAGAACCCCGGCAGCCCACCACGCGCTGAGCCAGGCCAGCGGCAGGGTCGCGAACAGCAAAACCGCCAGCACCACCGACCCTTTTATCCCTACGAAACCCGCGATTTGGCCCAGGCTCGCCACCTCCAGACCCAGAGGGTCCACCGCCCCGACCGCTGAACCGTAGCCCAGGCCGGCGGGAATCCACCCGGAAATCAGGTCAGTCCAAAAGTCTCGGTTGTTAACCGGCAGGTTCGCCAGCGCCCCGCCGGATACCCCGCCGATAGCAAAACGCCAGCCCAGCAGCCCTATCAGGGTCAGGGCAGCAGCGACGATCCACACGAGGGTGCGATCCACAGACTTTTCGGTATAAAAATTGCGCCGCGCTGTCGCGTCCGGGATTTGGGGACGGCGCTGATCTTTAGCGACGCGCCGAGCCGTAGTTTTGGCTTGGCGGATTTGGGAAGATTTCACCTGGAGGGGCCGCAAAGTACGGGGACTCAACTTGCTTTGCCGCACCCGCCGCAGCCGGGATCTCCACGCAGCAAAAGGCCGGAACACCGTCACCAGGGTCGATTTCAGTTCTCCCGCCGCGAGCTTGGGCTCTTTCGTGACGATACGCCAGAAAAACCGCAGCAGGCCGAGCACCAACACAATTAGCGGGAGGAAGATAAACAGCCACCAGGGTGCCGCCACCATCCAGTTGTGCAGCTGGGCGGTACGCCGGGCGGTAAAGGAACGCTTTGAATCGGACTCCAGCTTGCCGTTGGCTTCCAAGTCCCGCCCGGTCGGGTCAAAGCTACGGGCGGAACGAGTGGGACGACCCCCGTCGGGACCGCGGAGCCCGAAGTAGCCCGCCATCTTGTGATAAACCACGGCGCGCGGCGCCACCACGACCCGATACCCAGCTAGGTGTACTCGCCGGGAAAACTCCAGACCATCACCGAAAGGACCCAGGTGCGGGTCAAAACCGTCCAGACGGCAGAACGTCTCCCAGTCCACCAGCATTCCCGCCGTGCCCACGCCCAGCACGTCCTCGCGACCGTCGTATTGTCCCTGGTCAACCTCGCCGGCGTCCATCTCTTGCAAGCGCCGCCCGGATTGAGTGGCACGAATGCCGACCTCTACGATTTGATTGGCTTTGTCCCACAGTCGCTGTTTCGCGCCGACAACTTTGATGGAAGCGCCGGATTCCAGGACTTGCATCTGTTCTGCCAGGCAGGAGGGCGCTGGGGCGGAGTCGTCGTGCAAAATCCATAGGGCGTGGGGTTGGCCCGGGGGCGGCGTGGGGAAATCGGGCTGAGATTTGGCTTGGCGCAATGCTTCGCCCAAGTTGGGGGCTCCCGGAGTTTTCAGGACTTTTGTGCCGGAGCGGTGAGCCACCCCGGAGCTGGACACGTCGATGACGAACACATCGCGTGGGGCCAGAGTTTGCCGGGATACCGCCAAAAGGGTCGCCGCCAGGTAAGGTGTCTCCCCGGAGGTTACGATGAGAGCGGTAACTGCAGTGCGCACAGGGTTAAGGATATTACGTCCCTGTTGGGGTTAGGACGCGCGACGCTTCAAACGACGGCGTTCCCGCTCGGACAAGCCACCCCAAATTCCAAAGCGTTCGTCGTTTTCCAGCGCGTATTGCAGGCACTCAGCCTTGACCTCGCAGCGGGCGCAGACGTTTTTCGCTTCACGGGTCGAACCGCCCTTTTCCGGGAAAAAAGCCTCCGGGTCGGTTTGCGCACACAGTGCCTGAGCCTGCCAGGCCAGCGGTCCATTGAGAATTTCGTCCATCTCTGGGGTTGCATCAGCGAAATCGAGATCGCCTTCACCAAACAGATTCCACAAGGACCCTTCACCTCATTCGCTCTGACAACTTTTGTAAAACTTGGTGCCGCGTCTCAGAGGCGCCAAGAACTGTTACCTATAAGTTACACGCGTGTGATTCAATAGTTCAAGTGGTTTCAGGCGCCGATATTGGCTCAAGTATGCGAAAATCCACCAATTGCACAGCTTGAACGCAAATGTGAGATATGTCACATAGGCTCGACACGCCCGTGGAACGTTTGCCACAAAAGCGGGTTTGGGACTAATTGCTAACTCACCTCAAGGGATGTCGGCCTGGAGGACGACCCCGACCCCTGAGGCATAAACCGGAACCTTATCCGCCCGCACAAACACGACTTCTCCCGGATGCAACACCAAACCAGCAGTCGCTCCATCACGCAAGGTCGGAGTGCCTTCAAGGCAAAGAATCAGCCGTCCGCCGTGACCGGGCAGCGCCAGTTCCCGCCCGTCCAAGCGGGTCACGGAAAACTCGAAATCGTCCACCGGGGCATAGAACACCTGGGTCGACTCCGTAACCCACTCCGGGGCAATGCGCACCGGCGGGGCGGCGACATAATCCAGGCAGTTCAACAGCTCCTGGCAATCCACGTGCTTCTCAGTCAGCCCTGCCCGCAACACATTATCCGAGCTGGCCATGACTTCCACCCCCAGCCCGGACAGATAAGCGTGAATCCCGCCGGGAGGCGTAAACAGCACTTCCCCCGGCCGCAACGTCACCGGGTTCAACATCGCCGCCACTACTGCCCCGGCATCACCCGGATAGGAACGCGCCAAACCCATCACGGTACGGTCCACGCGCACGGACGGCGAGATTCCTGCCTGCAGGCGGTCCGTCATCGCCGCCACCGTGGCCTCGACCTGCGCCGCTTGTGGGGTCGTATGCGGAGACAAAAGCCGGTCCACTACCGTGCGGATGCCCTCAGGAGACGTATTGACTCGCAGCATGGACACGATTTGCATCGCCAACTCGGTGTCCAGGTCAGCGAAGATTTCAATGATGCGCCGGGGCGCCCGAAACCCTGCCAACGCCTCGAACTTCGTAATCGCATAGATGAGTTCGGGTTTATAGTTGGGGTCCTTATACAGCCGCTGTGGGGAATCGAGCGGGATGCCCGCCAGTTCCTCGGCTTTGTAGCGGGCTTCGGCACGCTCCTTGTCCGGGTGGACCTGCAGGGACAGCGGGCGTTTCGGGGCGATGAACTTCATCAGATAAGGCAGGCGCGGCCCAAAGCGCTCCACCACCGAAGCCCCCAGCGTGCCCACGGGGTCGGCCGCAATCCAGTCCTCCAAGGTCAAGGGGTCCTCCTCGGGCTGCCCCGACTCATCGAGCAGGACCGAGGGTGATAAGGGGTGGGCACCAAACCACACTTCTGCCAACGTCTGACCGGGCGTACCGATGCCAAAGCGCTCCTGAATAGCCGTATCCGAGCCCCAGGCGTAGCGTTTCTCAATCCCTCCGATGCGTTCCACGGTGTTTCCCCTTTCACTGGTTTGGGATTAATTTTAGGGAGGTTTTCGCCGTTCATAAGTCATTTCGGGAGGCTTTTGGTTATCTGCCGGCACTGTCGCTGCTGTGACGCAGCGCCAATGGGTTTTTTCACTGGCCGTGAGCGGCATACTGGGCTTCGGTGCCAGATTTCGCGGGCCGCCACCAATCCTCATGCGCCCGGTACCATTCAATCGTCTGAGCCAACCCGGCCTCAAAGTCAGTGTGACGCGGAGTCCACCCGGTCTCTTCCATCAGCTTCGTCGGGTCAACCCCATACCGTCGGTCGTGTCCGGGACGATCCGCCACCAAATCGAAGTCTTCTTCGGGCAGTCCCATCAGACGGTTCAAAGTTCGTGCGATTTCCAGGTTGCTCTTTTCACAACGTGCCCCAATTAGGTAGATCTCACCCAGCCGGCCGTGCTCGATAACCGCAAACAGGGCAGCGTCGTGGTCCTCAACATGAATCCAGTCCCGCACATTTCGACCGTCACCGTAAAGTCGTGGACGAATCCCGTCGATTCGGTTCGTGATGGTGCGCGCAATGAACATTTCCGCATGCTGAAACGAGCCATAATTATTGCAACAATTAGAAATTGCCGCCGCTACCCCGAAGGAACGCACCCAAGAACGCACCAACAAATCCGACCCTGCTTTTGTCGCTGTATAGGGACTCGAAGGCCGGTAGGGGGAATCCGCTGTAAAAAGAGCGGCATCACCCAGTTTTTTGTCTCCATAAACTTCATCGGTCGAGACGTGGTGCAGCCGCACCTCATAGCGGCGGCAGGCTTCCAAAACGTGAAAGGTCCCCACCAAGTTGGAATAGGTAAATAGCGCGGGATTTGCTAGGGAGTTATCGTTGTGTGATTCGGCAGAAAGTGCACCACAAAATCAGATTTTTTGACCAGTTCATCGACAACTTCACGGTTTTCCAGTTCCTCACGGTAGAGAGTCACTCCCGGCAATCAGGCTATGGAATCAAGGTTGGCGGCATAGCTAATCTTGTCCAGCACATCCACACTCACGCCGGGAAGTTCACGCACGAAGGTACGCACAAAGTTCGCGCCGATAAACCCGGCTCCCCCGGTCACCAAAATGTGCATCTGGCGCGCCTCACACCGCAAACCCGCTGGCCGCCATGGTTTCGGCGTAGACCTCGTCGTATTCCGCGGCGATGGCGGACGGCGAGTAGCGATCCCCCACCGTTTCGGCGACTTCGCGGGCCTCCATCTCGGCGGTAGCGGCCTGCAGTTCCTGACAAGCCTGGGCCCAAAACTTTGAATTCTTTTCCGTCACGATGCGCACGACCCGCTCGGTATCGGCGCCAATCCACTGCAAATCGCGGGCACCTTCACCCAGCACCAGGGGACGACCCGCCAGCAGAGCCTGGAGAGCCGGCACGTAAAAGTTTTCCTCCTTGGTGGGACCGATGAACAAATCCGCAGCATTGAGGGCTTCCACGGCCCCGACCTCGTTGGCGGAGACAAAACGCACGTATTCCTCCAGTTTCAGGTCTTTAATCTTTTCCTGACTCCGAATCTTCGCGACCCCTTCACCGACCCAGGTCAGGGTGGCGTCCACCCCGGCAGCACGCAGCGTTTTCACCGTGCGAATCGCCACTTCCGGCTGATGTTTCGCGTTGACCGCACCGACCGAAACCAGGCGCAACTGACCCGCCTCGCGCGGGCGAGGGGCGAACTCGCTATCAGCGGAAACCGCGCTTTGCGTTCCCTCTAGCTGCGGAACCGCAGGGTACAGCGGGGAGGGCACTATGTAGGGCACGGCGGCGGTATAGGACGAGAAACGCCGGGAGGCAATGTCCTCGAGCATTTTCACCGCCGGGGAGGTGAGGCCGTCGGGACGCAGCAGGATTTCCTCCACCGGCAAGACTTCCTGAGGCCAGTCCATCGGGCTGGTCAGTTGCCACGGCTCGGTGTGCACCCAAGCACAAGCCAGCTGTTCATCCTCGCGTTCCGGCAGCCCAAACGGAATTAGGGAACGCTGATTCATCGTGTGAATAATGTCAAAACCGGGAGCTAGGGCGTACACAATCTGAGCGGCACGTTCGAAATCCTCCGGAGCGCGCATCGCGTTGGGAAAACCCCGCACATCCACGTTAGCGTCCACGTAGTGATTTTCCTCACTGCCAGCCGCTTCGGAACGCAAATGCACCACCGTCACCTGGTGATTCATCCCGATAGCCTGAGCATTCATACGCACGAACACACCGGTATGGGGAGATTCAATCGTGGGATATTCAGTAGTAACAATGGCAACCTTCATACTGTCCATTATGTCTCAATAGTGCGGTTGGGTTGCCGATTCTGGTCTACTGACTGGTATTGACTGCACAAGGGCGGGTGTTGCGAAGCCGCTCAGCGCACGTGTCCGGGGCAGGTGTCGTAGTTGACGCGGTACAGGCGCTGACCGGTGAACTCGTAGTCCCCCGTGTCCACCCTGTTTTCCGCGATTTTTTGAAGCATGTGCTGGGGCGGGCGAAACTTTACATTCGGTTCTTTCCACATCCAGATGTAGGTGCCGTATCGCGAGCCGGCCGCAGAAGTGTCGTTGTCCGAGTAATAGTGCGTCACCCCTTGTGCTTTCAGATAGTCACAAGTTTCGGCGGAAATCTGGCCGTCATAGAGGTCTTTCGTGGCCTCTAGGGCTCGCCCGGTGGGGTAGTTCATGGCGGGACGTGCCACATGAACCCCACCCAAAATCCACCAAAACGGGGTGCCAATCTGCGGAGCGCCCCAGATGACGGCATCGGGAGGCAAAGTCGGGGCCACCCGCTCGATGAACGCCTGTTCGGAAGCGGTGACCATCGTGCCGCGGACGATAACCGCCGGATCATAGGAACCGTCAATCACCGTGAGGCGTCCCCCCACGGTGCCTCCGCACCCGCTGACCAACACCACCGCAGCTAGTGCCCACGAAAACCGCCGGTAAGCTCGCGGGCGCGACACCCCACGAGGCCAGGCGGCGAGACGTTCCAGGCCGCGCGACAGGGCTAGTGACCCCAAAGGATAGGCACACATCAACACCAGCGGGGCAATCCGACCGGACTGCAGATACCACGGTGCCGTGAGAAAGTATCCCGGCCACACCGGCCCGGCCGCCAGCAGGAAAAACGCCGTGCTCATGACCAGCCCGCCGACCAGCCACAACAGTCGGCGCTGGCGCACCAGCCACACACTGGCCACCACCGCTGCCACGGTATAAATCGCGCCCCCCAACCCAAAACCCGTAAAGAACGGGCCTTTCGGGTAATCCACCAGCAGCCGCCAGGTCATGTCCCAAGTGTGGTTATGCGGGTTGGCGAATTTTGACATGGAAACCAGACGGGGTAACACCACCAGCCAAAACCCGATCCCCAGCACCGCCGCAACCATCAGCGGCACCAGCAGCTTTACCGCCCGAGACACGTGCCAGCCCCGCCACCAGCGCCACCCCAGCACCAGCACCGGCACGAACATCAGCAGCACCAGATTGAACACCGCCGCCGGGTGAGTGCAGCCCAGACCGGCCAGTCCCACCAGCCAACCCAGGCTCATCCACGGGGCGAGCTGGGAGGACAGCAGGCTGTGGCGGAGGTCTCCGCGGACTTTTTGCCCGAAGCGCCGTGCCACGCGACCGGGAGACGGCACGTCACCGGGTGTTTCAAGGGAGGTCCCGGCAGTCTCGTGGCGGGGATATTTCACCGGAGCGGGGCGCAGACGATAGATGGCGACGGCGAAAATCACCATGCCCGGGGTCGCTATGAGCGAGAAGGTGTAGGGCGGGGTGGCCAGGTTCGCCACGTAGTTGGCGGTGAAGGTGGAGCTGGTGGCCGCACCCAAGGCGGTCAAAGCCGCGACGGTGCGGCTCGCGTCACCCGCGCCTTTCCACGCGGTCAGGGCCAGCAGGGCGAACAGTCCCAAGAGGGCGGGCCACAGCACCAGTACGGCCGTCATGGCTCCCGCGTAAGACTGCAGCGGGGAGCCGGGCAGCAGTGCCACCAAGTTATGAAAGATATTGGGGTAATAGGCCCCGACCCCCTCGTTCATGGGAGCCAACGTGACCCAGGGGCTGGCGGAAGCGAACTCGCGCGTATAGCGAATCCCCGACAGGTGAAACACCACGTCCCAGGTTTGGGGCACCCGTGTCGCCATACGGGTCGCTACCAGGTAAGGCAACGCTGACAGCGCCGCGCAGCCGGCGAAAACTGCCCACAGCCCACCAGGAACACCGGTTGAGGGAACTCGGGGCCACACCGCTCGTGACCCCGAACGCAGGGTCCACAGCCGTCCCACCACGAAAGGCAGACAGATGAGCACCAGCAGCGGCAACGCCAGCCACGCCCGCCACGGCAGCTGCAGCCCGATAGCAATCCAAGTCGCCCCGACCCACACTCCCAAGCTCACCGCCGGAGCGGCCACGACGCGCAAGGCCCCGTGAATCCCTAAACCCCACAGCACCGTCAGCCCCGGCACCAGCAGGTAGACCAGAGCTACCAGCGTCGCACAGGTCAGTAACAGGGAGTCAATCAACGTCAACGGTTCCTTTCTAAGGGCGGTTTAATTCTAGCCGAGAGCAATGCCCGGAGCCTTGCCACGATTCTGGAAAGGTTCGGTGGGGCGATTATTATGGAAGGGCGAAAGGAAGGCTTATTGTTGCGAAAACGGTACAGGTAGTCGGGTTGGGGTACATCGGGCTGCCGACAGCGGTGGCTTTGGCGGGAGCCGATATCGCCATCAAGGGCGTGGACGTGGATCCCGCCCACGTGGAGTCCGTCAACGCAGGGAAAGTACCGTTTTTGGAGCCGGGTTTGGATGAAGCACTGCAAAAAGTTCACGCTCAGGGCTTGATTTCGGCTTCCACCCAGGCCAGTGCAGCTGAGGCTTACATTGTTTCGGTGCCCACCCCGAAATCCCGGGACAACCTGCTGCGGGAAAATGTCGATTCCCGCCTGATTGTGGTCACCGGTAACACTGCCATCGATGCTCTGCACTACGTGGTCGACACTGACCAAGCTGGTGAGGGATTGTCCCCCGAATTTGGCGCCGCTCTAACGCGTCCCGGGCTGAAAGTACTGGTCACCGCGCACCGACGGGAGTCTTGGGAACAGCCGCTACGCGAGATGGCTCGCGCTCTCGCCCAGTCCGCCACCAATCATCCGGAAGGGCAATTCCTGCTGCCCGCCCACGCCAACCCCGCTGTGCGCGAAGTGCTGACCGACATCTTGGGCACCGTCCCCAACGTGACCATTGGCGACCCTCAACCTTACGCCGCGTTCTGCGGTCTGTTGAAGGGCTGCGACCTGGTACTGACCGATTCCGGAAGGATTCAAGAGGAGGCCCCGGCGCTGGGCAAACCGGTTCTGGTGATGCGCGACACGACCGAACGTCCCGAAGCTATCGCCGCGGGAACCGCCCGCCTAGTGGGAACCACTTATGAGTCCGTCCACTCCGCCCTGGAGGGAATGCTGAATTCTCAGGAGGAACGCGAGGTGATGTCTCACGCCGTGAACCCTTACGGTGACGGACAGGCCGCGGCTCACGTGGTGGCGGCTCTGGAACAGCTGCTGGGGGTTGGAACGCGCTTCCCGGATTTCGAAGCCTGAGAGTCCAAAGGTAGAATATCCCTGTGTCTAAATTGAAGATGCTGATTGTGTCCTATTCCCGGCTAATCAGCGATGCGCGGATTTTGAAACAGATTAACCTGTTCAAAGACACTTACGAGCTGACCACCTGCGGTTATGGGCCGGCCCCGGAGGGCGTGGCTCAGCATTACGAAATCCCCGGTGAAGGCACGTACTGGCAGCGCAACCGGCTAGCCACCATCTTGCACCTGTACACTTGGGCGTATTGGTCCTCGCCTGCCTCCGCGTGGTGCCGGCGCAACCTGCCACAGGGATATTTCGACGTGACTTTCGCGGACGACATCGATTCCATCGGGGTCGGGCTGTGGACGAAACCGAAACTTGGTGTTCATGCTGACCTGCACGAATACTCTCCCCGAGAAAAAGAGAACGTACCTCGCTGGCGGATTTTCGTAAAACCCTACATGGAATGGCAGGTGCGTCATTTCGTGAAGCGGGCCGACTCGTGTTCCACCGTGTCCACATTTATTGCCTCCGAGTACGAAAAGAATTTCGGCATTTCCCCGACACTGGTCGTCAATGCCACCCCTTTCCATGACTTGCACCCTACCGATACCCCTGAAAACGGTCCGATTCGTATGGTTCATGCCGGAACCTGCCGACCGGATCGCTTTGCTGAAATCATGATTGACGCGGTAGCCGATTTGGACGGCAGATATACCTTGGATATGTATCTGGTCAACAACGGCTCCGATTACTTTACGCAGTTAAGTGAGAAATGCCGCGACATTCCCAATGTAAATCTGCATCCCGGTGTATCCTACGATAACCTCATCGACACGTTGCACCGCTATGACCTCGGTTTTCACAACCTTCCTCCGGTGAACTTCAACAGTCGTTACGCTTTGCCGAACAAGTTTTTTGACTTCGTACAAGCCAGAATTGGTATGGTCATCGGCCCCTCGCCGGAGATGGTCTCTCGCCTCGAGAAATACCAGCTGGGCCGGGTCGCCGCTGATTTCACCAAGGAAACTCTGCGGGAGGCACTGGATAGAACTACTCCCGCAGAAGTTGCGACCTGGAAACTAAACGCTCACCGCCACGCCCGCGAACTTTCCAGTGAAAATGTGGTGCAACCGTGGAAAGACGCAGTTGAGACTATAACGGCTAAAAGCAAGGAGTGAATACCCAGCTTGCGTTCCGCTAAGCGCATATTTGAAGGGGAAACACCATGAATTTTCACAGAACTATCATTCGTCTAAACCAGCGCTTTCATATCATGGGACGATTGGCTTTTCTGGCAAGAATCTTGGGGCGTATAGTTCCAGGGAACGCCGGTATGCTACTGCGATTAAATGCATATATATCCTCAATGTACCTAAAGGGCAGACTTCCCGTAGACAAAGTTACGAGCCTCGTTGAGCTCAGTCTCGGGCGGGCTGATTCATTATGGAAAAAGGGTAATACAGTCGATACAGCGCGTTTCTTAAGCGCAGCGTTGCAACTCTACTATCACTCAAGTCAGGTAGGGGGGATTGGGTCTCCGCTTCTAGCTAACACACACTATTCAGATATCTTGCGAAAAAGCACAGCTTACTGTGAAATTTTCCAATCCAACGAAGGCTCTCGAGCTATCAAAAACAGCGAAAAATTGGGTGCAGACAAGAAACTTAGCATTCTGGCTCTGTCTAGAACCGAAAACGATTTTTATTTTAGCCTGCCGCAATTTGCATTTCTTGAAAAGCAAGGGCATCGCATTACTAAATTTGCTCTGGAAGACTTACCTGATTCTGAGCGCCTGTTAAGTGTTAAGATGGCCGTGGACCGCGGTATTAAGCTGCATGAAGGTGAAAAAATTTTGCCACCTGCACCGCTACGACCTCTAATCGCACAGGCCGACATTATTTGGATTGAATGGGGCAATGAAGTTGCTGTCTTAGTGTCCCAGTGGGAACTTAATAAACCCGTAAAAGTGCACATTCACCAATATGAATCGAAGAGCAACTGGCTGCACTTGCTTAATATTCCAGGTATAGACCATATTTGCTACTCTGCTCCGTCTGCGTTGAGTATATCCTTGGCTCAACGTCCAGAAATCAGTGATGTCCCCCACTCTTACATCCCACTCGGTATTGAGGTAAACCGGTTCACCACTAATAAACTCCAAACTGCTCGATACACCGTTGCTCAAATCGGATGGAGGGCCGAAGTCAAAGATACCAGTTGGACTATTGAAGTGATGCGCCGGGTTCACGAACACGACCCCAAATGGAGACTTTTGATTGTTGGTCCGAAACCAAATCCGAGCTCGGTGTGGGCCCGGAAGATTTATGAACAAATTGCTCAATACGATTGGATTGAAATAACAGGAAACTGGGACAAAGTCGAAAACTATCTGCCGGAAGTTGGTTACATAATTTCTGCATCGGTCCAGGAAGGACTGCACATGGCGGTTGCAGAAGCAGCGTGTGCCGGGTGCGTTCCTGTGGTACGTAACTGGCCTGAACTTCTACATTATGGAGCAGCATCAGCCGTATATCCCCATGAATGGATTGTAAACAGTCCAGAGGAAGCGACTCGGAGAATTCTTGAGCTTACCACCCCGGATGAAAAATACCGCCGTTGGGTAGAAGATAACTTTAATGCAACCACAACCAACCACGAGAAAGAACAGCTTCTACTATCTCTGGTAGGAGCAGCCCATCGACCGGTTGAACAGGAATAATAAATATTATGCCTACTAATTTTAACGTGGCAAAATGGTGGAAAAAATTCACCACCCAACACCAGGTGCTTTCAAATATCAGCATCCTGGCTACCGGAACTGCCGCTACTCAAGCTTTAGTATTGATTGTTTCAATATTTACCGCTCGTATTTTCTCTCCTGCGGTATTCGGTGAGTTTGCCTTGTTTTCTGCCATAGTCGGAGTGTTCGTGGTCATTGCTACTCTCAGGTATGACCTGGCTGTAGTGCTGCCTGATACTGACAAAGACGCTCGTCAGCTGATTAGACTATCTACGCGAACCAATTTCATAGTCTCGATTGCCGCTACTGCCCTGGCGTTCGCTCTGCGCCCGATAGTCCTACAAATTTGGGGCTCACAAATTCTAGCAACCTGGATCCCGCTGATTGGTGTCGCTATTTTTTGCTCAGCCCAAGTATCGATTTGGCAGTATTGGTATAACCGAAAACGACAATACACAGTTATTGCCCTCAATCGTTTCGAATCGGGTGCGGGCACATCTTTCGGTCAACTTGGATTGGGACTAGCTGGACTCACTTCACTGTTAGGTCTGATAGCGGGCAACCTCATAGGATTGCTGTGGGCACTGTTCAATTTAGGGCGCCAATCCAGGGAAACTCGAATTCCCCCGACCGAGGACACGGCATCGATTTGGGAAATGGCCAACCGCTACAAAAAGATGCCCTTGCTGAACCTTCCTAATGCTCTGATAGACGCAGTGCGCACAAACGGAATCCAAATGTTGATAGGAGCCATTGCCTTAGACTCTCTGGGTCAGTTTAACTTGGCCTGGAGAATTCTTCAGGCTCCGATTGCTCTTTTGAACGGTGCTATTGCCCAAGTTTTTTTGGAACGTATGGCTCGTGTGAAACGTGGTGAACTTACCGGGCTGGTTCGCGCCGTGATGAAGCGAGCCACGCTTTTCGGTATTCCTCCTTTCGTTTTACTGTGGATACTGTCCCCTTGGCTGGTGCCTCTGGTTTTTGGCCCCAACTGGGCCCAAGCCGGATTAATCGCCCGCGCCATCGTTCCGTGGCTCGCTATAAACCTCATTGCTTCCCCGCTTTCCGGAGTTTTCGTAGTCACCGGACGTCAACTCTGGATTTTGTTGCACACCATCATCTTTACCGCCGTGCCGCTACTTTGGTTAGCTTTATCACCACTAGATTTCATGATGACTCTGCATTTTCTGAGCCTCATGATGGCCTTCATGCTCCTAGTGCTTATCTTTATCGCTGATTTAGCCGCCCGAGCCTACGACAAAGCAGAAGCCGCCGAAACCGGAAAACCAACTGACCAGACTTTTGATGATGAAATAGGCAACGCCGGAACCAACAAACCTGAACAGGACGAAATCAATGAGGATTGATACCACGGTCATAATTCCCTGCCACGACCCCAACCGTCCGATTCGACGCGCGGTCGCTTCAGCGCTACGTTCCAGCGGAGTAAATGTGCTGGTGATAGCTCATAATACGGATTCAGAAGGGATGCGCACCGCCTTGGGTCCACTGGCCTCCCGGGTGCGTCTGGAGCCGTTTACGGATGGTATTCCCTCCCCGGCGGGACCATTCAATCACGGGTTAACCATCACAAACACCCGCTTCGTGTCAATCATGGGTTCCGACGATGTTCTGGAAACGGGGGCAGTCGATTACTGGCGCGTACTGGCGAAACGTTGGGACGCTGATATGGTGTTGACGCGATTGCGCCGCGGAAAAGCCCGCCGTCCGATTCACGCCCCCGCGGTTCGCCCTTGGCTCTACGGAGTGGCGGACTTTGCCAAAGATCGGCTCTATTATCGTTCCGCCCCGTTGGGGTTAATGCGCCGCGAACGCCTGGAGGAACTGGGACTCCGCATGACTCCTGACTTTCCGGTGGGTGAAGATATTGCTTTTTCGATGCGACTCTATTCTTCGTCTACAGTGGTGGTGCAGCGTCGCGGACCCGGCTACCTGGTCGGCGAAGACGCCAAAACGCGGGTCACCACTACGTCTCGACCGGTAGATGTGGAACTGCAACACATCACTGATTTGCTATCTCGGTCTTGGGTGGCAGATTGGAGCGCAGAAATGCGCGCCGGGGTGGCGATCAAGACTCTGCGGATTCACGTTTTTGGACTGTTACTAAACCGAGAGATGGATTTCTGGACACCCGCCCAACGCCTCTCTCTGGCAGCGGTTGCCCAATCATTGTGCGATTTTGCCCCCGGTTGTGAGCAGGCTTTCTCACGAGCCGACACAGCTTTGTTGCAGGCCATCCTAAACCCACAATCCCCCAATGACCAGCTGCTCCAGTTAGCTCATGCTCGGAGTCGGTTCTTTGCGCCCGCAGCCCTCATTCCGGCGTATGCACAAGGCTGGTGGCATCGGGAGGGACCACTCCGTTTTGACGTGGCCAGCTTCCTGGTGCGCTAAACCGACTAGAGCATTGCGCTCTCCGCAGTTCAGGTGAAACTCAAATCTGATAGAGAAGTTTGTCTTTCTTCGTGACTTCGCTGTGCACAGACTCAACAGCTTCAGGTTCTAGGGTGGGAACGTTCTCATGAGAAATCAGTTTGTGGAACGGTCGCTCATCATTTTCACCTTCGAAATGCAGAACCTCGGTTAGTTTCTCCCCGGGTCGCAGTCCCGTAATTTCAATTTCTATGTCCTTACCGCTCATCTCAATCATGCGTTTAGCAACATCGATAATTTTTACCGGCTTACCCATGTCAAGGACCAGCACTTCCCCAGTTCTTCCAATAGCTCCCGCCTGCATAACTAGGGAACAGGCTTCCTGAATTGTCATGAAAAAGCGTTCCACATCCGGGTGAGTGATTGTGATTGGACCCCCTCTTTCAATCTGAGAGGTAAAAGTCCATAGCACAGAGCCTCGAGAACCCAGCACGTTGCCAAAACGCACCGACACGTACCGCCACCCTTTATTCGCATTTTTCTGAGAATAGTAAGCTACGATACGTTCCGCAGTACGTTTCGTTCTTCCCAATACAGTAGTGGGTTCGGCGGCTTTATCGGTAGAAATATTCACTAGGTTCGCTACACCGAATTCAGTGCAGAGCTCAACCACATTCCGGGTTCCCAAAACATTTGTTTTCCAACCCTCCTCTGGGTACTGTTCTAGCATTGGAAGATGCTTTAGTGCTGCTGCATGGAAAACTACTTGCGGGTGATGCTGATCAAAGATGGACCGAAGCGCCTCGCGGTCTCTAATGTCGCATAGAGCAAAATTCGGTGTGTCCAGCATTCCAGAGCCATAAAGTTCCAAATCCATGGCGTGCAGGGCAGATTCGTCTCGGTCTAGGAGTACGAGTTCCGCAGGACTCAATGCCTTTACTTGGCGGCACAATTCACTACCAATAGAGCCCCCAGCCCCAGTAACGAGAACACGACGGCCGGTAATATATTTAGTCACTTCTTCAAAGTCAATCTGGATTTGGCGACGACCCAGCATATCTCCAACATTTAGTTGACGGATGTTATGCAAGTCAATTTCACCCTGCATCTTTTCGTCGATGATACGTCCCACCAAAGGGACTGTCAGTAACTTAATCCCTGCCTTCGAGGCAGCCATAGAATAAGCCTGATAGGTTTCGTCGCTTGCATTCGGAATCGCCATGATAGCGGTTCTCACATCGAGGTGCCGGGCTGCGGCAACAAACTTAGTGCGGTTCCCTAAGACCTTTATCCCACGAATACGGAGGTTTTTTTTATAAACGGAATCATCGATAAAACCCACTACTTGGTAGGGGGCGGAGGTGTCGGTTTCGAGCTGATGGAGAAGTTGTTCACCATTGCGACCGGCACCAATTAACAGTACGCGTTCCGCTCCGGGACGCCCCCGGTGTTTTCTTTCCTGCAAAATCCGCCAAAAAGCCCGCGCTGTACACATAATGAAGAGCGCGATGAACGGGGCCACGACGGAAATCTGTGGAGGGACCAGAGTCCTACAGGACAGGAGCACCAGGATTACACCAAATGCTGCGGATACGTAAGTGAGTAGCGCCAGCGAGACAACGTCCTCGAAAGAAGCTAACCAATAGCGGTTCTGGTAGCGCTTGATGACTAGGCCGACAACAATTTGAAAACAAACCGTTGAAATACCGAAGGAAAGTATGCTTTGAAGTTTGAGCGAATCAAGCTCAGTTCCGAACACCAGAAATGTGCTTAGGGAAATAGAAACGACCCAAGAGACTGCGTCTGTAATGATGACGGTGGCACGACGCGCCCATGTAAGGTTCAAAACTACCTCCGCATACTTAGCATTCCAACCCTGAGTTCAGACCGGGATTAACTCTACACCTTGGAACCCAACAGCTCGAATCCTCAATTTGGTAATTGTGGAGCTCAAGCCTAAAATACTATCTTTCACTGAGCATCTGCAATATTTCCTCTTTGTGATGCGGGAACATCAACAGCCCGGAATACAGCAGATTCAACCACCCGTGGGCAATCACAGGCTCCCATTCACGCCCCCGCGGTTCGCCCCTGGCTCTACGGGGTGGCAGATCCGGTACGCGATCGCTTGTTTTACCGAAACGCCCCGCTGGGTTTAATACGTCTGTCTCGATTGCGTGAGCTGGGGCTTCACATGACCGAGGGACTTCCGGTTGGCTCAGACATCGCCTTTTCAGCGCGGCTTTATACCCCTTCAAGGGTGGTTGTGCAAAGACGCGGTCCGGGCTATCTGGTGGGGGAAGATGCTGATTGTCGGTGGCAGTTGAAAATGGTGCGTTTTTGGCTGTTGAATTTTGAGCAGTTTTATTTTACTGGGTTTGGTTGGTCGTGGTTGCGTAGTCGGTAGGATTCTCCGCTGGTTTGCAGGACTTGGGCGTGGTGGACTACGCGGTCGATTATTGCTGTGGCTATGGTTGTGGAGCCTGGGATTTCTCCCCATTGGCTGAATGGTAGGTTGGAAGTGATTATGAGCGAGCCTTGTTCGTAGCGGTCCGAGATGAGTTGGAAGAACAGGTTCGCGGCGTCCGCATCGATTGGGAGGTATCCGAACTCGTCAATGATGAGAAGGGGGTATTTTTCAAGCGTTTTAATGCTTGGGCTAGCTGTGCGTGGTTATGCGCGGTTTGCAGGGTTTCTATCCAGCCTTGAGCGGTGTTGAACAAAACGTTAGTGTTTGAGCTTGTCAAGTTGTTTGTGTAAGTGGGGGTTTATAGGTGGGGTTCCATGCGGTCGGGGAATGCGGCTGCTAGTTGGGTTAGGGCTTGTTTCCAGTTTGTGGTCATTTGCCCTTCCATTAGGTATCCTTTAGCTTTCCGGTTTTCGCCTCGTTTTCGTCCTTTCTCTTTCTCGCGCTCTCGGGCGCGTTTTTCCTCGATATTGATAATGGCTAGCCATAAGAGTTTGACTGCGGCTTCCTCGTTGGGGAAATGGCCCCGGTTCTTCGAGATCTTGCGTAGCTGGTAGTTGAACGACTCGATCGCGTTAGTGGTGTAAATAACCCGGCGGACCATGGGCGCCAGGTCCAAGAACGGGATAAACCTCTCCCAGGCCCGCTGCCAGGTAGTGACCGTGGGCGGGTATTTACGGCCCAAATCCGACTCAGCGAAGGCTTCCAGGGCCTCTAAGGCGGCTTCCTCGCTGGGCGCGGTGTAGATGGACCGCAGACCCCTGGCCACGACCTTGCGGTCCTTGTAAGCCACGAACCGCATTGAGGCCCGGATCAGGTGAACCACACAGGTTTGAATAATAGCGTTCGGCCAGGTCGCCTCCACGGCCTCAGGAAAGCCGGATAGCCCGTCGGTGGCAACGACCAGGACATCACGTACCCCGCGGTTGGCAAGGTTAGCGCACACACCAGCCCAAAACGCGGCTCCTTCTTCGGGCTGGACCCAGGTCCCTAGCACGTGCTTGATCCCGTCCATATCCACACCCAGGGCGATATGGACGGCCTTGTTGACGACTTTGCCGCCGTCTTTGATTTTCACGCTGATAGCATCCAGATACATCACCGGGTAGAACGCGTCCAAAGGCCGGTCTTGCCACACCCTAACCTCATCTAGGACCTGGTCAGTAATATTCGAGATCGTCTCGTGAGAAATCTGAGTGTCGAAAGTGGCCTCCAGGTGATGACCAATTTCCCTGACCGTCATGCCACCGGCATACAAAGAGATAATCATGTCATCAAGACCCCCAGTACGACGCATCCCTTTAGGAACCAGACGCGGAGCGAACACGCCGTTACGATCCCGGGGCACGCCCAAGGATACCAAGCCAGCCTCGGTAATCAGAGTCTTGGGGCTGGTAGCATTGCGGGAGTTACCAGACCCCCGCCCAGCGGCCTCGTTCTTCTCATAACCCAAATGGGAAGACAGCTCGGCCTGCAAGGCCCGTTCCAGAACTGCTTTAATCATGGACGGGATGAACCCGCCCTCACCAGTAAGTTGTAACTCGCCAGAGTCAATGGAGTCAAAGCCCCTGTCCAAGGCCCCCGAAACTACCAGCTCCTGAGTGTAATCCTTCCGCTCACTCCTATCAGCCATAACCTCAAGGCTACCGGGAACAAAACCATCCGTTATGCTCACAACACAATCCCTTTCTACGTGTCACTTACACAAACAATTTGACACCCTCTCCTTTGCAGGTAACGCTAACAGTGTTCAGGTCGGCCCTGACCTGGACGAGAGCGGCTATGCATTCCGGGCTCACGGAATAATGGTTCCCGTCCAGGGAAACGTAATAATCCCGTCTTAGCCGGACTTCTTTGAACCAGCCACACTCTGGTTTCACGGGTGGTAACGACGCGAAATGAGCCAGTTCCTCTTGATACATTTCAGCAGGTATAGCATGTAACGTGGCATGCGTACGACCGTTAGCTTTCACTATCCAATCATCGAGCTGCGCCTGTAAATCCTGCGGGGAAAGAAAATGCCGTCCTGGCATGAATGATGTTTCTGCGTACCTATTAAACCGCTCGATAATCCCTTTGGATTCTGGGTCTCTGGGCGGGAGCTGTTTGAGCGTGGCTCCAAGTACTCCCATGAACCCGCTAACCCCTGCAGCGAGATGATTACCACGCCCGATACCAGACTCGTTATCCCAAATGAATCGGCGTGGTACACCTCCAAAACGCTGCACTCCTTCCCACATACCCTGTAACAGGTCAGCAGTTGTACGTGTAGGTATCACCACGCATACCGTGTAACGTGAATACGCGCAGGCCATCACTAAAACCGGAACTAGACATTCCTGTCCGTCGTCCAACGGCACTTTGTACGGAGGGAACCACAAATCACACTGGATAGCGTCCCCGATATCCCATTCCAGCCGGTCTGCCGGATCAATAGGTAAGAACTCAGGACGTATCAAAGCAACATGATGACGTAACAACCTCCCAGACCACGGCCAGCCAATCCGTTCCGCGATAACCGTTGCCGGCATACGCGGTGTTTCCTGGAGCAACGAGCGGACTCTGGTCTCGTAAGCATCAAAACACGAACCCCTCCCAGACCGTTGATAACGCGGCGGTGAATCCGCCCCAACAGCACGCGCCACCGTGTTACGCGCCAACCCCAAATCCCTAGCAATCTGCGCTTTCGGAACACCCGACCGCGCCAAAGACTGAATAACTTCCCAATCATGCAACGAAATCACACTCCTGATCTGACAGAAGTGCTCGATTTTCAAATGCCAAAACTGCTCAAATTTCAGATGCCACTAACACTGATAATCGGGTTACAGAAATACCCCGGCTGATAGACGAACAGCTGCAGCACATCACAGATCTTTTGAATCGAAATTTCATATCTGGGTTAGATGCCACAACCCGTGAATCCATCGCAATTACGACCCTGCGGATTTTGATTTTTGGAGTCTTAGACACCCGGGAGAAGTCCTGGTGGAGCACAAACTCCCGCGAAGCATTAGCTGAATATGCACAAGCGGTAATGGATTTCGCCCCTGGCTGCGAACAGGTGTTTTCTCGAACCGATACTGCACTATTGGACGCCATACTAAACCCATCCATATCGGTGGACATTATGTATTCCAGAGCGCAAGCCAGACGCAAGTTTTTCACCCCACAAGCTCTCATCCCGGCATATCCCAAAGGCTGGTGGCACAGGGAGGGACCACTCCGTTTTGACGTGGCCAGCTTCCTGGTGCGCTAGCACTCGACACAAACTGAGGGCACCGCGCGACCCACCGCACCGACCTTGTGCAGTCTGTCTACCAGCCCCTCCAGGAAGGCAGCCGCTCCAAAAGTGCGGGGTCACCGGCCACGGCAGCCTCGTAAACTTTCCGGTAGGACTCCCCGACGGTTTGGCTGGAGAAAGCCTCTCCGATACTGGCGGCAATAGCCTCGGCACTAGGCGCGTCATCAGGGGTGGCAGTCAACAGTTCCGTCACCTCGTCCGCATAGACTTTCACATCATGGGTGGCGATAGCTCGCCCCACAAAGTCGCGCATAAAATCTGGGTGGCCCCCCGCCGTGCCGACCACCACGGGACGGCCGTTCAGTATCGCTTCTGCGCAAGACACAAAGAAATTATCGCCATGAGTGGGACCAATAAACAAGTCTGCTGCCTGGAGTTCCGCTGAAACGCCCCCTTCCCCGGTATAGGGCAGAGGTCCGGTCAAACGCAGCGGCAGGCCGTGATTCGCCGCATAATCACGCGCGGCTTCTTCCAAAGGTCCCTGACCCACCCAAGTCAGTTCCGCCCGACGCCCTCTGCGTTGCAGTTCCTCCACGACTTGCAGCGCAAAAATCGGATCCTTGCGCTCCACCAGTCCCCCCACCGAAATCAGACGCCAGGGCTCTGGGGCAGGTAGATTTCGCGGAGTAAGGTCAGGCACCGGCTCCACTACGCAAGGCACTTCTACCGTGGAGCGATGCCGATATTGGCGGATAGGCTGGGACAGATAGGGGCAAACGGTAGTGACAATGTCCGGAAGTTTCTCCAGCCGAAAAATGACTTTTCGAGCCTGCCGCAGCAGTGGTGTCAAGGAGTCAGGGTTCGTCAGCCCGGACCAGTGCTCGGTGTGCACCCACGGAACCTGGGGGTGCGCCAAAGCTGTAGGCAACAGGGTGGACATCGCCATCGAGTGAATCACGTCGGCGTCCCCCACTGAGTTGCGCAGGTGACGTGAGACTGACACTGCCGAAAGCGGGTTGAGTGGCTGGAACGCAATTCGCAACCCCGCGATGCCTTCGTATTGGAAACGTTGCGGGGAACCTCGGTAATCCGCATCCAGATGAACGACTCGCACTTGGTTCCCGGCAGATGCAATCGCATGTAAATCCTTCACCACAAAAGCACCACTGGAGGGACGCTTCTGATGAGGAAACCAGGTAGTTACAGCCAAAACACGCACCTGACCAGTCTACACTGACCCACACTCACCGTGATATCTAAGTATCGAGCACCGACTGGCTTTTCCCCCTAAAATAGGGGTATGAGCAGCGCTGATTCCCCTCGAGTCCTGCACTTCAATGATTGTGCTAACGTCAGGCAGTCCCTGGTCCGCGCTGCCCGGCAGCAGGGTTGAGATTGGGATTATCTTCCGCCCGCCTTGGTGCGTCCCCAGGTCAACCCCGGATTCGGCTGGTCACGATTGGCTTGGACCCCGTATTTTTTCCGCCGCTGATCCCACCTGAGACGAACGGATGTGGTGCACGTTCACTACGCCACTTCTGTGCCGCTGATTCAGCAGTCTCCCCTCCCGCAGCGTCCTTACTTTCTGCACCTGCACGGCAGTGATATTCGCCGCCGCTGGAAAGAAAAACCGTACCATGACCAGGTACAGCGTGCCATCGACGAAGCTCAAGGAGTTTTTTACACAAACCTGGACACCATCGAAGAAGCCACCACCGCACGTGGCGACGCGGAATATATGCCAGCTTTCGTCCAGACTGAGTTCCTGCCGAAGTGGCAGCTAGAGCATAATGCCCCGAAAATTATTTTCACCTCGCGCTGGGATGACGACAAAGGCATTGAAAAACAACTGCAAGTCGTGAGCGAACTGCGCCGGGCTTTCCCTCAGATTCCCTTGGAAGGCTTAGATTGGGATTACGGCGCCGGCGCGGCGAAGTCTCTGGGCGTGCAGCTGCAACCAAAGATGAAATATGCGGATTACTTGCAGTGGCTTGCCGGCGGGACCCTCGCTATCGGTCAAGCCAACCGCATTCTCGCCGTCTCTGAATTTGAGGCTATGGCTATCGGCTTGCCCTTGGCAGCGCTCGGTTCCCGGATTCCTCGCCCAGATGACGGCAGCAGCTCTCCCGTTATCGAGGGGGACTTGGAAACCGTTATGGCGGGAATTGCTCAGGCTTTGCAAGATCCTCCGGCGATGGCTGCCGCCCTGGGGGGCAAAGACTGGGTGTATAGTCACCACCAGGCTTCGCCTTATGCTGTTCACCTGGAGAAACTCTACCGCGACGCTATCTGAGCTGACGCTGTCTGTACCAGGGATAAACGGGTTCGATTCTTTAAGCGTCAGTCGCCAGTTTCGCGTTGGCAAAAGCCGCGGTCGCATCGCTGTATGCGCTGGCGCCGCCACCGACTCGCAGGTAGCGTGCGGCGGGGAAACGCGAGGGCGTGAGGATACCACGGCCGTCAAAAATCGCTTTTGCTCCGGGCAAGTCCGCTGCGGACAGTTGCCGGTATGTGGCGTGATCAGCCTGCAGGATGGCGGCTTCGACCGGCTCGCCCAGGTGATAAGGCTCCCAGCCAAACCCGCGCAGCTCCTCGTCACTGAACATCGGGTCGTGTACCACCACGTGTGCCCCACGCTGCGAAAGCTCCGCGACAGTAGCAAACACGCCGGAAAACGCGGTTTCTTTGACGCCGCCGCGATAGGCCGCACCCAGCACCACCACGGTAGCTCCCGAAAGCGCCGTACCCCGCTCGCCCAGGGCTTGTGAAAGACGTTCCACCACATAAGCCGGCATTTCCGAGTTGGCCACCCGGGCGGAGCGCACCACCGTTGCTTCAGGGTCGGTCGAGAGGTAAAGCCGGGGATAGACCGGAATACAGTGCCCGCCCACGGCGATACCGGGACGGTGAATGTGGGAATACGGCTGAGAGTTGCAGGCGTTGATGACCTTCATCACATCAATCCCGGCGCTGTCGGCGAAACGCGCGAACTGGTTGGCCAGCCCAATGTTCACATCCCGGTAGGTCGTTTCCGCCAGTTTCGCCATCTCGGCCGCTTCAGCACTGCCCATATCCCACACGCCGTTGGGTTGCGGCAGGTCGGTACGCTCGTCAAAATCCAATACTGCGCGATAGAACTCGATACCGCGCCGGGTGCCTTCCGCGCTCAGTCCACCCACGAGTTTCGGGTAACGACGCAGGTCAGCATACACTCTCCCGGTCAACACGCGTTCGGGGGAAAACACCATCCAAAAGTCCTGACTCTCGCGCAGACCGGAGAGTTTTTCGAGCATCGGCTGGAAACGGTGACGGGTCGTGCCCACCGGCAGGGTCGTTTCGTAGCTAACCAGCGTGCCGGCGGTGAGGTTTTCTCCCACCGAAGTCGTGGCCGCGTCCATAATCGTGAGGTCTGGCTCCCAGGTCTGGTCGTTGACAAACAGCGGCACTACGATGACCACTGCATCAGCTCCGGGAATCGCCTCGGCATAGTCCGTGGTGGCGTGCAGCTGCCCGGTCGAAACCAGCTTGGCCAGGTATTCGCCAAGGTGAGCTTCCCCTGGAAACGGCTCTGTCCCGCTGTTGATGGCCTCAACCGTGTGGGGATTGATGTCTACCCCCACGACCTGATGACCCTTTGACGCGTATTGCGTCGCCAACGGCAGGCCAATCTTTCCCATTCCCACAACAGCGATTTTCACGGCGTTTCCTTTCCTTCGCAACGCTTACGTGGTACCTGTGCGGCATGGTAGCGCGAACTCGGCACCATCTGTCCACGGTTGATTCTACGCTAGACTGACGCTAGGTGTGCTGAGCTTCCCGCGTGCCCGGCTGGTTCACCGGTGTGCCAAACCGGGTTTTGGCGCATAAATTAGCCCTGAGCTGCGTGTTCTACCAGGACTTGCACGACTTCACGCGCGGCGGCACCAGTTCCGTAGGGGGTGGCGGTGGTTGGCTCCGGCAGGGGCCGGGTCGCCGCCTGGACCAGCGAGGCTGGTTCAGCCAACTGGTTCCAGCCCAGCTCAACTGTCTCTACCCACTCGGTTTGCGGTCGCACCGTGGTAGTGGGAACCCGTAGCAAAAATGCTTCCTTTTGTAGCCCCCCGGAATCCGTGACGATGTGGCGAGCCTGCAGCGCCGCCGCCACCAGCTGCGGATATGCCAGTGGTTCGTGCAGGCGAATGGCTCCGCGCGCCAGGTTCACGCCCGCCACCTCCGCTTTGGCGCGCAAGCGCGGGTGGGCTAGCAGCACGACCGGGAACGGCAGCGCCGCGAGAGCCGCCACCACGGCCTCGAGACGGCTCGGATCGTCAGTATTTTCGGCTCGGTGAATGGTGGCTAGGGCGTATTGCGCAGGCTCCAAGCCGAGTTCGGCGGGGATAGGGTTCGCAATCTGCCCGGATTGAACCCGGTCGCGAATCGTAAACAGTACGTCAGTCATCACGTCCCCGACCAGGACCGAGCGACCCTCCAGGCCTTCGTCTGCCAGGTGGCGCATCGCGACCTGGGTGGGTGCCAGCAGTAAATCCGCGGCGTGGTCGGTGAGCACCCGGTTGATTTCTTCGGGCATATCCCGATTAAAGGAACGTAGCCCGGCCTCCAGGTGCGCGACCCGCTGGTGAATCTTCACCGCTGCGAGCGCCCCAGCCAGCGTCGAGTTCGTGTCCCCGTAAACCAGCACCCAGTCCGGCTGTGCCTCGGCAATGACCGGTTCCAGCTCAGCCAGCATCCGCCCGGTTTGCACCCCGTGACTGGCACTGCCCACGTTGAGATGTACGTCGGGACGCGGAATCCCTAGGTCTTTAAAGAACACTTCGGACAGCATCGGGTCGTAGTGCTGGCCGGTATGGACAATGAGATGTTCCACCGACGCCTCGGCGCACGCTTTCGCAATCGGTGCCAGTTTCACAAACTGGGGGCGCGCCCCCACAATCGACATGATTTTCATGTCTCTAACTTACCAAGACCGGGCGCCTGTACCTAGGCGCGAAGCTGGTGAACCCACGAAAGCGACGCCGGACTCTAGTGACGTATCTGCGCCAAAACGACCCGAGCCGCGTTCTGGCCGGTCAAACGCAACGAACGGTGCTCTTCCACCCATTTGCGCGTCTCATCGGTCCGCAACCGACCCTCTAAAACGCTGGTCAGAGCCATTTTCAGGACTTCGCGGTCATAAGGCAGGGTCAAACCTAACCGGTTTTCGGTAATGTCCGCGCCGGCCGGCCCCCCGCCCACGTAAATGACCGGAGCGCCGCAAGCCAGCCCCGCCAACACCTTGGTCGGGTAGGCGAAATCATAGCCCCGCCCCGGTTTGATACTGACCAGGCAAGCCCGCGCCTGACGCTGCCACGCCGCAGCCTCAACCGGGGACACCTGATCAAACAGGATTCGCCCCGGCTCCAAGCGCTGGGCAATATCGCGCATCGCCGCGAAAGAACTACCCTGCCCCAGGAACAGTAGGCGAGCGCGGGGAAACTTCGGGGCAACTTCGGCAAACGCCTGGGCAAAAATTTCTGCCCCCTGCCACTCCGAAGCCGTCCCGGCATAAACCAACCAATCCGCCTGTGCGACCTCATCGGCACTCAACCCCGCCACCGGCTGCGGGGCGGGACCGAGCGCGGTAAACACCTCGGTATCTATCCCGTTTTCCACCACCGCCACCCGCCGGGCTCCCAGCTCCTGACAACGGGATGCCACCTGGTCAGACACGGCAATGACCGTGGCGGCACCGCGCAGCGCGAAACGTTCCATCCCTCGCAGCGCCCGCACCACCCAGGCCGGGGCGCTCGTCTGAGCCGCATCTGACCAAATATCGGCCGCGTAATACACGTAAGGACGGCGTTTCCAAGCTGCCAAAACGCGCAGCATTGCCCCGGTAGTCGGCGGCGGCTCGCTGACATAGACCCTGGGGCTCGGGGCGAACAGGAGCCGGAAAAACGCGGGAATGTCAAAGCTCATATAAGGCAGGTAGCCGCGAATGTACCCGGTTTCGTCACGTTTGGCCTGGACTCGTTGGATGTGCAAAAGGTTCCCCGCGCCGGTTTGCGCCTCAACTTGCGCCCGCGCGTCGCGGTCAGTGCCGGGGGCGGGAATCGTGGTCAGCACGCTTACGGCGGCACGTTGTTCTAGCAGGGCTTTCACCAGGGCTTCGAGCCGGAACGAAGCCGCGGCCGGCTCCGGGGCAAAAATCCGGGAAACCACGGTGACATCAGGACGTGCGCGCATAGCTCCATTCTTTCCAAGTTTTTCCGGTCACGAGGGCGGATTGGCCGCGTTTTTCGGTGTGCCAGGGTGGTTCGTAAAACCTATTGTGTTGCTTCGGTATGCCAGATATGACACCGCGAGGCTTTTTCGGGTTTGGTGACGAAAAGGGGGTGTCAAGGCGCTTTCGAGTCGCGGCTCTAGAGGTCGACCGTTTGTCCCGTGTCTCGCGACTGAATCATCGCCTCTAACACTCTGAGGGTCTGCAGCGCGTCCGTGAGCGGCACGATTCGGCTGGCGTCCCCATTCAGGGCGGCGACAAAGTTTTCGTGCTCGACCCGCAGCGGTTCGCGCTGGTCCAAGGCGTACTGGGTCACTTTCCCGACGCTGACCCCGCGAACGTTCGCCACCTGGTCCCATTCCACAGCTTTGGTGCCATTTTCATAGAACGTCAAAGTGGAGTTCATCGTGTCCGCGACCAGCGCGCCCTTTTCGCCGGTGACGGTGGTCAGGCGCTCCTTGAAAGGACTGAACCAGTTGACGATGTGGTTCACCAGCACCCCGTTTTCCAGAACCCCGGTGGCGAATAGCAAATCTTCGTGTTCGCGCCCAGATTTGCGAGCCGTCCGGGCGGACACGGATTGGTAGCGCGAACCCGCAATCCACGCGGTCAAATCCACGTCATGAGTCGCCAGGTCCTTGATGACCCCCACGTCAGAAATTCGGGCCGGGAACGGGCCTTGGCGCCGCGTAGCAATCTGGAACACTTCCCCGAGCTCGCCGGCGGCAACCCGCTTTTGCAGTTCGATTAACGCCGGGTTGCAGCGTTCCACGTAGCCGGCGGCACCCACCAGGTTGGCCCGTTGGAAAGCGCTCACGATTTGCTCGCCTTCCGCAACCGTGCGGGCCAGGGGCTTTTCGATGAGAGCCGGGACACCCGCGGCGGCCAGCTGCAGCGCCACTTCCAGGTGAAAAGCCGTGGGCACTGCCACGACCGCCGCCTCGATTCCGGTGGCAATGAGAGATTCCACATTCGGCAGGACTTCCAAGTCTCCGGCCACGCCGAACTTGTCGCCGGCCGGATCCGCTACGGCGACGAGGGTTTCGCCGGGGGTTTCGCGGACGTTGCGGACGTGGTGGCGACCCATGCTACCAATACCGATTACTCCAACACGTATTTCTTTCATGACTTTCCTATCTGCTTTGAGTTCCGGCTAAAACGGTCCCCCGGACCGTTTCTAAACGCCTCCAGACCAACACGCGGCGCCCCCATTATCGCACCGGCGCCACGCTGGAATCTAGGCACCGGCTTTGGCCAGGGCGTTGACGGCAGTCACGATGCGTTCCAAGTCTTCCTGATCTAGGGAGGGATGCACCGGCAGAGACACGACTTCGCGGGCGGCCGCTTCGGTCTGGGGCAGGTCCAAGCCCGGCGCGAAGTGGCACAGGGACCCCAGCCGGTGATTGGGAATCGGGTAGTACACACCGGAACCAATCTGGTATTCTTCGCGCAATGCCTGAACAAACCCATCGCGGTCGGCCGTGACCCGAATCGTGTATTGGTGGAACACGTGAGAGGCTTGCGGAGCGATGGCCGGGACGGTGACCCCTTGCAGGTTCTCGCTCAGGAAAGCAGCGTTTTCCTGGCGTTTCGCCGTCCAACCCGCGACCTTTTTCAGCTGTTCACGCCCGATTGCGGCGTGAATATTCGTCATGCGCAGGTTAAAGCCGATGACTTCGTTTTGGTACTGCTTTTCCATGCCCTGATTGCGGTACAGGCGGCACTTGCGAGCATGCTCGGGGGTTTCAGAGGTAATCATGCCGCCTTCGCCGGAGGTCATATTCTTGGTCGGATACAGCGAGAACGCCCCGAAGGTCCCAAATGTTCCAACCGGCTGGCCGTCCCAAGTCGCCCCGTGAGCCTGACAGGCGTCCTCGAAAATCATCAGGTTGTGTTCGCGCGCAATCCGACCCAACTCGGTCATATTCGCCGGGTGTCCATAGAGGTGGACCGGCAAAATCGCCTTAGTGTTCGGCGTGATGGCCGCCTCAACTGCGCCGGGATCGAGGCAGAAATGCTCCGCCTCAATGTCAGCAAACACGGGCTTTGCCCCGGTCAGCGCTACCGAATTCGCCGTGGCAGCGAAGGTAAAGGATGGCACGATGACTTCGTCGCCCGCCTCGATTCCAGCCGCCAGCAGCCCGCACAGCAGGGCGGAAGTGCCGGCGTTGACCGCCACGGTTTCCCTCCCCGCCCCCAGCTGGGCGCCGAAAACTTGTTCAAACTCAGCCACTACGCTACCTTGAGCCAACATTCCGGTGCGCAGGACCGCATCCACTGCTTCGCGTTCTTCCGCGCCGATAATCGGCTTGGCTGCGGGGATGAATTCTTTACTCATATTGTCTCCTTGCTTGTGTAACTCTCTAAAGCCTCAGGCTTCGTCAAAAGTCAGTGTTCCGTCAGTTTCGGTATAGGTCTGTCCGGTGACGGGGCACCGCCAGCGCCCAGCTTTGCCTTCCACCGCTTCGAGGCGCACCCCGGCGCGCCCTACCCACCCAATCTGGCGAGCCGGAACGCCAACCACCAGGGCGTAATCAGGAACGTCACGGCTGACCACCGCGCCGGAACCGACTGTGGCCCACCGCCCCACGGTAACCGGGGCGATGCACACTGCCCGAGCCCCGATGGCGCAGCCATGGCGCAACGTCACCCCCACGGCTTCCCAATCAGTTGCGGATTTCAAGGTGCCGTCCGGGTTGATGGACCGCGGCCACTGGTCATTGGTCAAGACCGCGGCCGGACCGACAAACACGCCGTCTTCCAGCACCGCCGGTTCATAAACCAGGGCATAGTTTTGAATTTTGCAATTCGCGCCGACTTTCACGCCGGCATCGATGTAGGCTCCGCGTCCCACGATGCAGTTTTCTCCCAACACCGCATTTTCGCGGACTTGGGCGTAATCCCAAATCGAGCAGCCGGCACCGATTGCAGCCGACGGCGCAATTTGGGCGGTTTCAACGATGCGACCCATAGCTGCCTTTCTGACCAAATCAAACTCCTCCATCTTATCCCAACGGAGCCTGGTGGAAAGCGGGCGGGCCAAACAATATCCGAGTTTGGTGATCGAAATCTGCGATTAAAACGGGGGTGCTGGTCTATATAGCCACCTACCCCGATTTAATCGCGAATTAGAATCGCTCAGCAACAGGCACCCCCGATGTCGAGAACTCCACCCCCGCGATTTATCTCGGGTGCAAAAAACGGGGGCTCGGGAATCGCCCCGAGCCCCCGCTGATCAGGCATCATTTAGAGCCGGCTGGCTGAGCTACAGAGATGGATTGCAGGGTCACAAAGACCTGGTTCAGTTGCTCACGGGACACTGCACCGGGGCCGCCCAGGGCCGTGGCTGTGCGTGCCTGGAGACGCACAATCTCAGCCGCCGTGCTCGCGCCTAAGGATTTCCCTCGGGCGTTGGGCAACAGCAGAATCGGCCCGTCTGACAGCACCCCGCCAGCTACCGCGTCGACCGGGTTCGTTCCGGATGCCAGGTAAACGTGGTCGGAGCCTTGCGGGAACTGATATTTGCTGATTTCGCGGGCGGTCTGGTAGCGATCGGCCCCAAAAACCCGCTCGCTGGCGCGCCCGACGGCGGCTTGCGACAAAACTGCGTCTGATACCGCGCCCGGACCGCCCAAAGCCACGACTTTGGCCGGGTTTATGGCCGCAATCGTTTGGGCCACAACCGAGGGCAGCTTGCCGTTGGTGGGAACCAAAATGACCGGCCCAGCCGTCAACGAACCGGCCGCCAGCGCGTCCACTCCTCGCGACATTTCCGCCAGGAATACGGCACTAGCCGGCCGGGTTTCCGCGGCATGACGGGCAATGAGAGCGGAAGTCTCCACCCGGTCGCGGCCTCCGATTCGGTCGGTCGCCGCCCCCGCCGCCACGGTATTCAGCACCGCATCACTGACCGCTCCGGTACCGCCCAAAGCGACCACCTTGGTAGCTTTCGCTTCTTTCACGTATTTCGCGACCGCCGCTTGGGCATCCCGTTTGTCCAGCACCAGCACAATCGGACCATCCGTGAGCGACCCTCCGGCCAGCGCATCAGCGGTATTCACCCCATTAGCCACGTAGACCGTACGCGAACCCTGCGGGAAAGCGTGCCGGGCGATTTCGATAGAGGTGCCCACCCGGTCTTGCCCAGCTAGAACCGTGGGGATTCCCTTATTGACCTGATCTTGTTGCGACTGATTGAAGTCAGGGGAAACAATGGGGTTACCTGGCTCAGAAACGTATTGCGCCACCATTTGCCGCAGCGTCGGCAAGAATGCGTAAAAGGCGTTGCCCGGGCAGGCGGTAGCGCCAACGTCACGGTGCCCGGAGACGACCGGAGCCATAAAATCATGTCCGTCTTTACGGATGTTGGTTCGTAGATTCAACGGATCCAAGCCGGTGGGCCGCAGCTTGTAAGCCACGACGCGCGCGACTGTGTCTACGGCCGCGTCGGATGGCCGGAAGTCCATGTAATTACCCAGCACGGAAATCCCGAAGGTCGTGCTGTTTACGCCATAGGCGTGCCCGCCGACGATGTTGGAGGTCCAGAAGTTGCCGGCGCGGCCCTGCCAGGCTCGCCCAAAGTTATCCACCAGCACGTTGTAGCCGATGTCGCCCCACTTCAAACTGATGGCGTGGTAGCGATAGATGGAACGCAGGATGGCCGGGACGTCTCCGGGGGAATAGTTGTTTCCCGTGGCGGTGTGGTGCACTACTGCTCCACGGACCGCGCCCGCCCGGAGTCTCCACCCCATCCAGGACTCGTCCGCTCCCCAGTCAGCCCGGGAATAAACCGTGGCAGGTTGTCCCGTTGCCGGGACGTTGGTCCAAGCATTTTGGGCCGGGTCGGGGGGAATAACCTGTTTACCGGCGTCACTGGTGTTGTTATCGGGCTTTTCTTTACCCCCGTCCGGGCCGGTGGCGATGCTGGGCTTCACCCCGGCGGACACAAATACTTGCGTGTCACCCGTTTCGACGGTGGCAAAAGCGTGGTCCTCGGCTTTGGTTTGGGAATCAATCACCTCTACGGTCGGCTGCAGTTTCGTCCCCTGCGGGATTACCACAGCGATTTGCGCTGCCGCTACGTTGGTCAAAATCCACGGCTCGGTAGCGTTGAGTGCGGCGTCTTTACTGGACTCAAATTCGTCACCGATGGTTTGCCACTCGCTCCAGGCTCCGCCTTGTAGGTAACGCCCCAATACCACCAGGGGCTGCGGACCGCGAGTTGGCCACCGTGCCGCTATCAACGCTACGGGTGCTTGCACTGTCACGGTGGAGACGAGCTTGTTCGTCTGGCCTAACTCAACCGCAGCTGCGGATCGTGATTCCCGAAGTATTCCTTGACTGTCGAACAGAGCCACCTCGCCTTGCCGGGAGGCTTGAAATGCTGACGTTTTCTGGTTCAGTTCCGCGTTGCCCAGACCGTCCAGAGCCGGCTGGCTCACAAAATCAGAACTGACGTTATCGGCGATACCGCTGTCCCCCTCTGCTGCTGAAGCTACCGCAGCCGGGCTAGCCAACAGACTAAAAGCCAATAAAGTCCCCATTATGACGCGCTTACGCATAAGTTCCTCCCATCAGTGCCAGAATCTAGCATTCCTGATTTATTCATCTCTGTCCAGATGTATTTGCTCAAAACCTCAGAATTATCTTGCGTTTTGATGCGCTTTGATGCTGAATTTTCACATCAGTAACAATGGTAACACGACTGGAGTCGCCTCCCCGCGATTTCCAGCCCGAAAAATTGATTTGTTTACCCGCCCCGGCGCACCAAGACGGCTCAGCGGAGTGAGTTGCTGGGAAATACCCAACGCCGCATTAAGGGGTAGTTCCAAATTGTGGTCAGAGTACTCGCGACAATTTTCCCGACCAGATAGAGCCCAAAGAAAGAATCGAATGCTTGCACGATTACTGCCGCCATAGCGGTGTTGAAAGCAACCAAGGCGAGGAACCGCCACATCGCCTTGCGGTTTTGAATATCAGAACTGAAAGTAAACAGTTTTTGCATATAGTACGAAAACACTGTGGCGATGACGAACGCCGCAGCGGCCGCCAACCAAGCGGGCATCCCTACCCACGCCTTGAAAACGTACAGGAGCGCAAAATCCAGAAGAAATGACGACCCACCGCTAAAGAGATAACGAAAAATCTGCTTTATATCCAGAGGTTTTTTAGCGACGTCATCTGCAGTGGCACGTGGGAAAGAACCGTCCAATTCGGAGCGGACCGCTTCACCTTCAGACATTCTCTCACCTCGCGATTTGGACGCTTTGCTAGCTGACGGTTTAAGACTAACGATAACCTCAAAAAAGCACCTGCCCATTATAATAGTGGCTATGCCTAAACTATACTCGGTTGTTGTTCCAGCTCACAACGAGGGGGAAAACCTGCCCTTGCTGCTTGAACACCTCTCAGCAGAATTTCAGAACCTGCAATGGGAACTGGTCATAGTCAATGACGGATCAAGCGATAACACCTTCGATGTTGCTAAAACGCTGACACAGAAAGACAAGCGTGTTCGTCTGCTGTCCTTTTCGCGAAACTTCGGCAAGGAGCCCGCGCTACTTGCAGGGCTTCGCGCCGCCAAGGGAGACGCTGTAATTATTATGGATGCCGACTTGCAGCATCCCCCGCAGGTGGCTCGTCAGCTCATCGACTGTCACGAACGGACCGGGGCAGATCAGGTCATCGCAAAACGCAACCGTAAAGGGGACGGAGCCATACGGACCGGTTTCAGCAGGCTGTTCTATTTCTTAATCAATAAACTTGCTACCGTGCGTTTAACTGACGGCGAAGGCGATTTTCGCCTACTGTCACGTGCCGCTTTGGATTCACTACTGTCTCTGCCAGAACATAACCGCTTTTCGAAAGGACTGTATTCCTGGATTGGGTATCCCAGCGAGGTCATATCATACGATAATGCCCCTCGAGCCCACGGAGAAACTAACTGGTCAATGCGCGGTCTGGTCAACTATGCGCTAACCGGGGTGATTGGATTTTCAGCCAAACCTTTGCGCATGATTTCCTGGATTGGAATGTTCGGGATTTTTTTGGCGGTAATCTACCTCATTTGGCTGTTGATACGCTGGGCCCTCAACGGAGTCGAGGTCAGCGGCTACCTAACTACTATCGGCATTATCGTACTCATCGGCTCAATCCTGATGACGTCACTGGGAGTAATTGCCGAATACGTAGCCCGCATTTTTGAAGAAGTAAAGAACCGGCCAGATTACATTATTGCTGAGGATATCCACCAGTAAGACGTCACCTCGAATTCGCCTCGGACTGAACTACGGCTGCGGTTTCACGAGGATTCGGTCGGCGACGCAGTTTCATTGCTTTGATGGCTGCAAGGAGTATCAACGCTGCCGCGGAAATAGCAGTGAGGCAAATCCCAGGCCACAGAAACGGGACGGAATAACGCATGGTGATTCGATTGATCCCTGGGTGCAAATCTATGGATATTAGCGAATCCGCGAAAAGCTCTACGTCTGCCGGAGCGCCGTTGTTAAGTATTGTCCACCCTTGGTTGAACGGTATCGAAGTGAATAGTTGCTTACTGTCCCCCTCTCTGACCGTGATGTCTGCAGAGCCCGGTTGGATAGTCACCTGAGAGGGCTGGTTTTGCTGGATAGAGTCAACCGCGTCCCGCAAAACATCCAAGTCAGCGTAGTAGAACTGCGCAGGCATGAAATTGCCGGGGTTTTCCGTATTCAAAGTCACCTTCGCAGTTGAATCATTGGTATTCACGGGAACAGAGAACGTCCCAAAACTGCCCCAAGTCGCATAAGGAAGCTGAGATTTTCCGTTTATCTCGATGGTGTCGTCGGCATACTCGTTCCAGGGAATGTTGCCATAAACAGGAAACTTACCATTTCGCGCCACATCGAGAGTGAAGGTCATTTGCTTACCGTCGATACTCGATTCAAAAGGGACAGGCTTAAAAACTGGGGTTTGTCTCCCGGTAATCTCAGCGTACAGAGCGTTGACGTATTCAAAAGGATTTCCGGTGAAATTCGCGCTAGATTTTGATTTTTCGTGAACAAAAACCGGAGGAAGACTGAAGGGATTTTCAAAAACTTGTTTGCGGTTAGTCTCGGGCAGCCCGTCGACGGGTACTAGGCCCGGAATAGGTTCTGGTGAAAGCACGTAGCGCACCCCCAACAAAGCGTCTGAGGGGAGCAGACTGGTTTCCCGCACCGTCGCGACCTGCCCTTCTGTTCGGTATCCCAAGGCCTGCAGCAATGCCAAATCTTTGAAGTTATTCGTAGAGTTGTACCCTTCAGTGGACGCATAGTTGTAAGCCAGAGCTTCGTTAAGGAAAAACTGCTGGGCGTCACTTTGAATGCACGTACCCCGGGTCGTAGTCTGAGTAATCCGATAAAACCCGGGATCTCGGTTTCGTAGGGTTTCCAGTAACCGGGATTCACTGGTTATGTAGTTCCTGGTACCAGCTACTGATGCCACATCTACCGTAAGAGGCTTAACGAGCCAAAAGGAATTCAACAGAATCTCGGAAAAACTCAATACCGCTAGGACAAACACCACCAGGGATTTACCAGCTGGATACGGGAATTTATCTAAAACTTGGGTAGCCAGCAAAAATCCGAGTACAATTGCTATCGTTACTAATATCTTATAATCCGGGTTAGTCGAGAAAAACTTATTGAGGGCAAAAATGGTGCCGCAGCTAAGCACAGTTGCAAGAACCAACCTCAAAGATAATCCATGCGAATTTTTGAAATAGTGAGCTGCAATAAATACCAATATAAAACTGCCCAAGTAACCATAGCGGTACCAATAGGAGTACACCGGGGTAAATAGCGAGAACGCGTAGACCAGAGGCTTCCAATAGAACATTAACACCATCAGCACCAGTAAGGAGCCGAGAATAACTTTCTGTTTGCGCTCACCCCTAGTTAAGAAATATCCCAAGCAGCCAACCAGTACCAAACCTCCAGAAAACACGGAGGCAATTCCGAGCCCGCTGGTTGCACCTAGTCCATAGTTTCCGACCATGCGCAACGGATTACCCACAAGGCCAAACCCGTGCAATCCGATTCCAAGATTATCCCCCTTGGAATCGCGTAAATTGATAACGGTCGGGAGGAACAGCCACGCTGCTAGGCAGGCTCCCCAAGCTCCGCCGAGGGCATATAAACCAGTAGTTTTAACTATGCGCTTTAGGGTAATCCCGTTGTTTGTAGCGTAGAGTCCAAGTTCCAGCACAAACCAGATACCTGAAAAAATACAGTTCATGCCTGCCGCGTACCAATTAAAGAGAATGCCCAGCCCAGTAGCCAGTACTAAAGTGATGAATTTGTTTTCAGTAACGACTCTATACACGCCCAGCATCATTATTGGAAGCATATAGACACCATCGAGCCAAATGACATTACATACCTGATAGAAAGAGTACGCCGCCATTCCATAACTGAGTGACAGCAACACAATGTAAGGGTAGGGCATGCCTTTTTCGAAGCGGTTCTTTAAAAAGTACGACATGGTCGCGCATGCCATAGCGATTTTGACGATAACCGCAATGTCGTAAAAGGAATTAAGCTCGGATTTATCAAAAAAGAGTATCAAAATATTTACCGGGGATGACAGGTAGTAAGAAAAAGTCCCGATGCCAGTTCCTCCAAGTAAAGCACTGAAGGTATACCCTATTGACTGTTTCCCTGCCAGAACATCCTTTAGGTAAGCAAAAAAATCCAAATACTGAATGTTGGCATCATGCCCCGCCAACGAACGCTGGTCTTCTCCCCCGAACGGGGCATAACTACCCCAGTAAAGGAAAATTGTCAGCAGCCCCAAGGAACCCAAGAAAACCAAGACAAACAGGATAAGCCCAGGCCTCTTGGCGCACCAGGTTCGGATTGCGGATTCAGCCTGCTCTGTTTCGCCCATGGTATTTATTGTCCTCGTGTCCTAGAGCCCGACATTATCACAGCAGAGTATAGCTAAAGTCCAGCTTTTCGTCGAAGCCCCTTGAAATGTCACAATAGGGTCGTGAATAAAACTGGGAAAGTGCCCGACCCTACTGCTGATGAGGAAAATTCCGCTGCAGGACGCGAAGTTGCGCTGGTTATCCCTATCTACAACGAAGGTCCGGTAATTGCCAAGGTTCTCAGCGAGGCGAAAACCATTTTCCCTCACATTATCTGCGTAGACGATGGTTCTGTCGATGATTCCGCCGCCTTGGCTCGCGCCGCCGGCGCTACTGTCCTGACCCACGCTATCAACTTGGGACAAGGCGCCGCCCTGCAGACCGGAATCACTTACTACTTGCAAGCCACCGACCTTCCCTATGTCGCGACTTTCGACGCCGACGGCCAGCACCGAACCGATGACGTCGTTTCCATGTGGGAACGCGCCAAAACAGACGAATTCGACATTATCTTTGGTTCCCGGTTTTTGTCCGAAAGGCAAGAGATGGGTGCCGCCAAGCGTATCGTGCTGAAAACCGCCGCCTGGGCCACCGCTCGCACGACCCACATGGAGCTTACCGACGCTCACAACGGACTGCGACTGCTGTCGCGCCGGGCGGCGGGCAAGTTGAATCTAAAGCAAAACCGTATGGCCCACGCTTCGGAAATCGTGGCGCAGCTGGGCAAAAGCGGTCTGCCCTGGGCGGAAATGCCGGTCCATATCCGCTACACCGACTATTCCAAAGCCAAGGGTCAATCCCTGTGGAACTCGATAAACATCGTCATGGATTTAGTTATGGGGGTGCGTTGACGTGGACGTTTTCACAAGTGTGGCCGGGTTGGTTCCCGCGCATGTTCCGACACTGCTGGCTTGGGTCGCGGCCGGCCAATGGGGTATCAAGATTGTCCTGTTAATTGTGGTCGCGGTGGGGCTGGTTTACGTGTCCAGCCTGCAAGGAGCCCGCGACCTGGCATTGCGGCGTATCCTGGCGCTACTGTTCGCGGTTTTGGCAGCCGTGTCAATCATCTATCCGCCGGTTATTTCCGCGGTCGCGGCGTTCCTCGGCGTGGGGCGCGGCACTGATTTACTGTTGTATCTGCTGGTTATTGTGGTGTTGGCGACCTGGCTGGTGCAGTGGCGTTACAACATCGCGGTCCAGGCGCGCTTGACCGAACTGACCCGGGCTCTGGCCTTGGCAGAAGCACGCTATGACTCTCAGGAAACCACGAAACGAAACACCGAAACCGGGCAGTGAAGTCCTCCCGGTCCAATCCGGACTATTGGAGGGAAATATAGTAAATTATCAGGTGAAACGAACGAAAATTAGGGAGCAATAATGTCTGACCCAACTAAAGTCACCATCGTCACGCGCACGAAAGACCGCCCGGTCTTCCTCGAGCGCGCTCTTAATGATTGTCTCAACCAGAGCTTTACCGACTTTGAGATGGTGATTGTCAACGATGGCGGCGACCCTGCCCCAATTGATGAGCTGCTGCGAAAATACGATAAACAGTTCCACGGTCGCGCTCGTGTGATACATAACCCTGAGTCTTTAGGGATGGAAAAAGCCTCTAACGTGGCTATTGAATCTTCCGATGGCAAGTACATCTGCATCCACGATGACGATGACACTTGGGCACCCAGCTTCCTCCAGACTTGCACCGGGTATCTCGAAGCAAATCCTGAGGCTGGTGGTGTCGCGGTGCGTACCGAGATGGTTCTGGAAAGAATCGCTGGCGATAAGTTGATTGAAATAGGTCGTCTGCCCGCGTGGCCTGAGGTGCACCAGTTCTCGCTGTCGATGCTCTTGGAAAACAATATCGCGGTGCCAATTTCCTGTATGTATCCACGGGTCGTCATCAAAGACCTAGGCGGCTTTCGCTCCGACCTGCCAGTGGTGGGAGACTGGGAGTTCCACCTGCGTCTGGCAGCAAAGTACGATGTCGGATTCATTGATGGAAAGCCGCTGGCATTTTGGCACCAGCGCCGCTCACAAAAGGGCGTGCTGGGCAATTCCACTTTTGCTGCAGCGGAAAAGCACGCATACTTTGACCTGCAAATTCGTGACGAATACTTGAAAGACTACGTTGCCCACAATGGAATTGGGGCACTCTTGTGGCAGGCCGCAATGCTGAAGCAGGCCCGCACCACAGGTCCGGAGACTGCGTTCAGCTTTGCTAAAAAGAAATACTACAAACTGCGTGGACTGCTAGAACGAAAAAAGTAACCCCGCGCAGAAAGTATCAAAGTTGTCTCAAAACGCATCCACACTAATCTCCGCCGCGCGCACAGACGCGAAGTTGCCCTTAGGAGGAATGAAAAAATCGGGACCGCGTAAGGATTTCCGTGGGGATATCCAAGCCTTGCGCGCCTTTGCTGTTCTGGTCGTGGCGGCAAACCACTTGTTCCCTGGGCGTCTCAGCGGCGGTTTTATTGGCGTGGATGTGTTCTTCGTGATTTCAGGTTTTCTGATCTCGACACATTTGATGAAATCGACCCTGGATCCAGCACGCAAACTACACCTAGGCGCTTTCTATGCGCGACGTATTCGCCGCCTTTTACCGGCCGCATTCACCGTTTTGGGAGTGTCCACCGTGGGCGTGCTGGCATTCTTGCCCCCGGATATGTGGCGTCAAAACCTAACCGAAATCTTCACGTCCTCGTCCTACGTGCAGAACCTCTATCTCACTGCTCGCGCGGTGGATTACCATGCTCAAGGTCAAGCGGCCACGGTGGCTCAACACTACTGGTCACTATCGGTGGAGGAACAGTTCTATATTGTTTGGCCGTGGCTTTTGCTTGCTTTGGCTTGGCTAGCGAGGCGTGGAGGACACAACGCACGCCACGTTACCGCCATCGGAATGGCGGTGTTTGTAGCTGGATTTCTGGCTTTTTCTGTGTGGTATACCCACGCTGACTTCAATCGAGCATACTTTTTCACTCCCATTCGGGTATGGGAGTTTGCCACCGGCGGCTTGGTCGCGGCTCTTTCAACCAGTTTTGCTTCGAGCCGTTTTCACCGAGCCGCACGACTTCTGCTCGCCGTAGCCGGGTGGATTGCCATGATGCTGAGCGCCTGGTTCTTCACTCCCGCCACGTTCTTTCCCGGATACTGGGCGGCGGTTCCCACCTTCGGTGCTGCGGCCGTGATTGCCGCCGGCACTGATGCCAAGATTCTGGTTTTGGATTGGTTTACTTCCCTGCGTCCAGTGCGTTGGCTGGGGGACGTGTCGTACTCGATTTATCTGTGGCATTGGCCACTAATCGTCTTGGCTCCCTATGTCCTGGGCACTACCGTCACCACGAAACACAAGCTGGGAATCTTTGCCCTAACTCTTGTCTTGGCGGGACTTTCCAAACCGTTTATTGAGGATCGGGGCATCCACTCGGTGTGGTTCGGCGCCAAATTACGCCGCGCCTTTGCGTTCATGTGCATCGGCATCATAATTTTTGCCCTTTCTTGGCAACTCGGCGGCAAGCTGGCAGAAATCCGAATGCAGACAAGCGCCTCCGAACTTCAACGTTCTATTGCGCAGGGGTGCGCCGGTCCTGCCGCTCTCGACCCCAAGAACGGCTGCGATACCCTGTTCGACAAGCCCATCAGCACCGTTCTGGGGCCGGATACAGACTATTCCTCGACCCCTCCCGGAGCTGTGAAAGTCGATATGGGCTTCACAACGAACAAGTTTGCCGGGCAAACCATGCTCGACTTTCGCAAAAACAAGTCCGCACCGGTCAAATCTGAAGACTTAATTGTGCTGGTGGGAGACTCGCATAGTGACCAGTGGAAGTGGCCGATGTACCAGATTGCCAAGGCTAACCATAAACGTCTTGAAATCTTGATTAACAGCGGCTGCTCGGTTTTCACTCCTCAGGATAAAGCTGCTCAGGATGAATACGACGATGTCAGCAAAGCCCAGTGCGGCACTTCCAACAAGGTCATCAGTGACTACATAAAGAAAGCAAAACCCTCGATACTGGTGTATTCCAGCTATGCCAAGGACGAATGGCTGCCGGGTCCGGGCTCACAGCAGGACAACTGGAATAACCTAGTCGGTACCACTTTCAAGGGCTGGCTCGAGGCCGGTGTCGGCAGGATTTATGTTATTGCTGACGTGCCCTACAACATGGGGGTGCGCGATATCTTCTGCTACAGCATAGCGCGGAACCCAGCCCGGGAATGCCGCGTTAATCGGGTCCAGGCGCTGGGTACCGATCCCCTCCCCGGAGTTGCCGCTTCGGTGAACAGCGAGAAAGTGAAACTGTTGGACTTCACCGACGCCTTCTGCGACCGAGACTATTGTTACGCAGTGGCGGGCGGAATGCCGGTGTACTTCGACACTACCCATATCAACCGGCAGTACAGCCTGCTGTTGGTGCCTCGTTTGGCAGACGGACTAGGACTCAAAGTCCCCGCAGTTACGCCGAAGTCTTAACCTCGCCAGGGAAACGTACCTCCGGCTGGTTCCAGATACCGCTCAGCGCAGACCACAAGAGACGTGCCCGCAGTTTCCACGGCACGTCAGAGTGACGTAGGCCCTGGAACATACCGAACAACAAGTCCGTGAGGATGCGCGGTTTGCGCAAAGACAGTGCCGTGGACATTTGGTTGCGCGCTCCGTGAGCATACTTCCAAATGTTTTTTTCGTTCACATCCGACCAGAACACCGCCTTATTTTCCGGGGTGAGGTGGTCGGTAAGCGAACTCGGCACAAAAATCCCCGAACGCCACTTTGCCAGTCGATAGGTGTATTCGGCATCGTCGAACCAGATGAAGTATTCGGGATGGGGCAAACCGCACTGTTCAACGGCTTCCCGCGTTACCAAACAAGACACAAACGACGTGCAGTCCAGGTCAATCCAGGGCTGTTTTGCCGCCAGGTTTTGCGGCCATTCCCAGCGTGCTGTGGGGAAGTTCATCAGGCAGGCGTTTCCGTCGGTCCACAGCACCATCGAAGCGGCGAAAGAAGGCGCAGCCCCACCTCTGGCCACGGTGGCGGCCTCAAGGTTCTTGACCAATTCCTCGAGTGCCTTGGGTTGGGGAACGGTATCGTCGTCCATGACCCAGAATGCGTCGTAGCCATCGGCATAGGCCGCATTCATACCAAAGAAGAAACCGCCGGCACCACCGCTGTTCTTGGCCAAACGGAAGACTTTAGTGGGCAGCTTGTTGTCGCGGGAACGCAAAACTTCCTGGGTATCATCAGTCGAGGCGTTGTCAACAATGATGATTTTTGCCGGCGACACGGTTTGGGCCTCCAGCCCCGCTAAGGTTTTCTTAAGTAACTCACTGCGATTAAAGGTAACCACCACTGCAGCTACGCGCATATCTGCCATCATTCCCTCTCTTCTCTTAAGTAAGCAATACATTCATCGATAGGACCGTCCTTGACCAGACGCCCTCTCTCCAGCACCAGTCCACGGGCGCAAAAATCTCGCATTGTATCCAAGTCATGACTGACTATAATCATGGTTTTTCCTTCATTCTGAAGTTCACGAATCCGCTCGTAACACTTCTTGCGGAAGGGCTCGTCGCCAACAGCCAAGATTTCGTCAATCAAGAAAACGTCGGGATTCGTATAGACGCAAACCGAAAAGGCTAGGCGCAGGAACATACCGGAAGAATAGAACTTCACTTCTGTATCGATGAACTGTTCAATCTCACTGAAAGCAACAATGTCGTCGAAGGCAGCATCAATCTGAGCCTTTGTCATACCCAGAATGGTTCCGTTCAGGTACACGTTTTCACGTCCCGTCAAATCGGGGTGGAACCCTGCCCCCACCTCAATCAAGCCGGCAATTCGCCCCTTGTAACCGACAAAGCCGGTGCTGGGGCGCATCACCCCGGAGATGAGCTTCAACATTGTTGATTTGCCCGATCCGTTCAGCCCGAGCAAAGCCACGGTTTCCCCAGCTGTGATATCGAAGCTGACATGGTCAAGAGCGCGAAAATTATCAATCATTTCGCTGCGGCGACCAGTCAGAGTCCACACCAGTCTTTCTTTTAGGGTGTGCGTGTGACGCAGCGAAAAATCCTTCACTACGTCACGAACCGAAACAGTTACCTCCTTGCTCATCACAACTCCTGGGCAAACTTACTCTCGAAGTGCTTAAAAACAGCGTTGCCAATGATTAAGATGACAAAAGAAATCCCTAAAGCCACGAGAGTCCACGGCCCCAGATTGGGCAGAACCTGACCCGCACCCACCCCGTTGGTCGGCTCCCAGAAAGCTTTGTGCATCAACTCGACAGCGATGGTCATCGGGTTGAGCAGGTAGAGATGCCATAGCCATTCCCAAGAACCCGAAAAGACATTGTGAACCATCGACCACAGGTAGAGTACCGGAGAAATCCAGGTCGCCATCATCAAGATGAGGTCCACGAAATTTTCTGAATCTCTGTACAGCACATTTAGGGCCCCAAATATCAACCCAAGCCCCAGCGCCAAAATGGTGGTGATGATGATTCCTAGGATTAGCGCAAGGAAGGCCACCGGTTGGGGTTTCCAGCCGAAAAAGAGCGCTCCGATTATCATGATGACAATTTGGGGAAAGAAGTGGATGAAAGCAACCACCACCGAGGACAGCGGGAACAACTCTCGTGGCATGTATATCTTTTTCACCAAATCCGAGTTTCCCACCAGGATGCGCGTCGCGTTGCCAAAGATTTCACTGAAGTAGTTGATTATGACCACACCTGAAAACATATACACGACGTAGTTTGTGATGTTGCGGTTCATGCCCATAAACACGCCAATTGCGAAATAGAAGACCAGGAACTGGGTGGCAGGTTTCACATATGACCACAACATTCCCAGGAAAGATCCCCGGTAGCGAACTCGCAGTTCCTTATGCACCAATAAGCTTAGCAAGTAGTTTTGGCTTAGGGCACCTAGAAGACCTCTTGATTGCCCAGGCAACACAAACCCATCTTTGGTTTTAACGCTCATTCAACAGGCATTCCTCTCGCCACTTAGTACTGCCCTATGCTACCGGATTTCTGACCGCAGCAAAACCAATGCCCACAAGACTGTATTCTGTTAACCAGCTACTGGATTGATGACCAGATGTTACGAACCAGAAATCAGAAAGATTGAGGACAAAGATGAGGCAAAACCTTGTCATCACGGCAGTTGTGGTCGCTTACAACCGCGCTGAACTGCTGCGCGAGTGCCTCGACGGCCTCAAATCCCAAACCCGTCCCCTTGACCAAATCTTGCTCATCGACAATGCCAGCACCGACAACACCCCAGCAGTGGCGCAAACTCATCCCGCCGTCACCGACTACGTGAGACTTGACGAAAACACTGGCGGAGCGGGCGGCTTTGCGGCAGGCATAGCTCGTGCAGTGGCTACTCACAAGGCCGACCTAGTGTGGATTATGGATGACGACACCGTCCCCACCCCCACCGCCCTAGCAGAACTGCTGCGCGCCCGCGCAGCGTATCGAGGTACTCCAGCGCTGCTGGCATCACAAGCAGTCTGGACCGACGGACGAGAACACCCGATGAACCGTCCCCGCAGACGCCCTTTCTTGACTCGAGGGGTGCGAAAGAATGCCGCTGCCATAGACTGTGTCCCCATCCGTACCGCCTCTTTCGTGTCTATCCTCATGGACGCGCGCGCCATCAGGACCGAAGGCCTACCAATCGCCGCCTATTTTCTGTGGAACGATGACTTCGAATACACTTCCCGGCTTTTGCGCCAGAGGGTAGGGCTGTACGTTCCCGCTTCAATCGTCGTTCACAAGACAGCCAAGTTTGGCAATTCGGCAGCCAGTCCCGGGGCCCGTTTCTCTAACGAGGTACGCAACAAAATCTGGACTTTTCGGGACAGCAGCGGACTACGCCCCGAGGAAAAACTGCTCTATGGCGGGAAAACTCTGCTGCGCTGGTCTAAATTACTGTGCTGTTCGTCTGACTCCAAAGAGTTGCTGGCCTATGCCCGTGAGGGTCTGCACCAGGCCCGAAATCGCCCCGAATCAACCGCAAGTATTCTGGCGAACACTCCGGTTGCACACGACGTGAAAGCAGTGCTGAGTCCCACGTCCCCAGCCCACGCTGAGTTAGAGTCACAGACGGCTGTCCCCAACTTCACCGTCCTCATGAGTGTGTTTGCCGGTGATGAACCGGACTTCTTTAGTGACGCCCTAGAATCAGTTACCAAGAATCAAAGCCTCCGCCCCAATCAGGTTATCTTGGTGCAAGACGGTCCGGTACCAGCCGAGCTCGAACGCGCTATTGCACAGGCCACCGAAATCGCAAAGCAAGAAGTGGAAGTACACCGGCTGAACAAAAACCGAGGCTTGGCGGCGGCACTCGACTTCGGACTAGAATTCGCCGAACACAACGTGGTGGCTCGCGCCGATGCGGATGACATTTCTACTCCCGAGCGTTTCGCCAAAGAAATTCCGCTGCTGCGCAAGCTCGATCTGTTAGGGGCGGGAATGCTGGAGTTCTCTGACAATCCAGCTCAGCCCGGTAACCGTCGTACCCCACCGACAAATCCAATAGCTATTCGTCAAGCAGCGAAATTACGTGACCCATTCAACCATCCCACTGTCGTGTTTCGCCGGGACTTTGTGTTGTCTTGCGGTGGTTACGGAGGTGGCGGCAAGATGGAGGACTACTGGCTGTTCGCGCGCATGATGGCACGCGGCGCACGCGTGGGGAACCTGGCTGAACCACTGGTTTATTACCGGATAGGCAGCGGTGCCTTCGAACGGCGCGGCGGATGGACGATGCTAAAAACCGAACTCAGGCTGCAGCGTCAGCTTTTGAGCATCGGATTCATCACTCCCCTGGAATATCTGCGCAACCTGGCGATACGTCTTCCCTACCGGATTATCCCCGCGAACCTCAGACAGTTTATTTTCCACACATTCGGCAAGTTTTTCGGTATGGTCAAGTAGGGCCAAGGTTAGGAACGCAGATGCCACAAGTTTCCATCATAATCCGCACGAAAGATCGCGACATTTTCCTGCGCCGGGCACTACAGGATATTTCCCGCCAAACCTTCACTGATTTTGAGGTTATTGTCATCAATGACGGCGGGGATGAAACCGTCCTGGCGGCAACGGTGTCGGAGCTCTTGCCTGCGGCGCGTATTCTGAACAACCCCGATTCTGTGGGGCGCGGCAAAGCTTGGGTACAGGGACTGAATGCGGCTAAAGCACCGTTCATTGCAGTTCATGACGACGACGACACTTGGGCACCAGATTTCCTGGCTGCGACAACGCAATTTCTGGACACACACCAGGAATCGCCGGCGGTGGCAGTACGTCTCGAAGTTGTGGCGGAAAAAATCGAGAACGGACAGTTCACTGAACTGTATAGGTGGATTTACCAAGAACGCCACGCCGCAATTACGCTGGGAAATCTGATGCGGACGAACCAGACTGTGCCGATTGCGACTCTTTACCGAAAGTCTGCACTGCAAGAATTGCGAGAGCTGTTGGAGTCCGCCCCCGTGGTGGAGGACTGGCTGGTCAATATGCAGTTGGCAAGGCGCGGTACTTTCGGTTTTATCGATGGAGAGCCTCGCGCCTACTGGCATCAACGCCCTGAAGACCAGTCGGTGGAATCAGGCAACTCGGTAATCCAGATGCACGGCGTTCACGCTCGCGTCGAAGGAGAATACCGCGACGGTCTATTACGTGACTTTATTGACGCGGGAGGCCTCGGTCATGCCCTGCAGCTCGGAGCGTACGTCCAAGAAATCACCGACCGAATGGATGAAAACCTGCGCAAAATCGAAAAATTAAGTTCCGACCATTCCCTGGCTATTCGTTATCAGGTTGATGAACTGGAGCAAAAGACTGCCAATACGCAGGCACGAATTGTCGCACAGTCAGCGCAGCTTTCTGAGCTCCAGCAGGAATTCAGAGACTTCAGAAACGATATTCGCATAGACCGCCCCCTCAGCGGCTGGGTGTTGCGTCTATTGCGTCGGGGACGGTGCAAGCTCAGCCACAAACAGTGATTTTCACGAGTTTTGCCTGACCTTGCTGATCCACTACTGGCCCGATACCGGCGTCGGCGGTTCCGTCCAATCCGGGGTACGCCCATTCCACGCCGAATCCACTGCCAGCACGCATATAGATGTTGGAAAGGTCTAAAGCGTGGGTCACCTTGAATTTCTTGATGAGCGGGCAAACCTGGGGGTCGGTCGCAGCGTCTTTCAGATGTTGCGCCAGATAGCTGCGGTCGGTTTCGACATTCGCTGTAATCTTGGGGAATAACGTTTGGGTTCCCCCAATAGCCCAAGCAAACGTGCCGCCTTCCCACGGGTTTGCCGCCACAATAGCGTTGGGGGGCAAGTTGCTGCGCATCCGGAAGAATAGTTGCAGCTCATCTTGGTCAACCAGTTCCAGCTTGGCGGATTCTGACGCGGCAGGAATGTCGTACATCTGATGGAAATAGCTGGCTAAGTTGACCCAAGCCCATCCGCCAGTCATCACTAGGCATAGCGACATCCCCGCCGCCGCTATGCCTCGTAGTGCCCACGAGTCGGTTTGATTCACTATTTTCTCCCAGACGCCGGCACCTACGGCACCTACAAAGATGGGTGCCAGCATCACCAGCGGCGCAGTCAGACGAGGTATGTCGCAGTACCAGATGCCCAACAAATACGTGCGCAGGTCTCCCGACACTGTGTAAGCCACCAGGAAAAACACCGCAAACAGCGCATAAAGAATAAAGATTAACTTTTTGTGATACTTCAGAGCCACCACAACCATCCCTGAGAGAACCAGCAGGCCCAGTGGGAAGAGGTGGGTGGCTCTCAGCAAACCTGGAAAATCAATCGGCTCCCCGCCAAACCACAAAACCAGCTCGAGGATACCGCGGGGCAGTGAACCTGACTCTGGCCAATACTGATAGCCGGTACGCATATAGCTGAGAGCATGAACCTGATCAAGCAGCCAATTGAATAGAAAACCTACCGCCGTCCACGCCACCGTCACCGGGACAATGATGAGCGCCCGCAGCCACCGAGTTGCGAGAAGGCTGGTCCACACCCGGTAGACACTGAAAGCGCCGCACAAAACTATAGCCACTGGCACGTAAAGAATCGCCACATTGGGCTGCGCGCCACATAGAGCAGCGAAAACCACCAGAGCCGCAAAGGCGGAAGTAGACACAGGCAGAGTCTCGCGCAGCACCCCGACCGTGATTTCCACCAGCAACGGCAAGAAAGCCATGGCCAAAAAATTTGGATACAGTGTTCCATAGTTCAGAAACATTAACGGGAACTGGGGAAAAATCACCGCAGCGGGCAGAGCGAACAGAGCCACACGCTTATCGCCAACCAATTGACGTGCCAACAGAAAAATCCCCAGCGGCCACGCAAGAAAGGCCACTATAACCGCGTTGGCGTTTACAGCGGTGGGGGCGGGAATCCCGGTAGTAACCGTGAGAAGACTCACCAAGTCATGCCAAGCGGCGGGATAAAATACTGGAGCGGTGGGATTGTAGACATTCTGATTGAAAATCGAGGCGTTGCCGGTATCGAGGATAGCGGCAATCGCATTCATGTGAAAAACGTTGTCCCAGGTTTGGGCAAAAGCGCCGGGAAGTCTGATGAGGAAACCGAAAACGACTGTGGCACTGAGGAAAGTCACACCCGCTATGGTTGGCAAAACCCAGCCAGCATAACCGGAGGCAACAGTTTCCGTGACCGGTTTGTTTCGATTTGGTTCGATCCGGGTGCTTTTCCGCCAGGAGCACCACAGCCTCCACAGCAGTCTAGAAACCAGACACAGAATAGCTATGGTGCAAGTCATAGCCAGAGCCGGCAACAGTCCCCATCTCAAACCGAAATAGGGAGCCAATACCCCGGCGGTGGTAAAAACGAAGACTGACGCGGACGGAGCCCAAGCGGCTAGACGAATCCCCCGAATCCCTGCAGCGACACCAATGATAAGACCCGGAATCCACAGCAAAGCTGCCGCCAACACCACGGCGAATGGAAACAATGCCCAGTTGTAAAACCAATCCTGGTACACCAGGGCATCAACCAGACCAGACCTCATAAAGCGAAATCCTACCCGTGAAGAACGGAGAAACCTATTGCGCACCCCGGCTGGTACTCTGACGCCGAAATTGCGTTCTTTCCGCAGCGCCGATGCTTAATAATGCGAAAACGCCACAATAGTCTAAAATGGCGGGGTGCCCAATTTGCGTCGCCCCTTGGCTTCACACGCTTTATCTTTGCCGCGCCCACGGAGGGCAGCGCGTTTCTTTAGCCTCGCATTTTTGTTTTTGGCACTCTTTGCGCTTAGCTTTGGGGGAATGGTAAACGCTGACATCTCGTCTTGGACAAACAAGGTGAATATAGATTCTGTCTTGGGAAAGAATCGCAAAGAAACAGCCAAGCCCGGAGACACTTTCGCAAATCGAGACCTAAATATTTTAGTACTTGGTTCGGATTATCGAGCCCAGCCCGAATATGACCAGCACGGACAACTGGTTACCGGGATGCGTTCGGACACCACCATGGTGGCGCATATTAGCGCGGATCGCACCCGAGTGGAAGTCATGTCTATTCCGCGTGACCTGATGGTAAAGCGACCGGCTTGCATCAACTCGAAAGGCCGGAACATTCCCGAAAGCTCTGGGAACGTCCAGTTCAATTCCGTTTTCGCCGAACTTAGCGACGGTACCGACATCGCCACCGGTACAGCCTGCACAATTAAAACTGTCGAGCAACTGACCGGGATTTTCATAGATGAATTCGTGGTAGTGGACTTCGATGGTTTCCAAGAAATGGTGGCGGCCTTGGGCGGGGTACACATCTGTATCGACAAGCCGATGAAAGATAGTTTTGGCAACATCAATCTGCCCGCTGGTTGCCACGTTTTGGATCCCCAACAGGCACTCGGTTTTGCCCGAGCCCGCTACGGGGTGGGGGACGGCTCGGATATTTCCCGGATTGGTCGTCAGCAGCAGCTGATTGGCGCCATGATGAAAGAAGCCAAGAGCCGCAATCTGTTGACCGACCTGCCCTCCCTTTACGCTTTCCTGCGAGCCGGGATGCGTTCTTTGACTACCTCCGAGACATTCGGCAATGCTAAAAACCTGGGCGGATTGGCGTTTTCCTTGGCTAAAGTCAAACCTGAAAACATTCGCTTTTACACCCTGCCTTTCGGGGAATATGCTCCCGACCGGGCGCGCGTGGCGGTGGCGGACAATGCCGTGGATATGTTCGATGCCCTGCGTTTGGACAAGCGAGTTCCTCCCTATTTCCCTTATCAGGACATGAACGGGAACCTCCACGAGCCCAGTGAGCAGGCTCCGGCGTCCTCGCTCTCGCCTGATTCCGCCAGTTCCGGCGGGTCTGTCCCTTCACAAGGGAACAGCTCCGGTCGTACCGGAGGGTCGCTTTCCCGGGGGACGAGCGGGACGAGCGGGGCCAATTCTGCTCACTCCGGGCAAACCGCAGGAGGCTCGACGAACAGCAACCCTACAGGTAACAACGTGGGTAACACTGACACCCCGGCACATAACTCAGGCACTGCGAACAATCCGAACTCGGTCGGTACGGGTGAATCGGGAGGAAATTCTGCCAATAACGTCCCATCTGGAGAAACGTCCGGTGGTAGCGGCACGTGGCAGGATCCCCAGCAATGACTTTACCGCCGTCATTTCCGCCGGGCAGTTCCCAGCCCCGCCCCGTCCCGGAACAGTCCCCGAAAATTCAGCACCAAGCTAGCCAGCCGGCTCCCCCGGCTTTTCCAGCCAGCCCCAATGCGACAAACCGACCGGATTTGCGCACTGCCGTGGTGGTGGGCGACTCCACACCATCATCGGCGCAGCGCCAAGGACTGAGCTATGCGGATTTAGCGCTGCCAGCAGCTTATGCCCCCGGTTCGGCTGCGAGCCACAGCCCCGGCACATCCAATACACCTAGCACACCCCCGGCAAAACCTGCCAGCCCAAGGCCCGCACCCCGCCTTGTGACCAGCCCGAAACCACACCCGCCCGTCGGTCGGCCCCGCTCCAGCGCCGCCCGCAACTGGCCAAAACGCATTCTCATCACCATCTTGACCCTGCTTTTGGCGCTGGTTTTGGCCATCGTGTTTTGGGGGCTGTTCCTGAACAATCGGGTCAATACGAATATCGGTCGCACCGATGCCCTGAGCGGGGCCGCCGACACGCCGGGCACGACCTGGCTCATCGCCGGTTCAGACTCCCGCGAGGGCACCGCCGAGGCGAACAGCGGGGTGCAGGGCCAGCGTTCCGACACCATCATTTTGGTACACCAAGCCGCCAACGGCACCGCCATGATTGTTTCCCTACCCCGCGATTCCTATGTCGAAATTCCAGGTCATGGTCATAACAAGCTCAATGCCGCGTTTTCTGAGGGCGGTCCGGCGCTGCTGGTTTCCACCGTCGAAGGCTTGACCGGACTGACTATCGACCATTATGTGCAAATCGGTTTCAACGGGGTCTCCCAGGTCGTCGACGGGGTTGGCGGGATTAACCTGTGCTGGGATCAGACGTTTTCGGATCGAATGTCCGGGCTCAGTTGGCAAGCCGGCTGTCACGACGTGGACGGGCCGACCGCGCTGCTGTTTGCGCGAATGCGCTACTCCGACCCGCTGGGCGACATCGGGCGCACCCAACGCCAACGCCTGGTCATCAGCTCCACCCTGAAAAAAGCGCTGAGCCCAGAAGTGCTGATTAATCCCGCCCGGCAAGTCGCGCTGGCAGACGCTGGCGCGGCTGCTCTGACAGTTGACCGTTCTGCACAGACCATTGACATTGCTCGGCTCGCGCTGGCGCTGCGGAAGGCCGGGGACGCCGGTCTGCAGGGGGTGCCCCCCATTGCGTCGCTCGGCTACAATCCCGGCGGCGGGGTTGGCTCGACGGTGAAGCTGGATGAGAGCCGCACCCCCGCTTTCTGGGAAGGACTGCGTAACGGAACCCTCACCCCTGCCGACCTGACCCCGCAGTTCTAGGTTTGTTGTTATCGCTCGTTGAACTGCCCAGCTGGGCGGGGTGTCACTCGTTTAGATAGCCGAGCGGGCGGGGTATCGCTCGTTTAGATAGCTAGCCGGGCGGGGCCTCGCTCGTCAGCGGGGCGAGATGAGCGATGGCGGAGGTACTCGCAGGCGACGCTAGGGGGTGAGGAAAATGCTATGCTCTGCAAGCATTTTCCGAGGGGGGTCTGTGACCCCCCAAGTCGCGCGAGACCTCCGCGAGCGACATCTCCGCCCACCCAAACCACAACCCTTGTGACGTCCCCGAAGCGGGGACGAATGGCGCAATCGCCGCACCGGGCTGCAAACCGGCGGGGTAGAATGACGTTATGAGCGAAGCTGAGAATGCGCCCCTGGTGGGCTTGGTTATGGGTTCGGATTCCGATTGGGCGACAATGTCGGCCGCCGCGGAGGTGCTGCGCGACTTTGGGATTCCTTTCGAGGCTCGGGTCGTGTCCGCCCACCGGATGCCTATCGATATGTTGGAGTACGGGACTTCGGCGGAAAAGCGCGGTTTACGGGTGATTATTGCCGGCGCGGGCGGAGCGGCGCACCTGCCGGGGATGCTGGCGGCAGCTACTGTCCTGCCGGTTATCGGGGTGCCGGTTCCGTTGAAGCACTTGGAAGGCATGGATTCCCTGCTGTCCATCGTGCAAATGCCCTCTGGCGTGCCGGTTGCTACCGTTTCTATCGGCAATGCCAAGAACGCCGGTCTGCTAGCCGCCCGCATCTTGGGCGCCGGTGAAGGACCGGAGGCACAACAGATGCGCGAACGTATGTTGAACTATCAAGCCCTGCTGCGCCAAGTAGCTATCGACAAGGGCGAAGCTCTGAAAAACGTGATGGACACGGAGGAGAACTGAGTTGACCACCTATCATCCGCCGGTGGTGGCGTGTATCGGCGCTGGCCAACTGGCCCGAATGCTGGCTACCGAAGCCGGTGAACTGGGATTTCGGCTGCGGATTTTGGCTGACTCGCGCCTGGATCCAGCCGCTTTCGTATGCCCCGAAACTGTGCTGGGCTCCCCAGACGACCCCGAGGTGTTGCGCGAGCTGCTGGACGGGGCTGACGTGGTGACTTTTGAACACGAGTTGATTCCAGACACCGTGTTCGACACCGCCGCTGGGACCGGTGTTCCCGCCCGACCCTCCCAATCCGCACTGCTCTATGCCAAAGACAAACTGGCGATGCGCCAACGTTTGGGAGAACTGGGACTGCCCATGCCCGCTTGGGCTAATGGGGCAGACCTAGATGCTGTCAAGGACGTGGGTCGGCGCTGCGGCTGGCCGCTGGTGGCGAAAATCAGCCACGGCGGGTATGACGGGCGCGGGGTGCGACTGGTATCGAGTTTGGACGAGTTCAAGACCTGGCGAGAGGGCTTAGACGAGGGTATCGAGTGCTTGGTCGAGCAGCGTGTTCCTTTCAGCAGCGAGCTGGCGGTGATGGCGGCGCGGCGGCCCTCGGGGGAACTGCGTACCTATAAACCCATGCAAACCTGGCAAGAACAGGGACAGTGTGCGGCTGTTTTGGAGCCGGCTCCGATTCCTGAGGACATCATGGATCAAGCTGAGGACTTGGCGCGCCAGATTGGGGTGGAACTCGACATCACCGGGGTGTACGCGGTCGAAATGTTCCTGGTAGTAACCCCTGCCGGAGACCACCGCCTCTATATCAATGAGCTGGCGATGCGCCCGCACAACTCTGGACACTGGACCCAAGACGGGTGCGTGACTTCCCAGTTCGAGCAGCATTTGCGGGCGGTATTGGACCTGCCGTTGGGCGACACGTCCCGCACCGCGCCCTACACTGCGATGGCTAATGTCCTGGGCAGCAAGCTGGACGACCCCGGTGCTGCGAGCAGGCAAGTCATGGAACAATATCCCGAGGTCAAGCTGCACCTTTACCGTAAAGGTAACCGCCCCAAGCGGAAACTTGGCCACGTCAACGTCTGCGGCACAGACCCCGACCTGTCCCTTTCCACCGCCCGCGCGGCCGCTGACCTGCTGATGGGCAAGTAAGCGCCGCCCCGACCTTGTGACCCTAAATGTTGTGGCGGCCCGGAATACCGAGCCGCCACAGTGAAACACCCAACTAACGCAACGACAGGTGTCGAGACAGCGAGTTGTGAGCAAACCAGTAGCCGACAATCAGCAGGGGGATTATGCTCAACATTCCCAGCGGAATAAATACGCCGGCGCCTTCGTTGGACTGCGAGAATATAGCCCCGTAGACCAACTGCATCTGGGGACTGCTTGTCGAACCCGTGATACTCAACGTCGCCGGCACCAGGAAAGTAAACAGAGCCAACACCGCTTCATAAACCACATAGATGAGAATCGCGCTGATGGTCACCGCCTTGTTGGTGGACAGGTAAGCGAAGCCGAAACGGTTAGCCAGGGCGGAAAAGCACACCACCCACAGCACAAACTGTGCCGTCGCCAGCAGTAAGACCACAATCATCGCGATGATGAGGTAGGCGGGGGTGCTTTGCAGGAGCTTACCGATAGCCTCCCAGGTGGCAGCGAATTTGTCGCCGAAACTCAGCTCGGGGCCTGCCGCCTCCACCCACCGGGTTAAGATGACCCAACCCAGTGCCAAGCAGCTCCAACAAATGCTGAGTAGGACCGCGATAAACAGCCACAGAGACTTCGCACCCAGCACGGTTCCACCCGAGGCTGGCAGGGTGTTTGTAAAGTAGCCGCGCTGTCCGTGGACGGTTTGGTAGTAGTACTTGGAACCCATGATAAACACAAGGAAGGGAATGATGATTGCCGCGAGAGCGCCGATAGTGGTGCCCGTGGTGGCCAGGAAACTTTGGTTAGTGAGGCTCAGCAGCCCCGAGGCAAAGACCACCGCCAAGCCGACAACCAGATAGAGCAGCAGCTGCCAGCCCATTTCCTTGGCTTCATACTTGAATAACTTAGCAAACATGGGAGTATTCCTTCCTAAAGATGAGGTCTAGGGACATGCCGTAGGCTTCCCGCAGTTCATCGGCTTCACCCTGTTTGAACAGTTTGCCCGCGTGCAGGAATACGGCTTCGTCCAGCACCGGCTCAATGTCGGTAACCAGGTGGGTGGAAATAAACAGCGTCGCTTCGGGATTCCAGCCTTTCACAATGGTGTCCAGCAGGGTTTGGCGCGCCGCCGGATCCACCCCCGAAATCGGCTCGTCCAGCAGGTAGAGCCGGGCGGAGCGTGACATCACCAGCGCTAGCTGCAGTTTTTCACGCATTCCTTTGCTCATGTGATTGGTGGTTTGGCGGCGTTGTAGCCCCAGGAATTCCACCAGTTCCGTGGCTTTTTTCGCATCAAAATCCGCGAAGAAGTCGGCGTGTCGCCCGATTGCCGCGTCGACACTGATTGATTCGGGCAGCCAGGCGGCGTCGGGCAGGAAAGAGGTCATGGCTTTGGTTTTCGCCCCGACTTCCTGACCGTCTATCCGAACTTGCCCGCTGGTGGGTTCCAGCACCCCGGCCAGAATTTTTAGCAGCGTGGTTTTCCCTGAGCCGTTTTCGCCCAGCAAACCGATGATTTTTCCGGCGCTCAAGTTGAGAGTGAGCTGGTCTAATGCCGGTTTCACCACTCCGTTTACCTTGATGCCCTGGTAGCGTTTAGTGAGGTTGGACACTTCCACTAAGGGTTGCATCTCAATCACGTCCTTTCCATTGACTATTCAACAGATCTTGGGCTTCGCTGAGGCTCAGTCCCAAAGTTTTCATGTCTGTTATGAAGTTGCGTACGGAGGTTTTCGCCAGCTCCTTGCCGAGTTCCCGAACGGTTCGGGCATCTTCAGTGACGAAACGTCCCAAGCCCCGGCGCGAGGCAACCAAGCCGGTGCGCTCCAGCTCGGTCAACGCCTTTTGCATGGTGTTGGGGTTGACCCCGTACTCGGCGGATAAATCGCGCACAGAGGGAATCTGGGAACCTCGCTCCCACGCTCCGCTGGTGATACGCCGTGAGAATTCGTCAAGTAACTGGCGCCAAATGGGCGTTCCAGTATCGAAATCCATCAGATCCTCCTTACCTAGACAAACGCGGTACCATGTTTGTGTACTACAACACTAATACACCGGCACACAGCTGTCAAGGGGAAACTTTTTCAGAGGTCAATAAAGAGGGGGATTCGGCTCAGCTCCACAACGAGGGCCAGAAAATCCCCAGCTCGCCAGCCAGTTTTCGCAACAAGGGCAGGGAAATCCCGATGACATTGTGCGGGTCGCCCTCGATGCCGCTGATGAAGGCCCCACCCAGGCCGTCAATGGTAAATGAGCCGGCGACTTCCAGCGGTTCCCCGCTGGCCACGTAGGCGCGAGCCTCCGCCTCGCTAAAATCCGTAAAATGCACCACGGTAGACTCGGTGCGCCCCACTTCTGCAACGGCCTCGGTAGCATCGCTGCGTAAACGCATCACCCAGTGTCCGGTGTGCAGCACCCCACAATCCCCCGACAGGGCGCGTACCCGCGCGAGGGCCACCTCGGGATTATGGGGCTTGCCCAACACTTCGCCATGAAACTCCAGCATGGAGTCACAGCCCACCACCAATGCGTCCGCGCCCGGCGAAAGCGACGTCTCCAGCTCCCCCGCTACCGCCCGCGCTTTTGCCTGCGCTAGAGCCAAAACCTGCTCGGCCGGACCGGCCGCACGCGCACGCAGCTTGGCGAGCAAAGCGTCCTCGTCCACATGAGAAACCCGCACCACCGGGCGCAACCCCGCACCTTGCAACACTTTGCGCCGCGCCGAGGAAGCGGAAGCCAACACCACGCTCACCGCGGCCGCACCCCAATCAGAATCCGATTTTTCCATGCCTCTAGCCTAATCGCGCGGGTTTGAATCACGGCAACCCAGAAAACGACCCAGTAGTTCCCGCAGTTCAGCCCAGGTTTGGCTGCCCGGCACTCGCAAGGATCCGTGGAAGGTCCCGGCATACATATGCGCCTCCACCGGCACCCCGCAATCAGCTAGGCGCAGCGCCAGACGCAGCCCTTCATCGCGTAGCGGATCGATGGGGTTCACCACGATGAGACTGCGCGGCATTTTCTCAGCCACTGCCGGACTGTCCAGGATTTCCGTCAGTTTCGCACGCAGGGCCGGGCTCGGCGCCGCCAAAGCCCAAGCCTCCCGATTAGCCTCGGCCGTCCAGACCGGGCCAGCGGCGTGGGTTTTCATAGATTCACTCTCGCAGCGCGGGTCCAAGCAGGGTTCAAACAGGATCATTCCCGCCACCGGACACTCCGCTGATTCCGCCAGCAGGTCGGCCACGGCATAGTACGCCAAGCCCGCCCCGGCGGAATCGCCAAAAACATACACTCCCCGCCCCAACTCGCGACCCCGCTCCAGGGCGTAAAGCAGCGCCGAGCGGCAATCCGCCACCGCTCGGTCCACCGGAAATTCGGGGGCGAGGCGATAGTCTGCGGACAGGACTATGGCCCCCAAATACTTAGCCAGCTCAACATTGTGGACATCATCAAACCGAGCCCTGCCAGCCACGTAGCCGCCGCCATGGAAAGTGAGCAAGATTGGCGCACCGCCCGCCCGACCTTTTGCTGCCGGAGACTGCGCAGCGGGTTGGGGGGTGAAACAACGCAGTTCCATGGGTTGGCCATCCCCGCCGGGGATTTCCCTCACGTCGAGGTTCACTCCGGTCGGGGTTTCTGTGGACATACCTAACATTCGGTCCCCTTCGCTTCGCATAGTTTGCAGTTCACAAGGTGTTTGTGGGGGCGTAGCGGCGATTGCTGGCGTTAGTTCGGGGCACAAGAAGGGTTGCATCGTTTTACCTCTCAGGTCAGCCCGCGTAGCGGTGGAGCCATTCGTCCAAGCTGGCGTGGTATTGCTCCGGGGCGCCGAGCCGCACGCCGTGACCAGTCCCGGAAATAACCTCGGTTTGCACCAAAGGGTTACCCACCTGGGCGATAGCGGCCACGCCCTCCAGACCAATCAGCACTTCATCAGTGTCTGAGGTAACAACTTTGGTCGGCACGCGCAGCGCCGCGACGATTTCAGGCCAAGGCTCGCGAAAACTCACGATACCGGTGGCCAGAAGGCGCGAATCCACCAGCCCTTTTCCGAAAGCCCAGCCGTAGTGCGAGGCGGCGCTCCAGCCCGGGCGCAGCGCCACGTTGTCCGCCAGCGTTTCCACCGGATTGGCCTGCCAAGTGTGTTCACAACGGGTGACCTGTTCGCCGGCCCGCTGGCGATACCCTGCCGCTTGTGCCGGGCTTAACCAGGCGGGGTCCTCGAGAAAGAGCGCTTTCATCAATTCGGGACGACGCCCACCGAGATAGCTGGAAATGGCCGCCCCCATAGAATGGGCTACGATTACCGGGGTTTGCCCATAAAGCTGTTCCAGATATTGCAAGGTCAGCGCCAATTCTGTTGCGGAAGCCACAGCCGGGTCGGCTAGCTCCGTATCGCGCAGACGCCGCGAGGTGCCGTGTCCCAGCGAATCCAGCGCCACCACGAAATAGCGGTCGCGCAGGTGGTTTAGCAAATCGACCCAGGCCAAGGCGGAATCGCAGACTCCGTGAACCAACACCACCATCGGGTTTTGGGGCTCACCCGACACATAATGGGACAGCATCACCAGTTTCCTTTCGCCAGCACTATTCTAGCTTCGGTTGCGTTCCCACCCGGAAAAGCCGGACAAAGTACCCGCCAGAGACTCCAGAAAGACTGGGAATACTAAGGAATAATTTAAATGTTCCGTCGAATAGCGCGACGGGTCAAAAAAGGGTAAAGTTTTACTCGATGATGACTTAGGGTTTTACCAATCTCCCAGTTCACGAATACCTGCGATAGTCCAGCGTTTCGGTAAATTCGAGAGAACGGAACCAGGATATAGAGAAACGAAAGCAGAGGAACAAAGAATGACCAGAGTCCTTTTAGTCGAAGACGATCCCGCGATTGCCGAGCCGCTGACCCGCGCTTTGCAACGCGAAGGCTACGAGGTCGGCGCCCACGTTACGGGCGGTTCCGCCCTGAAACAAGTCAATGACTCCGACATGGTGATTTTGGACTTGGGTCTGCCCGATATGGACGGCCTGGACGTGGCTCGCACGATTCGCGCCCAAGGCCTGACCATTCCGATTCTCATTCTGACCGCGCGTACCGGCGAAGTCGACATGGTGGTGGGCCTAGACGCCGGGGCGGACGATTACGTCACCAAGCCTTTCCGGCTGGGCGAGCTGCTGGCCCGCGTGCGGGCTCTGCTGCGGCGTTCCGGCGGGGAAATCACTGAAGAAAACGACCTCACCGTCCAGGATGTACGCATTGAGATTTCCGCTCACCGCGCTTTCCAAGGCACGCGTGAACTGCAGCTGACCGCGAAAGAGTTTGAGCTGCTGCGGGTGCTGGTGCGCGAAGCCGGCGCGGTCGTGGAGCGGGAAGCCATTATGCGGGAAGTGTGGGGCGGGGACCCGTCGGGTTCCACCAAGACCCTGGATATGCACGTCTCGTGGCTACGCCGCAAACTCGGCGACGACGCGAACAATCCGCATTACATCACCACCGTGCGCGGCATGGGTTTCCGTTTTGAAACTGCCTAGCCCTTGCGCAAGCAAATCCTGATTTCTATCCTCAGCGCGGTAATCATTGCCGTGCTGCTGCTGGGCGTGCCCCTGGCCGCCTTCGCTGTCAATCAGCTGTGGGATTCAGCACGTGCCGATGTTGACGCGACCGCTAAACAATACGCGCTCGCCCTGGACCGCACGTCCCTGACCGGCCACTATGTGACTGACGTGACCGTGGCCAGCTGGCTTTGGCCAGGACGCGCGGCGGACACCAGGGTGGAAGTCACCACTCAAGACGGGCGCGACCTGAGCTTCGGGACTCGCCCAGTTTTCCCGCTCATCTCCAGGGTCGAGACCGCCACGGGAGCCACCCTGACGGTCATTTCTTCGTCAGACAACGCCCGTTCGCGTTCCGTGGTGTTCGTTTTGGTGACGCTTTCCGGAGTGGGGGCATCAGTCCTGGTCGGCGCGTTTATCGCGTTGCGGGCGTCTCGCCGGATTTCGGCGCCGCTCATTTACCTGTCCGCCCAAGCTGAACAGCTCGGTTCCGGCGGGGTGCGTCCCCGCGTGACCCCCTCCGGGATTGAGGAAATCGACCTGGTGCAAGACGAACTGGTTAGGGCCAGCGAAAACCTGGCGGGGCGTATCGCTGCGGAACGCCAGTTCGCTTCGGACGTGTCCCACCAGCTGCGCACCCCGCTGACGGCCCTGTCTATGCGGCTGGAAGAAATCCAGATGATCAGCAGTGAACCGGAAGTCCAGCAAGAAGCCGAACAGTGCCTGGAACAGCTCGAACGCCTGACCGGCGTGGTCGAGGACCTGAAACGCAACTCCCAGAATGCCGGCGGAGGCACCACCCAGGCGATTAACGTGGACGAATTCCTGGTGCACCAGCAAAACGAGTGGGAAAACCAGTTCCGGGCGGCGAATCGCCCGCTGGTGTTCCGCAACGAAACCGACCGTCCCGCCCTAGCCACGCCGGGCTCGCTGGGTCAAGTCATCGCCACCCTGCTGGAGAATTCGCTGAAGTACGGGGCGGGCACGACCACGGTGCGCGCCAAAATGAGCGGCAACAAGAAAGGCATGTATTTCGAGGTCAGCGACGAGGGCGCGGGGGTGGACGACGAAATCGCCCCGGATATTTTTAAGAAGGGCGTTTCGGGGCACGGTTCGACCGGTATTGGCTTGGCGCTGGCGAAACAGCTCATCGAAGCCGATGGCGGGAAACTCGAACTCATTGAGCGCCGCCCCCCGACTTTCCAGGCTTTTGTCGCCACCGTGCCGGCCTCCCTGGATCCGAACAAGGTTTTGCCCCAGGGCGCCATTATTTCTGTGTCCCACCCCAAGCGCCGGTTCTGACTTTCCCGGGCTCGTCGGCGATTTTTCCCGGTGAAGGGCGATTGCCTGGATAGGATTTTTTCGTGGACGATTTTCGGGAAGGTAACTGGCTGTTGCGTGCCGATGCCGCGGCCGGTTTGCGGGCGCTGCACAGGGCTGGGCAACAAGTGAAAATGATTTACATCGACCCGCCCTACAACACCGGAAACACTTTCGCCTACCACGACCGGCGCGCTAAGGACGAGTGGCTCGCCATGATGAGTCCGCTGTTGGCGGCGGGGCGTGAACTGCTCAGCACTGACGGTCTCATCTTTATCTCGATTGACTTTAACCAACTGTGCGAACTGAAACTCGAGATGGACCGCATTTTTGGCACCGCAAATCTGATTGGCAACTTCGTGTGGGTCTCTAACCTGAAAGGCCGCCAGTTGGGGGCTGGACCGGCCGGAACACACGAATACATCTTGACTTATTCCCGCGACGCCGCCCAGGTGGGCCAGCTCCGCGGTCGCACCGAGCTTTTGCAACAACTCATGCCCACCGTGTATCACCTGCCCCAACGCCAAGTGAAACACGATGCGCGCGGGGCTTATGTCACCAAGAACGAGCTGTACAACACGAACTCGAAGTTCAACGAGGTCACCGCCCCTTCGATGGTGTTCGACATTCACTATCACCCCCAGACCGGGGCGGTGCGCACCAGCGAGGTCGGGGCCGCTGACTCCGAACTGACAGGTGCCGGTTGGGTCAGCGCCCACCCCCACCCGAATGCGAAACCGGGACTGAAGTATCACGCTTGGCGCTGGTCGCGAGCCAAGGTGGAACGCGATTACGCTGACCTGGAATTTCAGGTTCACCGTCGGGGGGCGCACCGTAGCCTAAAGATTTATACGAAAATCCGGAATTTTCATGAAACTGCCCTAAAAGACCTGGTCATGGGCCCCTCTACGATTTCAGGGCAGCGGGAACTGCAGCGTCTGGGGCTCGGCGGACTGTTTGAAACCCCCAAGCCCACGGGACTGTTGCAAGTCCTCATCGAGGCCGCTACCAGCCCCGGCGACACGGTTCTGGATTTTTTTGCCGGCTCAGGCACCACCGGGCAGGCTGCGCACGCCACCGGGCGGCGTTTTTTCCTGATTCAACTGGAAGAGCCGTTTAGCTCGGCTACATCCGGCCCGGCTGGCGAGCAGGGGCTACACACTATCGCTGACCTGACTGCCGCCCGTCTGCGGGCTGCCGAAGTTCCGTTCCACGAACTGCGCTGTTAGCCAGCTTGGCGCGGGCGGAGGAACTCGCACCACCGCGCCACCGGGCGACGCGCTGCCTCGTGCCATCGCACCACCAGCCGTCTTGTGCCACCACCCGCACCGACCTCGACCGCACTCACCGCCCTCCACCAACCATGACCGGCCTTCACCAACCCGGCTCCCCTGAAATCCTTGAGAAACCGGGAAATTCCTGGCAAATCCGACTTGTGCTAGGCTTGGAATCCGGGAAAGTCCCGCCAAATTGCCACCCCTCAGGAAGGCTATATATATGAATTCCCCTAGCCGTAAAGGCTTCGACACCTACCTTTTAGTTTCCGGATTTGCCCTGTTCGCCATGTTTTTCGGCGCCGGCAACCTGATATTTCCGTTCCAAGTCGGCGTCAGCGGCGGGGCCAACGTAATCCCCGCGGTTATCGGTATTTTGCTGACGGGCGTACTGTTCCCGGTGGCGGGGATGATGGCGGCCTCGACGGATGCTTATGGAGCCGGGCGGATTGCGGACCGCATCGGACACATTCCGGGCCTGATTCTGACCGTAGCCGTATTCCTGTTCTGCGGGATGCTCTACGCGATGCCCCGCGTGGCGACCGTGTCTTGGGAGATGGCTGTCCGGCCTTTGACCAGCCTCGGAGCCCAGAGCGGGGAGACCGCCGCGAATCATGTCGGGCTGTTTATTTATTCGTTGATTTTCTTTGCCATCGTGCTGATTTTGCTGAATCGCCCCGACCGGATGCTCGATCGTATCGGTCAGTACCTGACCCCGGCACTGCTGATTTTGCTGCTGGTGATGATTGCCATCGCGATGTTTAAACTGCCCAGTGTCGAGACACTCCACCCTGACCCTGCCTACCAGGCTTCGCCCTTTACCGCCGGGTTGATTACCGGCTACGGCACGATGGATGCTTTGGCCTCCCTGGTGTTCGGCGTCGTTATCATTACCCAGCTGCACGCTCACGGCTACAACGAAAAGCGTTCCGTGTTCCGGGCGACGACCTTTACCGCCGGGATAGCCGGAGCGTCCCTAGCCATTGTTTACACCGGCTTGGCATTCGTGGGTACCCGCGTGGCTGACCAGGAGATTGCTAACCCGGCTGCCGGCCTGTCCCTGGCGGCGCAAATGATTTTCGGTCCGGTCGGTCAGATTTTGTTCTCGATTATCGTGTTCCTGGCCTGCTTGACCACCGCTACCGGGCTGATGGGAGCCTCGACCCAATACTTCTGCGACCTGTTCCCGAAGGTTCATCGGTCGGCCATGCTGGGGATTCACGTAGTGGTTTCCCTGCTGGTGGCCAACTTGGGCTTAGAGAATATCCTCGCCATCGTGGTGACGATTGGTTTGGCGACCTATCCCCCGGCTATCTGCCTGATTCTCATCGCCCTACTGGATTACACCATGAAGCGCCAGCTTTTCTGGACCTACCGGCTGTCCGCGTGGGTAGCCACCATCATCGGGATTTTTGAAGCCATCTCGACTTTCAAGCTGCCGGATTGGGAGAACGTCAGCGGTTGGCAGCAGGCTCTGCAAGACGTTTTGCATATCCTTCCGCTGGGCAGTGTCCAAATGGGCTGGCTGACCCCCGCTCTGGCCGGGGTCGCGGTAGGCATCGCCATCGACCTGCTCCACCCCGTTGATGTGTCGAAGCTCCCGGTTTCCCAGACTCCGACCGGGATTCCCGACCGGAACTCGGAGACGGACGACCTGCCGGTCGAGGGCTAACCTCCGGTCGCAAATCCGTAAATGCACGTTGGGCACTGCATCTGCAGTGCCCAACGGATTTAAACCAATAAAGCAAAAAAGCTAATAAACCCCTCTCTGCGACCGATAGGAAACGTGGGTGGAATTTGCCCACCCGAGGATTTCTTGATGGAAGTGGTCAGCATGGATGCTATTGGACTGAGTAATTACGCGGCGATGAACGGAATCAAGCCGCAGGCAAAGCCTTCGAATTCCGCCCCCGCACAGGAAGCGTCGGCACCAACAACCGGCCTGGGAAAGCCCATTGTGGATACGGTTGAAATTAGTTCCCCAACCCCGCAGCAATCTCCCCAAAAAGCCGTGTTCGATCCGACCGCAACCAACGGGACGTATGCTCAAAAGCACGTCTGCGGCGAGCTTGCCACTTCTTCTGCCATTGACGGCTACGATGGCTGGGCCGCCATGCTGAGGCACTGTTTTGGCATGACCGAGAATCTCGATCGCACTGACATTCCGGTTATTCCTCGCTTTAGCAGTTTGGATAGGTCGGTTGACGGCTACGGTCTCGCCGCTGGCTACATTCCCGCCAACGCTTTGACTAACGAGCAGCGCAATCTCATTGCTAATCTCTTTGTTTATGCCCATGACCACGGCATGAGTGAGGACGGCGCAGTTCATTCCCTCGCTTCGGCAATGGTTGACATCGCGACGCGAGGTTCCTGGTCGACAGGTCTGCAGGAATACGATGAAGTGGCAAGTCTCGCTCAACAGGCGGCGGATACCCGCGAGGACATTCATGGAGTTTCAAATCGGGACTACCTGGTGGATTCCATCCGTCGCTACGGATTTAACACCCGGAACAACTCCGCCAGGGATGATGCGGAAGCTTTGCAGCGCGATGAGGTCGCCCTGCGCACCTTGTCCTCAGCGGCCATGAAGGACAACCTCATCTCCGAACACGCCATAAACTGGAGCTTCGTTACGGACTGGGGCGGAGAGAACACCCGCAGCCTAGCTCATTTCCAAGACCTCGAAAAACTCGTACACGCCTATTCGCGCACGCCGAACACTGATGACGGTAAGCCTGTGGAGATGTCTCCGCTGGCTCAGCGCTACCTGAACTGGCGTAAAGGCGAGGTCGCCGCCCGGCATTCCTTGGAGGCAGAGGCGAAAGAGCCACCGAAGAAAGACCTTGTCGAGATTCGGGCTCGCAGCATGATTGACGGCGTGTTTTCTATGGACGGTGGACCGTACCGTAAGGTCCGTGACGTGGCTGAGGAAATGGTGCGCTTCTACGAAGGGCGGGTCGGAAAGTATCCGCATCTGCAAGAGGATCAGCAGCTGGAAGTGTGGAAACGCATTGTCGAAATCAAACACGAAGAAGCCAGGGCGGAAGCCAGTAACCCTCAGGCTGCTTTTGACAAGTACTCTTCACGCATTTCCGGTCTGACATCCTCGCTGAGCGGCGACCAAAAGAGCGTGCTGACCCAGATGTATAAACTCGCTGAGGAAAAGGGCGACGAGGCCTCCCTGCGGAAGGTCGACGCCCTCGCCAACGCCTTCGCTGCCAACAACACCCTGTCGATTTTGTTCACGCCCGGTAAGGACAAAGACGGAAAACCGACAACGAACCTGTTGGATATGATGCGGATTGACCCGGAGAATAAGGAGAAACCGCAGGTTCAGGCCGAAATTCTGACCAAGAAATACAACGAGGCCTTGGCTGCGATTCAAAACAGGCTGTTCAAGCCGCTAAACCCGGCTAAGCCCGAAACTAAACCCGGAATCAAGTCGCCGACTCAAGGCTAAACGAACTTAAAAACCAAGGATTCGTCATTACCGGCTCAACAGCCGTTTATGACGAATCCTTGGATTTCGGGATAAACCCGATTATCGAAGCTAAACTTACTTCAGGGTAACCTCGGCGCCGGCCTCTTCGAGGTCAGCCTTGGCCTTCTCAGCGTCTTCCTTCTTGGCGCCTTCGAGGATGGCCTTGGGAGCGCCATCAACCAGGTCCTTGGCTTCCTTCAAGCCCAGGCCGGTCAGAGCCTTGACGACCTTGATAACCGGAACCTTGGAGGCGCCAGCGTTCTCGAGCACTACGTCAAACTCGGTCTGCTCTTCGCCACCAGCGGCTTCGCCACCAGCAGCCGGAGCAGCCGCCACGGCCACCGCAGCCGGAGCAGCAGCGGTCACGTCAAAGACCTCTTCGAACTTCTTAACGAAGTCAGAGATCTCAATCAGGGTCATATCCTTGAACACGTCGATCAGTTCATCAACAGTCATTTTCGCCATTTTCGGCATCCTTTCGGTTTATCCGCCTGGTGGTTTCTGTACACCGGGCGTCGCTCTCGCGAGGGCGAGCGCATTTCTTTTTGAATCTAGGTCTAGAGTAAAGCGCCTCAGGCCGCGAGTTTTTCGCGGTAGGCGTCGATGGTACGAACCGTCTTGGAGGCGGAAGCCTGGAACAGCCCGGCAGCGCGAGTTTGCAGCGCCTTGAGCAATCCAGCGGACTTAGCCAGCAAAACTTCGCGGGATTCCAGGGAAGCGAGTTTCTTAACAGCGTCAGCATCGAGGAATTCTCCGTCCATGATGCCCGCTTTCAAAACCAGCGCCTTGTTATCTTTCGCAAAGGTATCCAAAGCCTTGGCAACGCTAACGACATCACCATCGGCCGGGACAAAGGCAATAGCGGTCGGTCCCACGAGATATTCGTCGAGACCCTCCAGCCCTGCTTCCTTCATAGCCAGCTTCGCGAGCTTGTTCTTCGCTACGGAGTAACGTACTCCTACCCCAAGCGAGGTACGCAGCTCTTTCATCTGCTTTACGGTCAGACCACGGTATTCGGTCAAAATAACAGCGGTGGAGTCCTTCGCGGATGCCGCGAGCGACTGCACATCTGTGACTTTATCAGGCCTTGCCATGAGCCCTCCTTCCGTTTTCAGCCGGCGTCACGGACTTTCGGGCAATAGAAAAGCCCCGGGCGCAAGATCCGGGGCGTACAGTTACAGTTTCCACACTCTGTGGGGTTTTATCCCTGCACAAGGTCGGTGGGTCACCGTTCGTGATTCGCTTATCGTTTCCTGCGCAGGCTCAGCTATCGCTGAATTATCCAATCGGACCGGCGGTCTTAGGCTCGTATAGACTAGCACATTGGCTCCCCGGAGCCAAATCTACGCCTTCCCTTGACCTTGCGAACGCACTAGGGGTGCAGGAGCTGTTCGATGGCGTGGCGGCGGCGGTTGAGTGTGGCGCCGGGCTGGTCGAACTTGGTGAACTGCCAGGGCGCCGCCAGGCTCATGAACGTGTTGATGGCGACTTCCGGACTGGTTTTCATTTCGTTTTGCAGCCAGGAACGAATAATTACGAAAGTGTTTTGTACCTGCTGTTCGGCAGCCATGGCAACCCAAAGGTCGCCGTTGTTTTCGCCGGAATAAGTCACGTAATCCAGAACGTAGCGGCGCAGATACTGGTGAAAGTAGTCGCTGAAATAGCCGCGGGTTCCCGACGAGGGCACGTCAAGGAAAATATGGCGGTACACCCCAGCGTGACTGGCGATGTGTTCCAACAGTTCGATATAAATCTGGCGCCAGCGCAGCAGGTAGTTTTCTCGGCTGGCGCTGAGCAGCTGACCAATAGCGGGGAAGAATTCATGAATTTCTGCCAGCAGACACTTGGCTAACAGTTCGGCGGGGCTGGAGGCGTGGGCGTAAAACGTGCCCCGAGACACGCCCGCGGCTTTTGTCAGTTCCGACACGGAGACGTCTTCCGGAGCCCGGGTGGCGCAGAGGCGCAAAATAGCGTCGTTCAGGCTGGCCCGCGCGCGGGCATAGCGCGGATCCATCGCCACTTCACCGGTCGGAAAACTCAAAGGCTCGTTTCTTGCCACAAATTTATTGTGACACAACCCGCGGACAAGCCGAAACATTAATAAAGAATTACGCAACATTCTATTGAACACGTGTCCAATAGCGTGTAATATAAATCCAGAAGCAAAGTGGCTTCATTTGAACTGCGGAAAAGGAACACTTATGGCACAACAGAGCGAAAAGACCTCGGGAATTTCCCGGCGGTCATTTTTACAATGGTCCGGTGTGGCTGCTGGAACCGCAACCTTGCTGAGCATGGAAGGCTCGCTGCCGGGCTCTTCGGCAGCCAACGCCGCCGCATCTGACGACACCAAGCTGGTGTGGTCGGCTTGTACCGTGAACTGTGGTTCGCGCTGCCCACTGCAGCTGCAGGTCAAGAACGGTCGGGTGGTGCGGGTTCTGCCTGATGACACCGGCACGAACGAACTCGGTTCACAATCCGTGCGCGCCTGCGTGCGTGGTCGCTCCATCCGGCACCGGATTTACAATCCTGACCGGCTAAAGAAGCCGCTGAAGCGCAAACCCGGCACGAAACGCGGCGCCGGTGAATGGGTGGAAATCAGCTGGGAGCAAGCCCTGGACGAAATCGCCGAAAAGATGAAAGAAATCAAGTCCAAGTACGGCAACGAAGCCTTTTACATCAACTACGGCACCGGCACCCTCGGATCTGTCGTGTCGACCTCGTGGCCCCCGGATGTGACCGCTTTTGCCCGCCTCATGAACTGCTGGGGCGGCTACCTGGATCACTATTCCGACTACTCCACCACGGAAATCACCACCGCCTACCCGTACTTTTACGGGACTTGGTTTGGATCGAACTCGCTCGATGACGCGGCGCGTTCAAAGCTGCAGGTCATGTTTGGCAACAACCCGCTGGAAACTCGCATGAGCGGGGGCGGACTGACGTTCACCACGTTGGAGACAAAAAAGGCTTCCGGGGTGCGCACCATCATCATCGACCCACGCTATTCCGAAACCGCGGTGGATTTGGCGGACGAGTGGGTGGCGTTGCGTCCGGGGACGGATGCGGCTCTCATTGCGGGCATGATTCACGTCATGCTCCAGGAAAACCTGCAAGACCAAGCGTTCTTGGATACCTATTGTGTGGGCTTTGACGAGGCCCATATGCCGCCCGGCGCTCCCGCGAATGCGTCTTACCGCGCCTACATCGAGGGGAAAAAGGACGGCATCGAAAAGACCCCTCAGTGGGCCAGCGCAGTCACTGGCGTGCCGGAACAAACTATCCGCCAGCTGGCTCGTGAAATTGCCACCGCGAAACCCTGCGCGATTACCCAGGGCTGGGGTCCGCAACGCCACGCCAACGGAGAAAATACTGCCCGCGCTATCTTCCTGCTGGCTTGCGTGACCGGCAACGTGGGTATCCCCGGTGGCGGTAACGGCGCCCGGGAATCCTCACCCGCCCTCGGGGTCGGCAAGAACCTGACCTCCTCGAAACCGAACCCGTCGATGAAGATTATCTCGGTGTTCTCGTGGCTGGACGCGATTGAGCACGGCGAAAAGATGGACACGTTCAACTCGGGCGTAATGGAAAAGCCCGAACTGGGGGTGCGCAACTTTAAAGTCCCGGTCGACGATAACGGCACTCCCACCAACACGAAGTTGGAAGTCCCCATTAAGATGGTGTGGCAATACGGCGGAAACTCGCTGGTCAACCAGACCGGAGAAAACGCCGCTTCTGTGAAAATCCTCCAGGACGAATCCAAGTGCGAACTCATTGTCGATTGCGACATTCAGATGACGGTGTCTTGCCGTTACGCCGATTACGTCCTGCCCGGCACTTCTGCCGCTGAGGAATGCGACTATCATGCTGGGGAAAACGGCGCGCCGATGGCGTACGGGATTGTTTCCTCGCAAGCCATCAAACCTCTGTATCAGTGCAAGGACGTTTACACGATTTGCACCGAACTGGCCGACCGCCTGGGCATAAAGGATGATTTCACCGAGGGCAAGACTCGCGAGGGCTGGCTGAAAGAGGCGATTGACGCCGCACGCGCTGACGACCCGGAACTGCCCACCTTTGAGGAATGGAAAAAGATGGGCGTCTACCGTCGCTACGAGGGGCCGGTTGTCTCGATGGAAGACTTCCGCACGAACCCGCAGGCCAACCCCCTGCCCACTCCCAGCGGAAAGATCGAAATCTATTCCCAGCGCATCGAACAGATGGCCACCAAGTGGACTTTTGACGACTTCCGCGAAAAGGCCGAGGGAGACCGGCTGGTGCCGCTGCCCGAATATGTTGAGACTTGGGACGGACCGGCCGCCGCCATGACCGGCAAATACCCGTTGCAATGTATCGGCCACCACTTCAAAGGCCGGACGCACTCGACGTATGGAAACGTGGATTGGCTGCGGGAGGCTCACCTGCAAACCATCTGGATCAACCCGATTGACGCCAAGGCTCGCGGAATCAAGAACGGCGACCTGGTGTTTGCCTACAACGACCGCGGCACCGTGAGGATTGAAGCGAAAGTCACTCCCCGTATTGCTCCCGGAGTCGTTTCCCTGCCTCAAGGTGCCTGGTACCATCCGGTCGACGCCTCCGAGGTGAAACCCCCGGCCGGTGCCAACCCCGATATTCCGGTGGACATTGGTGGAAACACCAACACTTTGTCCTCGCTGCGTCCCTCGCCCTTGGCGCACGGCAACGCGGTACACACCATCACCGTGGAAATTGAGAAGGCTTAGGAGGACACATCATGGCTGAAAACTTCACCAAAGCTGGCGCCAAGTACGGGTTCTATTTCAACCAGACCCGCTGCAACGGCTGCAAAGCCTGCCAGATTGCCTGTATCGACAAACACGACCTGCCGCTGGGCGTGCACTGGCGCAAAGTCGCGGAATACTCCGGGGGCACCTGGAAAGTCCAGGGCAACACCTTCCAACCGAAAGTGTTTGCCTACTATGTCTCCATCTCTTGCAACCACTGCGAATACCCGATCTGCATGGAGGTTTGCCCGACTACCGCGATGAGCCGCCGCGAGGACGGCACTGTATATGTGGACGAATCGAAGTGCGTGGGCTGCCGCTACTGCCAGTGGGCCTGCCCCTACGGCGCACCCCAGCTCAACCCGGAGACCGGCCACATGTCGAAGTGTGACCTGTGCTACGACTACCGTTCGGAGGGTAAAGACCCGGCCTGTGTCGCGGCTTGCCCCTCGCGCGCTTTGGAATGGGGACCCATCGAGGAACTTCGTAAGAAACACGGTAACCTCAACGGTATTGCCCCCCTGCCCGACCCGTCCTTGACGGAACCGCACCTGGTCATCGAAGCACACCGGGACGCGGAACCGTGGGATCAGCCCACCGGCGAAATCACCAACCCGAAGGAGATCTGAAAATGGAAGAACTCCCTATGATTCTGTTTACCGTCATCGCCCAGATGGCAATCGGGGCTTTTTGGGCTCTGGGGTTTGTCCAACTGCGAGGACGGCTCCGCAAACTGCCTGGTGAAGCCATAGACCGGGTGACCGACACGTCTCTGTTCGCGGTCGGACCGCTGCTGATTCTCGGTTTCTTCGCGGCATTTTTCCACCTAAACGACCCGTTCCACGCCCCGTTCACGCTGCTGCACGTCGGCTCCTCGTGGCTCAGCCGCGAACTGCTGAGCGGGGTGTTGTTCGGCGGTTTCGGTTTCGTTTTCGCCGCGTGCCAGTGGAATAAGTGGCTGAGCCGCACCATCCGCGATGCGCTGGCGATCCTCACCGCCCTAAGCGGCTTGGCTCTGCTGACCGCGATGAGCGGGGTGTACTGCACCGTCAGGACCATTCCGGCGTGGCACACCCCCGCGGTTCCCGTGTTCTTCTTTGCCTCGGCTCTGTTGACCGGCCCGCTCGCGGTGGCGCTGAGCCTGCTGCTGGTGTGGAAAAAGGCGCTGTCCGCTACCGAAGTTGCGACCGACGCAAAGGGGTGGCGTTCACGTCTCGCGGTCGGCCAGATTAGCGACGACCTGAAGTCGCTGGTGCACTCCGCCATGCAAATCCTCACCATCGTGAGCGCGGCCAGCGGCATCGTCATCATGATTACCTACCCGGCTTACCTTTTGGGTCTGCATCAGCAGGGCGGGGCGGCGGCGCAGGTTGCCGACGTCATCTCGGGTGGTTTCCTGACCTGCCGCCTGATTCTGTTAGGTATCGCCGTCATCGGCGCTGGCGTGTTTGCTTTCACCCAGATTCGTTTGCATTCGCAGCCCACGACCACCCTGACCGTGTTGCTGTGCGGTTCCTTACTGCTGGCTTTCATCAGCGAACTGATGGGCCGAGCCGTCCACTACGAGGGCTTGTGGCATGTAGGCTTGAATACAGTGCAAAACGTTATCGCACCCTAACCGGGGTCCAAGAGAAAACTCGGTGGCTCCCGGCGCATAACCGGGAGCCACGCTTTATGACAGAAGGAAGATACCCATGAGTCAGCGCGTCGACACCCCCTATCTCGATGCTTTTGCAGCGTCTTTTTTGGTTCTGGGCCGGCTGCACCTGGGTCACGCCACCGAGGACACCCGCCGCGACATCTACTCGCAACTCTCGGACTGGCCCTTTTGGTCTGAACCGTCCCCCCTCCCCGAACTCGCTGACCTCCAGACGGACGCCCACACCGCCCACACCCGCGGCACCGACCTGCTGCAACGCTCTTGGGAAAGTCACGAGGACGATGACACGATTCGCATGGATCAGGACTTCCTCTACGGGGTTTCGGCCAGCGCCCGAGTTTCGCCTTTCGAGTCGGTTCATGTTGGTGAGGAGCAGCTGGTTTTCGATACCGAGACGATTCAAGTCCGGCGCTATTATGCCCGCCTGGGTTTGCAGGTTCCTCGGCTGCACACCGAACCGGACGACCACCTGGGGCTGGAGTTCGCTTTTCTGTCTCAGGGCTGCCAGCAGATGATGACGGCGCTGGAACAGGGCCGGACTGAGGACTATACCCGCGTGCGCGACATCGTCACGGCTTTCACGGCCGAACACCCTTTGCGCTGGGTTCCCGCGACTTTGCGTGAGGCCGAGGCACAGGCGCAAACCGCCTGGATGCAGGGGGTCGAGGCCCTGAGCTACGCCACTTTCGCGTCTTGGTGCGTGACTCTGTCCACCCGGGAGTTGCCCGCCTCCGCGGACGTGGTGTCGGGGTTCGCAGCTCCCTACCGAGGCGTTATGCCCGGTCACAAGGGCGTTGCGGCGGGTAAGTTCGGCGATCCGGGAGTGCCGGGGGTGGCTCGTGACGCGGTGGACACTGCCGCTCCCGCTCGACACGGCGAACCTAGCGAACCCGGAAATCCTGACGACCACACTACGGAAAACCCCGCCCGATGAAAGACTCTCTGCGCGAACTGCTGCGCTTTTTGAGCGCTGGTGAAGTTCCCGAAACCCTGATTCTGGCCTGCGACCACAGCCCCCGACCGCGTGTACCCCGCCGGGCCTGCGCACTGCACTACGATGCTTGTTGGGGCGAGGCACCTTTGGGCTCGCTCGCCCAGATTCTGGCACTGGGTGTGGGGCGCATCGATTTTGTCCCCTGTTCACGAGACGGGGGCTTGAGTCGGCTGTTGCAGCTCGGCGACAAGGTTTTTCCCGGCCGCTTACGCCTGTGGGATGAACCGCATCAGGGCAGGTTTACCGGAAAATGGGTTGAGGTTTCGCGTCTCGGGGTGTCGCGCCGGTCATTCTTAGGGCTGTCCACCACGTGCGCCCTAGACTTGAACGCCAACTGGCAAGAACGCAGCGCGCAGGCTTTTGCTCTGCTGGGGGTGCGCGAGCCGCCGCCGGACCCACCACCGTCATGGACCTTGCAGGTCAGCGGCTGCAACGTCTGCGGAGTGTGCGTCGCCGCGTGTCCCCACCAGGCTTTGTCTCTCACACCTGATCCCGAGGACGCCAACCTGCTCACTCTCACCCAAGACCTGGCACGCTGCGAAGCTGACGGCACCTGCCTAAAACTGTGCCCGCCCCGCACCCTGGCGGTGCAAGGCCACCCCACTTGGGCGGAAATCCACAATGGGGCCGCCCGAACCCTGGCAGCAGTGAAAACGAAAGTCTGCCCCTCGTGTCACAACCGTTTCCCCGCCGGTACGGGCGAGCTCTGCCCCTTGTGCGCATTTAGACAAGACCACCCCTTCGGAGCAGCCCCGCCCGATATGTTCGGCGCCGGCGCTCGCCCCGGCGCGAGCGAAACGACAGGAAAACCGGGCCAGACTGAGCTTTAAATACACTTGTGGGGCCAAGGTTGCCCCTGACCCCACAATGAAGAAAGTGCTTATTCCTTAGTCGCTAAGGACAGCGGAATCGACGGACCCATCGTCGTTGAGATGACAGCCTTCGTGATGTAGCGGCCCTTGATGGTCGAGGGGCGCAGACGCTCGACTTCCTCCAGCACAGCCCGGAAGTTCTCGGCCAACTGGGCGGCCTCAAACGAGCACTTACCGACGATGAACTGCAGGTTAGCGTGCTTGTCAACGCGGAACTCGATACGCCCGCCCTTGATGTCCTTGACCGCTTTCGCCACGTCCATGGTGACGGTACCGGTCTTGGGGTTCGGCATCAGGCCGCGCGGGCCGAGCACCTTACCCAAGCGACCGACCTTGCCCATCAAGTCAGGGGTCGCCACGGCCACATCAAAGTCGGTGTAGCCTTTGGAAACTTTCTCAATGAGTTCGTCCCCACCGACCTCGTCAGCGCCCGCCGCCTCGGCGTCAGCGGCCTTATCACCTACGGCAAAAACCAGGACCCGAGCGGTTTTGCCGGTGCCGTGAGGCAGAGAAA